>NZ_JBHTUY010000010.1:0-181304 GCF_042793335.1 Isoptericola sp. NPDC056573
CCTCGCGAGGGGGTGGGAGAGTAGGACGCCGCCGGACACCCATTCACGAAAGGCCCACCCCACACCGGGGTGGGCCTTTCGCATACCCCCGAACACCCACGCGGCAGCCCGAGGATCTCCCACACCCTGACGGCCACGGGGTCTGACGGTCCGCCTCGCGGCGTGCCTACCGCGCCTCGACGGACCGGACGATGCCCGCTCCCGCGCCGACGGTGTTTCCGTGTCGGCCCTGGCGTGGGCCGGCGGCCTGCCCCGATGGTCGGGCGCCGGCGGCGGCGGCACCTTGAAGACCACCGACCCCACTACTCCGTGTCCGTCGCGTCCGCGCCTCACTGACCGCCTGCACGGCGCGCGGCGGCATCCGGGACGAGGTCTGCTGGTCGGGTCCGTGGCGGGTGAGGGTGTGGCGTGGTGGCATGGGATCGCGGGGAAGACCGCGCGGTGCGCGGGGATCGACAGGGCACGCGATCGCGCCTGGGCGGGTGCCCGAGGGGGTGCCGTGTCCGTGCCTGCCGTCACATCCGGTGAGGGCCGTGCACTCGCTCTTCGAGCAGCGTGGCGTGGGAGAATACCGGTCGTGTCGGCGTCGGAAAGGAAGATCGTGAGCGATTCAGAGCGGGACGGAAACAGGGGCGGTGCGGGGGGTCGCGCATCGTCGTCCCGTGACGGCTCACGCGATCGAGCTCGCGACGGTGGTCGCGGCTCGTCCTCGTCGTCAGGGGCGTCGGGCCGTGGCGATCGCCCGCAGCGCGCGGGTGGTCCGGGCGCGCGCCAGGGCGGGGCACGGCCGGCGGGTGGTGGCTCCTCCCGCGACGGGCAGGGGGCGCCCGGCGGTCGTGGACGCGAGTACCGGGAGAACCGCGCGGGTGGTGCGGAGCGCCGGGGGCGTGCCGACGGCCCCTCGCGCGGCGACCGGGAGCGCACCGGACGGCGGCCGGAGGACGGCCGTGGGTCGGGCGACGCCCGGGGCTCGCGCGACCGCCGTGACGGCGGTGCGCGGGAGTGGCGCGACGACCGCCCCGGCCGGGGCCGCGACCAGAGCCGCGACGGCTACGGCCGACGGGAGGACCGCGGCGGGACCGCGAACCGTACGGACAGGCGAGACTCTCGGGACCGGGACACCGCCCGCGAGGAGCGTCCCCGGACGGCGCGTCGGCCGGGCGGGCACGACGCTCGCGGTGCCGGTGAGGACCGGGCGCGCCAGGGGCGTCGGCCCGATGAGCGCGAGGCTCGCGACGCGCGTGGCTCGGGCGAGCGCACCGGACGCCGTTCGGACTCGGGGTACGGCCGCACCCGCGACACCCGCGACGACCGCCCTCGCGGCCCGCGTCGCGACCGTGACGACGACCGTCGCCCCGCGCGCGGGGACCGGGACGGCAGCGGACGTCCGGACTACCGCTCCGGCGGACGACCGGACGGTGGAGGGCGCGGCCGCTCGGACGGCCAGGGGCGCGCGGCGGGTCCGGGACGACCCGCACGGCCCGCGGCGGGTGCGGAGCGGCGCCCCCGCGTCGTGGAGCCGGAGATCGCCGACGACGCGTCGATGGGTCAGCTCAGCCGCGACGTCCGCGGCCGCCTGCGCGGGCTGACCAAGGAGAACGCCGAGCGCATCGGCCTGCACCTCGTGATGGCGGGGCGGCTCCTCGAGGTCGACCCCGAGCGCGCGTACGAGCACACGCAGGCAGCGGTGCGTCGCGGCGGCCGGGTGGACGTCGTCCGGGAGGCTGCGGGCATCGCGGCGTACCGGACCGGACGCTTCGCCGAGGCGCTGCGGGAACTTCGCACGGTGCGACGTCTCAACGGCTCCTCCGAGCACCTGCCGCTGATGGCGGACGCGGAGCGTGGCCTCGGGCGCCCCGAGCGCGCGCTCGCCCTCGCCTCGAGCGAGGAGGCGCGCACGCTCGACGCCGAAGGGCGCACCGAGCTCGCCATCGTCGCGAGCGGAGCACGCAGCGACCTCGGGGAGCACGACGCCGCGCTCGCCGTGCTCGACCGGATCCCCGCTGCCGAGCGGCGCGGCGACCTCGGGCTCCGGGTGCTCCAGGCCCGCGCGGCGGCTCTGGAAGCGGCCGGCCGCGAGGAGGAGGCGGCACGGCTCTTGGCGGGGGTCGACCCGGCCGAGCTCGCGCGCGCCTCCGGCGTGCCGGAGCAGTCCGACGACGTCGTCGTCTACGACACGTACGACGAGGATGCCGTCGACGCGGACGACGCGGACGACGCGGACGACGCGGTTGCCGTCGGTGTGGACGACGACGGCGAGAGGGCTGAGGCCGAGGACGCTGCGGGGTCCGACGTCGCCGGGTCCGACACCGACCGGACGGAGCAGGCGAAGGAGCCCGGGACGGACGCGGGCCAGGCATGACGGCGTCCCTGTCGGGCAGCACGGGGCCCCTCGCAGCGGCGCACGACCTGGCCCTGGTCGACCTCGACGGTGTCGCCTACAAGGGTCACCTGCCCATCCCGCACGCAGCCGAGAGCCTGACGGCGGCACGGGCCGCAGGGCTGCGGCTGGTCTTCGTGACGAACAACGCGTCGCGCGAGCCCGAGGAGGTGGCAGGCCAGCTCACCGGGCTGGACATCCCGACCGACGCGGACGAGGTCATGACGGCGGCCCAGGCGTGCGCGGCGCTGCTGCGCACGCGACTGGAGCCCGGCGCCCGCGTGCTCGTCGTCGGCGGGGCGGGTCTGAGGACGGCGGTCGCCGGAGCGGGCCTGACGGTCGTCGACTCCGCCGACGACGCCCCCGACGCCGTCGCCCAGGGCTACGCGACAGGTCTGGCCTGGAGCGACCTCGCCGAGGCGGCCTATGCGGTCGCCGGCGGTGCCTGGCACGTGGCGAGCAACCTCGACCTGTCGCTCCCGACGGCGCGGGGCTTCGCTCCCGGCAACGGGGCGCTCGTCGGGGCGGTCGTGGCCGCCACCGGGGTCGAGCCGGACAGCGCGGGCAAGCCGTCACCCACGATGTACCGCCTGGCGGTCGACCGGGCGGGCGCGGAACGCCCGCTGGTGATCGGGGACCGCCTCGACACCGACCTCGCGGGTGCCCGCGCCGGCGGCATTCCCGGCCTGCACGTGCTGACGGGTGTGTCCACGGCGCGCGACGCCGTGCTCGCGGAGCCCGGCCTGCGCCCGGACTTCGTCGGCGCCGACCTGCGCGCCCTGCTCGAGCCGCACCCCCTCCCGGAGCGATCCACCGACGGCTGGTGGACGTGCGAGGGCCGCGCGGCACGGGTGGTGGACGGGGCGTTGGAGCTCGATCGTCGGGGCCCGCAGGGGATCGACGTCGTCCGCGCGGCCTGCGCTGCCGCGTGGGACGCCGCGGACCGAGGCGCCCCGGCGGCGGCGTCGACCGTTCCGGAGCTGCGCGCCTGACCGCGCGGTCGCGGGGACCGGGGCACGCCCCGCCGTCGTGCCGCCGCCCGGTGGGCACGGCGGCGGAGGACATCTCGGGAACGGTCGCGACGGACCTGGTCGCGGGCTGTGCGTCGTGCGCTCGACGCCCGCGCCAGCAGGTAGCGTGGACCCGGACCTCGGACTGCGGCACAGCCCGCGCGACCAGCCGCCCCTCGGACCGACGGTCCGCGCGCACCCGCCCGGGTGCCGGCGACGAGACCACGACCGTGAGCGGCAGGGAGGGACCATGACGCAGGATCAGCCGACGACCGGAGCCGTGCCCGCCGACCCGACGGCCGACCGCGCCACCGCACCCGCTGCCGAAGGTCCCGCCGCGGCCCGGCCGACACCTCGGCCTCCCCGCGCCCCCGGCGCCGATACCGGCCCGCGGACCGGTGTCGACGAGCTCGAGGGCCTGGACGACCTCCCCGTCGCCGAGCACGTGGAGCGGTTCGCCGCGGTGCACGATGCGCTGCGCGCACGGCTCGACGGCGCACCGGACGCCGGGCAGGACGACGGCCCGGCGGCAGGGCCACGGCGTTGACGGCGGTGGCACGCACGGACGTCCGGATGGACGCGGAGCTCGTCCGCCGCGGCCTGGCCCGGTCGCGCCGGCAGGCGGTCGAGCTGATCGACGCGGGCCGGGTACGGCTGGGCGACCGCGTGGTCACGAAACCCTCCGCGCCCGTGCCCGACGGCGCGTCCGTCACGGTGCTCCCGGACCCCGAGGACCAGGCGTACGCGTCGCGCGCCGGCGGCAAGCTGGCCGGGGCGCTCGACGCGCTCGCGGACGACCCCGCCGGGCAGGAGCTGCTCCGGGCGGTCGACGGCGGATGGTGCCTGGACGTCGGCGCGTCGACCGGCGGTTTCACGGACGTGCTGCTGCGCCGGGGCGCGCGGCACGTGGTGGCCCTCGACGTCGGGCACGACCAGCTCGTGCCGTCGCTGCGGGCCGACCCCCGGGTCACGGTCGTCGAGGGGTTCAACCTGCGCGACCTCACGCCGTCCGATCTGGAGCGCGCCCCCGACGTCGTGGTGGGCGACCTGTCCTTCATCTCCCTCACGCTCGTGCTGGGCCCGCTCGCCGCCGTGCTCTCCCCGGAGGGGCACGCCCTGCTGCTGGTCAAGCCGCAGTTCGAGGTCGGCCGCGAGCGGCTCGGCAGCGGTGGCGTCGTCCGCGACCCGGCCCTGCACGCCGAGGCGGTGCTCGCCGTCGTGCGGGCCGCGGCGGGTCACGGCCTGCGCGCGTGCGCGGTGGTGCCGAGCCCGCTGCCGGGGCCCAGCGGCAACCGCGAGTACTTCTGCTGGTTCCGCCCCGACGGCCAGGCCGCGGCGGCGGCCGCCGACACGGCCGAGCACGCCGTGGCGGCCGCCGTCGCCTGGCAGCCGGGCGCCCCCGACGCGCCGTCGTCCGTCCCGCCCGTCCTGCCCATCGGAGGAGCACAGTGAGCCGCCGAGTCCTCATCGTCACCCACGGGGGCCGCCCGGAGGCCGTGGCGGCGCTGTCCGAGGCCGTGCGCGAGCTCACCGAGGCGGGCTTCGAGGTCGCCCTGCACGACGACGACCTAGCCGAGTCGTTCGGCGACCACATGGCCGCGGCGCGCGCCCGGGAGGGCGTCACGGACTCCGAGGCCGTCATGGTGCTCGGCGGCGACGGCACCATCCTGCGTGCCGCCGAGCTGACGCACGGCACCGGGGTCCCGCTCCTGGGGGTCAACCTGGGGCACGTCGGCTTCCTCGCCGAGAGCGAGCGCGACGACCTGCGCCACGCGGTGCGGCGGCTGGCCGCCCGCGACTACGAGGTCGAGGAGCGCGCCGTCGTCGACGTCGCCGTGCACCTGCCGGGGGAGGAGACCCCCCGGACCGGGTGGGCGCTCAACGAGGCGACCGTGGAGAAGGCGCGGCGCGAGCGCATGGTCGAGGTCGGCATCGCCGTCGACGGTCGCCCGCTCTCGTCGTTCGGCTGCGACGGCGTGGTGATGTCCACGGCGACCGGCTCGACGGCGCACGCGTTCTCGGCGGGCGGTCCGGTGATGTGGCCTGAGGTGGACGGCGTGCTGCTGGTCCCGCTGTCGGCGCACGCGCTGTTCGCGCGCCCCCTGGTGATCGGCCCCCGCTCGACGTACACGGTCAAGGTGCTCGAGCGCAGCCCGGTCCCGGCGGTGCTGACCTGCGACGGCCGGCGGCGCATCGACCTGCCGGTCGGGTCGTGGGTGGAGGTGCGGCGGGGCGCGCTGCCGCTGCGGTTCGCGCGGCTCTCGCCCGCGCCGTTCACCGACCGGCTGGTGTCCAAGTTCTCGCTGCCGGTCGTCGGATGGCGCGAGCTGGCGGCCCAGCGCCCGGACCATCGGGCGCCGGCGCCCGGGCCGGGCGACGACGAGAAGCTCGACGAGCACGACAAGGAGGCGTGAGGTGCTCGAGGAGATCGCGATCGAGAACCTGGGCGTGATCCGCGCCGCCCGGGTGCCCCTGGCCGACGGGCTGACCGTCATCACGGGCGAGACGGGCGCGGGCAAGACGATGGTGCTCACCGGGCTGGGCCTGCTCATGGGCGGCAAGGCCGACCCCGCCGCCGTCCGACCCGGCGCGGACGGCGCCGTCGTCGAGGGACGGCTCCGCGTCGCCGCGCACCCGGGCGTCGCCGCGCGGGTCGACGAGGCGGGCGGCGAGGTCGACGACGACGGGACCGTCGTGGTGCTCCGCACGGTCGCGGCGGCAGGCCGCTCCCGCGCCCACCTCGGCGGGCGTGGCGTGCCGCAGGCCGTGCTCGCCGAGATCGCGGACGAGCTCGTGACCGTGCACGGCCAGGCCGACCAGCTGCGGCTGCGCACGGCGGCCAAGCAGCGCGAGGCGCTGGACACCTTCGCCGGCCCCGACCACCAGGACGACCTCGACACCTACCGGGCGGCGTGGTCCGAGCGTGCCGGGCTCCTGGCGGAGATCGACGACCTCACCGCGCGGGCCGCCGAGCGCGCCCGGGAGGCGGAGCTGCTGCGGCTCGGCCTGGCCGAGGTGGAGCGCGTGGACCCGCAGCCGGGGGAGGACGCCGAGCTGACCGCACTCGTGGGGCGGCTGGGCAACGCGGAGCAGCTGCGCGTCGCGGCCCAGGAGGCGCACGACGCCGTCGCCGGCGACGACGTGGAGACGGCCGGCAGCGCGGTGGAGGCGGTCGAGCGGGCGCGGCGGGCGCTGGAGGCCGCGGCCCCGGACGACCCGACGCTCGGTGGCCACGCGACCCGGATCGCCGAGGCGGGGTACCTCCTCGCCGACGTCGCGACCGAGCTGTCGTCGTACGTGAACGACCTGCAGGCGGACCCGGCGGGCCTCGAGACCGCGCACGCGCGGCTCGCCGCGCTCACGACGCTCACCCGGAGCTACGGCGAGACCATCGACGACGTGCTGCGGTGGGCGAGCGACGCCGGGCTGCGCCTGCTCGACCTCGACGACGGCGGCGAGCGGCTCGCCGGGATGCGCGAGCGCACGGCCGAGCTGGACGCCGAGCTCGCCGGCGCGGCGGAGCGGCTGACGACGGGCCGCCGCAAGGCCGCGGAGGCGCTCTCGGACGCGGTGACGCAGGAGCTGTCCGGGCTGGCCATGAAGGGTGCGCGGCTCGTCGTCGACGTCGCGCCCGCCGACGAGCCCGGGCCCTGGGGCGCCGACCAGGTCGCGTTCCTGCTCGAGCCGCACCCCGGTGCGCCCGCCCGCCCGCTGGGCAAGGGCGCGTCCGGCGGCGAGCTGTCCCGGGTGATGCTGGCCGTCGAGGTGGCGCTCGCCACCGCACGCGTGGAGGCGGGTGCGGGATCGGGGCGGGCCACGACGCCCCTGCCGACGTTCGTCTTCGACGAGGTCGACGCCGGCGTCGGCGGTCGCGCGGCGGTCGAGGTGGGGCGGCGCCTGGCGGTGCTCGCGCGCAGCACGCAGGTCGTCGTCGTGACGCACCTCGCCCAGGTGGCCGCGTTCGCGGACTCGCACCTGGTGGTGACGAAGTCCACCCCCGAGGGCGGCGGGGCCGCGGCGGACGACGGCGCCGACCCGGAGGCGGGCATCACGGTGACGGGCGTGCGCGAGGTCACGGACGACGCCCGGGTCCGCGAGCTGGCGCGGATGCTTTCGGGGCAGGAGGAGTCCGCGACCGCCCGTCAGCACGCGGTCGAGCTCCTGGAGTCCTCCACCGTGGGACGATAGGGGCGATGAGAATGATCCTGCGCAAGTCCGAGCGTGCGCCCGACGCCGGCGACGAGAACACCGACGTGACAGGGCCGGCCCGGGTCGGATCGCGGACCAAGGACCTCACGAAGCGTCTGCACGCCGGTGACGTGGCCGTCATCGACCACGTGGACATCGACCGGGTCGCGGCGGACGCGCTGGTGGCGGTCAGCCCGGCGGCGGTGCTCAACGCCGCCCGCTCGACGTCGGGCCGGTACCCGAACGCGGGGCCGGGCATCCTCGTCGACGCCGGCATCACCCTGGTCGACGACCTGGGCCCCGCCGTGATGGCGCTGCCCGAGGGCGCCGCGGTGCGGATCGACGGCGGCACCGTGGTCGTCGACGGCACCACCGTGGCGGAGGGCGTGCGCCAGTCCCCGGAGACCGTCGCGGCCGACATGGTCGCGGCGCGCGAGGGGCTGTCGGAGGAGATCGAGAACTTCGCCGAGAACACGATGACGTACCTGCGTCGCGAGCGGGACCTCCTGCTCGACGGCGTCGGCGTGCCGGACGTGCGGACGAAGTTCGACGGCCGGCACGTGCTGATCGTCGTGCGCGGCTACCACTATCGCGAGGACCTGGCGATGCTGCGGTCCTACATCACGGAGAACCGGCCGGTGCTGGTCGGTGTCGACGGCGGTGCCGACGCGATCATCGACGCGGGCTGGAAGCCGGACATGATCGTCGGCGACATGGACTCGGTGTCCGACCGTGCGCTGTCGTCGGGGGCGGAGATCGTGGTGCACGCGTACCGCGACGGCAACTCGCCCGGGCTGGACCGCGTGCAGGCGCTCGGCGTCGAGCCCGTGGTGTTCCCCGCGACGGGGACCAGCGAGGACATCGCCATGCTCCTCGCCGACGACAAGGGGGCCGAGCTGATCGTCGCGGTCGGCACGCACGCGACGCTGGTCGAGTTCCTCGACAAGGGGCGGGCGGGCATGGCCAGCACCTTCCTCACCCGGCTGCGCGTGGGCGGCAAGCTCGTCGACGCCAAGGGTGTGTCCCGGCTGTACCGCACCCGGATCTCGAACCTGCAGCTCACGCTGCTGTCCCTGGCGGGCGTGGCCGCCGTCGTCGCGGCGCTGTGGTCCACCGCCGCGGGGCAGACGCTCTTCGGGCTGATCGGTGCCCGGATCGACGACCTCGTCTCCTGGGTGGGTAGCCTCTTCGGCGGGTGACGCTGCTGCGCGCCCCCCTGGCATCCCGCCCGACCTGACCCGACCGCCCCGACCTGACCGCCCCGACCTGACAAGGAACCTCTGCCGACCGTGATCGACTTCAGGTATCACCTCGTCTCGCTGATCTCCGTCTTCCTCGCCCTCGCGGTGGGCATCATCCTGGGTGCCGGCCCGCTCCAGGGCACGCTCGGGGACCAGCTCACCGAGCAGGTGGACGCGCTGCGCACCGAGCGCAACACGCTGCGCGAGGAGCTCGGGCAGGCGCAGACCACGGCGCAGGACCAGCGGCGCTTCATCGAGACCGCAGGCGACCAGCTGGTCGCCGGGTCGCTCGCGGGGATGAACGTCGCCGTCGTCGAGGTGGACGAGGTGAGCGACGCGAGCCGGAAGGCCGTGCTGGACCAGCTGGAGGCGGCGGACGGCACGGTCGTCGCGCAGGAGCGGCTGGCCGCGTCGTGGACGTCGGCCGACGAGCTGACCATGCGGGAGACGGTCGCGGACGGGCTGCGCGAGAAGCTGCCCGCCGAGGCGGTCGAGGGAGTGATCGACGAGGACTCCGGCCCGGCCGAGCTGCTCGCGGCGTCCCTCACCGTGGCGCTCACCGACGCCGCTCCGGCGGGCGCGGGCCCGTCCTCGTTCAGCGAGGCCGCCCTCGAGCAGCAGCACCTCCTGGAGCAGGTGGGCCTCGTGGAGCAGGTGGCCGAGCCGAGCGCGCCGGCGGACGCGATCCTGCTGCTGTCGGGCGGCGCCACGGTGGCCGACGAGGAGGAGCAGACGCAGGACGCCGACCCGGAGCAGACGGGGATGGGCGCGCTCGCCGCGCTCGCGGGGACGTCCGCGGAGATCGCGGGGACCTCGGTGGTCGCCGGGCCGACGACGCAGGACGGGGACCTGATCGCCACGATCCGCGCCGACGACCGGCTCAGGGATCTGGTGAGCACGGTCAGCGGGGTGGAGCAGACGACGGGGCAGATCGTCGTGCCGCTCGCGATCGCGGCCCAGGACGCCGGCGCCGTCGACCAGTACGGCTTCGAGGAGGGCGCGTCCGTCCTCCCGCCGGTGGTCGAGCAGGGTGAGACGCAGGGGAACGGCTGATGGCGGGCGGTACCGGCATCGGCGCGCTGCTGCGCGGCGCGGCGGTCGCGGCGGCGGGCACGGCGCTCGCCCGGCGCGCGCTCGACACCGACCCGCCCGGCGGCGCCGCGCGCTGGACCCGCACCAACCACCGCGGGGAACCGGTGAGCATGCTCGAGGGCCCGGCCGTCGCGGCCGGGCTCGTCGCGGGGACCCTCGCGGCGGGCGGCGGACGGGCGCGGACCGGGGCCGCGCTCGCGACCGCCGGTGCGGCCGCGTTCGGGCTCGTCGACGACCTCGCCGAGGACACCAGCACCCGCGTCAAGGGCCTCCGCGGCCACCTGGGCGCGCTCGCCGAGGGGCGCCTCACGACGGGCGGGCTCAAGGTGCTCGGCATCGGCGCGACGGCGCTCGCCGGCGCGGCGGTCGGCACCCGTCGTCGCCCCGGCGGGAGCGCGGCAGGTCACCTGCTGGACGTCGCGGTGAACGGCGCCCTGGTGGCCGGGACGGCCAACCTGCTCAACCTCCTCGACCTGCGTCCCGGCCGGGCGCTCAAGGCGTCCGCGGCCCTGAGCCTGCCCGTGGCGGGCGGCGCGGCCGGCGCGGGGACCGGCGTCGTCCTCGGGGCGGCCGCCGTCGCGGCGCCGGGTGACCTCGCCGAGCGCGACATGCTCGGCGACGGCGGCGCGAACGCGCTCGGCGCGCTGGTCGGTGCGCAGTGGGCGTTCGGCGCCCCGCGCGGGGTGCGCCTCGCTGCGCTGGCGTCGATCGTCGGGCTCACCCTCGCGTCCGAGCGCGTGAGCTTCTCCGCGGTCATCCAGCGCACGCCGTGGCTGCGCAGCGCCGACGGCTGGGGCCGTCGTCCCGCGGCGGACCCCACCACGACGCCCGCGGCGGCGACGCAGGACGCCCCGACGGAGGAGTGACGGCATGACGTCGCGCCCGGGCGGGCTGCGGGCGGCGACCCAGACGCTCGCCGGCGCCGCCGTCATGATCACCGTCGTGACGGTGGCGAGCCGGCTGGTCGGGTTCGCCCGGTCGTTGGTGCTGTCGTGGGCGGTGGGCACCGAAGGCGTCGGCCCGGCGTACAGCGCGGCCAACCTGCTGCCGAACGTGCTGTTCGAGGTCGCCGCGGGCGGCGCCCTCGCGGGCGCCGTCGTGCCGCTGCTCGCCGGGCCGATCGCGCGGCGCTCCGCACGGGAGACCTCCGGGGTGGCCTCGGCGCTGCTCGGGTGGACCCTCGCGGTCCTCGTGCCGCTCGGCGCCCTGCTCGCGATCCTGGCCGGGCCGATCGCGGCGCTGCTCATGGCGGCCAAGCACCCCGAGCTCGTCGACGTCACCGCCACGTTCGTGCGGACGTTCGCGCTCCAGGTGCCCCTGTACGGGCTCGCGGTGGTGCTCGGCGGCATCCTGCAGGCCCACAAGCGGTTCTTCTGGCAGGCGTTCGCCCCGCTGCTGTCCAGCGTCGCCGTCATCGTCGTGTACCTCGTGTTCGTCTCGATGGCGGGCGGGAACCGGGACGACATCGAGGCGATCTCCACCTCCGCGATCGGCTGGCTGGGCTGGGGCACGACGGCGGGCGTCGCCGTGCTCGCGCTGCCCCTCGTGCTGCCGGTGCGGCGGACGGGGACGCGGCTGCGCCCGACGCTGCGGTTTCCGGGCGGCGAGGGCACCCGCGCCCGCAACCTCGCGCTGGCGGGCGTCGGCGCCCTCGTGGCGCAGCAGCTGTCCGTGCTCGCCGTGATGGGCGCGGCCCTGCAGTTCGGGCCGTCGCAGACCTTCCCCACGTACACGTTCGCCCAGCAGGTGTACCTGCTGCCGTACGCCGTGCTGGCGTTCCCGCTGGCGACGAGCGCGTTCCCGCGGCTCGCCGAGCACGTGGCGCACGGTCGCCACGACCGGTTCCGGGGGCTGCTCGCCACGACCACCCGCACGCTGCTCGTGGTGTCCGGGCTGGGCGTGGGCGCGCTGGTCGCCGCGTCGCAGGCCGTGGAGGCGGTGTTCGCGCGCATCGCGAGCGGGTCGGTCGCGGGGCTCGGCGACGCCGTCGCGTGGATGGCGCCGGGGATCGTCGGGTTCGCGCTGATCCTGCACCTGTCGCGGGCGCTGTACGCGATCGACCACCAACGGGTGGCGGTGGTCGTCACGGCGGCCGGGTGGCTGGTCGTGGCCGTGGCGGCGTTCGCGCTGCCCGCCGCGACGGGCGTCCGGGACCAGGCGGGGGTGCTCGCCCAGCTCGGGCTGGCCACGGCGGTGGGCATGACCGTCGCCGGGGCGGGCCTGCTCGCGGCCGTGGGCCGGTACGCCGGGCGCGAGGCGCTGCGGGGCGTCCCGCGGACCCTCGTCGTGCTCGTCGTCGCGACCGGGCTCGGGGCGTGGGCGGGGTCGCTGGTGTCGGGCGCGCTGCTCCCGGCGGACGCCGCGATCCTCCCGGCGCTGGGCGTCGGGGTGCTCGCCGCCGTGGTCGGGGGCGTCGTCGTCGTGGGCGGCTTCCTCCTGGCCGACCGGTCCGCCGTGACGGGGATCGTGCGGCGCCGCGGCCCCGCGCCGTCGGACGAGCCGGCCGAACCGGCCGACCGACCCGCGGAGTGACCAGACACACCGCGGGGCCCGCGTGCCGCCGTCCGACCCGCTGTTAGGATGGAGTTCCGTGGCCGACACCGCGAACAGACTCCAGCCCCGCTCCTCCAGCCGTACGGGTGCCACGCACCAGACGCGGCACATCTTCGTGACGGGCGGTGTGGCCTCGTCTCTCGGCAAGGGACTCACCGCCTCCTCGCTCGGGCGCCTGCTGCGCTCGCGGGGCCTGCGGGTCACGATGCAGAAGCTCGACCCGTACCTCAACGTGGACCCGGGCACGATGAACCCGTTCCAGCACGGCGAGGTCTTCGTCACCGAGGACGGCGCCGAGACCGACCTCGACATCGGTCACTACGAGCGGTTCCTCGACGTGGAGCTGCCGGCCTCCTCGAACGTCACCACCGGTCAGGTCTACTCCCGCGTGATCGCCAAGGAGCGCCGCGGCGAGTACCTCGGCGACACGGTCCAGGTGATCCCGCACATCACGGACGAGATCAAGTCGCGCATGCGTGACCAGGCGGGCCCCGACGTCGACGTGATCATCACCGAGATCGGCGGCACCGTCGGCGACATCGAGTCCCAGCCGTTCCTCGAGGCCGCGCGCCAGGTGCGGCACGAGCTCGGCCGTGACGACTGCTTCTTCCTGCACGTCTCGCTCGTGCCGTACATCGGCCCGTCGGGCGAGCTGAAGACCAAGCCGACCCAGCACTCGGTGGCCGCCCTGCGCTCCATCGGCATCCAGCCCGACGCGATCGTGCTGCGGGCCGACCGCGTGGTCCCGGAGTCGATCAAGCGCAAGATCGCGCTCATGTGCGACGTCGACAACGAGGCCGTCGTCAACGCGGTCGACGCGCCGAGCATCTACGACATCCCGCGCGTGCTGCACGCCGAGGGCCTGGACGCCTACGTCGTGCGCCGCCTCGACCTGCCCTTCCACGACGTCGACTGGGACGGCTGGAGCCAGCTCCTGGAGCGCGTGCACGAGCCGGAGCACAACGTCGAGATCGCGCTCGTCGGCAAGTACATCGACCTTCCCGACGCGTACCTGTCGGTGACCGAGGCGCTGCGCGCCGGCGGCTTCGACAACGACGCGAAGGTGGGCGTCCGGTGGGTGGCCGCCGACGACTGCCAGACCCCCGAGGGCGCGCAGGAGGCGCTGGAGGGCGTCGACGCGGTGCTGGTGCCCGGCGGGTTCGGCGTGCGCGGCATCGACGGCAAGGTCGGTGCCCTGCGCTGGGCGCGCGAGAACCTCGTGCCGACGCTGGGCATCTGCCTGGGCCTGCAGTCGATGGTCATCGAGTACGCGCGCAACGTGCTCGGTCTCGAGGACGCCTCGTCGACCGAGTTCGACCCGAACAGCACGCACCCCGTCATCGCGACGATGGCCGAGCAGCTGGCGATCGTGGGCGGCGACGGCGACCTGGGCGGCACCATGCGCCTCGGGGCGTACGACGCCCACCTCGGAGCGGGTTCGGTCGTCGCCAAGGCGTACGGCAGCGAGCGGGTGTCGGAGCGCCACCGCCACCGGTACGAGGTCAACAACGCGTACCGCGCCCAGCTCGAGGAGGCCGGCCTGGTGTTCTCGGGCACGTCCCCCGACGCGCAGCTCGTGGAGTTCGTGGAGCTGCCCGCAGACGTGCACCCGTACTACGTGAGCACCCAGGCGCACCCGGAGTTCAAGTCGCGCCCGACCCGCTCGCACCCGCTCTTCTCCGGGCTGGTCGCGGCGGCGCTCGAGCGCCAGGGCGCGTGACGGCGCCCGACGGCGCACCGGGGGCCGGCCCGTCCGTCGTGGACGAGCCTTTCCCGCGGCCGGTGCTGCGGCACGAGGTGCTGCAGCACGGCCGCATCGTCGACCTGGTGCGCGACGACGTCGACCTCGGCGCCGCGGGCACGGTGACCCGGGAGTACGTGGTGCACCCGGGCGCGGTCGCGGTCGTCGCGCTCGACGACGCCGACCGGGTCCTGCTGCTGCGGCAGTACCGTCACCCGGTGCGGGCGCGGATGTGGGAGGTCCCGGCCGGGCTCCTCGACGTCGACGGCGAGCCCCCGGCGGAGGCGGCCGCCCGCGAGCTCGCGGAGGAGACCGACACCACCGCGGTGCGGTGGCACGTGCTCGCCGACTTCGCGTCGTCGCCCGGCAGCAGCGACGAGGCGGTGCGCGTCTTCCTCGCCCGCGGCCTCGGCCGGGTGCCCGACGCCGACCGGCACACGCGCACGGGCGAGGAGTCCGAGATCGAGCTCCGGTGGGTGCCGCTGGACGAGGCGGTCGCCCGGGTGCTCGACGGCAGCCTGCACAACCCGTCGGCCGTCGTGGGCGTCCTCGCCGCGGCGACGAGCCGTGCGGGCGGGTGGGCGTCGCTGCGGCCGGCGGACGCCCCCTGGCCCTCGCGGCGGGGCGCCTGAGCGGCCGGTAGGCTCCACAGGCGTGCGTGACGCCCTCGACCCCGATCCCGCTCCCGACGACCCGTCGGCGGGCGCGCCCGGGGTGCGGGTCCTCGGCCCGGTCCGGGTCGCGGGTCCGGACGGAGCCGAGCGCGCTCCCCGCGGGGCACGTGCCGCGGCGCTGGTCGCGCTCCTCGCCCTCGCCGGGCACCGGGGCGTCTCCTCCGGCGTCCTCGTCGACCGGCTGTGGCAGGAGTCGCTTCCCGGCGACCCGCGGGCCGCGCTCCAGAACCTCGTCTCGCGGCTGCGTGCGGTCGCCGGCCGCGGTGTCGTGCGCGCGACCGAGACCGGCTACGCCCTGGGCGTCACCTCCGACCTGGACCGGGTGCGCGACGGGCTGACCCGGGCGCGCCGCGAGGTCGTCTCGGGAGACCCGGCGGTCGCCCAGGCGACCGCGGAGGACGCCCTGCGCCTGTGGGCCGGCACGCCCGGCGGCGACCTCGAGGGCGGCGAGTTCGCCGACGTCGCGCGCGAGCTGGCGACCGTCGCGCAGCGCTGGCGCGACGAGCTCCGTCTGGTGCGTCGTGACGCGGCCGAGGCCGCGGGCCAGCACGCCGTCGTCGCCGAGGCCGCCGGGGCGGACGTCGCCGCGGACCCCATGGACGAGGACGCCGCCCGCGCGCTCATGGGGGCCCTGGGCGGGCTCGGCCGGCCGGCGGAGGCGCTGCGCGTCTTCACCCGCCTGCGGTCGGTCCTGGTGCGCGAGCTGGGCAGCGAGCCCGGCCCCGCCACCGTCGCGCTCTACGAACGCCTCGCCGCCGACGTCGCCGGGGACGGCACGCCGGCGGTGCCGTCCCCAGCCCCGTCCACGGCCGTGCCGACCGGCGCGGGGGGAGCGGCCGCGGCGCCCGCCCGTGCGCCCGCCGGGACGGCCCGCGGCCTCCGGCGCTACCCGACGCCCCTGCTGGGACGCGAGGCCGACGTCGCCGCCGTCCGTGACGCCCTCGGGGCGGCGCGGCTCGTCACGGTCCTGGGGCCGGGCGGGCTGGGCAAGACGCGGCTCGCGCAGGAGGTGGCGCGCCGCGCGGTCGACGACACGGGCCTCGTGGTCGTCGTCGAGCTGGTCGGCGTGCGCTCCGACGACGACGTCGTCCTGGCGCTCGCCGACGCGCTGGGCGTGGCGCCCGGCTCGAGCACCCTGCGCCTGGCCGACCGGCTCCAGGCCGGCGACCTGGCGAGCCAGGTCGCCGCGCGGCTGCGCGACGCCGACGCGCTCGTCGTCCTGGACAACTGCGAGCACGTCGTGGAGGGGGCCGCCCGGTGGGCCGGCACGCTGCTGGACGTCTCGTCGCGGCTGCGGGTGCTGGCCACCAGCCGGACGCCGCTGCTGCTGGAGGAGGAGTCGACGTACGCGCCCGCGCCGCTCGGTGCCGACCCGGACGGCGAGGACGGCGGCCCCGCGGTGCGGCTGTTCGTCGAGCGGGCCCGCGCGGTGCGCCCTGACGCGCTGCTGGACCGCGCGGCGGTCGCGCGCCTGTGCGACCGCCTGGACGGCCTTCCGCTGGCCATCGAGCTGGCGGCCGCGCGCGTGCGGACCCTCAGCGTCGCCGAGGTCGAGGCGCGGCTCGACGAGCGGTTCGCCCTGCTCCGGGTGCGCGACCGCTCGGTGCCCGACCGGCACCGCACGCTCGAAGCCGTGCTCGACTGGAGCTGGAACCTGCTCACGGCCGGGCAGCAGGCGCTGTGGCGGCGTGCCGCGACGCTCCCCGACGGCTTCTCCGCGGAGGCGGCGCGCGCCCTGCTGCCCGGCGTGCCCGGGTGGCAGGTGGACGACGACGTCACGGCGCTGGAGCTGCAGTCGCTGGTGCGCGTCGAGGAGGCCGACGGCGCCACCCGGTACCGGATGGTCGAGACCGTGCGGGAGTTCGGGCTGCTGCGGCTCGCCGCGGCGGGGGAGGAGGCGGCCGCCGACGCGGCCGTGCTCGCGTGGTCGCTGACGGTGTCCCGGCGGTGCGCCTCCCGGATGCTGAGCCCGCGCCAGCGCGACGCCGTCGCGGAGCTCGGCCGGGAGCAGGAGAACCTGCTGTTCGCGGTGCGGCGCGCGATGGAGCTGGGCCGGCCCGACGCCGTGGTGCACGGCTTCGTCGGCCTGCTCGGCACCTGGGCCGTGCGCGGCGCGGAGGAGCGCGTCATCGGTCTGGTGCCCGGGGTGCTGCACTCCCTCGAGGGGTGGGCGGTGCCCGAGGAGCATGCGGACGCCACGGCGATCGCGCTCGAGGCGATCGCGGCGGCGTCGGTCTTCGGCGTCCCCGGCGAGGCGGCGCGCCCGCTGGCGCGCCTGCGGCGGTTGCTGCGTACGAGCGGGTCGGTGGGGTCGCGCACGCGAGAGCTCGCGGACCTCGTCCTGGCCAGGACCCCCGAGGACGTGCAGGTCGTGCTCACCCGGCTCCAGGGGTCGGACGACGGGTACACCGCCCTGCTGGGGCACATGTTCGAGGCGCAGCAGCGGGAGAACGACGGCGAGATCGCGCGGGCCGTCGAGCTCGCGCGGGCGGCGCACGACGTCGCGCGCGGGATCGACGACGCCGCGGCGTCGGCCATGACGGCGATGGTCCTCGCGTCGTTCCTCGCGGAACGGGGCGAGTCGGCCGAGGCGGTCCGCTGGGTCGCCGCCGCGAAGCAGGGCGTGATCGCGATCGGGGCGGAGGAGATGCAGTGGCAGGTCCGCTGGATCGAGCTCGGCGCCGCGCTCACCCTCGGTGATCTCGGCACGGCCGAGGCCGTCGTCGCGTCGATGGTCCCCACCGTCGAGGGCGCGCACGGCGGGCGGGAGGCCCAGGCCCGCGGCGTCGTCGAGCTCGGTCGCGGCGAGCTGGCGTGGGCACGCGGCGACCGCACGTCGGCGCTCGCGCACCTCGCGCGGTCGCTGGAGACGTTCGGCGCGGGACAGCCGGAGGGGGACGCCGCGCCGTGGTTCCTCCTGCTGGCGTCGGCCACCCTGGTCCGGCGGGTGCAGGCGGGGGCCGACGAGGCCGGCCTCGCGCGCCGGATCGTCGGCGTGGGTCGGAAGGTGCGCGGCGGTGGGCGCGGCTTCGTCGACCGGCCCGTGCTGGCGACGTCGTCGGTCGGCGTCGCGTACTGGGCCTGCCTCGTCCCCGCGGGGTCGGGCGACCTGGACCCCGGGCGGGTGACGGAGGGCGTCGAGCTGCTGACGATCGCCGGCCTGCTGGGGGCGCGTCAGGACCTGCCCGCCCTGCGGCTCGACGCGCTGCGCGCGGAGGTGGTCGACGCCCTTGCCGCGCACGGCGCGGACGTCGTGCGCGCGGGGGAGCGGCGGGCCGAGGCCCTCGACCGCGGCGACCTGGTGGCGCGCGCGGACGAGCTCCTGGTCCGCCTCGTGGGGGAGGCGGACCAGGAGCTCGGGCACCACGGGCCGGATCAGGCCTTCTTCATGTAGCTCCGCACGGCGAGCGGGGCGAACACCGCCACGACGACCGCGCAGCTCAGCAGCGCGATGCCGACCTGGCCGGTCACGCTGCCGGTGCTGGCGAGGTCACGCACCGCCGTCACCAGGTGCGACACGGGGTTGACGTTGACGAAGCCCTGCAGCCAGCCGGGCATCGTGTCCACCGGGACGAACGCGTTGGACAGGAACGTCAGCGGGAAGAGCACCAGGAACGAGATGCCCTGGACGGACGACGCGGAGCGGCCGATGACGCCGAAGAAGGCGAAGATCCAGCTCAGGGACCACGCGCAGACGATGACCAGCAGGCCTGCGAGCAGCACGCCGCCGACGCCACCGCCCGGTCGCCAGCCCATCACGAGGCCCATGACGATGGTCAGCGTCGTGGCGATGAGGTAGCGGACGAGGTCCGCGACCAGGGCACCGGCGAGCGGGGCGATGCGGGCGATGGGCAAGGACTTGAACCGGTCGAACACGCCCTTGTCCATGTCCTCGCGCAGCTGGGTGCCGGTGACGGCGGAGGCCGTGATGACGGTCTGCACGAGGATGCCGGGGATGATGACGGGCAGGTAGGCCGCGATGCTGCCGGAGATCGCCCCGCCGAAGATGTACGTGAACATCAGGGTGAAGATGATCGGCTGCACCGTGACGTCGATGAGCTGCTCGGGCGTGCGGCGGATCTTGATGAGGCCGCGGCGCGCCATGGCGAGGGAGTCGGACACGGCCTGACCGACGGTGACGCGGTTGCGCAGGGTGCGGTCGGCGCCGGGGACGATGCGTCCGCCGCGGACCTGCGCCGGCGCGGTGGTGAGGGTGGTCATGCGGAGATCTCCTCGAGCTCGGGGGAGCCGGCGGCGGCGCTCGCGGACCGGTCCGTCGCGGACTGGTCGGTGGCGTCGTGGCCGGTCAGGGTCAGGAACACCTCGTCGAGGGTCGGCTTGTCCATCGACAGGCCGTCGAGGTCGATGCCGGCGCCGCGCAGGCGGACCAGCAGGTCGGTCACGCGGGCAGGGTCGGCGACGGGCACGGTGAGGCGTCGGGCCTCGGGGGAGACCGTCGCCGCGACGCCGAGCACCTCCTGCACCGCCACCTGGGCGGCGGGGGCGTCGTCGGGGCGCACGAGGGCGAGCTGGAGGGACTGCTGCCCGACCGACGACTTGAGCTCGTCGGCGGTGCCCTCGGCGACCACGCGGCCGCGGTCGATCACGGCGATGCGGTCGGCGAGCTGGTCCGCCTCGTCGAGGTACTGCGTGGTGAGCAGCACGGTCGAGCCCGTCGCGACGAGGCGGCGGATGGTGTCCCACATCTGGGCGCGGGTGCGCGGGTCGAGGCCCGTGGTGGGCTCGTCCAGGAAGAGCAGCGGGGGCTGCGCGATGAGGCTCGCGGCCAGGTCGAGGCGGCGCCGCATGCCGCCGGAGAAGTTCTTCAGCGGGCGCGCGGCGGCGTCGGTGAGGCTGAACTCCTCGAGCAGGTCGCGGGTGCGTCGCGTCGCGGCGGAGCCCTTGAGCCCGTTGAGCCGGCAGAACAGCAGGAGGTTCTCGGTGGCGCTGAGCGTCTCGTCGACGGACGCGTACTGCCCCGTGACGCCGATGAGCTGTCGCACGACGAACGGCTCGCGCGACACGTCGTGGCCGAAGACGGACGCCCGGCCGGCGTCGGGCCGCAGGAGCGTCGCGAGCATGCGGATCGTGGTGGTCTTCCCGGCGCCGTTCGGGCCGAGGACCCCGTAGACCGTGCCGGTGGCGACCTCGAGGTCGACCCCGTCCACGGCGCGGTTGTCGCCGAAGGTCTTGACGAGGCCCTCGGCCTCGATCGCGGTGGTGGTCATGGCACCACCGTGCGGGGTGCCGCTCCCAGCGTGCTGTCACGGCGCTGTCACGCGCTCGCACGCCTGCCGTCGGCGACCTACGGCACCTGCCAGGGCAGCGCGGCCACCCGGCGCCGGATCTCCTCCACGGGCCTCGTCGCGTCCGGGAGGTCCACCCCGTCGACCGAGGCGACGGCGACGATGCCGATCGAGTTGACGAGGAACGCCCCCGCGAAGCGGCCCAGGTCGTCGACGTGCACGGCGGCGGTCCGGGACGGCGTCGTCTCCTCGACCAGGGCGAGTCCGGTGCCGCGCAGGTGCGGGGCGTCGGGCCAGGTCACCTCGCCCGCCGGCCCGAGGAGGCCGACGTTGGCGATCGTCGACTCCGCGACGGCGCCGTCCGGGCCGACGAGCAGCGCGTCGTCGTAGCCCTCGCGCCCCACCTGCCGCGCCCACTGGGCCTGCGCGAAGCCGCCCAGGTGCTTGAGGTGCGCGAACGGGCGCAGGTACGGCACGGAGCGCAGGCGCTGGGGAAGGGTGGGCGGACGGCGGGGGCCGGCCACCTGCACGGCGACGTGGTCCGGGTCGCGCAGCACGACCCGCACGGAGGCGTCGGCCCGCCCCGCGAGCGCGTGCCGCACGAGGCGGCGGACCCGGTCGCCGTCGAGCCCCTGCCCGAAGATCTCGCGGTGCGCGGCGTCGAGCCGCGCGAGGTGGTGGCTCAGTCCCTGCACGCCGCCGCCGCGCACCTGCATGGCGGTGAAGTGGCCGTCGGTGGACACGACCTGCTCGGCCGTCGCGGGGCGGCCGTCGACCTCGATGTGCACGGCGCCACGGTAGCGCGGCGGCCCGGGGACGCCGGGCGTCAGGACCGGGTGCGCAGCCGCAGGACGGCGTTCGCTGTGGCCCAGGCGAGGCAGCCGGCGCCCACGAGGTGGAAGCCGACGAGCAGCTCGGGCAGGCCGGTGAAGTACTGCACGTAGCCGATGAGACCCTGCGCCAGGGTGACGGCGAGCAGCAGCCACGCGCCCTTGCGGGCCGCGGCGACGCGCGGGCCGGCGGCCGCGCGGTGCAGCAGCACCAGCAGCACGACGAGCGTGACGAGGAACAGCCACACGGACTCGGAGTGCGCCCGGGTCATGGTCAGCGGGTCGAGCGCCAGCCGGTACCCGACCGTGTCGTCGCCCGAGTGCGGACCGGAGCCCGTGACGAGCACGCCCAGCGTGACGACCGGGATGAGCAGCAGGCCGAGCAGGGAGCCGACCGTCGCGACGCCGCGGCCCGCGACGCGCTGCGGGGGGCCGTCGCCCTCGCCGTGCCGGTGCAGCAGGTACGCGCTGAACCACACGAGCGCCACGGAGACGCCGAAGTGCAGGGAGACCCAGCCCGGGTGCAGGTGCAGCAGCACCACGATGCCCCCGATGACCGCCTGGGTGAGCACGCCCGCCAGGGGCACGATGCCGAGGGCGCGGTAGGACTCCGACCGGCGGCGGTCCGTCCAGACCAGGAGCAGCACCATGACGCCGATGACGCTCAGCACGCCGGTCATGGTCCGGTTGCCGAACTCGACGAACGAGTGGATCGAGGACGCCTCGTGGAACACGGGGGTGAAGTGCCCCGGCTCGCACATGGGCCAGGTGGAGCAGCCGAGCCCGGAGTCGGTGAGACGCACCGCGCCGCCCGTGCCGATGACGAGGATCTGCCCGATGACGTTCGCCAGCAGCACGCCGCGGGTCCAGGGGCGGAACCGGGCGAGGCGGTCGGGGCGGTCGGTCCGGTCGGGCGTGGCGCCCGCGCCCGCCTCGGGGGCGGGCGCGGCGGGGCTCGGCGAGGTCACGGGTCCACGCTATCCCTCGGTCCGGGCCCCTCGGGCGGCGACGGCCGCCCCGCGATGTGACGTTGGCCCGGTCGGGTCAGCGTCCGGTCACTGCCACCGGAAGAAGCGGGCCGCGGCCCACCCGAGCAGCGCGGTCCAGGCGGCGAGCACCACGAGGGCGAGCGCGGGGACGCCGGTGCCGAGCAGGGCGCCGCGCATCGCCTCGCCGAGCGCCCCCGAGGGCAGGAACGTCGCGAGGTGCTCGAGCGCGCCGGGGAGCTGCTCCGGCGGCACGAGCAGCCCGCCGCCCACGACGAGGAGGACGAGGACGAGGTTGGCGAGCGCCAGCACGCCCTCCGCGCGCAGCGTGCCGGCCAGCAGGAGCGCCAGCGCGGTGAAGCACGCCGTACCGAGCAGCCCGACGCCCACGGCCGCCAGGATCCCGCCCGCCGCGGGCTGCCAGCCCAGCGCGAGCGCGACCGCGCCGATCACCACGACCTGCACCACCTCGACCGCCAGGACGCCGAGCAGCTTGCCGGCGAGGAGCCCGCCGCGGCCGAGGGGCGTCGTCGCCAGCAGCCGCAGCACGCCGTTACGACGGTCGAACGCGGTGGCGATGGCCTGCGAGGTGAACGTCGTCGAGACGCAGGCGAGCGCGAGGACGCCCGGCGTCACGAAGTCGATGCGGGCCAGGCCGCCGGTGTCGATCTCGACGACGCTGGTCCGCGTCAGGCCGAGGAGCACCATGACCGGGAGCACGATCGTGACGAGCAGCTGCTCCCCGTTGCGCAGCACGGCCCGGGTCTCGAAGCCTGCCTGCGAGAGCACGCGCCGCCAGGCGGGAGCCGCGACGGCGGGGGCAGGGCCGGTGGTGGTGGTCATCGCAGGTGCCGTCCCGTCAGGTCGAGGAAGACGTCCTCGAGCGTGCGCCGGCCCACGGTGAGCCGGCTCGCGAGGACGTCGTGGTCGGCGAGCCACGCGGTGAGGGCGGCCAGGGTGCGCGGCCCGACGGGACCGGCGACGACGTACGAGCCGGGCTGCGGCTCGGTCACCGCCCAGGGCCCCCGCTCGCCGACCGAGCCGGACGACGAGCCGGACGACGAGCCGGACGACGGGTCGAGCGTGGCGTCGAGGGCGCCCACGACGGCGGCCGGGTCCAGCCCCGCGACGGCGTCGAACCGGAGCGTGCGGTCGTCCTGCGCGTCGGGGGAGAGGAGCTCGGGCACGCTGCCGCTCGCGATGACGCGGCCGTGGTCGACGACGTGCACGCGGTCGGCGAGGTCCTCGGCCTCGTCCATGAGGTGCGTCGTGAGGACGACGGCGGTGCCCTCGTCGCGCAGCTCCCGTACGAGGTCCCAGACGGCGTGCCGGCTCTGGGGGTCCATGCCCGCGCTCGGCTCGTCGAGGAAGACCACCTCGGGCCGTCCGACGACCGCCGCCGCGAGGGACAGCCGCTGGCGCTGACCGCCGGACAGCCGACGCACCGTGGTCCGGGCGAACGAGCCGAGGCCGAGGCGCTCGCCGAGCTCTCCGAGGTCCCGCGGCGCCGCGTACATGGAGGCGACGTGGCGCAGGACCTCGCCGGCGCGGGCGCCGGTGGGCAGGCCGCCGTCCTGGAGCATGACGCCGACGCGGGGGCGCAGCGCGCGCGCGTCGGCCACCGGGTCGAGGCCGAGCACGCGCACGGAGCCGCCGTCGGGGGAGCGCAGCCCCTCGCAGCACTCGACGGTCGTGGTCTTGCCCGCGCCGTTCGGGCCGAGCACGGCCGTGACCGCTCCGGCGTCGGCGACGAGGTCCAGGCCTGCGACGACGTCGCGCCCGTCGTAGCGTTTGACCAGGCCCCGCACGCGGACGGCGGCCCCGGCGACGGGGTCGACGGAACCGGCGCGCAGGTCCTCGGCAGAGTGCGCGGACGGCGTGACGCCGTCCGCGCCCGATGGCGCGATCGAGGTGGGCACCGGAAGATTCTACGGACGTCGCCCGGCCGGGTGGCGCACGCTCGTACGACTCGAGGAGCAGGACGGACATGACCTTCTACGCGTTCACGCCGCCCCAGGACGTCGCCGCGCTGGCGCGGCGGCTCTGGTACTGGCCGGTGGTGCGGGGCGTGCTCGCGCTGCTGTTCGGCCTGCTGGCGATCTTCCTGCCGGACAAGACACCGACGGTGCTGGTCCAGGTCTTCGGGGTGTTCGTGCTGGTCGACGGCCTGGTGAGCATCGTGGACGGGATCCGCCGGCGCGGGACGTCCGCGGGCTCGGTCAACACGGGCATCGGGATCGTGGCGCTGGTCTTCGGCGCGCTCCTGCTGCTCCTGCCCAAGGTGTTCCTCGGCGTCGTGCTGATCCTCGTGGCCATCTGGGCCCTGATCTTCGGCCTCCTGCAGCTCTTCGTCGTGCCGGCCATGCGGCGGCGCGGCGGGGCGTCGTGGGTGTGGAACCTGCTCGCCGGCCTGCTGCTGGTGGCGCTCGCGGTGGTGTGCTTCGCCAACCCGCCGAAGGCGATCGTGGGCCTGTCGATCGTGATCGGTGTGTTCGCGGTGGTCATCGGGATCGTGATGGTCGCCCTCGGGATCAAGCTGCGCCAGCTCGGCCGGCAGGGGCCCGGCGGGGGCGCGGGCGGCCGCCCGGGCGAGGTCATCGAGGGGCACATCGTCACCGACGAGTGACGTTCGCGACACCGGGGCTCCTGGGGACCCCGGTGAGGCTTGCCTTGCTTGACATCCTGGATTACGCAACAAGGATGTTCCCTATATCGACGTCGTTCCCGGTGGTCGAGGTCTGCAGTGGGAGACCCGCCCCCGGGTGGTCCACGAGCCGGATGGGGGGATGAGCGCATGCCGACGAGCACGACCGCCCGCACGCCCGCGCGCCGTGCCCCCGTCGCCCCGGTGATCCTTGACGGCGTCCCCGAGACCGACGGCACCACCCGCCGTCGCGTCCTGGAGCTCGTCGCCGGCGAGGGCCCCGTGACGGCGGGAGAGCTCGCCGACCGTCTCGGCCTCACCTCGGCCGCCGTCCGCCGCCACCTCGCCTGTCTCGAGGAGGACGGCACGATCGCGGTGCACGCCGGACCGTCGTCGGGCCGCAGGGGCCGCCCCGCCCGCCGCTACGTCGTCAGCGCGCGCGGCCAGTCCGACCTCGCCGGCGGGTACTCCGAGCTCGCGGCGCAGGTCATGCGCTACCTGCGCGAGATTGGGGGCACGGACGCGGTCGCGCAGTTCGCCGCCGACCGGTACGACGCCGTCGTCGCGCGGTACGCGCCCCGCCTCACGGCCACCGACCCGCAGGAGCGTGCGGCCCAGCTCGCCGACCTGCTCTCGGCCGACGGCTACGCCGCCTCGGTCCGCCCGGTGAGCGGCCCGCTGCTGCCCACCGTCCAGCTGTGCCAGGGCCACTGCCCGGTGCAGCACGTCGCCGAGGAGTTCGGTGAGCTGTGCGAGGCCGAGGCCCGTGCGTTCTCGGAGCTGCTCGGCACGCACGTCCAGCGACTGGCCACGATCGCGGGCGGCGCGCACGCGTGCGTCACGAACGTGCCGATCGTCTCCACACCGACGTCCCCCCAGAACCTCCCCACCCCGGCCCACCGCACCCGCGGCACGCAGGAAGGAACACGATGAGCGCTCCCACCCAGGACGCCGCCCAGGCGGCTTTGGCACAGGGCACCGAGAAGCGGTCCGATGACGAGATCATCGACTCGATCGGCGCGTACCAGTTCGGCTGGCGCGACAGCGACGCCGCCGGCGAGGCCGCCACGCGCGGTCTGAACGAGGACGTCGTCAAGAACATCTCGGCGCTGAAGGACGAGCCCGAGTGGATGGCGAAGTTCCGTCTCAAGGCGCTGCGGCTGTTCGGGAAGAAGCCGATGCCCAACTGGGGCGCCGACCTCACGGGGATCGACTTCGACCGGATCAAGTACTTCGTGCGCTCCACGGAGAAGCAGGCCGCCAGCTGGGAGGACCTGCCCGAGGACATCAAGGAGACCTACGACAAGCTCGGCATCCCCGAGGCGGAGAAGCAGCGCCTCGTGGCCGGCGTCGCCGCGCAGTACGAGTCCGAGGTCGTCTACCACCAGATCAACGAGGAGCTCGAGAAGCAGGGTGTCATCTTCCTCGACACCGATACCGCGCTGCGCGAGCACCCCGAGCTGTTCCAGGAGTACTTCGGCACCGTCATCCCGGCGGGCGACAACAAGTTCGCCGCGCTGAACTCTGCCGTGTGGTCGGGCGGCTCGTTCGTCTACGTGCCGCCGGGCGTGCACGTCGAGATCCCGCTGCAGGCCTACTTCCGCATCAACACGGAGAACATGGGCCAGTTCGAGCGGACGCTGATCATCGCGGACGAGGGCTCCTACGTACACTACGTCGAGGGCTGCACCGCGCCGATCTACTCGAGCGACTCGCTGCACTCCGCGGTCGTCGAGATCGTCGTGAAGAAGAACGCCCGCGTCCGGTACACGACCATCCAGAACTGGTCGAACAACGTGTACAACCTGGTGACCAAGCGCGCCACGGCCGCCGAGGGCGCCACCATGGAGTGGGTCGACGGCAACATCGGCTCCAAGGTGACCATGAAGTACCCGGCGATCTACCTGCTGGGCGAGCACGCCCGCGGCGAGACCCTGTCGATCGCCTTCGCGGGCGAGGGCCAGCACCAGGACGCCGGCTGCAAGATGGTGCACGCGGCGCCCCGCACGTCGTCGTCGATCGTGTCGAAGTCCGTCGCCCGTGGCGGCGGCCGCACGTCGTACCGCGGCCTGGTGCAGGTGCTCGAGGGTGCCAAGCACTCCGCGTCGACCGTGCTGTGCGACGCGCTGCTCGTCGACCAGATCTCCCGGTCCGACACCTACCCGTACGTCGACGTCCGCGAGGACGACGTGTCCATGGGGCACGAGGCGACGGTCTCGCGGGTGAGCGAGGACCAGCTGTTCTACCTCATGTCCCGAGGCATGGAGGAGACCGAGGCGATGGCCATGATCGTGCGCGGGTTCGTCGAGCCCATCGCGCGCGAGCTGCCCATGGAGTACGCGCTCGAGCTCAACCGCCTCATCGAGCTGCAGATGGAAGGGTCCGTCGGCTGATGGCCATCACTACCGATCACTCCCGCGCCGTGGCCGACGGCGCCCACTCCCACGGGGTCGTCCCGGCGGGCTCGCGCGCCGAGCGCAAGACGTCGTTCGACCTCGCCGACATCCCCGTGCCCACCGGGCGCGAGGAGGAGTGGCGGTTCTCGCCGGTCGCGCGGCTCCAGCCGCTGTTCGGCGACGACCTCGGCGCCGGCGGCGTCCTCACGGGCGTCGTCGAGACGCCGGAGGCCAAGGTCGAGATCGTCGGCAAGGACGACCCGCGCCTGGGCACGGCCGGCAAGCCGGGCGACCGTACCGCCGTCACCGCGTGGAACGCCGCGACCGAGGCGACCGTCATCACCCTGCCCGCGGAGGCCGTCGCCACCGACGTCACCTCCGTGCGGGTCGAGGGCGCGACCAAGGACGCGACCGCGCAGCACCTGCTGGTGCACGCGGAGCACCACGCCGAGGGCGTCGTCGTCATCGACCACCGCGGCGAGGCCGTCCTCAACCAGACGGTCGAGATCGTCGTGGACGAGGGCGCTCACCTCACCGTCGTCAGCGTGCAGGACTGGGCCGACGGCGCCGTGCACGCCTCGAGCCACCGTGCCCGCATCGGCCGCGACGCGAAGCTCAAGCACGTCGTCGTCACGTTCGGCGGCGACGTCGTGCGCATCACGCCCGACGCAACGTTCACCGGCGAGGGCGGCGAGGTCGAGATGGTCGGCCTGTACTTCGCCGACGCCGAGCAGCACCAGGAGCACCGCCTCTTCGTGGACCACGCCGTGCCGCGCTGCAAGTCGCGCGTCACCTACAAGGGCGCCCTCCAGGGCGCCGGCGCCCACGTGGTGTGGGTCGGGGACGTGCTGATCCAGGCCGAGGCCGAGGGCACCGACACGTACGAGCTCAACCGCAACCTGGTCCTCACCGACGGCGCCCGCGCCGACTCGGTGCCCAACCTGGAGATCGAGACCGGCGAGATCGAGGGCGCGGGGCACGCGTCGGCGACCGGCCGGTTCGACGACGAGCAGCTCTTCTACCTCATGGCCCGTGGCATCCCCGAGGTCGACGCCCGTCGCCTCGTGGTGCGCGGCTTCTTCGCGGAGCTGATCGACCAGATCGGCGTCCCGTCGGTCGAGGAGCGCCTGCTCGCGTCGATCGAGGCCGAGCTGGAGAAGTCGATGAGCGCCATCACCGGCGTCGCGGCGACGCCGGCGACGGGCGAGTGACGTCCCGATGACCTCCCAGCTGGCCTGCATGGCCGACGACCTCGCCCCCGAGGAGGCCATGCTCGTGGAGCTCGACGGCGCGGACGGGGCCCCGGTCCCGGTCGCCGTCGTCCGCGACGCCGACGGCGACTGGCACGCTCTCTCCGACATCTGCTCGCACGGACAGGTCTCCCTGTCCGACGGGGAGGTCGAGGGCTGCCTGGTCGAGTGCTGGCTGCACGGCTCGCAGTTCGACCTGCGCACCGGCAAGCCGGTCCAGCTCCCCGCGACGCAGCCCGTGCCGGTGTATCCGGTGACCGTGGACGGCGACCGCATCCTCGTGGACGTCGACGAGCGGCTCGCCGTCGCGTCCTGACCTGCCTCAGACTTTCGCAACACAGACCTGGAGACACGAAGCATGCCCACCCTGGAGATCCGCGACCTGCACGTCAGCGTCGAGACCAAGGAAGGCGCCAAGCCGATCCTGCGCGGCGTCGACCTCACCATCAACTCGGGCGAGACGCACGCCATCATGGGGCCGAACGGCTCCGGCAAGTCGACCCTCGCCTCCGCCCTCGCCGGCCACCCGAAGTACACGGTGACCTCGGGCACGGTCACGCTCGACGGCGAGGACCTCCTCGCGATGACCGTCGACGAGCGCGCCCGCGCCGGCCTGTTCCTCGCCATGCAGTACCCGGTCGAGGTGCCGGGCGTGTCGGTGGCGAACTTCCTGCGCACCGCCAAGACCGCCATCGACGGCGAGGCGCCCGCCCTGCGCACGTGGGGCAAGGAGGTCAAGGGTGCGATGGAGAACCTCCGCATCGACTCGACCTTCGCCGAGCGCTCCGTCAACGAGGGCTTCTCCGGCGGTGAGAAGAAGCGCCACGAGATCCTGCAGATGGAGCTCTTCAAGCCGCACTTCGCGATCCTCGACGAGACCGACTCCGGCCTCGACGTCGACGCGCTGCGCGTCGTGTCGGAGGGCGTGAACCGCGCCAAGTCGAACACCGACGTCGGCGTCCTGCTCATCACGCACTACACGCGCATCCTGCGCTACATCAAGCCGGACTTCGTGCACGTCTTCGTCGACGGCAAGATCGCCGAGGAGGGCGGCCCCGAGCTCGCGGAGCAGCTCGAGGAGAACGGCTACGACAAGTACGTCGGCACCGGCGCGACGATGGCCTGACCTCCTCGTCGAGAGGATTCGACCAGGAGCCGTCACCAGGAGGACAGCATGACCACCACCGACACCGTGCGCCCGTCGCTCACCGCGGCGGAGCTCGCCGCCGTGCGCGCGGACTTCCCGCTGCTCGGGCGCACGGTGCGGGGTGGCCGGCCGCTCGTCTACCTGGACTCCGCCGCGACGTCGCAGAAGCCGAACGTCGTGCTCGAGGCCGAGGTCGACTTCTACGAGCAGCGCAACGCGGCCGTGCACCGGGGCGCGCACCAGCTCGCGGAGGAGGCGACCGAGGCGTTCGAGGACGCCCGGTCGGCCGTCGCCGCCTTTGTCGGTGCGGACACCGACGAGATCGTCTGGGCGTCCGGCGCGACGGCGGCGCTCAACCTCGTCGCCTACGCGTTCTCGAACGCGACGGCCGGGCGCGGGGGCGCCGCCGCCGAGCGGTTCCGGCTCGCCCCGGGCGACGAGATCGTCGTCACCGAGGCGGAGCACCACGCCAACCTCGTGCCGTGGCAGGAGCTGTGCGCCCGCACGGGCGCCGTCCTGCGCTGGTTCGGGGTCGACGACGACGGGCGGATCGACCTGTCCGACGTCGCGAGCGTGATCACCGGGCGCACCCGTGTGGTGGCGTTCGGCCACGTGTCGAACGTGACCGGCGCGATCGCCCCCGTGGCCGAGCTGGTCGCCGCCGCCAAGAAGGTCGGGGCGCTCACGGTGCTCGACGCGTGCCAGTCCGTGCCGCACCTGCCCGTGGACCTGCACGCCCTGGACGTGGACCTCGCGGCGTTCAGCGCGCACAAGATGCTCGGCCCCACCGGCGTCGGTGCGCTGTACGGGCGCCGGGAGCTGCTCGAGGCCATGCCCCCGGTGACCACCGGCGGGTCGATGGTCGAGGTCGTCACCATGGCCGAGACCACCTACGCCCCGCCGCCGCAGCGGTTCGAGGCGGGCACGCAGATGGTCGCCCAGGCCGTCGGCATGGGCGTGGCCGCGCAGTGGCTGGACGAGCTCGGCATGGACCGTGTCGCCGAGCACGAGCGCGAGCTCGCGGCCGAGCTGGTGCGCATCGGCGAGATCCCGGGCGTGCGGATCGTCGGGCCGGCCGACGCGCGCGACCGTCTCGCCGTCGTGTCGTTCGTCGTCGACAGCGTGCACGCGCACGACGTCGGGCAGGTGCTCGACGACAAGGGCATCGCCGTCCGCGTCGGGCACCACTGCGCGCAGCCGCTGCACCGCCGGTTCGGTGTGGCCGCGACGGCGCGCGCGTCGGCCTCCGTGTACACCACGGCCGAGGAGATCGCCGCGTTCCGGGAAGCATTGGCGGGCGTGCGCGCGTTCTTCGGTGTGGACTGACGTAGGCGGAGAGGACAGCAGTGAGCTCGCTCGAGCAGATGTACCAGCAGGTGATCCTGGACCACGCGAAGCGCCCGCACGGGCGGGGTCTCGTGGACGCGCCCGCCGACCACCGGTCGGGGCAGTCGCACCAGGTGAACCCGACCTGCGGCGACGAGATCACGCTGCGCGTGGACGTCGACGGCTCCACAGTGTCGGGCGTGTCCTGGGAGGGACAGGGCTGCTCCATCTCGCAGGCGTCCGCCTCCGTGATGACCGAGCTCGTCACCGGGCACGACCTGGCCGACGTCGCGCGCCTGGACGCCGTCTTCCACGACCTCATGGCCTCGCGGGGCAAGGGCCTGGACGACGAGGACGCGCTGGACGCCCTCGGCGACGCGAGCGCGTTCACCGGCGTCTCGCAGTACCCCGCCCGCATCAAGTGCGCGCTGCTCGGCTGGGCAGCGCTCAAGGATTCGCTGGCGCGCAGCGGCGCGCTGGGCTGAAGCCGACCTGAACCTGAGAGGACACGATGACCGAGAACACGACCGACGCGGCCGCCCCGCCCGTCGCCGAGCCGGCCGCGGCCCCCACGCCCACCACGGCGGCGGACGTCGAGGAGGCCCTGCGCGACGTCATCGACCCCGAGCTGGGCATCAACGTGGTCGACCTGGGGCTCGTCTACGGCATCCAGGTGGACCAGAACAACATGTCCACGATCGACATGACGCTCACGTCGGCGGCCTGCCCGCTCACGGACGTCATCGAGGACCAGGCCGGCACCGCGCTCGAGGGGCTGGTCGACGGCTTCCGCATCAACTGGGTCTGGATGCCGCCGTGGGGACCGGAGAAGATCACCGACGAGGGCCGCGAGCAGCTGCGGATGCTGGGCTTCAACGTCTGAGAGACAGTCGGCGACGTCGGATCGAAGGTCTCGTCTCTCTCGGGGCGAGGCCTTCGTCGTCCTCCCGGGGTCACGACATCGGCTCGACCGGTCGTGACGGGCGGCACCGCGGGCCGCGCTCGCCCGGGGTCAGACGGTGAAGCCGGCGGGGAAGGGGTCCGTCGGGTCGAGCACGAACCGCGCCGAGCCGGTCACCCACGCCCGGCCGGTGATGGCGGGCACGATCGCCGGGTAGCCGGCGACGGTCGTCTCCTCGACGACGCGGCCGGTGAACTCGGTGCCGATGAACGACTCGTTGACGAAGGCCTGGCCGCGCTGGAGCCGCCCGCGGGCGTGGTGCACGGCCATCAGGGCGCTCGTCCCGGTGCCGCCGGGGGACCGGTCGAGCCAGCCGGGGTGGTTGATCAGCGCGTGGCGGGCGCGCGCCGCGTCGGATCCCGGAGCCAGGAACACGGTGTGCTCGCAGCCGGAGTAGCCCGTCTCCGGGTGCACGGGCCGGGCCTGGTCGTTCACGGCGGCCATGACGGCGCGACCGGCGACGATCAGCTCGTCGACGCGGTCCCGCGCGAACGGGATGCCGAGCGACTCGGCGTCGACGAAGGCGTAGTAGTTGCCTCCGAACGCGATGTCGCACAGGACCTCGCCGTACCCCGGGACGTCGAGACGCCGGTCGAGCTCGTGGGCGTACGACGGCACGTTGACGATCGTGACGTCCTCGGCACGTCCGTCGCGCACCCGCACCTCGGCGGTGATCAGACCGATGGGGGCGTCCAGCCGGATCGTCGTGACAGGTTCGACGACGGGCACCATCCCGGTCTCGACGAGCACGGTCGCCACGGCGATCGTCCCCGCCCCGCACATCGGCAGCACTCCCGTGACCTCGATGAACAGCACGCCCCAGTCCGCGTCGGGGCGGGTGGGCGGCTGCAGGACCGCCCCGGACATCCAGCCGTGGCCGCGTGGTTCGCACATCAGGTAGGTGCGCAGCTCGTCCGAGTTCTCGATGAACCACCGACGCCGCTCGGCCATGTCAGCGCCCGGGAACGCCTCGACCCCACCGGTGACCACGCGCACCGGGAGACCCTCGGTGTGCGCCTCGACGGTCTCGATCGTCCGGTCGGTCCTCATCGTGCCCACTCCTCGAGCTCGTCACGTACCGCCGCGGGCAGCCGCACGGTGGCGGGCTCGGGCTTGCGTCGACCGAAGTCGGCGCCGTGCTCCGCCGCGAGCCGGCGGTGGTGCGCCTCGGCGCGCTCCACGAAACCAGGATCGAAGGCGGACGGGTCGAGCAGCAGGAGGAAGAGCCCGACCGCCGGCGAGACGCTGCCGCGGTCGAACGGCGCCGCATCGACGGAGAACGCGCCACCCGAGAGCGTCGCGAGCATCTCGACCATGACGGCGACGTTCGCGCCCTTGACCCCGCCGAACGGCAGGAGTGCGCCGGCCAGCGCGGCGGAGGCGTCGTCGGTCGGCGCGCCGTCCGGCCCGAGGGCCCACCCGGCGGGGATCGGGTCGCCGCGCTCGGCGGCCTGTCGCACCGAGACCCAGGCGGTCTCGCTCGCCGCCTGGTCGAACGCCCGAGGCCCGTCGGGGTGCGGCAGCGCGAACGCCAGCGGGTTGGTGCCCGTGATCGGCACGTGGGAGCCGTAGGCCGCCAGCAGCGCCGGCGAGTTCGTGGCGGCGAGGGCGACGAATCCCGCTCGCGCCGCCGCCAACGCGTAGTGGGCGAGCTCGCCCGTCGGGAAGCAGTTCCGGATGCTCAGGGCGGCGACACCGGCCTCGCGTGCCCCGTCGAGCACCGTGGGGAGCGCGCGGGCGAACGCGACCTGGGCCGCGCCGCGATCGGCGTCGGCCACGACGATCGACGTACGCCGCCGCTCGACCACGGGGCTCGGATCGCCGTGGAGGCGGCCGTCCGAGATCGCGCGGAGGAAGTCCAACAGGTGCGCGACGCCGACGGCCGGCCTGCCGCGGAACTCGGCGGCGACGACCGCCTCGGCGAGCGCACGCGCCGTGTCGGACGAACCACCCGCCCCGCGGACGGCCCTCTCGCACAGGTCGACGAGCGCGTCCCGCTCGATGCTCCGGTCAGCTGCGGCGGCCGTCGCGGATGCCGCGACAGGGATTTCGTCGTGATTCATACGCGGCCCACCGTATCCGGCACCGCGGCCTCACTGCGCCACGGTGCGCCATTTCAGCGCAGCACGAACCCGGGGGTCAGCGTGTCGTCCGGGTCGACCTCGAACACGGACGTGGCGACGTGGTGCGCGGTGCCGGTGACGACCGGGACGACGGCGTCGCGGCCCTCGTCGGTCACGCGCTCCAGGACCCGGGCGCGGAACCGGGTGCCGACGATCGAGTCGTGGACGAGCACCTGTCCGTCGCCCAGCCGTCCCGTGGCGGCGAGGACGGCGACCCGCGCCGCCGTGCCGGACCCGCAGGGGGAGCGGTCGACCTGGCCGTCGGCGAAGATCGTCACGTTCCGCTGGTGCGGGCCCCCGTCGGGCGACGTGCCGAGGTCGTCGACGACGATGGTCCCGTACAGGCCGCTCAGCCGCGGGTCGGTCGGGTGCTCGAGGCGGGCGTCGCCCGCGAGGGCGGCCTTGACCTCGCGGCCGAGGGCGATGAGCTCGCCCAGGTTCTCGGGCGTCACCGTGAGGCCGGCGCTCGCGGCGTCGACGCACGCGTACAGCGCGCCGCCCCAGGCGAGATCGGCGCGGATCTCGCCGCGGCTCGTCGTCACCGGCACCCCGGCGTCGACCAGCGCGCTCGGCACGTTCACGAAGTCGACCTCGCGCACCCGGCCGTCGTCACCGGTGCGCACGCGGGCGGTCACCCGCCCGGACGGCACGTCGATCACCACGTCGGTGACCCCGGACGGGTCGGCGGGCACCAGGCCGGAGCGCACGGCCCATGCCCCGAGCGCGATCGTGCCGTGACCGCACGCGGTGGAGAACCCGTCCTTGTGCCAGAACAGGACGCCGAGGTGCGCGCCGTCGTCGTCCGGCGGGGTGACGAAGCCTCCGTACATGTCGGCGTGACCGCGCGGCTCGAAGCACAGCAGGCGGCGCAGGCCGTCGACGTCCGGGTCGTCGATCGCACGCTCACGACGCTCGGCGACGGTCGCGCCGGGGATCGGTACGGGAGGCGCCGGCACGATGCGGAACGGCTCGCCCGCCGTGTGGTAGTCGATCGTCCGCACCGGCCCCAAGATCCGAGGCCGTCCGTCGGTGGCGGCGGCACCGCTCTGGTCGGTCATGCGCGCGACCCTACGGCAACCCGACGACGCGGGGCTCCCCGTCGAGACCGTGCGCGAACCTTCAGGTCAGAGCATGCGAGAGTGCTCGCCTCCGGAGGCGGCCGCGAGCGCGAGCCAGGTGTCGACGACGGTGTCGGGGTTGAGGGACACGGACCCGATGCCGCGCTCGACGAGCCACTGGGCGAAGTCGGCGTGGTCGGACGGCCCCTGCCCGCAGATGCCGATGTACTTGCCGTGGCGGCGGCAGGCGTCGATGGCGAGCCCGAGGAGTTTCCGGACGGCGGCGTCGCGCTCGTCGAACGTGTGGGCGACGAGCGCGGAGTCACGGTCGAGGCCGAGCGTGAGCTGGGTCAGGTCGTTGGACCCGATGGAGAAGCCGTCGACGTGCTCGAGGAACTCGTCGGCGAGCAGGGCGTTGGACGGCACCTCGCACATCATGACGACCTGGAGGTCGTTCTCGCCGCGCCGCAGCCCGTTCTCGGCGAGGAGGGCGACGACCCCCTCCGCCTCGTCGAGGGTGCGCACGAACGGGATCATGACCCGCACGTTGGTGAGCCCCATGTCGTCGCGCACGCGGCGCAGCGCCTCGCACTCCATGTCGAAGCACTCGCGGAAGTCGGGGGAGAGGTACCGGGACGCGCCCCGGTAGCCGATCATCGGGTTCTCCTCGTCGGGCTCGTACAGCGTGCCGCCGAGGAGGTTGGCGTACTCGTTCGACTTGAAGTCGCTGAGCCGCACGATGACGGGCTCGGGCGCGAAGGCGGCGGCGATCGTGGACACCCCCTCGGCGACGCGCTGCACGAAGTACTCGCGCGGGGTGGGGTACCCGGCGACGCGGTTCGCGACCTCGTCCCGCAGCTCGGCGGGCAGGTCGTCCGCGTCGAGGAGGGCGCGGGGGTGGATGCCGATCTGCCGGTTGATGATGAACTCGAGACGGGCCAGCCCGACGCCGTGGTTCGGCAGCCGGGCGAAGGAGAACGCCTGGTCGGGCGTGCCGACGTTCATCATGATCTTCACGGGCGGCTCGGGCATCCGGTCGAGCTCGGTCGCCTCGTCGTCGAACGCCAGCAGCCCGGCGTAGACGCGTCCCTCGTCGCCCTCCGCGCAGGAGACGGTCACCTCGTGCCCGTCGGGCAGGTCGTGCGTGGCGGAGCCGGTGCCCACGACGGCCGGGATGCCGAGCTCGCGCGCGATGATCGCGGCGTGGCAGGTGCGCCCGCCGCGGTTCGTCACGATCGCCGCGGCGCGCTTCATGATGGGTTCCCAGTCCGGGTCGGTCATGTCCGCGACGAGCACGTCGCCGGGGGCGAAGTCGTGCATCTGGTCGACCGAGGACAGCACCCGGACGCGGCCGGCGCCGATCTTCTGCCCGATGGCGCGCCCCTCGAGCAGGACCGTGCCCTGCTCGCGCAGCGTGAACCGGCGCATGACGTTCCCCGAGTCGCGCGAGACCACGGTCTCGGGGCGGGCCTGCAGGACGTAGAGCCTGCCGTCCACCCCGTCCTTGCCCCACTCGATGTCCATCGGGCGGCCGTAGTGCTCCTCGATGACGAGGGCGATGCGGCCCAGCTCGGTCACCTCGGCGTCGGTGAGGGAGAAGCGCGCGCGCTCGGCGGGGTCGACGTCGGCGAACACCGTGCTGCCGCCGACGTGCCGGCCGGCGGCGTAGCGCATGGCGACCGCCTTCTCGCCGACGGACCGCTTGAGGACCGCCGGCCGGCCGGCGCGCAGCGCGGGCTTGTAGAGGTAGAACTCGTCCGGGTTGACCGCGCCCTGCACCACGGCCTCCCCGAGCCCGTACGAGCTGGTGACGAAGACCGCCTGGTCGAACCCCGACTCGGTGTCGACCGTGAACATGACGCCGGAGGCGCCGACGTCCGAGCGCACCATCCGCTGCACCCCGGCCGAGAGCGCGACGTCGTGCTGGTCGAACCCGTGGTGCGCGCGGTAGGCGATGGCACGGTCGTTGTACAGGGAGGCGAAGACGGAACGCACGGCGTGGAGCACGTTGTCGATGCCCCCGATGTTGAGGAAGGTCTCCTGCTGCCCGGCGAACGACGCGTCGGGCAGGTCCTCGGCGGTGGCGCTCGAGCGCACCGCCCACGTCACCTGCTCCGGTTCGGGGTCCTCGGCGACCAGCCTCGCGAACGCCGCGCGGAGGTCCGCCTCGACGTCGGCCGGGAACGGCTGCGCCTCGACCCAGCCCCGCACGGCGGACCCCACCCGCGCGAGGGCGGTGACGTCGTCCGTGTCCAGGCCCTCGACGGCGGCGCGGATGCGTCCGGCGAGGTCGTCGTGCTCGAGGAACCGGCGGTAGGCCTCGGCCGTCGTGGCGAACCCGCGCGGCACGCGGACGTCGGCCGCCGCGAGCCGGGACACCATCTCCCCGAGGGAGGCGTTCTTGCCGCCTACCCGGGCCAGGTCGTCCATGCCGATCTCGTCGAACCAGAGGATATGGGCCATCGTCGGTCCCTTCGTGGGTGCGGATCGTGGGTGCGGATCGTGGGTGCGGGTCGTGGGTGCGGATCGTGCGGTGCCGTCAGCCGCGCAGCTTCATGGTCTGGAGGATGACGGCGGACATCTCCTCGACGCTCTTGGTGGAGGAGTTGAGGAACGGGACGCGCGTGCGGCGGTAGAGGTCCTCGGCCTGGCGCAGCTCGAGCCGGCACTGGCCGAGGCTCGCGTACCGCGAGTGCGGGCGGCGCTCGTGGCGCACCTGGCTCAGGCGCAGGGGCGTCGTGGTGAGGCCGAAGCACCGCGCGGCGTACGGGGCGACGGCGGGTGGCAGGCCGTCGGCCGGGAAGTCGTCCTCGGTGAGGGGGTAGTTCGCGACGAGCAGCCCGTGCTGCAGCGCGAGGTACATCGTGGTGGGGGTCTTGCCGCAGCGCGAGGGCGCGATGATCACGACGTCGGCGAGGTCGAGCGCGCGCCGGCTCTGCCCGTCGTCGTGCTCGATGGCGTACTCGACCGCGCGCATGCGGGCGAAGTACCGCTCCAGGTCGCCGACGCCGTGGGACGGGACGAGCTGTTCGCTGGACGTCGTGCCCAGGGCCTGCTCGAGCTCCACGAGATGCCCGCCGAGGAGGTCGATCAGGACACCCCGCGACCGGTCGAGCTCCTCGCGGACCGCCGGCGCCCGCACGGTGGTGAAGACGATCGGGGCCAGCCCGTCCGCCGCGGACCGGTCGATCTCGGCGGTGAGGTCGCGCGCGGCGCGGTCGGTGTCGACGAACGGCACGGTGTGGCGGCGGAACGTGATGGCAGGGAAGTTGACGAGGAGGGCGCTGCCCAGCGTCTCGGCCGTGATGCCCGTGCCGTCGGAGACGAAGTAGACCGCCCGTTCGCGCGGCGGCGGCGTGCCGGCGTCGTCGCCGGACGTCGCCCGGAGTGCTGTCATCCGCCGTCACCTCCGAGGTCCAGGATCTCGTCGTTCGAGCCGCCCGGCCCGCCGAGCGTGACGGGCGTCGTGCTGCGCACCCTACGCCCACCATGTGAATGACGGTTAACTTCTGGCGCGCCGGTGCGTGTCCCCGGCTCGGACGACGGATCGTGGAGCGTGACGCGAGCCCGCCCGACGGCGTCAGGGGGTGCGCGCTCCGGTGCGCGGCGCCGGACCGGTGCTCTCGCGCACCACGAGGCGCACGGGCACGGTCTCGTGCGTGCCGCTGAGGTCGACGTCGTCGCGCACCTGGCGCAGCAGCAGGTCGACGAGGCTGCTGCCGATGCGGGCGAAGTCCTGCTCCACGGTGGTGAGCGGCGGCCACAGGTGCTCGGCGAGGGTGATGCCGTCGAAGCCGACGACGGACACGTCGTCCGGCACGCGGCGCCCGGCCTCGTGCAGGGCGTGCAGCATGCCGGCGGCGGTCTCGTCGTTGGCGCAGAACACGGCGGTGACGTCCGGGTCGGCGGCGAGCTCGCGGCCGACGGCGTACCCGGTCCGCGCGGTCCAGTCGCCGTGCAGGGGCTCGGGGACGGTCCGGTCGGCCGCCTCGAGCGTGGCGCGCCAGGCGTCGGTGCGGCTGCGGGCGGGAAGCGAGTCGTCCGGGCCCGCGACGTGGTGCACGGTGCGGTGGCCCAGGTCCAGCAGGTGCTGCACGGCGAGACGGGCGCCCTCGGTCTGGTCGGCGCGCACGGCGGGGTGCGTCCCCACGAAGCGCGAGTCGGAGACGACGACGGGCAGCTGCGCCGGCAGGGCGAGCGTGTCCGGGGTCGCGGACTCGGCGCGCACGATGACGAGCCCGTCGATCGCCTGGTGGGAGAGGCGCGTGACGGCCGCGGAGACGTCGTCGGGGGAGGGGCTCTCGACGTCGACGATCGTGACGGTGTAGCCCTCCGCGCGGGCGGCCTCGACGACGGCCTCGACGGTGCGCGACTCGCCCGTACGGGCCAGCCGGTGGGCGATGACCCCGAGGGTGCGGAAGCTGCCGTACCGCAGCGCGCGGGCGGCGGTGTTGGGGGCGTAGCCCAGCTCGGCCATCGCGGCGAGCACGCGCTCGCGCGTCGCGGGCCTGACGTTGTCGAGCCCCATCGAGACGCGGGAGACGGTCTGAGAGGAGACGCCCGCGAGCGCCGCGACCTCGGCCATCGAGGGGGCCGTCCGGGGGCGTCCGCGCCCTCGGGACCGCACGCCGGGCGCGCCGTTCGTCTCCACCATCGCCGCCTCTCGTGCCGCCTCTCGTGACTCCGCCGGCGTCCGAGGGCTTGACATCCCTGGCGCCTCGCGACACTCTAGTCCGGCCATGATGTTTACGTAAACATTTGGCCCGCCCGTCCTCCTGGGAGTTGCTTCGTGACCGCTGACGCTCCGGCATCCTCGCCGCCCGCCCGCACCGCTGTGCCCGTCGTGCGCCGCAGTCGTCGGCGCTGGACGGGATGGATGTTCGTGGGCCCGTTCATGGTCGTGTTCGTGCTGGTGTTCCTGGCGCCGATCGCCTACTCGCTCTACCTGTCGGTGTTCCGCACGCAGATGGTGGGCGGCACCACGTTCGTCGGGCTCGAGAACTACGCGCAGGCGCTCGCCGACCCGCAGTTCTGGGCGGGGCTGGGACGCGTCAGCCTGTTCCTCGTGGTGCAGGTGCCGATCATGCTCGGCATCGCGCTGCTGGTCGCCCTCGCGATCGACAGCGGCCGCCTGTACGGCAAGAGCTTCTTCCGCATCTCGATCTTCATGCCCTACGCGGTGCCGGCCGTCGTCGCGGCCCTCATGTGGGGCTTCATGTACGGCACGCGGTTCGGCCTGGTGGGCAACCTCAACGACGCCTTCGGCATCAGCCTGCCGAACCCCCTGTCGCCGGACCTCGTCCTGGCCTCGATCGGCAACATCGTGACCTGGGAGTTCGTCGGCTACAACATGCTGATCTTCTACTCCGCGCTGCGCGTGGTGCCGCACTCGCTGTACGAGGCGGCGGAGATCGACGGCGCCGGCCAGTGGCGCGTCATCAGCGCCATCAAGCTGCCCGCCATCCGCGGCGCGCTCGTCATCGCCACGATCTTCTCGATCATCGGCAGCTTCCAGCTGTTCAACGAGCCCAGCATCCTGCAGTCGCTCGCCCCGAACGCCATCACGACGTCGTACACGCCCAACCTGTACGCCTACTCGCTGTCGTTCTCCGGCCAGCAGTACAACTACTCCGCGACCGTGGCCATCATCATGGGCCTGATCACCATGGTGATCGCCTACGTGGTGCAGCTGCGCGGCATGCGCAAGGAGCCGTGACCCGTGTCGACGCTGACCGCCCCCGCCCGTCCCGCCCCGCGGCTGCGCACCCCGCGCCACCACTCGGTGGCCCGGCCGCGCCGCAGCCCGCTGCTCACGGTGCTCACCGCCGTCGTGCTCGTGTACTCGCTGGTGCCGCTCGCCTGGCTGCTCATCAACGCGACCAAGACGCAGGAGGACCTGTTCTCCTCGTTCGGCCTCTGGTTCGGCGACTCGTTCTCGCTGTGGGACAACATCGTCACCACGCTCACCTACGACGACGGCGTCTTCGTGCGGTGGTTCGGCAACACCGTGCTGTACGTGGTGGTGGGCGCCGGCGGCGCGACGTTCCTCGCCATCCTGGGCGGCTACGCCCTCGCGAAGTTCGACTTCCCGGGCAAGCGCGGGGTGTTCGCCCTCGTCATCGGCGCCGTCGCGGTGCCGGGCACGGCGCTCGCCGTCCCGACGTTCCTCATGTTCAGCCAGCTGGGCCTGACGAACACGCCGTGGGCCGTGATCATCCCGTCCCTGATCTCGCCGTTCGGGCTGTACCTCATGTGGACCTTCGCGGCGGAGGCCATACCGGGCGAGCTGCTCGAGGCGGCCAGGATCGACGGGGCGGGCGAGTTCCGCACCTTCTTCCGCGTGAGCCTGCCGCTGCTCGCGCCCGGGATCGTCACGGTGCTGCTGTTCACGATGGTCGCCACCTGGAACAACTACTTCCTGCCGCTGATCATGCTGCGCGACTCGTCCTGGTACCCCCTGACGCTCGGGCTCAACGCCTGGAACGCGCAGGCCGCCACCGCCGGCGGCGAGGCGATCTTCAACCTGGTCATCACCGGCGCCCTGCTGACGATCCTGCCGCTGGTCGCCGCCTTCCTGCTGCTGCAGCGCTACTGGCAGTCCGGCCTGGCCGCCGGGTCCGTCAAGGAATGACCCCCGTACCTCCCCGCGTATCCCCGTCTGACGATGAAGTGAGGACCCCATGAACGCACGATCCCGCCACCTGGCGCGCGGTACCGCCCTCGCCGGCGTGCTCGCCCTCGGCCTGGCCGCCTGCGGCTCCGGAGACGACGCCGGCTCGGGCGGCGGCGAGGCCGCGCCCGTCGACACCGCCGCCGTCCTCGAGAAGGGCGGCGAGATCACCGTCTGGGCGTGGGAGCCCACGCTGGAGCAGGTCGTGACGGACTTCGAGAAGACGTACCCGAACGTCACGGTGAACCTCGAGAACGTCGGGACGGGCAACGACCAGTACACGGCCCTGCAGAACGCGATCTCGGCCGGCGACGGGGTGCCCGACGTCGCCCAGGTCGAGTACTACGCCGTGCCGCAGTTCGCCATCTCCGAGGCGCTGACGAACCTCGGCCCGCTCGGCGCGGACGAGCTGGACGGCACGTTCAGCACCGGCCCGTGGAACTCCGTGCACAGCGGCGACGGCGTCTACGGCCTGCCCATGGACTCCGGCCCCATGGCCCTCTTCTACAACGAGGAGGTCTTCGCCAAGTACGGCGTCGACGTGCCGACCACGTGGGACGAGTACCTCGAGGCCGCCCGGACCATCCACGAGAAGGACCCGAAGGCCTACATCGCCAACGACATCGGCGACGCCGGCTTCACCACCAGCATGATCTGGCAGGCGGGCGGCCACCCGTACCAGGTGGACGGCACGGACGTGACGATCGACTTCGCCGGCGACGAGGGCACCCAGAAGTTCGCCGAGGTGTGGCAGCAGCTGATCGACGAGGACCTGCTGGCCCCCGTCGGCTCGTGGAGCGACGAGTGGTACCAGGGCCTCGGCAACGGCACCATCGCCACCCTGACCATCGGCGCGTGGATGCCCGCCAACCTCGAGTCCGGCGTCCCGCAGGGCGAGGGCAAGTGGCGCGTCGCCGAGATGCCGCAGTGGGAGGCCGGGCAGCACGCCACGTCGGAGAACGGCGGCTCGTCGCTGACCGTCCCAGCCGCGAGCGAGAACGCCGAGCTCGCCTACGCCTTCGTCGACTACGCCACGAACGGCGACGGCGTGCAGGCCCGCCTCGACGGCGGCGCGTTCCCCGCCACCACGGCCGACCTCGAGTCGGACGAGTTCCGCGGCGCCGAGTCCGAGTACTTCGGCGGCCAGAAGATCAACGAGGTGCTCGCCGACTCCGCCGCGAACGTCGTGGAGGGCTGGCAGTACCTGCCGTTCCAGGTCTACGCGAACTCCATCTTCAACGACACGGTGGGCCAGGCGTACGTCTCCGGCACCCCGCTGACGGACGGCCTGGCGACGTGGCAGGAGCAGTCCGCCACGTACGGCAACGGCCAGGGCTTCACCGTCAACAAGTAGTCCCGGCGAGCGTTCCTGCGGTCGGGCTCCCGGGCCCCGGAGGCCTGACCGCAGGGACACCCGTGCCCGACCTTCGCCCCGCAGACCCGGAGAGGTGCCCCGCCCCATGCCCACGTTCGAGATCGGCGAGCGGGACTTCCTGCTCGACGGCCGCCCCTTCCAGGTGATCAGCGGGGCGCTGCACTACTTCCGCGTGCACCCCGACCGGTGGGCCGACCGGATCCGCAAGGCGCGGCTGATGGGGCTGAACACGATCGAGACGTACGTGCCGTGGAACTTCCACGCGCCGGAGCCGGGCGGGTTCGACCTCACCGGCCGGCGCGACCTGGGCCGGTTCCTGGACCTGGTCGCGGCGGAGGGGCTGCACGCGATCGTGCGCCCCGGGCCGTACATCTGCGCGGAGTGGGACGGCGGCGGGCTGCCGGCGTGGCTCTTCGCGGACGGGGGCACGGGGGTGCGCCGGCACGACCCGGCGTTCCTGGACGCGATCGGCACCTACTACGCGCACCTGCTGCCGCTGGTGGCCGAGCGGCAGGTGACGCGCGGCGGCCCGGTGCTCCTGGTGCAGGTGGAGAACGAGTACGGCGCCTACCCGGGCGTGCCCGTCGACGAGCGCGCGCGCTACCTGCGCGCGCTCGTCGACCTCACGCGGGCCCAGGGGATCGACGTGCCGCTGTTCACGTGCGACCAGGCCGACGACGAGCACCTCTCGCTCGGCGGCCTGCCGGAGCTGCACAAGACGGCGAACTTCGGCTCTCGGTCCCTCGAGCGCCTCGCCGTGCTGCGTCGTCACCAGCCCACCGGGCCGCTGATGTGCACGGAGTTCTGGGACGGCTGGTTCGACTCGTGGGGTCTGGAGCACCACGTCACCGCCCCGGAGACCACGGCGGCCGACCTGGACGACCTGCTCGGCGCGGGCGCGTCGGTCAACCTCTACATGTTCCACGGCGGCACCAACCTGGGCCTGACCAACGGGGCCAACGACAAGGGCACGTACCTGCCCATCACCACGTCGTACGACTACGACGCGCCGCTGTCCGAGCACGGCGCGCCCACCGCGAAGTTCCACGCCCTGCGCGCGGTGATCGCCAAGCACGCTCCGGTGCCCGACGAGGTGCCCGTCGAGCCGGCGCCGGCGCCGGCGCTCGACGTCGTCCTCGACCGGAGCGCGGCGCTCGACGCCGTGCTGGACCTGGTGTCCGGGCCGAGGTCGCGGACGTCGTCCGCCCAGCCGCCGACGATGGACGACCTGCGTCAGTGGTCCGGGTTCGTGCTGTACGGCACGCGGGTCACGGCCGAGGACGCGGTCCTCGTGGTGGACGAGGTGCGCGACCGGGCGCTCGTGGCGCTCGACGGCGACCCGGTCGGCGTGCTCGACCGCACCACCCACGCCTGGTCGCTGCCGCTGCCGCGCCGGGCGGGCACGCTGACCCTGCTCGTCGAGGACCGCGGCCGCGTCAACTACGGCCCCCGGATCGGCGAGCCCAAGGGGATCGTCGGGACGGTGCGCACCGCCACCCGCGCCCTCACCGACTGGGAGGCCGTGCCCCTGCGTCTCGACGACGCCCCGGCGCTCCTGGCCGACGCCGAGTGGGCGACGGCGGGCGGCGCCGACGCACCGGTCGGCGGGCCGTCGTTCCACCGCGGCGCGTTCGACTCCGTCGCGGGCGCCGACCACTTCCTGCGCCTGGACGGCTGGACGCGGGGGCTCGCCTGGGTCAACGGCGAGCTGCTCGGGCGGTACTCGAGCCAGGGCCCCACGGGCACGCTCGCCGTGCCGGGGCCGCTGGTGCGCGCCACCGGCAACGAGCTGCTGCTGCTGGAGCTGCACGGCGCGGCCGCACCGCGCGCCAGGTTCGTCGCCGCCCCCGACCTCGGCCCGACGGAGGCCTGACGGCGTCGCCGGGAGCGGGGGCCCGACCCCTGGCTCGTGCCCGCCAGGGGCGGGCATCACCTCGTGACCGCGGTCGTCGCGGCCGGGAACCGGCCCACCACGTCGAGGCCCGCCCCCACACCCCGACCCGCGCGGAGCGACGGCGACGTGGACCACTGACGCGACGGCGCCGGCGCGCGGTCGGCGTGGTCCTTTGGCATCGTGGTCGACGTGACGGGTGCAGGAGGGGCGGACGGCCGGCAGGACCGCCCGCGCGTGCTCGTCGTGGAGGACGACCCGGACGCCGCCGCGTACGTGCGCACCGTCCTGACGCGACTCGGCGGGATGGACGTCGCGGTCGCCGGCGACGGCGACACCGCGCTCGAGCGCCTGGACGAGCACCCCGAGCTGCTCGTCACCGACGTCGAGCTGCCGGGCCTGTCCGGCCTGGAGCTGATCCACGAGGCCCGCGAGCGCGTGCCGGGGATCCCCGTGATCGTCATGACCGCGCACGCCAGCGTCGAGTACGCCGTCGAGGCGCTGCGCGAGAGCGCCGACGAGTTCCTGGTCAAGCCGCTGGACTCCGCGCGGCTCGTCGAGCGGGCGCACGCCCTCGTGGACGCCGCGCGCCGGCGGGCGAGGCCCACCGACCGGGTGCTCGCCGTGGGCGCGCACCCCGACGACGTCGAGATCGGGGTGGGGGCGACTCTCGCGTCCCACCGGTCCGCCGGCGACGAGGTCACGGTCCTGGTCCTGTCGGGCGGTGCTGTGGGCGGTGTGGCCGCCGACCGGCGGCTGGAGGCGGCCGCCGCGACCGCCGAGATCGGGGCGGGGCTCGTCGTGCGCGACCTCGAGGACACCCGGATCGACCTGGCGACGGCGATCACCGCGATCGAGGAGGTGATCGCCGAGGTGCGGCCGACGATCGTCTACACGCACTCGGCGAACGACCGTCACCAGGACCACCGCACCGTGCACCGTGCCGTGGACGTGGCGGCGCGGCGCGTCTCCACCGTCGCCTGCTACCAGAGCCCGTCGGCGACCATCGAGTTCCGGCCCACGCGGTTCGTGCCCGTCGACGGGTTCGTCGAGACGAAGCTGCGCATGCTCGCGGCGTTCGTGTCGCAGTCCCACCGGGACTACATGCAGCCGGACCTGGTCCGGGCCACCGCGCGCTACTGGTCGCGGTACGGCGGAGGCGAGTACGTGGAGCCGCTCGAGATGCTGCGCGCCAGCCAGCTGCTCGGTCGACGACAGTCCGCGGGCGCGAACGAGGACGAGGACGAGGAGCACGGCGCCGCCGTCCCGGCGTCCCGCTCCGAGGGACGAGGGGGAGCCTGATGACGAGGGTGCTCGTGACGGGGGCCGGGGGACCGGCGGGGGTGGCGGTGATCCGTTCGCTGCTCGCGCGCGGGGACGTCGAGGTCTATGCCGCGGACATGGACCGCTGGGCCAGCGGCATCTACCTCGTGCCGGACGGGCGCCGCCGGCTGGTGCCCCCGGGGCTGGCGGACGACTTCGTCGAGCGCGTCGCGCTCCTGTGCGCCGAGGACGGCATCGAGGTGCTGTTCCCGACCGTCGACGTCGAGCTGCCTCGCCTGGCCGCCGCGCGCGACCGGCTCGCGCGGGCGGGCACCACGCTCGCGTCGCCGAGCCTCGCGACGCTCGAGACGGCCCTGGACAAGCTGGCGCTCGCCCGCGCCTGCGCGGGCCACGTCCGCGTGCCGCGCACCGAGCTGCTCGGGGAGTCCGGAGCGGACCAGGGCTGGGACTTCCCCGTGATCGTCAAGCCGCGCCGCGGTGCCGGTTCCCGCGGGGTGCGCCTCGTGACCGACCAGGCCGAGCTGGAGGCCGTGCGCGGCACCGAGGACCTGCTGGTCCAGGAGCTCCTGCCCGGCGACGAGTACTCCGTGGACGTGCTCGCCGACGCGTCCGGGCACGTGGTGGCGGCGGTCCCGAGGGCCCGCCTGCGCGTCGACTCGGGGGTGTCCGTCGCCGGCGTGACCCTGCACGACGACGCCCTCGTCGCGACCGCCGCCGAGGTGGCGCGGGTCATCGGCCTCACCACCGTGGCCAACGTCCAGCTCAAGCGGGACCGCGACGGCGTGCCGGCCCTGCTCGAGGTGAACCCCCGGTTCCCGGGTGCGATGCCGCTCACGATCGCCGCCGGGGTGGACATGCCGTCCCTCACGCTCGACGCGGTGCTGGGGCGGGAGGTCCCGCGGCACGTCGACTTCCGGGAGCTGGCCAACGTGCGCTTCCTCGAGGACCGCTTCCTCCCGGTGGGAGAGATCCTGCCCGAGCCCCGCGTCGGCCGGGCCGACGACGGGGCGCCCTCGTGACCACCCCCGCGGGCGCCCCCGCCCCCACCGGCCTCGACCTGGGCGGCGACCACCACGTGCACTCGACGTTCTCCGACGACGCGGTGAGCACGCTGGCGGAGAACCTGGACGCCGCCCGGGACCGTGGGCTGACGGTCGTGCGGATGGTGGAGCACGTGCGCCGCGGCGCGACGCACGTGCCCGACTTCCTGCGGGCGGCCGAGGCGCTCGACCCGCCGGAGGGGCTGACGGTCCTCACCGGTGTCGAGGCCAAGCTCCTCGACACCACCGGCTCCGTCGACGCGCCCCCGGAGGTGCTGGCCGCCGTCGGCGCGCCGCGGGGGCCGGGGCGCGTGCTGCTGGCCGACCACCAGCTGCCCGCCCCCGACGGGCCGTGGAGCCCGCGGGTGGCCCGGGAGCGCCTCGCGGCCGGCCTCCCGGCTGCGGACGCCGTGGGCTTCCTCGTCACGGCCTACGCCCGTGCGCTCGCCGCGAGCGGCCCGGCGCAGCTCGCCCACCCGTTCTCGATCCTGCCCAAGATCGGGCTGGCCGAGGACGAGGTCACGGTCGAGCACCTGGACGCCCTGGCGGACGCGCTGCGCGCCGCGGGCGGCGTCGTCGAGGTCAACGAGAAGTGGCGGTGCCCGGGCGCGCGGGTCGCCGGCGCCCTGCGGGCCGCGGGGGTCGACCTCGTCGCGTCGACGGACGCGCACGACGCCCGCGACGTCGGGCGCTACCGCTGGTTGGGCGGTGACGCATGACCCTCGAGCTCAGCGACGACCCGGTGACGAGGATCGTGACGATCGTCTGCATGGTCCTCGTCGTGTGCGGCGTGGTCCCCGTGGCGGCCGGCGTCTACCAGTACCTGCTGTTGCCGTTCCACGCCGTGAAGAACCACTGGAAGCGATCGGGACCGTACCTGCCGCGCGTGGTGGTCGTGGTCCCGGCGTGGAACGAGGGCGCCGTGCTCGCCGCCTCGCTCGAGCGCCTGATGCGGCTGGAGTACCCGCCCGACCGGCTGCGGGTGTTCGTCGTCGACGACGCGAGCACCGACGAGACCCCGGACGTCGCGCGGGCGATGGCCGAGGCCTACCCCGGCCGCATCGAGCACCTGCGGCGCGAACAGGGCGGGCAGGGCAAGGCGCACACCCTCAACCACGGGATCCGCGCGGCGCTCGCGGACGACTGGATGCAGGCCCTGCTCATCATGGACGCCGACGTCGTCTACCGGCCGGACTCCCTGCGGCGGATGACCCGCCACCTCGCGGACCCCGAGGTGGGTGCCGTCACGGGCTACATCACCGAGGGCAGCCAGCGGCCCGGGCCGGTGGCGCGGTTCATCGGCTACGAGTACGTCACCGCGCAGGCCGCCGCCCGCCGCGCCCAGAACGTGCTGGGCGTGCTCGCCTGCCTGGCCGGGGGCGCGCAGCTGCACTCGCGGGCCAACCTCGAGGACCTCGGCGGCGAGATCGACACGACGACGCTCGCGGAGGACACCTTCACCACCTTCCGCACGCAGCTGGCCGGGCGTCGCGTCGTCTTCGACCCGACGGCGATCGTGCGCGCCGAGGAGCCGGAGTCGGTCCGCGCCCTGTGGAAGCAACGCGTGCGCTGGGCGCGGGGGAACGTGCAGATCACGTCGCGGTTCCGCCGGGTGTGGTTCCGCCCGTCGCGCCGGCACCGCCTGGGGTCGCTGTCGTTCGGGCTCATCTGGTTCTCGGTCTACCTGCTGCCGGTCGCGGCCACGGCCGCGTCGGTCGGGCTGGTCGTGCTGCACGCGATCGACCAGGTGTCCGCGATCGCGGTCTTCCGGACGCTGTGGTGGGTGGCCGTGGTCGCCTACGTGTACGTCACCGTGCTCACGGTGCTCGTGGACCCGCGCACCGCGCGACGCACCTGGTTCGAGGCGCTCACCTTCCCCGGCATCGGGTCGCTGGTCGTCATGGTGGCCGCCTGGTACCCGGGGCTGTGGGACCAGCGCCTGCCGTCGCTGTTCGGGCTCGAGGTGTCCCCCACGGGGCGGTCGGTGCTCCTGTACCTCCTGTACGCGTGGCCGCTGGTGGCGATGCTGCTGGCGTGGCTCGTGCGGGCGGTGGACGGCGTGACGCGGCTGCACTGGCTCGCGAACCTGCTGCTGTACGTGGTCGGGTTCGGCCCGCTGCTGTGCGCGATCACCCTCGACGCGTACGTCAAGGAGGCCCGCGGGGCGTCGACGGCCTGGGACAAGACGATCAAGACAGGGAAGGTCGTGGGATGAGCACCTCGCCCGACGAGCGGCCGGCCGGCACGGCCGCGGAGCCCCGCACCCGCCGGGAGCGCCAGGAGTGGTGGGCGACGCTCGCCCCGGACGCGCTCGAGGACGAGACCCGGACGAACCGACGCCGGGAGCGCTGGCTCTTCCTGTCCGCGGGCGTGGCCCTCGCGGCGACCCTGGTCGTTCTGGCGCTGCACGCGGGGCCCCTGTTCTCGTGAGCGTCGACGCGCCGCTGGGACGGTTCGCCCCCGTGCGCGCGGCGTGGGCGCGGATCGACACCGTGCTCAAGCGCCAGGTCGTCTTCGGGGTCCTGTATGCCGTGTCGCTGGCGCTGGTCCCGCTCGCGGGGGTGCCCGTCGCGTCGGGCTGGTTCATCGTCGCGGGCGCCCTCGTGGAGCTGCTCGTGCTCGCCGCGGCCGCGTTCGCCCCGTGGCACCGGTGGCCGCCGGCGGCGCAGGACGTGCTCCCGATCGTCAGCGCGCTCGCGATCGTGCTCCTGGAGCGCGGCACGTCGTTCACGGCGATCTACTTCACGTCGCTCGTCCTCCTCCCGGTCGTGTCGCTGGCCTGGAACGGGGGGTGGCGGGGGATCGTGCTGGCGACGATCACGGCCTCCGCGGTGGTCGCGGCCCCGCGCCTGTGGCACGGCCACGTGGTGGACCAGCAGAGCTCGATCGTGCGAGCCGTCCTGATCCCGCTCATCAGCCTCGCCCTCGCGTCCTTCGTCGCGGCCGCGGCACAGAGCCAGCGCAGCCGGAACGCGCGGCTGCAGGAGCTGACCGGCCAGCTGCGCACGTCGCGCGACCTCATGGCCGGGCTGGTCGACGCCGCCACGGAGCAGGCGATCGTGGCCACGGACGTCCAGGGCCGGATCGAGGTGTTCAACCAGGGCGCCGAGCGACTCACCGGCTGGGCGGCCGGTGAGGCGGTGGGGCACTCGATCCTGGAGCTGCGCCTGCCCACGGAGCTCGACGTGGCTGCCGCGGAGGCCGGGCTGCGGCCGATGCCGGACGAGGACCCGGCGTCGGTGCGCCTGCAGGGCCTGCTCGGCGCCGCGATGGACGGCGGGGTCCAGGTGCGCGACTGGACGCTGCTGCGGCGCGGGGAGAGCGCCGGGACGGTGCGGGTCACCGTCACCCGCCGCCTGCCGCAGCCGTCCGTGCGCCACACCGGGTACCTCTTCGTCTCGACCGACATCACGGAGCAGCTCGAGGCGGAACGGGCCAAGGACCAGTTCCTCGGCTACGTGAGCCACGAGCTGCGCACCCCGATCAGCTCGCTCCTCGGCTACCTGGAGCTTCTGGGCCTCGACGACGGGAACCTCACCGACGAGCAGCGCGACTATCTCGCGGTCGTGGAGCGCAACGCGCGGCGCCTGCTGCGACTGGTGGAGGACCTGCTGCTCACGGCGCAGGTGGACGCCGGACGGTTCACGGTGGCGCCCGAGCCGACCGACCTGCGCACGATCACGGCCGGCGCCCTGCGTACCGCCGCGCCACAGGCCCGGGCCGCCGGCGTCGACCTCGTCGACGGGACCGAGGCCGAGGTGCCCTTGGACGGCGACGCCACCCGGCTCGGGCAGATGGTCGACAACCTGGTGTCGAACGCGCTGAAGTTCACGCCGCGCGGCGGGACGGTCACGGTCCGCGCCGCCCCCGGGACGGACGAGGACGGCGGACCGGCCGCAGTCCTGACCGTCCAGGACACGGGCGTCGGCATCCCCGGCGACGAGGTGCGGCGCCTCACCGACCGGTTCTTCCGCGCGTCCACCGCGACCGAGCGACGCATCCCCGGCGTCGGGCTGGGGCTGTCCATCTCGAAGGCGATCATCGACGCCCACGGCGGCACGCTGACGATCGCCAGCGTGGTGGGGGAAGGCACGACGTTCACCGTGCGCCTGCCCGGGTCGGCGTGAGGGGAGGGCGAGACCGCCGGCTGACGGGCGTCGACGCCGAGGAGCGCCCCGTCAGAGCGTGCGGGCGGACAGGGTGTCGCAGTCGGTGAGGGTGCCGCCCTCGTAACCGACGGTGAACCACCGCACCCGCTGCTCGGAGGTGCCGTGGGTGAAGCCCTCCGGGCTGACCTGGCCGGTGGCCTGCTGCTGGATGCGGTCGTCGCCGACGGCCGCGGCGGCGTCGAGAGCCTGCCGCAGCTCGGCGGGGGAGATCGGGTCGAGGAACGTCACCCCCGTGTCGGGGTCGACCTCCGTCGCCGCGGAGCCCGCCCACATGCCCGCGAGGCAGTCGGCCATGAGCTCGATCCGCACGGAGTCGGACTCGGGCCCGCTGCCGCGGCGGTCGGCGGCGTCCATGGCGCCGGTGAGCTGCTCGACGTGATGTCCCACCTCGTGCGCCACGACGTACTCCTCGGCGAGCGGCCCGCCCTCGGCGCCGAACTGGGAGCTCAGCTGGTCGAAGAACGAGACGTCGACGTACACGGTCTGGTCGGGCGGGCAGTAGAACGGCCCTGTCGCGCTGGTCGCGGAGCCGCACCCCGTCGTCGTCGACCCGGAGAAGCTCTCCACCGGGGGCAGCGCGTACTCCACCCCGGCCTGCTGCGGCAGCACGCGGTCCCAGTAGGCGTCGAGCGACTGCACCGTGGCGGACAGCCGGCACTCGCGATCGGTGTTCGCCTGCTCGGCGGTGCAGCCCTCGACGTACTGCTCCTGTCCGTCCCCCGCGGGCGCCCCGGCGTCCTGGACGGCGCCGCCCAGCGCGCCGGTGAGCTGGCCCAGGTCGCCGCCGCCGAGGAACACGGCCAGCAGCGCGACGACGATGGCGCCGATGCCGCCGCCGACGACCGCGCCGCGCCGTCCGCCCGCGCCCTTGCGGACCCGGCCGCCCTCGAACTCGCCGCCCTCGTTGAAGGTCACGAGCACCACGCTAGGCCCCAGCCGGAGCGATCGCGCGGGAAATGGGGAGCGCCGACGGGTGCCCGCTCCGTAGGCTCCGGCCATGCCCGCGACGATGCCCGCGACGATGCCCACGACGAGGCCCACGACGATGCCCACGAGAACGACCGGTACGGTGCTCGCCCTCGGCGGGGGCGGGTTCTCGATGTCGGACGACGGCTCCTCGGCGATCGACGACCACCTGCTCGACCTCACCGGCAAGGACACGCCGAAGGTGTGCTTCGTGCCGACCGCGAGCGGGGACGACAACGGGTACGCGCACCGCTTCGAGGAGGCGTTCGCCGGGCGGGCCCGGACGTCCGTGCTCTCGCTCTTCTGCCACGAGCCGTGGGGCTACGCCGACCCGGAGCTGCTGCTCGAGCAGGACGTCGTCTACGTGGGCGGCGGCTCGACGGCGAACCTGCTGGTCGTCTGGCGGCGGCACGGCCTGCCCGACCTGCTCGCCCGCGCCGCGGCGCAGGGGACGGTCCTCGCCGGCATCAGCGCCGGGATGAACTGCTGGTTCGAGTCCTCCTCGACCGACTCCTTCGGCCCCCTCGCACCCCTGGACGACGGCCTGGGTTTCGTCCCGGGCAGCGCGTGCCCGCACTACCTGGGCGAGGAGGACCGCCGCGACGCCTACCTGGGCTGGGTGGCGTCCGGGGCGCTCCCGGGCGGCTACGCGGTGGACGAGTACGCGGCCCTGCGCTTCGTCGACGGCGTGCCCGTCGACGCGGTGAGCGAGCGCCCGGACCGCCCCGTCCTGCGCGTCGAGCGCGACGGCGACGGCGTCCGGGAGGTCCCGCTCGACGTGCGCCGGCTCCCCGGCACCTGACGGCGGGGCGGTGCCGGGTCAGTACTCCGTCGGCGTCTCGACCGACTGCCAGTGCCACGGCTCGGGCAGCCGGCCGTCGGGCTCGGCCCAGCCCGGGTGGGTCCAGCCGTGCTCCTCGGCGTGCTCCTTGAGCCAGGCGTAGCGCGCGCTGTCGAACCCCTCGGGGCCCATGGCGATGTCGACGGCGGTGCCCAGGCCGTGGTTCGAGCACCCGGGCGGCGCGGCCAGCGGGTTGGGGTCGTCGGGGTTGTACACCGCGACCTGCTGGTCGTAGCTGCGGTAGGCGGAGTTCACCGTGAGGTGCTGACCGAACTCGGCCCGGTAGGCGGCGTCGAGCGCCACCAGCCCGTCCAGGACGTCCGCGCGCACCGAGTGCTGCGGCGCCCACGGGATCGGCGCGAGCCGCTTCGCCGAGATCTTCCCGGCCTCCGGGAACCACACCTGGTCCGGCTCGGGGCACACGACGGCGTCCTGCGCGGTCAGCAGGTCCACGGTCGTGCCCGCCAGGTCGTCGCGGAGCGCGGACAGGTCCGCCGCGGCGGACTCGAGGTCGGCGAGCGACGCCGTGGCGAGCCGGTCGTCCTGGGTCTCGGAGGTCAGCTCGTCGGCGGTCCCGAGGGCGTCGCGCGACGTGGCGCGCAGCGTCTCGCCGGCGTCCTTCCCGTCCTCGGCGAGCTCGTCGGTCGCGGCCAGCACGCGACCCGCGCGGCGCGCCACCGGGGCGAGCGCGTCGCGGGACTCGACGGCCTGCGCGCGGGCGAACGCGAGCCGTGCGGCCTGCACGGCCGCCACGTCGTCGTCGAGCCGCGCGCCGAGCGCCGGGGCGTCGCCGGGCAGCCGGTCGAGGACCGGCGTCGCGTCGATCAGCGCGCGGGCGTCGACGATCGTCGCGGCGAGGTCCTCGCGGACGTCGGGGTCGGTCACCTTGTCGGCGGAGCCGTCGAGCGCGTCCTGCGCGACGACGAGCCGCGCGGACAGGTCCTGGGTCTCGGAGCGCAGCACCCAGGCGAGGGCCCCGCCCGCCGCGGCGAGCGCGACGACGAGCCCGACGGGCACCACGCGCGACGCGCGCAGCCGCCGGGGCCCGCCCGCGGCGCGCACGTGCCGCAGCGAGAGGTCCACCCCGCGCGACCGGGGGCGGACCAGGGCGAGCAGCGCCGCGCCCACCACGGCCCCGGCGGCGTACCAGGCCAGGTCGGCAGGCGTGAACGCCGTGCCGAGCGCATACCGCGCGAGCGGGAAGCGCGCGACCACCTGGGCCGGGACGTCGGTCAGCCAGGCGGCCTCGATCCCGGCGCACACGACGAGCCCGACGACGCCGGCCACGACCGGGCGGGTGCGCGGGGCGACGAACGCCACGAGGAGCACCACGAGCGTCGCGAAGAGGGCGTCCCCGAGCGGCCCGCCGACCGCGGGAGCGAGCAGGGTGCGGCCGCCGAGGCCGGCGAGGACCACGACGACGGCGAGGCCGGCGGTCGCCGGGCGGGGGGCGCGTGTCACGCGGGGAACCTTATCGACAGCGGGGTGCGGCCGGACCCCCTGTGACCTAAGTCGTCGTCGGACGGGGCGCCGAGCACTAGACTCGACGCAGAACCCCGCCCGCTTTTCGAAGGACACCCCTGCCTTGATCACCGCCCACGGCGTCGAGCTGCGCTTCGGCGCCCGTACCCTCCTGCACGAGGCGACGTTCCGCATCGCCCCGGGCGACCGCATCGGGCTCGTCGGCCGCAACGGCGCGGGCAAGACGACGCTCACCAAGACGCTCGCGGGCGAGACGCTGCCCGCGGCAGGGCAGATCACGCGGGGTACCGACATCGGGTACCTGCCGCAGGACCCGCGCACGGGAGACCTCGACGTCATCGCGATGGACCGGGTGCTCAGCGCGCGCGGGCTGGACCGCATCGTCACGCAGATGCGCGAGACCGAGGGCCTGATGGCCTCGGCCGACGCCGACACGCAGGCCGCCGCCCTGGAGCGGTACCCGAAGCTCGAGGCGCGCTTCCTCGCCGCCGGCGGGTACGCCGCGGAGTCCGAGGCGCACCGCATCACCAGCAACCTGGGCCTCGACGACCGCGTGCTCGCCCAGCCCCTCCACACGCTGTCCGGCGGCCAGCGCCGTCGCATCGAGCTCGCGCGGATCCTCTTCTCCGGCGTCGACACGCTGCTGCTCGACGAGCCGACGAACCACCTGGACGCCGACTCGATCGTCTGGTTGCGCGACTACCTCAAGTCGTACAACGGCGGGTTCGTCGTGATCAGCCACGACGTCGACCTGCTGCGCGCCACCGTCAACAAGGTGTTCCACCTGGACGCGAACCGCGGCGAGCTCGACCAGTACAACCTGGGCTGGGACGCGTACCTGGAGCAGCGCGAGCAGGACGAGCGCCGCCGCCGGCGCGAGCGGGCGAACGCGGAGAAGAAGGCCGGCGTGCTGCTGGCCCAGGCCGACAAGATGCGTGCCAAGGCCACGAAGGCCACGGCCGCGCAGAACATGATGAAGCGCGCGGAGCGGATGCTCTCCGGGTTGGAGGGGGAGCGGCGCGCGGACAAGGTCGCGCACCTGCGCTTCCCGAAGCCCGCCCCCTGCGGTCGCACGCCGCTCACCGCCGAGGAGCTGTCGAAGAGCTACGGCTCGCAGGAGGTCTTCGCGGGCGTCGACCTCGCGATCGACCGCGGGTCCCGCGTGGTCATCCTCGGCCTCAACGGCGCGGGCAAGACGACGCTGCTGCGCATCCTCGGCGGCGTCGAGGAGCCCGACACGGGCCGCGTCGTGCCGGGGCACGGCCTGAAGATCGGCTACTACGCCCAGGAGCACGACACCCTGGACATGGACGCCACCGTCGTGGAGAACCTGCGGCACTCGGCCCCGGACCTCACCGACACCCAGGTGCGCTCCGTGCTCGGGTCGTTCCTCTTCAGCGGGGACGACGCGGAGAAGCCGGCGAACGTGCTGTCCGGCGGCGAGAAGACGCGCCTCGCGCTCGCCACGCTCGTCGTCTCCAGCGCGAACGTGCTGCTGCTCGACGAGCCGACGAACAACCTCGACCCGGCGTCGCGCGCCGAGATCCTCGGGGCGCTCGACACCTACGAGGGCGCCGTCGTGATGGTCACCCACGACGACGGCGCCGTCGACGCGCTCAACCCGGAGCGGGTGCTGCTGCTGCCGGACGGCGACGAGGACCTGTGGTCCGCGGACTACGCCGAGCTGGTGTCGCTGGCCTGAGGCCGCTCAGCGGCGTCCAGCAGCGCGTCCTCGTAGTCCTCGTCCACCCGCGGCCGCCGGGCGCGCTGCGGACGCACGGCGGCGCCCGGCCGGCCGGTCCCGTCCAGCGGGTCCGGGCCCTCGCCCGCCGCGAGGAGGTCGCCCGCCGTGACGTGCACCGGCCGGGTCTCGCGCCGCCACAGCACGACGTAGCCGCCCAGCGCGCCGAGCGCGAAGATGCACCACTGCACGGTGTAGCTGAGGTGGGAGCCGGGATCGGTGTCCGGCTCGGGGAGCGCGCCCGGCGTCGTCGCGGCCGCCGGGTCCTCGGAGCGCAGCTGCCCGTACCCGCCCACGGTGGCGCCGTCGGCCCACGCGGCGCCGTCCGCGCCCGCGGCGAGCACCTGGTCGGTGTGGATGGCCTGCACCTGGCCCGCGGGGGTGCCGCGGTCCGAGGCGGGCTCGTCGGGCCGCATCGTCATCGTCACCTCGACCTCGCCGGCCGGCGGGTCGGGCACGGAGGACGGCGCGCTCGCGTCCTCGCCCAGCGGCACGAACCCCCGGTCGACGACGATGACGACGGGCTCCCCGTCCGCCCCGGTGGTCTCGAGCGGCACCAGCACGTGGAAGCCGGGCTGGCCGCCGACGGGCCGGTTGCGCAGCAGCACCGTGTCCTCGGGGCGGTAGGTGCCGGTGGCCACCGCGGGTCGCCACTCGTCGTCCGGGTCGAGGACGGCGCCGGGCTCGGGCAGCACGTCGGCGAGGGGGACGGGCGCCGCCGCGTAGTTGGACTGCACCAGGTCGATCTGCGCCTCGCGCCAGGTGTAGCGGTGCCACTGCCACACGGCGGCCAGCACGCACACGGCGGCCAGGAGCACGGCACCCAGGCCGAGGGTGATCCACTGCCGGCGGGTGCGGGGGGCCGCCGGCGCATCGGGGGAGCGGTGGTCGCCCGGCGCCAGGGGGCTGCCGGTCGAGGGGTGGTCGGTCGTCACGCGCGATCGAGCTCCGCGACGGGGACGGTCTGCTTCCAGAACGAGCGTGCGCCGAGGAACTGCTCGAGGTGCTCGCGGTGGTCGTCGCACGCGAGCCACACCTTGCGGCGCTCCGGGGTGTGCAGCCGCGGGTTGTTCCACAGCAGGCCCCACGCGGCCTCGGCGCGGCAGCCCTTGGCGGAGCACACCAGCTCGCCCGCCACCGGGTCGGCGTTCGTCCCGAGCAGGTCCATCAGCGAGTTCCTCCTGAGTTCTCGTCCGTCGGGTCCACGTCCGTCGGGTCCACGTCCGTCGGGTCCACGTCCGTGGGGTTCTCGTCCGTCGGCTCGTCGTCCTGGTGCTCCACGACGCGGTGCGGGCCGTCGAAGGTCTCCGGCCCGGAGGTCTCCCGGCGGCGCGGCGCGGTGCCGTCCTGGGCGGACGTGGTGAGCTCGGCGGGCGCGACGTCGACCATCGGCGACGTGTCGTAGGTGACGCGGTCGCGGCCGGCGTTGGCGAAGAGCACGGCCGAGTAGGGCAGGACGACGGCGGCGGCCACCAGCACCAGGCGGATCCAGAGGACGTCCACGAGCACGGCGCCGACGAAGCACACGATCCGGATTCCCATCTGGATGAGGTAGCGCCGCGTGCGGCGCGCCTGGTCCTCCTCCAGCGGCTCGGGGGCGCTGGTGATCGAGGGGACCTCGGGCACCTGGTCCGCACCGTGGCGGCGGCCTCCGGAGGGGCGCGGACCGGGGGAGGTCGCGCGGGCGTTGCTCACCCGGCCAGTCTAAGGCGGCACGCGCAGGCCCAGGGACCCGACGGGACAGCACCTCGCCTTGTAGGGATCCGACAAAGCGCCGCGAGGACGTGTGACGCGCCGCGACCCTGCGGGGCCGCCCGGTCGGGGTAGCGTCACCAGGGCGTCGGCCGTGCCCGACCGCCCGCAGCACCGTCCCGACGACGTCGAGCATCCTGTCGACCGGCATGCCGAGCAGCATGACGCCGACACCGGTGCCGACGCACCGCCCCCGACCGCCGAGGAGAACCGTGACCGACGCCCCCGCCCCCCAGCCCGCCGCACCCACCGGCCGGGTCGTCGTCGTGACCGGCGCGGCGCGCGGCATCGGCCGCACCATCGCCGAGCGCTTCGTCGCCGCGGGCGACACGGTCGCCACGCTCTACCGTGGCGGTGACCTGCCGGCCGGGGTGCACGGCTACGTCGCCGACGTCACCGACAGCACGGCCGTGGACGCCGCGTTCTCGAGCATCGAGTCCGACCTCGGCCCCGTCGTGGTGCTCGTCGCCAACGCCGGCGTGACCCGCGACCAGCTCCTCATGCGCATGAGCGACGAGGAGTTCGAGACGGTGCTCGACGTCAACCTGACCGGCACGTTCCGCTGCGTGCGCCGCGCGTCCAAGGGCATGATCCGGGCGCGCAAGGGCCGCATCGTGCTCGTCGGCTCGGTCGTGGGCCTCTACGGCGGGCCCGGCCAGGTCAACTACTCGTCGTCCAAGGCGGCCCTCGTCGGCATGGCCCGGTCGATCACCCGGGAGCTCGGCGGCCGCGGCATCACCGCGAACGTCGTGGCGCCGGGCTTCGTCGAGACCGACATGACGGCGGCCCTGCCCGAGGCCACCCAGAAGCAGTACAAGGCGTCCATCCCCGCGGGCCGCTTCGCCTCGACCGACGAGGTCGCCGGCGTCGTCGAGTTCCTCGCGTCCGACGCCGCGGCGTACGTCTCCGGCGCCGTCGTCCCGGTCGACGGCGGCCTCGGCATGGGTCACTGACCGGCCCCGCCCCGCACCCCTCGCTTCCTCACCCCCGCACAACCGGAAGGTCATCATGGCTCTGCTCGACGGCAAGAAGCTCCTCGTCACCGGCGTCCTCACGGACAGCTCCATCGCGTTCCACGCCGCCCGCCTCGCCCAGGAGGAGGGCGCCGAGGTGGTGCTCACCTCGTTCGGCCGCCAGATGAAGCTCACGCAGGCGTTCGCGAAGCGGCTGCCGGTCACGGCGCCGGTGGTGGAGCTGGACGTCACCAGCGACGAGGACCTCGCGGCGCTCCCCGAGCGCGTCAAGGAGCACGTGGACGGCCTCGACGGCGTCGTGCACTCGATCGGCTTCGCGCCGCAGTCCGTCATGGGCGGCAACTTCCTGGGTGCCGAGTGGGGCGACGTCGCGACGGCCCTCCAGGTCTCCACGTTCTCGTACAAGTCGCTCATCGAGGCGGCCCGCCCGCTGATGTCCGGCGGCGCCTACGTCGGCCTCACGTTCGACGCGACGTTCGCCTGGCCGGTGTACGACTGGATGGGCGTCGCGAAGGCCGGTCTGGAGTCCGCCAACCGCTACCTGGCCCGTGACCTCGGGCCGCACGGCATCCGGTGTAACCTCGTCTCCGCCGGGCCCATCCGCACCACGGCCGCGAAGTCCATCCCGGGGTTCGCGACCATGGAGGACGCCTGGCCGCAGCGGGCCCCGCTGGGGTGGGACCAGACGACGGCGGAGCCGGCTGCGCGCGCCGTCGTGGCACTTCTCTCGGACTGGTTCCCCGCCACGACGGGGGAGATCGTCCACGTCGACGGCGGTGTGCACGCGATGGGTCAGTGACGGGTCGGGGCCCGGAGCGGCCCCCGGAACGACCTGTGAGACGGAGCCCATGAGAGCGGTAACGCAGGCCGAGGGCGAGGCGCCGACCTGGCGCCTCGTGCTGTTGCGCCATGCCAAGGCGGAGCCCGGCAAGGGCGTGATCCCCGACGACCGCCGCCCGCTGGCGCTGAACGGGCGCAAGCAGGCGAGCCGTGTCGGCATGGCGCTGACCGCCGCGGGGCTGCGCCCGCAGGTCGCGCTGGTGTCCTCCGCGCTGCGCACCCGGCAGACCTGGGACCTGGCCTCCTCGCACCTCGACGGCGCCGCCGACGCCTCGCTCGAGGTGCGCGACGAGCTCTACGAGGCGAGCGTGCGCGACGTCCTCGGCCTCCTGCGGGAGGTCGAGGCGTCGGCGCGCACGGTGCTCGTCGTCGGGCACGAGCCGACCATGGCGGCGACGGCGGCCTACCTCGCGGGCGACGGCTCGGACGCCGCGGCCGTCGCGCAGGTGCGCGTGGGCGTCCCGACCGCCACCTACGCGGTGCTGGAGTCGGCCGAGCCGTGGGCCGAGTGGGGCCGCGACGGCGCCCGCCTGGTGCACGTCGGCCGCCCGTCCTGAACGTCCGCCCGGGGCGTCAGACCGCGCCCAGCACCTCGTCGACGGTCGTGACCTCCACGAGCGGCGCGTAGAGCCGCATCGCGTCGAGCGCCCGCTCGTGATCGGCGGCGCTCGCCCCGGCGCAGGCGTCGGCCACCACGCGCACCCGCCGACCGGCGTCGGCCGCGGGCAGCACCGTCGACAGCACGCAGCAGTCGGTGGAGACGCCGGCCACCACCAGCTCGGAGGCGTGCCCCGCTGCCGCGTCGAGCTCGGGCCCCCACTTGCCGAACGTCGTCGCCGTGACGACGGGCGCTCCCGCGGGGTCCAGGCCGTCCGCGAATCCGTACAGGGCGTCGTCGGGCGGCACGAGGGCGAACGGCCACTGCGCGAAGTACTCCCGCCAGGCCCCCTGCGGTGCGCGGGGCGCCACGTAGCGCGTCCACACGGTGCGCCCGGCGAACGCGGGCAGCAGGCGACGCAGGGCGTCGGCGGCGGCGTCGAAGCCGGGGGAGGCCCACGGGCTGCCCGGTCGGCCGAAGACCACCTGCATGTCGACGACGACGAGGGCGGCGCCGCCGTCGCCGGGGGTCGGGGCGCTCATGCCGCCTCCTGCCGGCGCACGGCCCGCGCCGAGAGCACGAACGTGCCGAGCAGCCCGAGCGCGAGGGCGACCAGCACGCCGAGGTTGGCGCCCGCCCACTCCCCGTCCCGCCCGCCGAGGCCCAGCGGCCCCAGCAGGTAGCCCTGCCACGACAACCAGCCCGCGTAGGTGTTGGTGACGAGCCCCCAGCCGATCGCGGTGCCGGCCACGACGAGCAGCACGGCGGACCAGCGCACGCTGCCGTACCGCCCGCGGCGGTCGCCCAGCTCGTCGTCCGCGTAGTCCCGCCGCCGCAGCGCGATGTCGGCGAGCAGGACGCCGCACCAGGCGGCGATCGGCACGCCGAGCGTGATGAGGAAGCCCTGGAACGGGCCGAAGAAGTCGTCGGCGACGAAGACGACGTAGATCGCGCCGAGCACCATGAGGACGCCGTCGATCGCGGCGGCCACCCAGCGCGGCGCCGGCAGCCCCAGCGACAGCAGCGCGAGGCCGGAGGAGTAGATGTCGAGGGCCGCGCCGCCGATCAGCCCGGCCAGCGCCACGACCATGAAGGGGATCAGGAACCACTCCGGCAGCAGCACGGCCAGCGCGCCGATCGGGTCGGTGCCGATCGCGTCGGCGAGGGCGGGGTCCGACCCGGCCAGCAGGAGCCCGGCGACCAGGAGCAGGACGGGCGGCAGGGACGCGCCGAACGTCGTCCAGCCGACGACGCCCCGCCCGGACGCGGTGCGCGGCAGGTAGCGCGAGTAGTCGGCGGCCATGTTCACCCAGCCGAGGCCGAACCCGGTCATCATGAAGACGAGCCCGCCGATCACCTGGGGCGCCTTCCCCGGCGGGATCGCGGCGACCGTCGCCCAGTCGACGTGGCCCGCGACGAGCACCACGTACACCACGGTGAGCACCGCCGTCAGCACGGTGATCACCTGCTGCAGCCGCATGACGAGCTGGAACCCGAAGATCCCGGCGGCCACCACGACCAGCGCCACGACGGCGAGCGTCACGACCTGCGTCACGGTGCCGCCGCCCCACCCGAGGGTGCCGAGCACGGTGGCGGTGGCGAGCGTCGCGAGGGCGACGAGCACCGTCTCCCAGCCCACGGTGAGGATCCAGGACAGCAGCGACGGCAGCCGGTTGCCGTCCACGCCGAACGCCGCCCGGCTCAGCACCATCGTGGGCGCCGAGCCGCGCCGTCCTGCGAGCGAGATGAACCCGCAGGCCAGGAACGACGCCACGATGCCGACCGCACCCACGACCACGGCCTGCCAGAAGGACACGCCGAAGGCCAGCAGGTACGCGCCGTAGCCGAGGCCCAGCACGGACACGTTGGCCGCGAACCACGGCCAGAACAGGTCCCGGGGTCGCCCGTGCCGTTCGGACTCGTCGATGGTGTTGAGCGCGTTGGTCTCGACCGTCGTCGCCATGGCACCGATCCTGGCCCCTGCCAGGCGGTTCGCGCTACGGCTGCCGGTTCAGGGCTGCCGGTTCAGGGCTGCGCGGTGCCGGGCCCGCGGCCCGCGGCGGCGTCCACCGCGTCGATGACGCCGAGCACGTCGTCGAGCCGGGGTCCGTCCACGCTGAACGGCGCCTGCGCGCGCACCAGCGGCTTCGCGGCGAAGGCGATGCCGATGCCCGCGGCGTCGATCATGTCGAGGTCGTTGGCGCCGTCCCCGACGGCGACGGTGTCGACCATCTCGAGCCCGCACTCGGCGGCCCAGCGGCGCAGCGTGGCGGCCTTGTCGGCACGGTCGACGACCGGCCCGACGGTGCGGCCGGTGAGCACGCCGTCGGCCACCTCGAGGCGGTTGGCGCGCCAGCGGGCGATGCCGAGCGCGTCGGCGATCGGGCCGAGGATCTCGGCGAAGCCGCCCGAGACGAGGCCGAACTCCCAGCCGCGCCGGTGCACCTCGCTCACGAGGTCGGCGGCGCCGGGGGTCAGGACGACGGCCTCGCGCACCGCGGTGAGCGCCTCGACGGGGACGCCGCGCAGCGTGGCGACCCGCTCGCGCAGCGAGCCGGCGAAGTCGAGCTCGCCACGCATCGCGCGCTCGGTCACCTCGGCGACCTGGGCGCGGGTGCCGGCGTGGTCGGCGAGCAGCTCGATCACCTCGGCGGTGATGAACGTGGAGTCGACGTCGGTGACGACGAGCCGACGGCGGGGGGCCCCGGCGCCGCCGTTCTCGGTGCTGCGAGGGGCGGGGGCGGTTCGAGCGGGATCAAGCAACGACGGTGCCCTTCGGGACGACGGTGATCCCCGACTCCGAGACGGTGAACCCCCGGGCCCGGTCCTCGTCGTGGTCGACGCCGACCCGGGCCCGTTCGCTCACCACCACGTTCTTGTCGAGGATGGCGCGGTGGACCTGGGCGTGCCGCTCCACCTGGACGTTGTCCATCACGACGGCGTCCGTGACGGTGGCCCAGGAGTGCAGGTGCGCGCCCGGGGACAGGATGGACCCTGCGACGGTCGCGCCGGAGATGAGGACACCAGGCGAGACGATCGAGTCGGCGGCGTGGCCCAGGCGCCCCGGCCCGGCGTGCACGAACTTCGCCGGCGGCAGGCCCGTGTAGCCGGTGAGCAGGGGCCAGTCCTGGTTGTACAGGTTGAAGACCGGCTGCACGGCGATGAGGTCGGTGTTGGCCTCGAAGTAGGCGTCGATGGTGCCGACGTCGCGCCAGTAGTCGCGGTCGCGGTCGGTGGAGCCGGGGATCTCGTTGCGGATGAAGTCGTACACGCCGGCGGTGCCCTCGGCGACGAACGCGGGGATGATGTCGCCGCCCATGTCGTGCCGGGAGTCCGGGTCGGCCGAGTCCTTCGTGACGGCCTCGACGAGCGCGTCCGCGTCGAACACGTAGTTGCCCATCGAGGCGAGCACCTCGGTGGGGGAGTCGGGCAGCCCCACCGGGCTCTCGGGCTTCTCGAGGAACTCGCTGATCCGGGTCGGGTCCTCGCGGTCCACCTCGATGACGCCGAACTGGTCGGCCATCGCGATCGGCTGCCGGATCGCCGCGACCGTGGCGCGGGCGCCCGACGAGACGTGCGCCTCGACCATCTGGGAGAAGTCCATCCGGTACACGTGGTCGGCGCCCACGACCACGACGATGTCGGGCCGCTCGTCGTCGATGATGTTGAGGCACTGGTAGATGGCGTCCGCCGAGCCGAGGTACCAGTGCTTGCCGACCCGCTGCTGCGCGGGCACGGACGACACGTAGTTGCCGAGCAGCGACGACATCCGCCACGTCTTGGAGATGTGCCGGTCCAACGAGTGCGACTTGTACTGGGTCAGCACGATGACGTGCAGGTAGTGCGAGTTGATGATGTTGGACAGCGCGAAGTCGACGAGCCGGTAGATGCCCCCGAAGGGGACCGCCGGCTTGGCACGGTGCGCGGTGAGCGGCATGAGGCGCTTGCCCTCGCCCCCGGCGAGGACGATCGCGAGCACGCGGGGCTGGGTCGACGCCATGCCCCGACCCTAGGGCGTCGTGGGCCGCCGCGCCCGCGACCCGCCGACCCCGCTAGGTTGGCCGCGTGAGCACGTCGACGAGCAGCCCGTCCAGCAGCCCAGCGAGCCGCCCGTTCCGGGTCGACCTGCTGACCCGCGAGTACCCGCCGCACGTCTACGGCGGCGCCGGGGTGCACGTCGCCGAGCTGTCGGCGGTGCTGCGCCGCCACGTCGACGTGCGGGTGCGCTGCTTCGACGGGCCGCGCACCGGCGACGACGCCGGGGCGGACGTCATCGGGTACGGCGTGCCGGCCGAGCTCGCCTCCGCGAACCCGGCACTCGGCACGTTCGGCGTGGACCTGGCGATGGCGCAGGACGTCGGGGGGGCCGACGTCCTGCACTCGCACACCTGGTACGCCAACCTCGCCGGGCACGTCGGCGGCCTGCTGCACGGCGTGCCGCACGTCGTGACGGCGCACTCGCTCGAGCCGCTGCGGCCCTGGAAGGCGGAACAGCTCGGCGGCGGGTACGCCCTGTCCTCGTGGGCGGAGCGCACGGCCTACCTGGGCGCCGCGGGCGTGGTCGCCGTGTCCGCCGGGATGCGCTCCGACATCCTGCGGGTCTACCCGGAGCTGGACCCGGACCGGGTGCACGTCGTGCACAACGGGATCGACCTCGCCGGCTGGCGGCGTCCGCCGGCGGGCGACCCCGCGGCGGAGCGCGTCGTCCGCGACCTCGGCATCGACCCCGAGCGCCCGGCCGTGGTGTTCGTCGGGCGGATCACGCGCCAGAAGGGCCTGCCGTACCTGCTGCGCGCCGCGGCACGGCTGCCGCGCGAGGTGCAGGTCGTGCTGTGCGCGGGCGCCCCCGACACCGAGGAGCTCATGGCCGAGGTGCGCGGGCTCGTGGCCGAGCTGCGCCGGGCGCGGGGCGGCACGGGCGTCGCCGGGCCCGGCGGCACCGGCGCGGAGGCCGGGGTGGTCTGGATCGAGCAGATGCTGCCACGCCCGGACCTCGTCGCCGTGCTCGCGGCGAGCACCGTCTTCGTCTGCCCCTCGGTGTACGAGCCGCTCGGGATCGTCAACCTCGAGGCGATGGCGGTGGGCCTGCCCGTCGTCGGCACCGCGACCGGCGGCATCCCCGAGGTGGTCGACGACGGCGTCACGGGCGCGCTGGTGCCGATCGAGCAGGCCGACGACGGCACGGGCACGCCGCTGGACCCGGAGCGGTTCGTGGGGGACCTGGCGGCCGCCCTCGAGCGGGTGCTCGCCGACCCGGCGCGGGCCGCGGGGCTGGGGGAGGCCGGCCGGCGCCGGGCCGAGGAGCTGTTCTCCTGGGAGGCGGTGGCCGAGCGCACCCTCGACGTCTACCGGTCGGTCCTCGCGGGCTGACGGGACCTCAGCGGACCGAGGCGTACGTCGCGGCGCTGAGCGCGTGCCGCGCGGTGCGCTCCACCTCGCGCAGGGCGGTGGACCGCTGGTCCGACTGCCAGAGGTTCACGGCGCCGCCGTCGTCGACGGTCGCGAGGTCGACGATCGCGAGCAGCCGGGTCGCGAGCTGCAGCACGCGGGCCCGCCGGCCGTCCAGCGCGGGCACGGGCCAGGCGTCGGTGCTGCCGCCGCGCAGCCGCTCGATGGCGTCCGCGGCGTCGTCGCGCCACCGGGCGACGTCGAGGGAGTCGAGCGCGTCCGTCGCGGTGACGAGGCTGGTGCGCAGCTCCCGTTCGGCGTCGGCGAGCGAGCCGAGGGTCCCGGCGACGTGGGTCGACCAGGCGGGCACGGGCCGCACCTGCCACGCCACGAGGTGCCCGGGCTCGAGCGCGCTGCCGAACGCCGTGACCGCGGGGACCGCGGCCCACGACCCGGCCGGGGTGGTGATCATCACGCACTCCCCGGCGTCCGTGGCCTCGGCGCTCACCGCGGCGGGCGCGCCGCCCAGGTCGCCGGGCGCGGGCAGCAGGGCGCAGACCTCGCGGGGCCCGGCGAGCCACGCGGTGACGAGGTCGCGCAGGTCGGCGTCGTCCTCGTCGGCGCGGCCGGGCAGCCCGACGACGCCGTGCGGCTCGTCGTCGCCCTGCACGTTGCGCACCACCACGCCGGGCGCGGCGCCGGCGGTGGCGAGCCAGAGCGCGAGCACGACGCTGCGGGGCAGCGCGGTCGGGTCGGTCTCCACGGGCCTCAGGGTAGACGTCCCGGCACCGTCGTCGCAGGCCGGGACGCGGGCCGTCCCGGCGCACGGCTCGGGTAGGGTCGGGCCTCATGAGCGCGGTTCTCGACCTGCAGGGCGTCACCGTACGACGCGGCACCACCACCATCCTCGACGCCGTGGACTGGCAGGTGAACGAGGGCGAGCGCTGGGTCGTCCTCGGCCCCAACGGCGCCGGCAAGACGACCATGCTGCAGATCCTCGCCGCGCGCTCGCACCCCACGGCCGGCACCGCCGAGCTCCTGGGCGAGCGGCTGGGCCGCGTCGACGTCTTCGAGCTGCGCCCGCGGATCGGCTTCGCCTCCGCGGCCCTCGCCGACCGGATCCCGGGCAGCGAGACCGTGCGCGACGTCGTGCTCACGGCGGCGTACGGCGTGACCGGCCGCTGGCAGGAGACGTACGAGGAGTTCGACGAGCAGCGCGCCAAGGACCTGCTGGCGGCGTTCGACGTCGCCGACCTGGCGGACCGCTTCTACGGCACGCTGTCGGAGGGCGAGCGCAAGCGCGTGCAGATCGCCCGCGCCCTCATGACCGACCCGGAGATCCTGCTGCTCGACGAGCCCGCGGCGGGCCTGGACCTCGCCGGCCGCGAGGAACTCGTCGGGGCGCTCGCCGAGCTCGCGGCCGACCCGGCGTCGCCGGTCCTGGTGCTCGTGACGCACCACGTCGAGGAGATCCCGCCGGGGTTCACGCACCTCATGCTCATGAAGCGCGGCGGCATCCAGGCCGCGGGGCCGATCCACGAGGTGCTCACCGCGGACAACCTCTCGCAGGCGTTCGGCACCCCGCTGATGGTCGCCCACGGCGGAGGCCGCTGGCTGGCCCGCGCGGCGCGACCCGCCGGTCGCTGAAACGGCTTCCCGCGTCGGCTCAGGCTTGGTAAAGTCTGTGCAAAACATGGTGGCGGGGGCGTCGCTCTTCTGAGGGTCTCCCGGCACCGCACGCTCCCGCGAGGGACGACGAGGGGAGAGAACCGTGGACTCCTGGCTGTGGTGGGTCGGAGGCGCGCTGCTGCTCGCCGCGATCGAGATGCTCTCGTTGGACCTCGTGCTGATCATGCTCGCGGGGGGCGCGCTCGGCGGTGCGGTGACAGCCGCGGCCGGCGGCGAGCTCTGGCTCCAGATCGTCGTGGCGTGCATCGTGTCGGCGCTGCTGCTCTTCACGCTCCGCCCGTGGCTGCTGCGCCACCTGCGCCAGCGCACGCCTCTCGTGGAGACCAACGCCGCGGCACAGATCGGCCGGTCGGCCGTCGTGCTGGCCGAGGTCACGGAGACCGGCGGCCGCGTCAAGCTGCAGGGCGAGGTCTGGAGCGCCCGGCTCGAGGATGACGGCATCCCGAACTCCACCGGGCGCGTCCCGGTCGGAGCGGAGGTGCGCGTGCTGCGCATCGAGGGCGCCACCGCCGTGGTCGAGCCGGTCGCGACGACGCACGAGCAGCCCGAGCACACCGCCTGACGGTTGTGGCTCGGGTGGCCCTGACCGCACCGCGCAGGGACCCGTACGACCCGCCGGGTGCCCCGGCGGCACCGTCTGATGTCGACCAGGTCGACGGAAGGGACCGACGTGTCCGATACCGAACCAGGCACCATCGTGCTCTACGTGGTGCTCATCATCCTGGCGATCGTCCTGATCGTCGCGCTGGTCAAGGCCGTGCGCATCGTGCCGCAGGCGACGGCGCTGATCGTCGAGCGCCTGGGCCGCTACAACAAGACGTTCGAGCCGGGGCTGCACCTGCTGGTGCCGTTCGTCGACCGCATCCGCGCCGGCGTGGACCTGCGCGAGCAGGTCGTGTCCTTCCCGCCGCAGCCGGTGATCACGAGCGACAACCTCGTGGTGAGCATCGACACGGTCATCTACTTCCAGGTGACGGAGCCGAAGTCGGCGGTCTACGAGATCGCGAACTACATCACCGGTATCGAGCAGCTCACGGTCACCACGCTGCGCAACGTCGTCGGGTCCATGGACCTGGAGCAGACGCTCACCAGCCGCGACCAGATCAACGGCCAGCTGCGCGGGGTCCTCGACGAGGCCACCGGCCGCTGGGGCGTGCGGGTGAACCGCGTCGAGCTGAAGTCGATCGAGCCGCCCGCCTCGGTGCAGGGTGCGATGGAGCAGCAGATGCGCGCCGAGCGCGACCGCCGCGCCACGATCCTCACGGCCGAGGGCGTCAAGCAGTCCCAGATCCTGACGGCCGAGGGCGAGAAGCAGTCGCAGATCCTGCGCGCGGAGGGCAACGCCCAGTCGGCGATCCTCACGGCCGAGGGTGAGGCCCGCGCCATCCTGCAGGTCTTCGACGCGATCCACCAGGGTGACGCCGACCCCAAGCTGCTGGCCTACCAGTACCTGCAGATGCTGCCCCAGATCGCGAACGGCACCGCCTCGAAGCTGTGGGTCGTGCCGACCGAGTTCACCGCCGCCCTCGGGTCCATCGCCCAGGGCTTCGGTGGCGTGCCGGGCACGCCGGGGATCCCGACCCCGCCGTCGGGCGACGAGGGCGGGGCCGAGGCGCGGCCGCGACCGTCGTCGCTCCCCGCGCAGGCCCTCGAGGACCCGGGCGAGGCGCTCGCGGAGGCGCGGCGCCAGGCGGAGGCCGCCACGGCCGACGCGACGAGCGCGGGCACGCGCTCGGGCGCGCCGTTCGACCCGTCGGCCGAGCGCGGCCAGCGGCCGTCCGACGGCCCGACGGCGCCGCCGGCTCCCGGGGCGCAGCCGCGCTCGCTCGGCGGCGAGCCGGAGGAGCCGCAGCAGTAGGTCGCGCAGGGTTGCGATCGAGAGGGCCGTCACCCCGTGGGGTGGCGGCCCTCTCGTCGTGCCCGTCCTGGCCGTGCGGGCTGGGAGGTCCGCTCGTGACGTTGCGGAGTGAGCGCTCACTCATTTAGTGTGGCGCTCATGAGTCCCACGCCCACGCCGACCGGTCGCGCCGCGCCCATGGCGCCGGACGACCGCCGCTCGGCGATCATCGACGCCGTGCTCCCGCTCGTCGGCGAGTTCGGCCTCGACGTCACCAGCCGCGAGCTCGCCGACGCCGCGGGCATCGCCGAGGGCACCCTGTTCCGGGCGTTCGGCGACAAGCTCACCCTGATCGGCGCGGTGGCGGTCGAGGGCCTGCACCGGGCCTCCGGGCCGGTCGAGACGCGCGCCGAGCTCGCGGCGATCGACCGGGAGGCGCCCCTCGAGGAGCGGCTCGAGCGCGTCATCGAGCTCGGCCGCCGCCGGATGACCGACGTCATGCGCTGGATGGGCGTGCTGCGCGCGCTGCACCACCGCACCGGTGCGCGCGACCAGGTCGAGCCCGGGCACGTGCAGGACTTCCGCGCGCAGCTGGCGCAGCAGCGCGAGCAGCAGCGCGAGGCCACCGTCGCCGGGCTGATCGGGGTGCTGCAGCCCGACGAGCACCGGCTCCGGGTGCCGATCGAGGTCGCGGTGGCCCTCGTCGAGGCCAGCATCGCCGGCACGCACGCGCGGGTCGACCACCTGCTGCCCGCGCCCTCGCCCCGGGTCGTCGCCGATGCGCTCGTGCACGGCATCGCAAAGGATCGAGGAGAAAAACACGTGCCCGCGGCCACCACGACGACGAACACTGCCTCGAACGCTCCGTCCGAGAACCCCCCAGGGGCGGCGACGCCCCGGACCCCCCACCCCCAGGAGCCCTGATGCTCGTCTCCCTGGCGCGGACCTACCTGCGCCCGTACGCCGGCGCCGTCGGCCTGCTGCTGGTGCTCCAGCTGCTCGCGACGCTCGCCTCCCTGTACCTGCCGTCCCTCAACGCGGACATCGTCGACAACGGTGTGACGACCGGTGACACGGCCTACATCATGCGCGTGGGCGGCTGGATGCTCCTCGTGAGCCTCGTCCAGGTCCTGTGCGCGGTCGGCGCGGTGTTCCTGGGGGCCCGGGCCGCGACGGCGCTGGGCCGCGACGTGCGCCGCGACCTGTTCGACTCCGTGCAGGGCTTCTCCGCCCGCGAGCTCGGGCAGTTCGGCGCCCCGTCCCTCATCACCCGCACGACCAACGACGTGCAGCAGGTGATGATGGTCGTGCTCATGACGTTCACCATCATGGTGATGGCGCCGATCATGCTGGTCGGCGGCGTCATCATGGCGCTGCAGGAGGACGTCGAGCTGTCCGCGCTGCTGCTGGTCGTCGTGCCCGTCCTCGGTATCGCGATGGGCCTGCTGATGTGGCGGATGGTGCCGTACTTCAAGGCGATGCAGAAGCGGATCGACGCGATCAACGGCGTGCTGCGCGAGCAGATCACCGGCCTGCGGGTGGTGCGCGCGTTCGTCCGGGAGAACCGCGAGCTGGAGCGCTTCGGCGCCACCAACGAGGCGCTGTACGACACGTCGCTGAACGCCGGCAAGCTGATGGCGCTGGCGTTCCCCATGGTCATGCTCATCATGAACGCCTCCAGCGTCGCCGTGCTCTGGTTCGGCGCGCAGCGCATCGACAACGGCCAGATGGAGGTGGGGGCGCTCATGGCGTTCCTCAGCTACATCATGTACATCCTCATGGCCGTGATGATGTCGACGATGATGGTGATGATGGTGCCGCGCGCCTCGGTCGCCGCGGGCCGCATCAGCGAGGTGCTCGAGACCGAGACGTCGGTGACGGAGCCGGCGGCGCCGGTGAGCCTCTCCTCCCTGGCCGACGGCGAAGGGCCGCGCGGCGAGGTGCGCTTCGAGGGGGTCGGGTTCCGCTACCCGGGCGCCGACGAGCCGGTGCTGCACGACCTGGCGTTCACCGCGTCGCCCGGCCGGGTGACGGCGATCATCGGCTCGACCGGCGCGGGCAAGACGACGCTGCTCAACCTGGTGCCGCGGCTCTTCGACGTCACCGAGGGCCGCGTGCTCCTGGACGGCGTCGACGTGCGCGACCTGGCGACGGGTGACCTCGGGTCGCAGCTCGGCCTGGTGCCGCAGAAGGCGTTCCTGTTCAGCGGGACGGTCGCGGACAACCTCCGCTACGGCAAGGCCGACGCCACCGAGGAGGAGATGTGGGCCGCGCTGGAGATCGCGCAGGCGCGCGACTTCGTCGAGGCGCTCCCCGAAGGGCTCGAGGCGCCGGTGGCGCAGGGCGGCACCACGTTCTCCGGCGGTCAGCGGCAGCGGCTCGCGATCGCGCGCGCCGTCGTCCGGCGCCCGCGGGTGTACCTGTTCGACGACTCGTTCTCGGCGCTCGACTACAGCACGGACGCGCGGCTGCGCGCGGCGCTGCGGCCGCGCACGCAGGACGCGACCGTCCTCGTCGTCGCGCAGCGCGTGGCGACGATCCGCGACGCCGACCAGATCCTCGTGCTCGACCACGGCCGCATCGTCGGGCGCGGCACGCACGCCGGGCTGCTGGCCGACAACGAGACCTACCAGGAGATCGTCTCCTCCCAGATGTCCCTCGAGGAGGCGGCATGAGCACCGAACGCAAGGCCCCTGCCCGTCCCGCCGGCGGCCCGCGCGGCGGCGGCCCCATGGGTGGCATGGGCGGGGCCCCGGGCGCCAAGGCCATGGACTTCCGCGGGTCGCTCGTGCGGTTCGCCCGCGTGATGCGTCCCGAGCGGGCGCGCGTCGTCCTGCTCACCCTGTGCGGCATCGTCTCGGTGGCGCTCACCGTGGCGGGCCCGAAGATCCTCGGCGACGCGACCAACGTCATCTTCGCGGGGTTCGTCGGCAAGGCGCTCGCGGTGGCCGGGGTCCCCGCGGGCACGACCGGCGAGGAGGCCGCCGCCATGCTGCGCGCCTCCGGGGACAGCGCCCAGGCCGGCCTGATCTCCTCGCTGCCGGACGTGGTCGTGGGCCGGGGCGTGGACTTCACCCGCCTCGGCGAGATCCTCCTGTGGGTGCTCGCCATCTACCTGGGCGCGTTCCTCTTCGGGTGGCTGCAGGCGCGGATCATGACGATCGCCGTGCAGAACACGATGCGCCGGCTGCGCGACGACGTCGAGGCCAAGCTGCACCGCATCCCGCTGAGCTACGTGGACAAGCAGGCCAAGGGCGAGATCCTCTCGCGCGTCACCAACGACATCGACAACGTCGCGCAGACGACGACCCAGACGCTCGCGCAGCTCGTGACCTCCGTGCTCACGGTGATCGGCGTGCTCGGGATGATGTTCTGGATCTCGTGGGTGCTGGCGCTCGTGGCGCTGGTGACCGTGCCGCTGTCGGTGGTCCTGACCATGCAGATCGCCAAGCGGTCGCAGCCGCAGTTCGTGGCGCAGTGGGCGGCCACCGGGCGCCTCAACGCGCACGTCGAGGAGATGTTCACCGGCCACTCGCTGGTGAAGGTCTACGGGCGCCAGGAGGCGGCGGCGGAGAAGTTCGGGACCGAGAACGAGGCGCTCTACGACGCGTCGCGGAAGTCGCAGTTCATCTCCGGCACGATGCAGCCGTCGATGGGCTTCCTCGCGAACCTCAACTACGTGATCGTGGCCGTGATCGGCGGCCTGCGCGTGGCCTCGGGGCAGCTGTCCCTGGGCGACGTGCAGGCGTTCATCCAGTACTCGCGGCAGTTCACGCAGCCGCTCACGCAGATCGCGTCGATGATGAACCTGCTGCAGTCCGGCGTCGCGTCGGCCGAGCGGGTGTTCGAGCTGCTCGACGCCCCGGAGCAGGACCCGGATCCGGCGGACCCCCGCCGGCTCGGCGACGTCCGCGGGCGCGTGGCGTTCGAGGACGTCTCGTTCTCCTACGACCCCGAGACGCCGCTCATCGAGCACCTCGACCTCGTGGCGGAGCCCGGCCAGACGATCGCGATCGTCGGCCCCACGGGCGCCGGCAAGACGACGCTCGTCAACCTGCTCATGCGGTTCTACGAGGTGAACGAGGGCCGCATCACGCTGGACGGCGTGGACACGCGCGACCTGACGCGGGACGACCTGCGCTCGCGGATCGGCATGGTGCTGCAGGACACGTGGCTGTTCAAGGGCACCATCGAGGAGAACCTGCGCTACGGGGTGCGCGACGGCGACCAGGTGGGCGAGGCGGAGTTCCTCGCGGCCACCGAGGCCACGCACGTGGACCCGTTCGTGCGCACGCTGCCCGACGGGTACGCGACGCTGCTCGACGACGAGGCGACCTCGCTCTCGGCGGGCGAGAAGCAGCTGCTGACCATCGCCCGCGCGTTCCTCGCCGACCCGGAGATCCTCGTGCTCGACGAGGCGACGAGCTCGGTCGACACCCGTACCGAGGTGTTGGTGCAGCAGGCGATGAACGCGCTGCGGGCGAACCGCACGTCGTTCGTCATCGCGCACCGTCTGTCGACCATCCGCGACGCCGACACCATCGTCGTGATGGAGCACGGGCAGATCGTGGAGCAGGGCGACCACGACACGCTGCTCGCGGCGGGCGGTGCCTACGCGCGGCTGTACGAGTCGCAGTTCAGCGCCCCCGCGGTGGACGAGGAGGACGCGGTCGCCGGTCCCGCCGGCGTCTGACCCCGCCGCTCGCCCGATCTCCCCGCGGGCCAGGATCAGGGGAGGACGAGCATCCGGGCGGGCGGCGCCCCCTCGCGCTGCCAGTCGAACCGGGCCTCGCCGACCACGCGCCACCCGCGGTGCAGGTAGACGGCGTGCGCGACGCCGTCGCGGTCGTCGACGTCGAGCACCGGCGTGCGCCCCTGCGCGTGCAGGTGCGCGACGGCGACGTCGAGCAGCGCGCCGCCGACCCCGCGGCCCTGCGCGCCCGGGCCGACGAAGAGGACCGACACGCAGCCCAGCTCCTCGACGGGGCGGCCGGCGCCGACGGACCAGATGGCGCCGAACCGGTCGTCGGGCACGGAGGTCACGCTCACGTGCCCGACGACCGCGCCGTCGAGCTCGGCGACCCACGCGCGCTCCTCGTCCGGCCGCACCAGGAACTCCTCGGTCGGGAAGGGCAGCGGCCACCGGTGCGGGTAGCCCGACGCCGGCTGCTGGGCGGCGAGGACGTCGACGAGGGCGGGCAGGTCGGCCGCCGTGCGGTCGCGGAGCACGACGGCGGGAGTGCGGGCCGGGGCGTCGGAGGTCGCGTCGGAGGTCACCCCGCGATCGTGGCACGGGGCCCCGACAGGCTCGCGCCGGTCCGGGCCCCGCGGGATGGTGCGGGCGTCACGCGGAGACGCTGAGCGTGGCGCCGATGGTCCCCGCGTCGGCGAGGGCGCCGGCGTGCACGCGCGCGAGCTGCGTGCGCGACACCTTGAGCCCGCGCCGGGTGTCGTCGGTCGTGACGTGGGCGGGGTCGACGGCCGTGCCGTCGTCGGGGACGTCGGTGAGCGAGACGGGCCGCACGAGGGTCCAGTCGAGGCCGCTTCCGCGCACCACCTCCTCCTGCCGGCCCGAGTCGGTGAACTGGCGACCGATCACGAACCGGAACACCAGCTTCCACGTGAGGTCGAGGTGCGCCCACGAGTCGCCGAGGCCGTACGTGCTCTGCACGACCAGCCGGCGCACGCCGGTCTCGCGCATCGCCGCGACCACGGTCGCGGTGCCGCGCGAGCGCACGTCGGGCGGGGTGCTCGACCGGCGCAGCCACTGCACGGCGAGCGGGTTGTCCGAGATGCCGAGCGTGACGACGACGGCGTCCTGACCGGCGACGGCCTTGGCGACCGCCTCCGGGTCGAGGGCGTCGCCGTCGACGGGTCGCAGGGAGCCCCGCTGCGCGTCCAGACCTGAGACCGGTGCCGCGAACGCGGTGCTCGCCGTCCGGCCGAACGCGGTCACGCGGTGCCCCGCGGCCACCAGCTCGCGGGTGACGGCGAGGCCGCTGCCCCGCGTCGCTCCGACCACCAAGACGTCCATGAGAGTCCTCCTCGTCGTGCCGGGCCCCGTGCGGTCCCGGCGTCTGGCTCCAGACTTCCGCCCGATCACCGGACGAACCATGAGGTGTCATCCAGGAGTCTTGACCGTTCGTCCGGGACGGGCGGACGATGGCGGGATGAGCGACGCCGCCCTGCTCCCCGTCCCCGGTGCCGGAAAGCCGCAGGTCGACCCCTGGGTCGACGTGCTCGGGACCCTCGAGATGGACGCCGTCTTCTGCTCCACCGGCCGGTTCTCCGAGCCCTGGGGCATCGCGATGCCGGCGCTGCCGGGCGTCCTGATGTTCCACCTGCTGCTCGACGGCCGCGCCGTCGTCGACGTCGAGGGCGGGCGGCACGACCTCGGCCCGGGCGACCTCGTGCTGGTGCCGCACGGTGCCGGGCACGCGATCACCGGGACCGCCGACGACCCCGCCACCGGGCTCTGGGACGTCGACCGCACGGTGGTCGCCGACCGGTACGAGCAGCTCCGGATCGACGGGGGCGGGCGCCCGGCGGCCCTGGTCTGCGGGGCGGTGGGGTTCACCGACCCGGGGGTCGGCCGCCTGCTGGCGAGCCTGCCGGCGGTGCTGCGGGCGCCGGACGCCGCGAGCGGGCCGGGCGCGGGCGACGACGGGTCGGACGGCGACTGGGTGCGCGCCGTCGTCGCGGCGATCGACCACGAGGTGCGCCACCCGCGGCCGGGCACGGACGTCGTCACGGCCCGGCTCGCCGACGTGCTGCTGGTGCACGTGGTGCGCCGCTGGCTCGAGGCGGAGGAGCCGGCGTCGGGGTGGATCGCCGCGCTCCGCGACCCGGCGCTCGGGCCCGTGCTGCGCGCCGTGCACGCGGAACCCCAGCGGCCATGGACGCTGGAGTCGCTCGCCGCCGTCGCGCGCCTGTCCCGGTCCGCGTTCGCCGACCGGTTCGCCCGCACCGTGGGCGAGCCGCCGATGGCCTACGTGGCCGGGTGCCGGATGGACGCGGCCGCGCGGCTGCTGCGCGACCCGGACGCGAGCGTCGAGCGCGTGGCCCGGCAGGTCGGCTACGACTCGGTGCCGGGGTTCCATCGCGCCTTCGTGCGGCGGCACGGCGCGACGCCGGGCGCGTGGCGCTCCTCCGGCCCGGCGCGCACCCTTGCCGAGGTGCTCGCGCGCTGAGGGGCGGAGGGGCCGGACCGGTGGGGGGCGCGGGCGCGCGCGGGGGAGAATGCCCCGGTGAGCACCCCCGAGCCCGGCGTCGACGACGCCCGCACCACCCGCGTCACCGACCCCGCCGACCCGCGCCTGCACGACTACACCGACCTCAAGGACGTGAAGCTCCGCTCCGTGCGCGAGCCCGCCGAGGGGCTGTACATGGCCGAGTCGTCGTCCGTGATCCGGCGGGCCCTCGAGGCGGGCCACCGTCCCCGGTCGTTCCTCATGGGCGAGAAGTGGCTCGACTCCCTGGCCGACGTGCTCGCCGCCCATCCCGACGTCCCCGTGTACGTCGGCCCGGACGACGTGGTGCAGCGGATCACCGGCTTCCACCTGCACCGCGGGGCGCTCGCGGCCATGCACCGGCCGGTGCTGCCCTCCGTGCACGACCTGCTCGCCGGGGCGCGCGCCGGCGCGGGCGCGCGCCGCGTCGCCGTGCTGGAGGACATCGTCGACCACACGAACGTCGGGGCGATCTTCCGCTCCGCGGCGGCGCTCGGGGTGGACGCGGTGCTCGTCTCGCCGCGCTGCGCCGACCCGCTCTACCGCCGGTCGGTCCGGGTCTCGATGGGCACGGTGTTCCAGGTGCCGTGGACGCGGCTGGAGTCGTGGCCGGGCGGCCTGCACGCGCTGCAGGACGACGGCTTCACCGTCGCGGCGCTGGCCCTCGCCGACGACTCCGTGTCCCTCGACGACCTGGTGGCCGACCCGCCCGAGCGGCTCGCGATGGTGCTCGGCACCGAGGGCGACGGGCTCTCGCGAGGGGCGGTCGCGGCGGCGGACGTCGTCGTGCGGATCCCGATGGCCGGGGGAGTGGACTCGCTCAACGTCGCGGCCGCGTCGGCCGTGGCGTTCTGGGCGACCCGGGCCTGATCCCGGCGCGGACGAGGGGGCCGGCGCGTCGCACCGACCCCCGTCGTCCGCCCCCTGCGGGCGACCCGATCAGCCCTTCAGCTCGGCCGCCAGGTCGTCGAGGAAGACGTCGAGCACGCCGTCGCCCAGCTTCACCGGGGCGGCGCCCCAGCGGTTGTCCGGCGGGTCGACGATCACCTGGGCGGCCGCCTCGGCCGAGGCGGCGGCCCGGGCGAGGAGCTCGTCGCGTCGCGCCGTGTCACCGCGCAGGTCGGCCCGGGCGGCGTCGAGCGTGGCGAGGAACGCGTCGCCCCACAGGTCGTTCGCCTCCAGCCAGGGCGCGGCGTCCGAGGCGAAGGCCGGGTCCACACCGGACCGCCGGAGCGTCTCGGGGATGCCCGCGACCGTCCGGGCGTCGTCCCGCAGGCGGGCGATCGCCGCCGCCTGGTGGCCGGCCTCCCAGCGCGCCCAGAAGTCGCCGATCTCCGCCGCGAGGGCGGGCGCCTGCGGCTGCCACGGGTCGCCGAAGCTCGGCGCCAGGTGGTTGAGGTCCCCGAACGCCAGGAGCGCCTCCACCGCGTCGCGGTCGTCGTGGGCCAGGTAGCGCATCGCCTCGACCCAGCTCCGGTCGCGGTCGTACCCGTGGTCGTTCCACGCGAAGTCCGCGATGCCGAAGACGGCGACCTTGCTCGCCGCGGCCTGGTTCATCGGGTTGGAGACGATCCCGGCCAGGTGGTCCGACAGACCCGGCTCGCGCTTGTCGTACGGCGCGAGGAGGAGCCGTCCGCTGGTCTGCCCGTAGTCGTTGACCGGGTAGTTGTCCCACAGGAAGGTCGGGCCGCCGAAGACGGTGTCCGCCTCGACCGCCTGGTCCACCGAGATCGACTGCGGCACCACGTCGTTGCCCGTCCACATGACGACGACGTCCTCGTCCATGTCCCGCAGCGCGGCCTTGTAGGGCGACTCCGTGGTGTTGTAGTACTCCGTCGGCACCATCTGCAGCGGCCGGGCGCCGTCGTGCGTCTCGATCCAGCCCTGCTGCACGCGGGTGAGGAAGTCCGCCTGGGCCTTCCCGGCGTTCCCCGGCGACGGGTCGCCGTAGGCCTCCTGGTCGGAGTCGCAGGCCCAGCGCGAGTAGTCGATGTCGTCGAGCGGGACGCTGAACGCCCGGACGCCGACGTCGTACAGCGCCTGGAACTTCCGCTCCAGCGCCGCCATGTCCTCGTCGCCGGAGTAGCAGACGCTGTTGCCGGGGGAGAGCGCGAACGTGAAGCGCACGTGGTTCGCCGTCGCGGCCTCGACCAGCTCGGCGAGCTCCGCGAGCTTGTCGGCCGGGTAGTCCTCGCGCCACTTCTCGCGGTGGTACGGGTCGTCCTTCGGGGCGTAGACGTAGGTGTTGGCCTTCACGTCGCCGTAGAAGGCGAGCTGGTCCAGCCGCTCGGCGTGCGTCCACGGCTCGCCGTAGAAGCCCTCGATGGTGCCGCGCAGCGGCATGGCGGGGAAGTCGCGGACCGTGGCGCCGGCGAGCGTCGTGCCCCGGCGACCGTCGACCAGGAGCTGCTCGAGGGTCTGGACGGCGTAGAACTGGCCGGTCGCGTCCGCCCCGGCGAGCGCGACGGTGCCGCGGCCCCGGTGCCCGTCGACCTGCACCGCGTACGCCTCGTCGTGGTCGGGCACCGTGACGCGGCCCAGGGCGGCCCGGACGTCGGTGCGCGACGCGTCACCGAGGAGGAGCCGGACCTCCCCGCGGGCCGGGCGGCGGTCGTCCGCGTCGCGGACGACGGCGCGCACCCCGTGCTCCCGCAGCACGCCGGTGAGCGCGTCGCGTGCCGCGTCATCGGTGTCGGCGTCGACCACGACGTCCACGGACCGGGGGAGGCGGAGGTCGTCGTCGGAACGCCAGATCTCCTGCGGGGCGGGGCTGACGGTGGGAAGGTCGTCCCGGGTGGTGGGCGACGCGGACGCGGTCGTCGTCACGCCGGCGGCGAGGAGCATCGTGGCCGTGAGCGTGCCGGCGGCGAGTCGTCGTCTGACGGTGGTCATGGAAACCTCCATTGGTCTAGACCAGTTCGACCACCCTGACGAAGGTCGATGCTCCTGTCAACAGGAGGACGGGGTCGTCGCCGAGGGGTCCGCTGGTGACCCGCGCCACACTGAATTACGCAACGGGGGGATGACGAAACCCGGAGGTGAAGGTTAGCCTCACCTACGTGAGTCAGACCCTGGTGCCCTCGGCGCCCCCCGCGGTCGAGTCCCGTCCCGCCGTCGCGATGGCGGGGCGCGGCCTGCGGCTGTCGTACGACCGCCGCACCGTCGTCGACGGCGCGGAGATCGAGCTGCGGCCCGGCGCGGTGACCGCGCTGCTCGGGCCCAACGGCTCCGGCAAGTCGACGCTGCTGCGCTCGCTCGCGCGCCTGCACCGCCCGGACGCGGGCTCCGTCACGCTCGCCGACGGCGACGCCGCTGACGGGGAGGGCGCCACCGACGCGCTCGCCCTGCACCCCAAGGACTTCGCCCGCCGCGTCACGCTGCTGTCGCAGAGCCATCCGACGCCGAGCGGCGTGACCGTGCGCGACGTCGTCGCGTACGGCCGGCACCCGTACCGTGGGCGCTTCCGTTCCGCGGACGCGGACGGGCCGCGCGCGATCGCGCACGCCATGGACGTCACCGGCGTCGCCGAGATGGCGGAGCGGGGCGTCGACGAGCTCTCCGGCGGCGAGCTGCAGCGGGTGTGGCTCGCGACCTGCCTCGCGCAGGACACCGGCGTGCTGCTCCTCGACGAGCCCACGACCTACCTCGACCTGCGCTACCAGGTGGAGCTGCTCGACCTGGTGCGCGACCTCGCCACCGAGCACGGCGTCGCCGTCGGCGTGGTGCTGCACGACCTCAACCAGGCCGCCGCCGTCGCGGACCACGTCGTCGTGCTGCACCGCGGCGAGGTGCGGGCGTCCGGCCCCGCCGCCAGGGTGCTCACCAGCGAGCTGCTCACCGAGGTGTACGGCATCCGCGTCGAGGTCACCACGCACCCGGACACCGGCCGCACCCGCTGCGAGGCCGTCGGCCGGCACGACGCGCGCGGCGTCTGACCTCGCGCGACCGGACCACCGGACCACCACCACTCGCCGGCGCCCCCGCCCGGCACCGTCGCGCCCGCTCCCGCGGCGCACCGACTCGAAGGACACCGAGACACCCATGCGCATCCCCACCCGCCCCCTGCTCGTCGGCGCCACCGCCGCCGTGGCCGCGCTCGCCCTCGCCGCGTGCGGCACCACGGAGGACCCCGCCGAGGCGGCGGCGCCCGAGTCGTCGGCCGCGAGCGGCCCCGTCACCTACACGGACGAGCGTGGCGAGCACACGCTCGACGCCCCCGCCACCGAGGTCGTCTCTCTCGAGTGGGGCCTCACGGAGAACCTCGTGGCGCTCGGGGTCGAGCCGGCGGGCCAGGCGGACGTCGAGGGGTACAACACCTGGGACACGGTCGCGCCGATCGACGAGGGCACGCCCGACGTCGGCACGCGCGGGGAGCCGAGCCTGGACGCCATCTCGGCGCTCGAGCCGGACCTCGTGGTCACGACCACCGACATCCCCGAGAACGTCATCGCGCAGATCGAGGAGGTCGCGCCCGTCCTGACGCTGCGCGGCTCCGACGGCGAGGACCCGCTCGGCTACATGAAGGAGACGGTGACCACCCTCGGGGAGGTCACCGGCAAGCAGGACGAGGCGACCCAGGCGCTGGCGGACTTCGACGCCAAGGTCGCCGAGGGCAGGACCGCGCTCGAGGAGGCGGACCTCGGCGGCGCCGAGTTCGCGATGGCCGACGGCTGGATCGCCAACGGCACCGTCTCCGTGCGCATGTACACGCCGGGGTCCTTCTTCGGCGCGCTCGGCGAGGCCGTCGGCCTCGAGAACGCCTGGACCGAGGGCGGCGACCCCGACTACGGCCTCGCGCAGACCGACGTCGAGGGCCTGACGAAGCTCGGCGACGTGCAGTTCGTCTACGCGGCGAACGACGCCGAGGCCGACCCGTTCGCCGACGGGCTGAAGGGCAACAAGGTGTGGGAGCAGTTGCCGTTCGTGACGGCCGGCGACGTGCACCGCATCCCCGACGGCATCTGGATGTTCGGCGGCCCGCTGTCGGGCGCCGCGTACATCGACGCGCTCGTCGACTCGCTCGCCTGATCGCCCGCAGCACGTGTCCGTGACCGACTCGCCGCCGTCCGCCGCCCCCGCCACCGCGCCGGGGCGGCGGGCGGCACCCGTCCGTGTCGTGGCGGCGTTCGTCCTCGCCGTCGTCGCGGTGCTCGTCCTGGCCGCGGTGCACCTCACGCAGGGCACGGCGGACGTCGGGGTGCCCGACGTGCTGCGCGCCCTCGTCGGGTCCGACGCCGACGGCACGGTCGCCGTGCTCGTCTCGTCCCGGCTGCCACGCCTCCTGGCGGGGCTGCTCGTCGGCGTCGCGCTCGGCGTGGCCGGTGCGGTGCTGCAGTCCGTGGCACGCAACCCGCTCGCGTCCCCCGACACGCTGGCGGTCAACGCGGGCGCGTACGTCACGGTCGTCGCGGCGGCCGCCCTCGGCCTGTCCGTCCCGTTCTACCTGCAGGGCGGGCTCGCGTTCGTCGGCGGCCTGGCCGCCGCGGCGCTCGTGCTCGCCCTCGCGCGCGGCGGGGCCGACGGGCCCACCCGCCTGGTGCTGGCGGGCTCGGCCATCATGCTCGCGCTGCACTCCCTGACGATGGTGCTGCTCGTGCTCTTCGAGCAGGAGACCACCGGCCTGTTCGCGTGGGGCAGCGGCAGCATCGTGCAGTCCGGCACGCGCACGGTGAGCATGGCGGCCCCCGTCGTCCTGGTCGGCGTCGCCGCCGCCTTGGTGCTGGCCCGCCGGCTCGACCTCCTGGGCCTGGGGGACGACGCCGCACGCGTGCTCGGCATCGACGTGCGCCGCACGCGCGTGGTCGCCGTCCTGGCCGCCGTGCTGCTCGCCGCGATCGCGGTCACCGTGGCCGGACCCATCGGCTTCGTGGGCCTCGCGGCTCCCGTCATCGCCCGGCTCGTGGGGCGCAAGGTGCCCGGCCTCGGCCGGCACGTGCTGCTCCTGCCGTTCGCCGCCCTCGTGGGCGTCGTCGTGGTGCTCGGCGCGGACGTGCTGCTGCGCGCGATCCTGCCCGGTCAGGCGTCGGTCGTGGTGCCGACCGGCGTCGTGACCAGCGTGCTCGGTGCCGGCATCCTCGTGTGGATGGCGCGGCGCCTGCGCGACTCGGGTGCCGGGGCGCGCGGCGCCCGGGGTGCCCTCGGCCGGCCCCGTTCGCGCGCGCGGGTGGTCGCGGTCCTGGTGCTGCTCGGCGTCGCCCTCGTGGTGGCCGTGGTCGCCGGCCTGCTCCTCGGCGACCGGGTCGTGCTGCTGGGCGACGTGTCGAACTGGGTGCAGGGGGTGGCCGGGCGGCAGGTGAGCTTCGTGCTCGACCAGCGCGTGCCGCGCGTGCTCGCCGCCGTGCTGGCGGGAGCGGCGCTGGCGCTCGCGGGCACGATCGTGCAGGCCGTGTGCCGCAACCCGCTCGCCGAGCCGAGCCTGCTCGGCGTGACGTCGGGCGCGGGCCTCGGTGCCGTGCTGATGATCCTGCTCGTGCCCGGGGTCGGCATCTGGCAGATGTCCGCGGCGGCGGGCGCGTGCGCGCTCGGCGTGTTCGCCCTCGTGTACCTGCTGTCGTCGCGCGGCGGGCTGGGCTCCGAGCGCCTGGTGCTCGTCGGTATCGGCGCGCAGGCGGGCACGACGGCGCTCATCACTCTCGTCGTCCTCGTCATCGCGCCGTGGGACGTCAACCTCGCGCTCACGTGGCTGTCGGGCTCGACGTACGGGCGCAGCCTGGAACAGCTCCTTCCCGTCGCCCTCGCGCTGCTCGTCATGGTGCCGCTCGCCGCGACCTACCGCCGCGAGCTCGACGTGCTGTCGCTCGACGAGGACACCCCGCGCGTCCTCGGCCTCCCCGTGGACCGCTCGCGGCTGGTGCTGCTCGGGGCCGCCGCGCTGACCACGGCCGCCGCCGTGTGCGCCGTGGGCGTCATCGGTTTCGTCGGGCTCGTCGCCCCGCACGCGGCCCGCGCGCTGGTCGGCGCCCGGCACGCGCGGGTGCTGCCGGTGGCGATCCTCGTCGGCGCCGTGCTGGTGTCCGCGGCGGACACGCTCGGCCGCGTCGTCATCGCGCCGGGGCAGATCCCCGCGGGTCTCGGGACGGCGCTGCTGGGGGCGCCGTACTTCGTCTACCTGCTGTGGCGCTCACGGGGACGCGCGACCGCCTGACGGTCCCTCGAGCGGACCCACGCTTTCGAGCGGACCCACGCTTTCGAGCAGGGCCGCGGCGAGGGACGATGGCGGGGTGGACGAGCACGGGGCCGCTCCGGTGGTGATCGGTTACGACGCGTCGGACCCTGCCGACGTCGCCCTCGCCTGGGCGGCGCGGGAGGCGCGCACGCGCGGCGCCGTCCTGCGCGTCGTCTACGTGCGCGACGCCCACGACACGGGGGTGGCCGCGCGCCCGCACGGCGACGACCTGGGGGAGCGGGGGGACGGCGGGGCGTGGCCCGTCGTCGAGGAGGCGGCCGCCCGCGCCCGCGACATCGCCCCCGGCGCGACCGTCGAGACCTTCGTGGAGTACGCCTCCCCGTCCGCGGCGCTCGTGGGCATGTCGGCCGACGCCGGGGCCCTCGTGCTGGGCGCCACCCGGCACGGCGGCCTGTACGAGGCGATCCGGGGCACCGTGGTGCTGCAGGTGACGGCGCACGCCCACTGCCCCGTGGTGGTCGTGCCCGCCGAGGGCCCGCGGGCCGACCTGCCGCCGGACGCCCCGGTCGTCGTCGGCTACGACGGCTCCGAGCAGTCCGGCGTGGCCCTCGACGCCGCCGTCGACACCGCGTGGCGGCTGGGGCGCGCGCTCCGCGTCGTCGTGGTGTGGCGGCCCGGGGTGGCGGAGTGGGTGACGTCGCGCGGCCCCACCGAGCACGAGGCCCACGACATCACCGAGGCCGACGCCGGGCCGGTGCTGCAGCGCGGCCTGGCCCGGGTCGAGGAGCGGCTGCGGGAGCGCGGCGCGTCCGAGGGTGCGCTCGAGGTGCTCGGCGAGACGCGCGAGGGGCAGGTGGTGCGCGTGCTGCACCGCGAGGCGGAGGGTGCCGAGCGGCTGCTGCTGGGCACCCGGGGGCGCGGCGGCTTCACGTCGCTGCTGCTCGGTTCCGCGACGCACACCCTGGTGCGGACGTCCGCCTGCCCGGTCGTCGTCGTGCGTGCGTCCGGCGCGGTGGAGGCGGCGACGTAGCGTCGGACGCGGCCGTGTGACGACGGTCACCCGGGGTTGCGGACCCCTGGCGAGGTGAGGTTAGGCTTACCACCGTGACCGAGACCGCCGAGGCGACCGAGCGCGCCGACCAGACCGCCGTGCAGGACGTCGTCCCCGAGCAGCCGTACCGCATGTTCGACGTCACCGTCTCGCGCGTCACCCGGCTCTGCCCGTCGTTCATCCGCATCACGTTCACCGGCGAGGACCTCGACGGGTTCGCCGACAACGGCAAGGACCAGCGGATCAAGTTCCTGCTCCCCGCGCCCTGCGGCGGCTGGGAGTACCTTGACCGGCAGAACCCGGACTGGTTCACGTCGTGGCGCGCGCTGCCCGAGGAGCGTCGCAACCCGCTGCGCACCTACACCGTGCGCGCGGTCCGGCAGGACCTGCGCGAGGTCGACGTCGACATCGTGCTGCACGGCGACACCGGGCCCGCCTCCCGCTGGGCCAACGGCGCGAAGCCGGGCGCCCCGCTCGTCATCATGGGCCCCAACGCCGCGTACACGGACGGGCCGCACGGCGGGCTCGAGTTCAACCCGCCCGCCCGCAGCCACGCCCTGCTCCTCGCCGGCGACGAGACCGCCGTCCCGGCGATCGCCGCGATCTGCGAGTCCCTGCCGGCGGACGCCGTCGGCGAGGTCTTCCTCGAGGTGCCGCACCGCGAGGACCGCTGGACCCTGGCCGCGCCCGCCGGCGTGCGGATCTCGTGGCTGCCGCGCGAGGACCGGGAGCACGGCGACGTGCTCGTGCCCGCCGTGAAGGAGGCCGCGGACCGGCTGCTCGCCATGGGCGTGCGCCCGTCGGCGGACGCGCCGGCCGCTCCCGAGCTGCTGGCCGCGGAGGTCGATGGCCCGGCACTGACCGCCGCGGGCGTCGACCTGGACGGCGAGCTGCCCGACGTCGACATCGACGCGGACATCCTCTGGGAGGTGCCCGTCGACGCGACCGGCCAGCCGCTCGCGCAGGACACAGTGCTCTACGCGTGGCTCGCCGGCGAGGCCGGATCGATCAAGACGCTGCGCCGCTACCTCGTCTCCGAGAAGGGCGTCGACCGCAAGGCCGTCGCCTTCATGGGCTACTGGCGCCGCGGCCGCGCGGAGTGCTGATCCGGCACCTGCCGGCCGCGTTTCGGCGGGATGTCCGATAAGCGCGAAATTCTCAGTCCGCGAGACGTACTGTCTTGTCTCGCGAGGCGGACGATGTGCTGGGTCAATCGCGGTGGCGTGGTATCTAGAGGGTGCGATCCGGCTGGCATGCTCTGGCCGAGCCTGACGACCTCACCGAACTCCTCACGGTGGCGAGACGACGCCGCCGTCGAGCACGCCGTGCTCTGACCCGCACCGAGAGGCCCTCACGACATGACGACGACGACGCCTGTGCCGGAGAACACCCGGGCGCGCAGCCAAGGGAGCGCGGACCCGGCCGGCGCACCGGCGGGTCAGATCGCGCCTCCGCCGAAGATGCGTCGGCGCCCCGCGCTCATCGCGCTCTCCGTCGTGCTCGTGTGCGTGGGCGCCCTCGTGAGCGCGTTCGCCTTCCAGTCCATGTCGAACAGCCAGGAGGTGCTCACCGTCCGCGAGACGATCCACCGCGGGCAGGTCATCGACGCCGACGACCTTGTCACCGTGCGGATCGGGATGGACCCCGCGCTGCAGGCGGTGCCGGCGAGCAGCGCCGAGGCCGTCGTGGGCAAGCACGCGGCGCTCGACATCGTCGCCGGGGGCGTCGTCACCGCGGAGCAGGTGACCGACGCGGCCGTGCCGTCCGCGGGGAACTCGGTGGTGGGCGTGAGCGTCACGGCCGCCATGCTGCCCGCCGGCCAGGTGCGGTCGGGCGACGACGTACGGATCGTGTCCACCACCGCGGGCGGCGGCGACGCCGCGGAGCCCGCGGCCGTCGAGGGCGTCGTCGTCGGCGTCACGACCGACACCGTCACCGGCAACACGCTGGTCAACGTGCAGGTTTCCGCGGACGACGCGCCGCAGGTCGCGTCGGCGTCCGCCGAGGGCAGCGCCGCGATCGTCGTCGACAGCCAGGAGTGACGGGCCCATGGCACTGATCGTCCTGACGTCCGCCAACGGGTCGCCCGGGGTGACCACCAGCGCGCTGGCGCTGGCGCTGTCCTGGCCCCGCCCCGTCGTCCTCGTGGACGCCGACCCCACCGGCGCGCGCGCCGTGCCCGCCGGCTACTTCGGCGGCGCCCAGATGCCCACCGACGCGACCGTCGTGGACCTGGCGGTCTCGCATCGGCAGGGCACCCTCGCCGAGGACCTGCCGCGGGCGCTGATGAGCTTCCCCGACAGCCAGGTGCAGTACCTCGCCGGGGCCATGAACCACCTCCAGTCGCGCGCGCTCGACGAGCTCTGGGAGCCGCTGTCGGCGGTCTTCAGGTCGCTGGAGAGCAACGGCCAGGACGTGATCGTCGACGCCGGCCGCCTCGGCCTCGTCGGCTCCCCGGCGAAGCTGCTCACGCATGCGGACCTGGCCCTGCTCACGACGCACAGCTCGTTGCCCGCCCTCGTCGCCGCGAGCTCGTGGGCGCACAGCCTGCGCGACGCGTTCACCGGCGTCGGCGCGATCGAGAGCCTGGGCGCGCTCGTCGTCGGGCCCGGCAGGCCGTACGGCAGCGGAGAGGTCGCCAAGGTGCTGCAGGTGCCGGTCGTCGCGGGCCTCGACTGGGACCCGGCCTCGGCCGAGGTGTACTCGCTGGGGGCCAAGCGCCCCAAGAAGTTCTCGACCTCCGGCCTGAACAAGTCCGTGCGCGCCGCCGTGCAGAGCATCGGCTCGCGCGTGACCCGGTCGCGCCAGCAGCTCGACCTCGGTGCGGAGAGGAGCGCCCTGTGAGCACGCCGCCGCCGGACCCCAGCTCGCTGCCGATCTTCACCGCGTACCCGACGTCGGACGACCCGGAGCAGACCGTGGTGCGCCGCCCCGCGCACGCGCTGGCCGGGCCGATCGACGAGTCGACCACCCCTCGCGGGCCCGCCGCCGCCCCCGTCGTGCCGCACCCGCCGACCGCGCCCGTCGCCCCGCCCGTCGCCCCGCCCGCACCGGTCCCGTCCTCGTGGCCGGCCGGCGGGCACCCCGCCCCCGTCGCACCCCAGCGTGCGATGCCGGCGAACGGCACCGTGCCGCCCCAGATGCCGCCCCAGATGCCGCCCCAGACGCCGACCCAGGGGACGGCCCACGACGCGACCCGTGCGACCGGGCGGGCGGACTTCCTCGCCCAGCCCAGGGGCGTCGACTGGAAGCAGGTCGCGGAGTTCCGCGGGCTGGCCTCGACGCGGCTGGCCGAGCGGCTCGGCGAGGACCGCGGCAAGGACCTCGAGGCCGAGCGGGAGCTCGGGCGCGCGATCATCCAGGAGATCCTGGACGACGCCGCCGCGGACCTCCTGCACGACGGGCGGGCGGCGTGGAGCATCGAGCACCAGCGCGTGCTCGCCAAGGCGATCCACGACTCGCTGTTCGGGCTCGGGCGGCTGCAGCCGCTGGTCGACGCGGACGACGTCGAGAACATCATCATCAGCCCGCACGACAACGCCTGGGTCGAGAAGACCACCGGCGAGCTCGTGAAGGTCGAGCCCGTCGCGGACTCCGACCAGGAGCTGCGCGAGAACCTCGCGTTCATCGCGACCCGCTCCGACTCCAACGCGCGCAGCTTCTCCCCGGCCAGCCCGCACCTGCACATGCGGCTCGACGACGGCTCCCGTCTGGCGGCCGCGTCGTGGGTCACGGCGAACACGTCGGTCGTGATCCGCCGGCACCGGATGCGCAAGGTCGGGCTCGACCGGCTGGTGGAGCTCGGGATGATGTCGGCCGTGCAGGCGTCGTTCCTGCGTGCCGCCGTCCGGGCGAAGAAGTCGATCGTCGTCGCGGGGCCGCAGGGCGCCGGCAAGACGACGATCGTGCGCGCGCTGTGCGCGGAGATCCCGCGGTACGAGCAGATCGGCACGTTCGAGACCGAGTTCGAGCTCCACCTGCACGAGCTGCCCGAGGTGCACGACGTGGTCCACGCCTGGGAGGCACGCCCCGGCTCCGGCGAGATCGGCGCCGACGGGCGCCAGGCGGGCGAGTTCACGCTCGACGAGGCCATCTACAACTCGTTCCGGTTCAACCTGTCGCGGCAGATCGTCGGTGAGGTCCGCGGCAAGGAGGTCTGGGCGATGATCAAGGCGATGGAGTCGGGCGCCGGATCCATCTCCACGACCCACGCCGCGAACGGCTCGGGCGCGATCCGCAAGCTCGTCACCTGTGCCATGGAGGCCGGCCCGCACGTCACACGCGAGCTGGCGACGTCGAAGCTCGCCGAGACCGTCGACCTCGTCGTCCAGGTCGGGCTGCAGACCCGCCCCCTCGACGCGACCGGGACCCGCTGGCAGCGCGACCGGTGGGTGTCGGAGATCGTGCACATCGCCCCGGGCGAGGAGGCGGTCGGGTACGCGACGACGCACGTCTTCACGCCGAACCCGCAGGGCGGGCCCGCCGTCCCGGGCACGATGCCGGAGGAGCTGCGCGACCTCGAGCGATTCGGCTTCGACCTCACGTCCTACCTGGTCGAGGGCGCCCAGCAGGGTGGCCTGCGATGACGGCCCTGCTGCCCGCCCTCGGCGGCGCGCTCCTCGTCGCCGGTGTGATCGGCGTCGTGGTGGGCGTGCGTCGCGTGCCGGTCGACGACGCCGCCCCGCGTCGTCAACGCCTGGCCGGCAGGCTCGCCGCGGTGGACCGGCAGACGAAGATCCTCGCGGCGGCGGGCCTGGTCGGCGGCATCGTGGTCTACGCGATCACGGGGTGGATCGTGGCCGTCGTGCTCGGCCCGGTCGCCGGCATCGGGCTGCCGGTGCTGCTCAGCGCCGGCAGCTCGGGCCAGACCATCCGCCGGCTCGAGGCGCTCGAGGAGTGGACCCGCAGCCTGGCCGGCGTGCTCACCGTGGGCGTCGGCCTCGAGGAGGCCATCCGCATGTCGCTGCGGTCGGCGCCCGAGGAGATCCGGCCCGAGGTGACCAACCTCGTGGCCCGCCTGCGCGCCCGCTGGGGCACCGTCGCGGCGGTGCGGGCGTTCGGCGACGAGCTCGACGACGCGACGGGCGACGTCGTGGCGGCCACCCTCATCCTCGGCGCGGGCCGCCGCGGCGCCGGTCTGGCGTCCGTGCTGGAGTCGTTGGCGCAGTCGGTGGCCGACGACGTGCGCGCGCGCCGCGAGATCGAGGCGGAGCGTGCCAAGCCCCGCGCCACCGCGCGCTGGGTCACCATCATCACCGCCGGCGTGCTCCTCGTGCTGGCCTTCACGGGCGACTACATCGCCCCGTACTCCTCGCCGCTGGGGCAGGTCCTCATCACGGCCTACCTCGCCGCGTACGTCGGCCTGCTCGTCATGATGCGGCGGATGTCCAAGGGCGAGGCGCTGCCGCGGTTCATGGGCGAGCGCGCCCGTGAGGGGGCGCGGTCATGACCACCGGGCTGCAGATCGCGCTGCTGGGCGGCGCGCTGGTGGGCCTCGGGATCGGGCTGCTCGTGTGGCGCCTGGCCCCGAGCCGCCCGGACGTCACCGACGTCGTGCGCCGCTATTCGCAGGAGGCGGCGAAGGAACGCGCCACCCTGCAGACGGACCTCGTGGCGGGCGACCGCTACGAGCGCGTCGGCGTGTGGGCGATCAAGCGGTTCCCCGCCGCGGCCTGGGGCAGGACGCCGACCAAGGAGCTCGCGCTCCTGCGCATCCCGGTGCACCGCTACTACGGCAAGAAGGTGCTGTACGGCGTCGTCGGCCTCGTCATCCCGCCCGTGCTGACACTCATGCTGGCCGTCGCGGGCGGGCCCGCCCTGCCGTTCACGATCCCGGCCGTCGCGTCGCTCGGGCTCGGCGTCGTGCTGTTCGTGTCGCCGGACATCGACGTGCGGACCGAGGCGAAGCACGCCCGCACGGACTTCGCGCGCGCCCTGAGCGCCTACATCGACCTGGTCGCGCTCGAGCGGCTCTCCGGCGCCGGCTCCCGGCAGTCGATGGAGAGCGCCGCCGAGATCGGCGACTCGTGGGTGTTCCGCCGCATCGGCGAGGAGCTCCAGCGCTCCCGCTGGAACGGCGTCGCCCCGTGGGACGCCCTGCAGAACCTGGCGGACGAGCTCGGCCTGCCCGAGCTGGACGACCTGGCCGACGTGATGCGGATGAGCGGCGAGGGCTCGCAGGTGTACGACAACCTGCGTGCCCGGTCCGCCGCCATGCGGGCGGCCATGCTCAACGCGGAGCGCGGCAAGGCGAACGCCGTGAGCGAGCGGATCAACATGCCCATGTCGCTGCTGGGCGTGGTATTCATGGTGATCCTCGTGACCCCGGCGCTCCTCAACGTGATGGGAGGCATCTGACGCCCTCTCGTCGACGTGCTCTCGACCACCTCCCTCCCCGGATAGGAACACCCATGCTCCAGCTCATCGCCACCCTGCACACCTTCGGCGTCAACGTCGCCGACCGCGCCCGCACCAAGCTCGCCACCGAGCCCGAGACCGGCTCGGAGACCATCGAGAAGGTCCTGTGGGCCGTGGCCGTCATCGGGATCGTCGCCATCGTCGTCGGCGTCATCACCAACTACGTCACCAGCGAGTCGGCCAAGATCAAGTGACCCGTCGGCCCAGGCACGTGCAGGGACCCCGCGGGCCTCGTGCCCGCGGGGCGCGCGAGCGTGGGTCCTCGACCATCGAGATGGTCTTCCTCCTGCCCGCCCTGTTCACCCTGATGTTCGCGGGGATCCAGGCGGGGCTGTGGTACCAGGCCCGCACGGTCGCGTACGCGGCCGCGCAGGAGGGCGTGCGCGCGGCGGCGGCGGAGAACGGCACCGCGGGCGCGGGCGAGGCGGCGGCGTCGGACTACCTGGCGGACGTCGGCGGCGGACTGACGGGCAGGGGGATCACCGTCCGGCCGGAGCCCACCGAGGTGACGGTCACCGTGCGCGTGAGCGCCCAGTCGATCGTCCCCCTGTGGAACCCGGAGATCTCGCAGTCCGCGAGCCTGCCCGTCGAGAGGCTCACCGGATGACCCGGCTGGCGCGCGCCCTGCGCCGTCGGATGCAGGACGGCGAGCGCGGGTCCGCGGCCATCGAGGCCGCGGTCGGCGTCCCCGCCTTCCTGCTGATCATGGGCCTGGTGTTCGCGGGCGGCCGCGTGGCGCTCGCCGGCCAGTCCGTCGAGGCGGCCGCCACCGAGGCCGCCCGGTCCGCGTCGATCGCGCGGACCCAGGCGGAGGCGGAGGCCGGCGCCGTCGCGGCCGCGCGGCGCAGCCTCGACGAGAAGGGGCTGCACTGCGCCCCGCAGGTCGCGGTGAACACGAACGGCTTCGGGAACGCCGTCGGCGTCGCCTCGAGCGTCTCGGCGACCGTGACCTGCGACGTCGGCGTCGGCGACCTCGCCGTCCCCGGCCTCCCGGGGACGATCCGGATCGCCAAGACCATGGACAGCCCGATCGACACCTACCGGGAGCGCTGAAGCATGCCCGCCAGGACCGTCCCCCGGCGCCTGCGCGCGCGACGCACGAGCCGCACCGCCGAGCGTGGCTCGGTCTCCATCTGGCTCGCGCTCGGCGCGTTCGTCATGATCGTCGTCGTCGGGATGGCCGTCGACCTCTCGGGCCAGGTGCTCGCCCAGCAGCACGCGCGCGACGTCGCGCAGCAGGCGGCGCGGGCGGGCGGGCAGGCGGTGGTGGCGTCGGACGCGCTGCGCGGCACGGGGGTCTCGATCGACCCTGCCGCGGCGGGGGCGGCCGCGCGCTCGTACGCCAGCACGACCGGGGTCGTGGTCACCAACGTCGCCGTAGCCGGTGACCTGGTGGTCGTGAACACCACCGACTCCTACCAGCCCAAGTTCCTGGGCATCATCGGGATCCGCGCGATGCCGGTGTCCGGCGAGGGCGAGGCGCGCGTGGTCCGGGCCTTCGAGGGGGTGGAGCAGTGATGCGCCGCCTCAAGGGGCTCCTGGCCCTGCTGCTCCTCGTCGGCGTCACCGTGGGGGTGCCGTACCTGCTCCTGGCGGTCGGGGCGAACCCCCTCGAAGACGGGCTGCTCTCGCCCGACACCCTCCTGTCGATGCTCACGTCGCCGGACGACGGCTCCCTGCTCATGCTGCTGCTCCAGGCGGCGGCGTGGGTGGCGTGGGTGTTCCTCGCGGTGAGCATCGTCGTCGAGCTCGTGGCGCAGCTCCGCGGGGTGCGCGCCCCGCGGCTCGTGGGCCTGCGGCTGCCGCAGAACGCGGCCCGCGGGCTCGTGGCGGCCGCCCTGCTGCTCTTCACCACGGTGCCGGTGGCGACGACGGCGACGGCCCTGGAGGGCGGCTCGGCCGGGGCGCCGCAGGACGTCGTCGCGGTCGTCTCCGTACAGCAGGCCGTGCCCGGCCAGAGCGCCGGGGTGGGGGAGCTGGCCCTCGACGCCGCGCTGGCGTCGCAGTCCGCCGGGCAGGGGGCCGGGGCGGCCCCGATCTCGTCCGACCTCATCCGCGAGGCGCGGGCCCAGGTCGCCGCCGAGCAGGCACCGGTCGACCAGGCCGCGCACCACGAGGAGGCCGCGCGGACCGTCCAGCACACCGTCGAGCACGGCGACTCGCTGTGGTCCCTGGCCGAGCACTACCTGGGCGACGGTCAGCGGTTCCGCGAGATCGTCGCGCTCAACGCCGGCACGCTCGCCGACCGCCCCGACTTCCTCACCCCCGGCTGGGTGCTGACCGTCCCCGCGCCGCAGGCGCAGGACGGCGCGCCGGAGTCGGCGCAGGACGGGAAGGCCGGCACGGTGGTCGTCGAGGCCGGCGACAACCTCTCGCAGATCGCGGCGCAGGAGCTGGGTGACGCGGACCGGTACCCGGAGATCTTCGAGGCGTCGCGCGACGTCGCGCAGCCGGGAGGCGCGCGCCTGACCGACCCCGACCTGATCCTGCCGGGCTGGACCCTCCAGGTGCCGGGGGCCGGGGAGTCCGCCACGACGGCGCCGGCCGTCGAGGAGCGGGCCGCGGAGGCGGTCGAGCCGGCCGCCGCGCCCGCCGTCGACGCCGTCCACGAGGCCGCTCCCGAGGCCGCTCCCGACACGGCCCCGACGATTGCGGCGCAGGAGGCGGCCACCCCCGCGCCGGACGCGGACCTGGGCGTCCAGGCGCCGTGGCGCGTCGCGGGCGGGGCGGGCCTGGGCGCGCTGCTCGCCGCCGGCGTCGTCGCGCTGGTCGCGCGCCGTCGCCGGGAGCAGCAGCGGCGGCGGCTGCCCGGACAGCGCACGCCGCTGCCGTCGGGGGAGGCCGCGGCGTTCGAGCAGGACTCGCGCTCGCTCGCCGACCCGCTGTCGGTCGCGCGGGTCGACCTCGCCCTGCGGGCCCTGGCCCGCCAGTGCGCGGACGCCCGGCGCCCGCTGCCCGTGCTGCGGGCCGTCCGGCTCGGCGAGGCGGCGGTCGACCTCTACCTCGCCGCCCCCGCCGAGCTCGCCGCCCCGTGGTCGGCGGACCCGACGGGCACGGTGTGGTCCCTCGACCGCGCGGGCGTGCGTCGCCTCGAGGAGACGTACGGCGGTGGTCTCGCCGCCGTCCCCGCGCCCTACCCGGCGCTCGTGACCCTCGGCCACGACGAGGGCCCGTGCCACGTGCTGCTCAACCTCGAGACGGTGGGGACCCTCGCCGTGACGGGGGCCGCGCAGGACGCCGGCGAGGTCGTGGCGGCGCTCGTCGTCGAGCTGGCCACCTCCGCCTGGGCCGACGACCTGCAGGTCAACCTCGTCGGCGCGCCGGGCGACCGACTCGCGGACGCCCTCGTCGAGCTGGAGGGGACGCTGCGCACCGGTCGTGTCCGCCGGCACGACCACGTCGGCGCCCTGCGGCAGGAGCTGAGCCGGCGCGCGGAGGCGGACCGCCGGGCCCTGGCGCTGTCCGGCGTGACGAGCGTCGGCGCGGCCCGCGCCGCCGGGCTCGCCCCCGACACCTGGAGCCCGGAGGTCGTCGTGCTCGGCGCGTCGGTGCCCGAGCCCGAGCGTGCCCGCCTCGCGGCCCTGGTCGACGACGGCCCTCGGATCGCTGTGGCGAGCATCGTGCACGGGGCCGCGCCGTCGGCCCTCGGCGGCGAGCCCGGCTGGAGCCTCCAGGTCGGGCCGGGGGCGGCGCGGGCGCAGCTCGCGCCCGCCGGCATGGAGCTCCGGCCCCAGCGGCTCGCCGCGGGGCGGTTCGCGCCGCTGCGGGAGCTCGTCGCGGTGGCGAGCGCCGAGCCCGCCGGCGACCCGACGCACGTGCGGGAACCGTCGCTCGCCGAGGTGGAGGCGATCGTCCCGGTCGACGACGTCGTGGTGGACGGCGACCTCGACGGCACCGACGGCGACGTGACGCACGTCGCGGCGCGCGAGCCGGCCGGGGCGTCTCCGCGGGTCCGCGTGCTCGGCGCCGTGTCCCTGGAGGGCGCGGACGGCCCCGTCGACCCGGCGGAGCGGCCGCGTCTGCAGGAGCTCGCGGCCTTCCTGGCCCTGCGCCCCGGAGCGACCGCCGCGGAGGCGGGTGCCGCGCTCTGGCCGGGCCTGGCCGAGGCGGCGCGCGCGGGCGCGCTGTCCACCGCCGTCGCGCGGCTGCGACGGTGGCTCGGGCCGGCGTCCGACGGCGGGGAACGGCTGCCCCGCGATGCGTCGGGCGGCCGCCTCACGCTGCACGACGTGGGCTCCGACCTCCGGTCGTGGGAGACCCTCGTGGGCGACGACGTGACCTCCGCGGCGACCGAGGACCTGGAGCGGGCGCTGGAGCTGGTGCGCGGCGCCCCGTTCGCGGGTGCTCGGCCCGGCCGGTACGCCTGGGCGGAGCCGGACCGCCAGCGGCTGTCGGCGCGCGTCGTGGACGTCGCCTGCGAGGCGGCCCGCCGGCGGGTGCTCGAAGGGCGTTGGCGCGCCGCGGAGCAGGCGGTGGGCGTCGGGCTGCGTGCGGAGCCCACGCACGAGGCGCTGTGGCGCCTGCGGGTGCTCGCCGCCCACGAGAGCCGTGACGCGGCGTCCGAGACCGCCGCGGTGCAGGGCCTGCTGACCGCGACCGAGTCGCTCGGCGGCGACCTGACGCCGCGGACGGCGCAGCTCCTCGCAGCGCTCCGGCATCCCGGCTCCGAGTTCGACGGCCTCATGGCCGGCGCGCTCTGAGCGCCCTGACGGACGTGCCCCTGGTCGCGCCCGCACCGGCCGGGGTCCTCGTGGGGGCGGCCGTCGGGCTGCTCGCCGGCGTCGTGCTGTGGCGGTGGCTGCGGACGGGGACGTACCGGTACGACACCGACGAGCCGCGCTCCCGTCTCGAGCGCACGTGGGCGGTGGTGCCGATGGCGGCCGCGGGCGGCGCGGTCGCGGGCTTCGAGCCGTGGCCGCTCACGGCCGCTGCCGGGGTGTACCTGGTCGGCGGGGCCGTGCTCGTGTGGATCGACCTGGACGTGCACCGCGTCCCGGACGCCGTGACCCGCGTGTGGGGACCGGCGGTCGCGCTCGCGGTCGCCGTGCCCGCCGTGGTCGCCGGCGACTGGGGCGTCCTCGGCCGGGCGCTCGGCGGCGCGCTCGTGCTCGGGATCCTGTTCGCGGTGATGGCGTTCTTCAGCATGGGGCTGGGGGACGTCAAGCTCGCGGTCGTCACCGGCCTGGTCGTCGGCCCGCTCGGCGTGTCGGGCGTGGTGACGGCCCTGGTCGCCACCTGCGTGGTGGCGGCGCTCATGGCGGTGGCGCTCCTGGCGCGCGGGGCGGGACGCAAGGCCCACCTCGCGTACGGCCCCGCGCTCGTCGCGGGCGTCGCGGTGGCGCTCCTCGTCCCCGCCTGACGGCGACGGCGAGCTGGGAGGCGCCTCAGCCCAGGCGGTCGAACGACGCCTCGTAGGTGCCCCCGTGCTGCGTCATGGTGGCGTCGTCGCACTCGTACTCGACGTCGGCGCCCGGCACGGACACGGGCCGGCTGCTCTGCGCCGTCCCGGCCACCTCGTCCTTGACGGTGACGTCGGAGTAGTCCACGTCCTCGACGTGCAGGACGCCGTCCGTCGTCGTGACGTGGAACGTCGCGGTGCCGCTCCAGGTCTGGACGATCTCGCCCAGGGTGGAGTGGGTGCCGCGCAGCGGGTCGGCGTCGTCGAACCGGGCGATCTCCGTGCCGTCCGCGCGGAACTCGAGCACGCGCCCGTCCCACCCGGTGACATCGACGGGCTCCCCGAGCTCGGGCTGCTCCCAGGTGTCGCTCATGGACGTCTGCGTCCACCGCCCGACGAGGCAGGTGTCGATCGCGGCCTCGGACGCCGTCGCGCGGGGGGACTCGGGGGGCGACACCTCGTCGTCCCGCAGGAGCAGGGCGGCCCCGGTGGCGGCCCCGGCCAGCACGACGGCGGCGACGACGGCGAGGACGAGGCCGCGGCGGCGGGCGGGCGGGGCGGCCGGGGGCTCCTCCGGCGGCTGCGGGGCGGCTCCGCCGGGGACGAACGTGTCCGCCGTGCTGGACCACTCGTCGACGACCGGAGCCGGTGCCGCGAGGGGGACGTCGGCCACGGCAGGCACGGCAGGCACGGCAGGCACGGCAGGCACCGCAGACGCCGCGGTCTCGGCGGGCCCGGGGAGCGCGGGCGGTGCGGCGGGGGCGACGGTCCCCTGGTCGGCGGCCGCCGCGGCCGACGTCGGCGGCGCGGCCGGCCCGGGCAGGTCGGGCTGGGCGTCGAGGATCTCGCGCACGCGGGGCCGTCGGTCCGGGTCCTTGTCGAGGCAGGCCCGGACGAACGGCAGGAGCTCCTCCGGGCACCCCTCCAGCTGCGGGTCCTCGTGGACGACCCGGTAGTACATGAGGTCCGGCCGCCCCTGACCGAACGGGCGGCGCCCCGTGGCGGCGAAGAGGGCCACCCCGCCGAGCGCCCACACGTCGGTCGCGGGGGAGACGTCCTCGCCGCGGGCCTGCTCGGGCGCCATGAAGACGGGGGTGCCGAGCGGCGACCCCGCGCGCGTGAGCGCCGTCGCGTCGGCCGTCTGGGCGATGCCGAGGTCGATGACGCACGGGCCGTCCGGGCCGAGGAGGACGTTGTCCGGCTTGACGTCGCGGTGCACCAGACCGGCGCGGTGCACGGCGTACAGGGCCTCGGCCACGTGGCCCACGAGCGCGCGGACCTCGGCCACCGGCAGCGGGCCGCCCTGCGTCACGCGGTGCGCGAGCGTCGGGCCGGGGACGTACTCGGTGGCGAGCCACGGCGTCGCCGACGTGAGGTCGGCGTCGATGAGGGCCGCGAGGAACGGGCCGCGCACGCGGAGCGCCGCCGTGATCTCGCGCTCGAACCGGGCGCGGAACTCGGGGTCCTCGGCATACTCGTCGCGGATCACCTTGATCGCCAGGCGCCGGCCGCTGCGCATCGTGGCGAGGTAGACCATGCCCATGCCGCCGCGCCCGATCCGGCCCAGGAGACGGTGCCCGCCGAGCTCCTGGGGATCGTCCGCGGTCAGCGGCCGGACGCCGTCCGGCAGGGCCGCGTCGTCCGTCCGGTGCTGCGACAAGGGAGCTCTCCAGGAGTGTGGTCGAGGGCGTTCCGGTGCGGCCCGGGGCAGCTGGCGATCCTACCAACGAGGCATCCGACGCACCGGCATCTGAGACGCCGTCAGCGGGCGGTCACCGGGAGACGCCGAGCCCGTCGACGACCTCGACGCCCGGCATCGCGCAGAGGAGCTCGCCGGGCATGAGCAGCTTGGACCGCCGCACCCCGGAGCCCATGAGCGCGAGCGCACCCGGCGCGGCGAAACGGGAGTCGACGAGCACCCGCCACCCGGCGGGCAGGCCCACCGGGGTGATGCCGCCGTACTCCATCCCGGACTCGCTGGTCGCGCGGTCCGTGGGCAGGAACGACGCCTTGCGGGCGTCGAGCAGCTTGCGCACGCGCGTGTTGACGTCGGCGAACGTGGCCGCGGTGACGACGCACGCGGCGACCCGCTCGACGTCGCCGCGCCGGCCCGCGACGACGACGCAGTTGGCGGAGGCCTCGGGCGGCAGGCCGTGCTGGTCGTTCAGCGTGGCCGTGTCCGCGTGGTCGGGGTCGATCTCGGTGACGGCGACCGACCCGCCGACGCGGTCGTCCCGCGCGGCCCAGGCGCGCAGCGCGTCGGCGACGGGCGGCGCGAGCAGGTCGGGGCGGTCGAGCGCGGGCGCCCACGTCAGGTCGCCGAGCGTCGGGAGTCCCGGTCGCGGCCCGGGCGTCGTCGCGCCGCTCACCGGCGGAAGGTCGTCGTGAGCGTGGCGCGCGCGATGACGTGGAAGTAGACGTTGAACGCGACGTGCACCGCGCTGTTCGCCTCGGACAGGCCGAGCGACGGGACGTCGAGCGCGTGCACCGCGAAGACGTAGCGGTGCGGGTGGTCGCCGGGCGGCGGGCCGGCGCCCTCGAAGCCGAGCCGCCCGCCGTCGCTCGGCACGTGGAACGCCCCGGCGGGGAGGGCTGCCCCGCCCACGGCGCCCGCGCCGCGCTCCAGCGAGGTCACGTCCGCGGGGACGTCGACGGCGGTCCAGTGCCAGTAGCCCGACGGCGTGGGGGCGTCCGGGTCGAAGCAGCTCACCACGAACGACCGCGTCGCGGCCGGCGCGCCCGACCACGCGAGGTGGGGCGACTCGTCGGCGCCGTCGACGCTGAAGTCGACGGCGAGCGGCTCGCCGTCGGTGACGTCGGCGCTCTTGAGCGTGAACGTCGCCGGGACGGGGAGCAGCGAGTACGGGTCCGGGGGCAGCGGTCGATCGAAGTCCTGGCCAGTCATGGGGGTCATGCTGCCCGACCGCCCGCGGTGCTGGCCAGGACGCAACGCGGGCGCGCCGTGGTACGGTGCTCGCGCAAACCGACTGGACGGTACGTTCGGTCGTCGACGGAGGTCGCGAGGAGGCGATGGTGGGTTCGGTCGACAGCTCCACGGGCAGCTCCACGGGCAGGTTCACCGGCAGGGTCGCGCTGGTCACCGGTGGCAGCCGGGGCATCGGGCTGGCCGTCGCCCGGCGCCTCGTGGACGAGGGCTGCGCGGTCGTCGTCACCGGGCGCAAGCAGGAGGCGCTCGACGAGGCCGTCGCGGCCCTCGGGCCCGAGCGCGCCTCGGGGGTGGCGGGCCGCGTGGACGACCCCGAACACCGCGGGGCCGTCCTCGCCCACGTCGCCGCGCGTCACGGGCGCCTGGACCACCTCGTCAACAACGCGGGCATCAACCCGGCGTGGGGGCCCGCGCTCGAGGTGGACCCGGGCGTCGCGCGCAAGATCCTCGAGGTCAACGTCGTGTCCGCGCTCGAGTGGACCCGCGACGCCGTCGCCGGCGGGCCGATCCGGTCGGTCGTGAACGTCGCGTCGATCTCCGGGACGTCGTCCAGCCCGAACATCGCCTTCTACGGCGCGTCCAAGGCCGCCCTCATCAACCTCACGCAGCAGCTCGCCCAGGAGCTGGCGCCCGCGATCCGGGTCAACGCCGTCGCGCCGGCCGTCGTGAGGACGCGGTTCTCCCGCGCGCTCTACGAGGGGCACGAGGAGCGCGTGGTCGAGCGCTACCCCCTCGCGCGGCTCGGCGAGCCCGACGACGTCGCCGGCCCGGTCGCCTTCCTGCTCTCGGACGACGCGGCGTGGGTGACCGGCCAGACGCTCCGGATCGACGGCGGCGCGAGCATCGCGCCCGTCGGGTGAAGGATGGGGACATGAAGAGCACGAACGTCGCCGACCGGGTCACCGCGGCCGCCCTGGACCTGTTCGCCACGCAGGGGTACGCCACCACCAGCGTGCAGCAGATCGTCGAGGCCGCGGGCGTCACCAAGGGCGCCATGTACCACTACTTCCAGTCCAAGGACGACCTGCTGTTCGCCGTCTACGACCGCATGCTGGCGCTGCAGAAGGCCCACCTCGACGAGATCGTCGCCGCGGGCGGGCCGGTCGAGGACGTCGTCCGGGCCGTGTGCGTCGACGTCGTCGAGACGTCGATCGACTTCCTCCCGGAGGGCACCGTCTTCTTCCGCAGCATGCACATGCTCACCGAGCCGCGGCTCAAGGAGGTCACGCAGCGGCGGCGCGAGTACCACGACGAGTTCGCGGGGCTCCTGCGGCGCGGCCAGGACGAGGGAGTCTTCCGCACCGACGTGCCGCGGCCGCTGCTGGTGGCGCACTTCTTCAGCGACGTGCACTACCTGTCGCACTGGTACTCGCCCGAGGGCCCCGAGACCAAGTCCGAGGTGGCCCACCAGCTCACCGAGCTCTTCCTGCGCGGGATCCGGACCCCCGCGGCCTGACCACGCCTGCCGCGGCGCCGACGACCGGGCGGGCACGACACCGACGAGACGAGAGCGACGATGACGACGCTGCCCGGCACGACCCCCGCCCGTTCCCGCACGAAGGCCACCGGGCCAGGACTCCGCGAGGCGGCGCCGACGATGCGCGCCTGGCGGGTGACCGGCCCCGGCGAGCCCACGGACGTGCTGCGGCTCGACGAGGTGCCCGCGCCCGTGCCCGGGTCGGGGGAGGTGCTCGTCCGGGTGCGCGCCGTGGCGGTGAACTTCCCCGACGTCCTGCTGGCCCGCGGCGAGTACCAGGTCCGGCCCGAGCCGCCGTTCGTGCCCGGGATCGAGCTGTGCGGCGACGTCGTGGCGCTCGGCGAGGGGGTCGCGGCCGGCGACCGCGGCCTGGCGCCGGGCGTGCGGGTCGTGGGCTCCGCCATCGGTGTGCTGTCCGAGCTGGCGGTGCTGCCCGCCGCCGCGGTGCGCCCGGCACCCGAGGGGCTGGGCGACCCCGAGGCGGCCGCGCTGACGATCGCCTACCAGACGGCGTGGTTCGCGCTGCACCGCAAGGCCCGGATCCGGCCGGGGGAGCACCTGCTGGTGCACGCCGCGGCCGGCGGTGTCGGGACCGCGGCGGTGCAGCTCGGGGTCGCGGCGGGTGCCCGGGTGATCGCCGTCGTGGGCAGCCCGGCGAAGGCGGCCGTCGCGACGGCCGCCGGCGCGCACCACGTCCTCGTGCGCGGCGCCGACCTCGCCGCCCAGGTCAAGGAGCTCACCGGTGGCGCGGGCGCCGACGTGGTCGTCGACCCGGTCGGGGGCACGGCGTTCGAGCAGTCGACGCGGTGCATCGCCTTCGAGGGGCGGATCGTCGTCGTCGGCTTCGCGAGCGGGGACGTCCCCCGGGTGCGCGCCAACCACGCCCTCGTGAAGAACTACGACGTGCTCGGCCTGCACTGGGCGCTCTACCAGCAGCGCCGCCCCGAGCTGGTCGACGCGGCGCACGACGCCCTCGCGCGCCTCGCCGCCGAGGGCGCCGTGCGGCCCGTCGTCGCCGACGTCGTGCCCTTCGAGGACGCCCCCGCCGCCGTGCAACGCCTCGCCGGCGGCACCACGACCGGCCGTCTCGTCGTCCGCGTCGCCGACTGACGGAACCCCCACCCCGAGGCCTTCCAGCACGCGACCCGTCGCGGCAACCGACCGGATGCCGCCACGGATCGCGGGCCGGAAGGCCGCTCTCCCTCGCACCCGACCCGGAGGAACCCCATGTCCGCTCGTGCCGTCCCGACCGCCCCCGACCGCCCGCTCGAGGGGCGGGTCGCGCTCGTCACGGGCGGCGCCCGCGGCCTCGGCGCGGCGTACGTCCGCGCCCTGCACGCGGCGGGCGCCGCCGTGGTCGTCGCGGACGTGCTCGACGACGAGGGCGTGGCCCTCGCGACCGGGCTCGGCGACCGGGCGCGGTACGTCCGCCTCGACGTGACGGACGAGGCGGGCTGGGCGGAGGCGGTCGCGGCCACGGTCGAGGCGTTCGGGGGCGTGGACGTGCTGGTGAACAACGCCGGCATCGCCAACTCCGCCCCCATCGAGCACTACTCCACGGCCAAGTGGGACGCCGTGATCGCGGTGAACCTCACCGGGACGTTCCTGGGCTGCCGCACGGTCGTCCCGGTGATGAAGGCGGCCGGCGGCGGGTCGATCGTGAACGTGTCGTCGGTCGAGGGGCTGCGGGGCGGGGAGCGGCTGCACGGCTACGTGGCCTCCAAGTTCGGCGTGCGCGGGCTGACCAAGTCGCTCGCGGTCGAGCTGGGGCGCGACGGGATCCGGGTGAACTCCGTGCACCCGGGCCTCGTGCGCACGGAGATGACCACGCGCATCGACACGGACGCGGTGCCGATCCCGATCGGCCGTGCGGCCGTGCCGGACGACGTCGCGGGCGCCGTGGTGTTCCTCGCGAGCGACGCGTCGGCGTATCTCACGGGCACGGAGCTCGTCGTGGACGGGGGGCTCACCGCGGGCGTCTGAGCGTCCTGGCGCCTTTTCGGGGCGCCGGACGTCACGGCCTTGCAACATTCTGAAGAATGTCTCGGCAGGGCATACCGGCCAGTCGGTTTATCGGCTAGCGTGGCACCACCCGACACGAAGAGGTGCCGATGTCCCGCCGTATCCCCGCGTCCGATCCCAGCCCGGGAGCTCCCGGCCTCGGCGCTCACAGCCCTGGAGCTCCCGGCCCCGCACCCACCACCCCCGCGGCCCACCCGCGCCTGGAGGTGTCCGGCCTCACCGTGACCTTCGGCGGCCTGACCGCCCTCGACGGCGTCGACCTCACGGTGGGCGACCCGTCCGCCCGTGCCGACGGGGAGGCCGGTCAGGGCGCCGAGACCGTCGCCCTGATCGGTCCGAACGGCGCGGGCAAGACCACCGTCTTCAACGCGGTGTGCGGCCTGGTGCGGCCCTCCGCGGGTGACATCCGCCTCGACGGGCGCCCCGCGCCCGCGTCCCCGTCCCGGCTGCTCGAGCGCGGGCTCGCACGCACGCTCCAGGGCCTCGGCCTCTTCGCGGGGCTCACGGTGCTCGAGAACGTCCTGGTACCGGTGGCCGGAGCCGCCGACGCCGCCGACGCCGCGTCGGCCGCGCTCGCCCGGCTCGACCTCACCGGTGCCGCCGGCACCCCGGTCGACGCCCTGCCCTACCCCGTGCGCAAACGGGTGGCGCTCGCCCGCGCGCTCGTGGCGCGCCCGCGCCTCCTGCTGCTCGACGAGCCCGCCGGCGGCCTCGGGGCGGACGACGTGGACGCCCTCGCCGACGTCGTGCGCGACGTCGTGGCGGACGGCTGTGCGGTGCTCCTGGTCGAGCACCACGTCGACTTCGTCATGGCCGTGGCCGACCGGGTGGTCGTGCTCGACTTCGGGCGAGTCGTCGCGAGCGGGACGCCCGACGAGGTGCGCGCCGACCCCGCCGTCGAGGCGGCCTACCTCGGGCTGGAGGCCGCGTGACCGCCGCCCTGGCCGTCGAGGGCCTGACCGTGGGCTATGCCGGCGCGCCCGTGCTGGACGGCCTCGCGCTCGCCGTCGCCCCGGGCGAGGTCGTCGCCCTGCTCGGGGCGAACGGCGCCGGCAAGACGACCCTGCTGCGGTCGCTCTCGGGCCTCACGGCGCCGCGGGCGGGGCGGGTCCTGCTCGACGGCGCCGACCTCACCGCCCTGAGCGTCGAGGACCGCGCCCGCCGCGGGCTGGCCCAGGTCCCCGAGGGGCGCAGCGTCGTGACCGAGCTGACCGTGGACGAGAACCTCCACCTCGGCGCCCTGTGGTGCCACCCGGGGCGTGCCGCACGCCGCGCCGCGGTCGCCCGCACCTACGACCTGTTCGAGCCGCTCGCGCGCCGCCGGGCGAGCCTCGGGCACCAGCTCTCCGGGGGCGAGCGTCAGATGCTGGCGCTCGGCCGCGCCCTGCTCGCCCGGCCGCGCGTGCTGCTCCTCGACGAGCCGTCGCTCGGCCTCGCGCCGCGCGTCGTCGCGCAGCTCATGGGCGTGCTGCGCGCCACGGCGCGGGAGACCGGCCTGACGGTGCTGCTCGCCGAGCAGAACGTCACGAGCGCCCTGTCGATCGCCGACCGCGGCGTCGTGCTCAGCCTCGGGGCGGTGGTGGCCGACGCCCCTGCCGCCGAGCTCGCCGGGGACCCCGCCCTCCGCCACGCCTACCTGGGCTTCTGACCGGCACCGACCGGCACTGACCGGCACCGACCGGCACCCGTCCTGCGTCTTCCGAGAGAGGCTCCCCATGGACCGACTCGTCTTCCTCCTCGCCACCGGGCTCGCCCGGGGGCTCGTCATCGCGCTCTTCGCGCTGTCCCTCGTGATCGTCTGGCGCGCCGCCCGCCTCGTGAACTTCGCCCAGGCCGCCGTCGCCACCGTCGCCGTCTTCGCCGCGTTCGCCGTCACCGGCGCGACGGGGTCCTTCTGGGCGGGGCTGGCCGCCGCGCTCCTCGCCGGGGCCGCGCTGAACGCGGCGGTGGAGCGCGGCCTGATGCGGCGCGTGCCGCAGGGCAGCCCGCTGCCCGGGATGATCGTCGCGATCGGGCTCGTCATGGTGCTGCAGTCGGCGCTCGGGATCGCCTTCGGCCCCCGGCACCGGCCGATGGCCGCGCCGTTCGACGAGCGCCCGTTCGTCGTGGGCGGCGTCCCCCTGCTCTCGCCGTACGACCTGTTCGTGCTGACCGTGGCGCTGGCGGTGGTCGGGCTGCTGGCGTGGCTGTTCAACGGCACGTCGCTGGGCCTGCAGCTGCGGGCGTCGGCAGCGGCGCCCGAGGTCTCCCGGCTGCTGGGCGTGCGCGTGCCGCGCATGGTCACCCTCGGCTGGGCGCTGTCGGGCGCGGTCGCGGCCCTCGCGGCCCTGCTGCTCGTGCCCACCGAGCTCGGCCTCAACGCCCACTCCGCCGACCTGCTCTTCGTCCACGCGTTCACCGTCGCCGTCCTGGGCGGGCTCGACTCGCCGACCGGGGCCCTGGTCGGCGGGGTCCTGGTGGGGGTGCTCGTCAGCCTCGTCACCGGGTACCTCGGTGCCGGCGTCGCCCCGCTCGCCGTCCTCGCCCTGCTCACGCTGGTGCTGCTGGTGCGGCCCGGCGGGATCTTCGCGACCGCCCAGGTGCGTGCCGCATGACCGCCACGAGACCCGCCGAGACCGAGGAGGCCGCCGTGCGCGACGCACGCCGCACCGTCCCGCGCCCCGCCCCTGAGGCTCCCCGGAGACTCACCCGCACCCAGCGGATCCTGGTGCGTGCGGCCGTGCTGACCCTGCTGGCGGTCGCCGTCACGTTCCTGCTCGACCCGTACCGCAACTACCAGCTCGCCGTCGTCGCCGCGACCTTCTGCGCGACGGCGGGCCTCACGCTCCTCGTGGGACTCACCGGCCAGCTCTCCCTCGGTCACGCCGTGCTCATGGCGGCGGGCGGCTACGGCTACGCCCTCACCGTGAACGCGGTCGCCGGCGCCGGTCTCGACGGCGACGGCACGGCCGGCGCGGCGCGCGTCGTCCTGGGGCTGGTCGGCGCGCTGCTCGCGTCGGGCGCGGTGGGCGGGTTGCTCGGCCTGGCCGGCGCGCGCCTGCGCGGGCCCTACCTGGCCGGGCTGACGCTGGCCATGGTCGTCGCGCTGCCCGCCCTCACGGCGCAGGTGCCGGCGCTCGGCGGCGACCAGGGCCTGGCGGTCCCGTTCGAGGGCGTGCCCGAGGTGCTGTCCCGCCTCGTCGTCGTGGAGCAGTGGCACGCCTGGGTGGCGATCGTCGTGGCCGCGCTCGCCGTCACGCCGCTGGCCGTGCTGCGCTCCGGCCACGCGGGCCTGCGCATGCGGGCGGTGCACGGCGACGAGACCGCGGCCCGGCTCTCCGGAGTGTCGCCCGCGCGCGTCAAGGTGGGCGCGTTCGTCGCGAGCTCGCTCGCCGCCGGGCTCGGCGGCGCCGTCCTGTGCCTCGTCACGCAGTCGGTCGGCCCCGGTCGCTACGACCTCGCGTTCTCGCTGCTGCTCGTCGTGGCCGCGGTCGTGGGCGGGCTCGGCAGCCTCGGCGGTGCGGCCGCCGGCGCCGCGCTCGTCGTGCTGCTGCCGTGGCTCGTCGACACCGTCACCGGCGCCGTCGGCGTCCCCGCGGACCTCGAGCAGCGGCTGTCCGGCAACCTCGCCGTGCTGGTCTTCGGCGCCCTGCTGATCGTCGTGACGCTGGCCTGGCCGGGCGGCCTCGCCCGCGCCGCGGCCCGCCGCCGACCCCACGTCCTCCCCTCGCGACGTCGCGGCCGCACCGATGCGCCCGCGACCCTGCCACAACCCACAGAGAGGTGACCCCCATGCGGAATCCCCGCACCGCCACCGCCGGTACCACCGCCGGCGTCGCCGCGGCGTCCGTCGTCGCGTGCCTGGCCCTCGCCGGCTGCAGCACGCCGGCCGCCGCGGCCCCCGGCATCAGCGACGACACCGTCACGGTCGGCACGCACCAGCCGCTGACGGGCCCGGCCGCCGCCGGGTACGCGTCGATCTCGGCGGCCACGAAGGCCTACTTCGAGTACGTCAACGACCACGGCGGCGTCCACGGCCGCTCGATCGAGTACGTGGTCAAGGACGACGGCTACAACCCCGCGAACACCCAGACCGTGGTCCGTGAGCTCGTGCAGGAGGACCAGGTGTTCGCCCTGCTCGGCGGGCTCGGCACGCCGACGCACGCGTCCGTGCTCGACTACCTCGACCAGAACGACGTGCCCGACCTCTTCGTCGCCTCCGGCAGCACCCTGTGGGACGACCCCGAGGGGCACCCGAACACGTTCGGCTTCAACGCCGACTACGTGGTCGAGGGTGCCGCGCTCGCGCAGTACACCGCCGACGAGCACGCCGGCAGCAAGGTCTGCGTCTTCGGGCAGGACGACGACTTCGGCGAGGAGTTCCTCGAGGGTGTGGAGCTCGCCCTCGGCGCGGACGGCGTCACCGCCCACGAGTCGTACTCGACGTCGAACCAGGACGTCACCGCGCAGATCGGCGCCCTGCAGGCCGCCGGGTGCGAGAGCGTCCTGCTCGCGACGGTCAACGGCTTCACGGCGCTCGCGGTCGGCACGGCCGCGAAGATGGGCTGGAGCCCGCGCTGGCTGGCGTCGTCGTCGGGCGGCGACTACCCCACGCTCGTCGAGCTGCTGGGCGAGGACGTGGCGCCCGCCCTGCTGCAGGGCTTCGTCAGCGCGAACTACCTGCCCTTCGGCCCGGACGGCGAGTGGGTCGAGCTGTTCCGGCAGATCAACGACGAGTACAACGACGGCGCGCGGTTCGACGGCAACACCGTGTACGGCATGAGCGTCGGCTACCTGTTCGCCGAGGCGCTGGCCCGCGCGGGCGAGGAGCCCACGCGCGAGGGCCTGGTCGAGGCCGTCGAGTCGGGCGGGCTCGAGGGCAACGGCATCCTGCCGCTCATGTTCGGTCCGGAGGACCACTCCGCGTTCGACGGCGTCGGCATCACGACCGTGGCCGACGGCGTGCAGGACTACGTCGGCGCGACCTACGCCGTCGGGAGCGGGAAGGTGACCGAGGTCGAGCCGCAGCCGGTGCCGCTGCGCAACGACGGGATCCCCGCCTCGTAGGTGTGGTGAGCGCGAGAACGGGGACTGTTCGTCGACGAACAGTCCCCGTCTCGCGCTCACCACCTGTCAGGGGACGGGGGCGAAGCGGCCGGGCAGCTCGCGCTTGAGGATCTTGCCGCTGGGGCCGAGGGGGAGCTCGTCCACCACGTGCACGACGCGCGGGTACTTGAACGCGGCCACGCGGTCGCGGACCCAGGCGGCGAGGGCGTCGGCGTCGACGGCACTGCCGTCCGCCGGCACGACGGCCGCGTGGATCTCCTGCCCGTGCACCGGGTCGGCGACGCCGAAGACGGCGGCCATCGCGACGTCGGGGTGCGACACCAGCGTCGCCTCCACCTCGGTGGGATACACGTTGTACCCGTTGCGGATGATCATGTCCTTCTTGCGGTCGACGATCGTGAGGATCCCGTCGGCGTCGAGGGTGCCGAGGTCGCCGGTGCGGAACCAGCCGTCGACGACGGCCGCGGCGTCCGCGTCCGGCCGGCCCAGGTAGCCCTTGAGCAGGTTGTGCCCGCGCACCACGACCTCGCCGAGCGCGCCCGGCTCGGGCAGCAGGTGCACCTCGTGGTCGATGACGGCGTCAGCGATCGCCACGTCCACGCCCCACATCGGCCGGCCCACCGTGCCGGGCCGGATCGGCTCGAAGACGGTGTTGAACGAGACGCTCGGCGAGGTCTCCGTGAGGCCGTACCCCTCGTGCACCTCGGCGCCGTACGCGGCGGCGAACTCCTCGAGCACGCTCACCGGCAGCGCCGCGCCGCCCGAGACGGCGTACCGCAGCGGCGGGCGGGCGTCGCTGCGGCGGGCCGCCTCCAGCATCCCGACGAACATCGTCGGCACGGCCGTGAACACCGTGGCCCGGTGCGCCACGAGCAGCTCGAGCGCCTGGTCCGGGTCGAACCGGGGCAGCAGCACCACCGACGCCCCGACGCGGAACGCGCAGTTCATCACCGCCATCTGGCCGAACGCGTGGAACAGCGGGAGCCCGCCGAAGACGACGTCGTCGTGCCGCAGGTCGAAGGAGTCGATGAGCGAGCAGTGCACCTGCTCCACGGCGGCGAGGTGCGAGCCGACGGCTCCCTTGGGCAGCCCGGTCGTCCCGCTCGTGTAGAGGATCGTCGCGGCCGACGTCGGGTGCACCGCCGTGTGCCGCTCGACCGGGGTCGCCGCGGCCGCCTCGTCCTCGAGCCGGGGGAGGGCGGGCCCGCCCTGCTCCGTGGCCGGGGCGAGCACGGTGACGAGGGGGACCCCCGCGCGCTCGGCGGCGGGCACCGCCTCCGCGAGCAGCGGCGCGGCCGCGACCACCAGGTCGGCCCGGCTGTCGCGCAGCACGAACTCGATCTCGCCCGACCGGAACAGCAGGTGGATCGGGACGACGACGGCGCCGAGCGCGAGCGCGGCGTAGTACACGCGCGCGAAGTCGGGCACGTTGGGCACCACCATGGCGACCCGGGAACCGCGGGTGATCCCGCGCGCCGCGAGAGCGCCCGCGTAGGCGCGCGTCTGGTCCCAGAGGTCGCCGTACGTGGTCGTGGTGCCGGCGAAGTGCAGCGCGGGGTAGTCGGGGTGCCGCCGGGCCGTCTCCGCGAGCAGCGACGCCGCGGAGAGCGTGCCGAAGCCGGGGCCCTCGACGGCGTCGTCGGGGCGGGGCGGTCCGGGCGGCGCCGCGCTCGCCGGCTCCGCGCCGGGGGGAGGGTTAGGGGTCATGTCCGGTCCTTTCGTCGTCGTTGATCGTGGGACGGAGGTCGTTCAGGTCTCGGGCGGTTCAGGGCCGCAGCTCGGCCCGACCGAGGGAGCCGAGGTGCACCTCGTCGGGGCCGTCGGCGAGCCGCAGGGCGCGGGCCGCGGCGAACATCTCGGCGAGCGGCTGGTCGCCGGACAGCCCGGCGGCGCCGAAGAGCTGCATCGCGCGGTCGAGGACCGCCTGGACCGCGCGCGGCACGGCGATCTTGATGGCCTGGATCTCGCGCATGGCCTGCCGGTTGCCGACGGTGTCCATGAGCCAGGCGGTCTTGAGCACGAGCAGGCGCAGCGCCTCGATCTCCACCCGAGAGGTGGCGACCCACTCCCGGACCACCCCCTGCTCGGCGAGCGGGCGGCCGAACGTGGAGCGCTCGCGCGCCCGTTGCCCGGCGAGCGCCAGCGCCCGCTCGGCCATGCCGAGGGCGCGCATGCAGTGGTGGATGCGGCCGGGCCCGAGGCGTGCCTGCGCCATCGCGAACCCGTCGCCCTCGCCGCCCAGCAGGTTCGCGGCGGGCACACGGACGTCGTCGAAGGCGATCTCGGCGTGGCCGCCGTGGTCGCGGTCGTCGTAGCCGAACACGGTCAGGGGCCGCACGATCCGCACGCCGGGCGCGTCGCGCGGCACGAGCACCATCGACTGCTGCCGGTGCCGGGGCGCGTCCGGGTCCGTCTTGCCCATGACGACGAGCAGCGCGGCGCCCGGGTTCATCGCGCCCGTGGACCACCACTTGCGGCCGCTGACCACGAGCTCGTCGCCGTCGCGGCGGATGCGGGTGCCGATCTGCGACGCGTCGCTCGAGGCCACCCCCGGCTCGGTCATGCAGAAGGCCGACCGGAGGCGTGCGTCGAGCAGCGGGTCGAGCCACTCGCGCTGCTGGTCGGGCGTGCCGAAGTGGGCGAGCAGCTCCATGTTGCCGGTGTCGGGCGCGGCGCAGTTGAACGCGGCCGGGGCCAGCCGGGGGCTCCAGCCGGTGAGCTCGGCGAGGGGCGCGTACTGCAGGTTCGTGAGACCCGCGCCGCGTTCCCCCGCGGGCCCGTCCCCGGGAAGGAACAGGTTCCACAGGCCCTGCTCGCGCGCGGCGGCCCGCAGCTCACGCACCACCGGCGGCGGCGACCAGTCGTCCGGGGCGGCCGCGAGCTGCGCGTCGAGCACCGGTTCCGCGGGCAGCACCCGCTCGTCGAGGAACGCGCGGACCCGGTCGGTGAGCTCGGCGGTGCGGGCGTCGGGGGCGAAGTCCATGTCAGGCCCTCCTCGCCGGCGTGGCCGGTGCGGGCGCCGGTGTCGTGGGCGCGTGCGCCAGCCCGTCCAGGGCCAGCGGGTCCACGAGGGCGCCGATCTGGTCGAAGCCCTCGCCGACGGTCTCGCCCGCCCGGTAGCGGTAGTGGATGCCCTCGAGGATCACCGCGAGCTTGTACGCGGCGAACGCGCGGTACCAGGACAGGTCCGGCGGCGCGGTGCCCGACCGCGCGGCGTAGGCGTCGACGAGCGCGGCGAACTCCGGGTAGCCGGCGCCGGGGACGACGGCGCTCAGCGCGCCGTCGTCCGACCCTCCGTCGTCCGACCCTCCGTCGGACCCGTCGCGCGCGGTGAGGCCGCGGATGTCCCAGTACAGGCCGAGCATGCCCAGGTCGACGAGGGGATCGCCGAGCGTGGCCATCTCCCAGTCGAGGACGGCGGCGACGCGGGGGGCGTCGGGCGGCCCGGCGACGATCGCGTTGTCGAGGCGGTAGTCGCCGTGCACGATGCCGGCCCGCCCGCCGGAGTCGGGGACGCTCGCCGCGAGCCGGTCCTGCAGGGCGTCCAGCCGGGGCTGGGGGCGGCTGCGGGAGGCGTCGTACTGGCGCCGCCAGGTGGCGAGCTGCCGGCCGAGGTAGCCGTCGGGCCTGCCGAAGTCCGCGAGCCCGACGGCGGCCGGGTCCACGGCGTGCAGGTCGGCGAGCACCTCGGCGAGCTCGAGCCCGAGCGCGTGCAGGCCGCCCGCCGTGAACGCGGAGTTCTGCCCCGGCCGGGACAGCACCGTGCCGGCCACGTGCTCCATGACGAAGAAGACCGTGCCGGTGACCTCACCCCGGGCGGTGTCGTCCACGACGTCCACGGTGCGCGGCACCGGGACGGGGCCGTCCGCGAGCGCGGTGACGACCCGGTGCTCGCGGCGCATGTCGTGCGCGGTGGACAGCACGTGCCCCAGCGGCGGGCGCCGCACGACGAGCGGCAGGCGGGCCCCGTCGACCCGGTACGTGAGGTTGCTGCGGCCGCCGGCGATCACGCTCGCGGTGAGCTCTCCGCCGGCGAGCTCGGTGTGCTCCCGCTCCAGCCACGCCCGCAGCCCTGCGGTGTCCAGTCCGGGCACGTCGGTCATCGATGACCACCTTCCGTCGACCCGGATCGTCCCGGGGCTCGAGCGAGCATACCGCGCAGTCGGTATGTGGTGCGACCAGGTCGTCCCGGGTGCGCGCGGGGGCTGTTCCGGTCGGTCGCCGGTCAGTCCTGGAGCATGGCGACCGCCCGCCGGACGCCGTCCGGCACGGGCACCGGCCGCCGGGACGGCTCGTCGACGAACACGTGCGTGAACCGGCCGACGGCGATCGGTTCGTCGCCGCCGGCCCGGAGCACGTGCAGGTCCCACGTGAGGCTGGTGCGCCCCAGGCGCTCCACGCCGATCCCGACCTCCAGCTCCTCGGGGTACGACGCCGGGGCGCGGAACTCGCACGACGACGCGACGCACAGGCCGATCACGTCGCCGCGCGGGTCCAGCCCGCCGTGGGCGATCATCCACGCGTTCACGGCGGTGTCCATCGCGGCGTAGTAGACGGTGTTGTTGACGTGGCCGTACTGGTCGTTGTCGTTCCACCGCAGCGGGAACGGGTGGCGGGCGCGGGGCATCGGTGCTCCTGAGGTCGCAGGGGACAGGTTCGGCGGGAGGGTCAGGCGGGGGTCGACGGCACCCGCAGCAGGTGCCGGAACGCGACGGCGGCGCGGCCCGCCTCGGGCGTCTCGCCCGTGATGAGGTCGGCATAGGTGAACGACTCGGAGACCCGGACCAGCAGGTAGGCGAGCGACGCCGGGTCGATGCCGCTCCCGCCCCCGCCGTCGCCGTCGAACGGCGAGTCGCCGAGATGGGTGCGCACCAGCCACTCGCAGGTCGCGAGGAAACGGTGCTGGATGGGGCTGGCCTTGGTGGTGAGCAGCCGCAGGGCGCGCGCGGGCTCGCGGGCGAGGAAGTCCCGGAAGTAGGGGGCGGCGATGAGGTCGCCCGCGAAGTGCGTGAGGAGGTCGGCGACCCGCTCCGCCCCGCGCTCGGACGCCGTCGCGCGGTCGGCCTGGACCAGCGTCGGGACGGCGAGGGACCACAGCACCTCGGTGAGCAGCGCGTCGCGGTTGCCGACCCACCGGAACACGGACGTCCGGTCGACGCCGAGGCTCGTGGACAGGGGGCCCATGTCGAGGCGCCGGCCCGCGACGAACGTCTCGCGCGCGAGGTCGAACGCGCGCCGTGCGTCGGCGTGGGCGCCGGGCGCCAGGCGCAGGGACAGCGGCGTGGGCGCGGCCTCGAGGCCGACGGTCGCGATCGGCGCGCCGTCGTGCCCGTCGTCGTGACCGTCGTCGTGAATGGCGGTCGGGGTGCTCGTGGCGCTGTCCGGCATGACCGCAGCCTAGTGTCGCGGCTCGGGATTCGTGCAACATCTTGGAAAATGATGCACGGGGGTGCACACTGGCCACGTTCGACGACGATCGGAGCAACGATGACGTTCACCTCCCCGGTCCCCACGACCGCCGGCACGACCACCGGCACCCCCACCGGCCCGACCACCGGCCCCGCGGTGCTCGACGCCGACTTCTACGGCTTCCAGGACCTGCTCACCCCCCGGGAGCAGGAGGCGGTCCTCGCCGTGCGCGAGTTCATGGAGCGCGAGGTGCGGCCCCTCGCGGACGACTACTGGGAGCGCGCGGAGTGCCCCGTCCACCTCTTCAAGCCGTTCGCCGAGCTGGGCACGGTGGGGGCGGCGTGGCCCGAGTGCGCGCCGTTCGAGAGCTCGGCCGTGTTCCGCGGCTGGATCGGCATGGAGCTCGCCCGGGTGGACTCCTCGTTCTGCACCTTCATCGGCGTGTCCTCCGGGCTCGCGATGAGCGCGATCGGCCTCGGCGGCTCGCCCGAGCAGCGCGCGCAGTGGCTGCCCCCGATGGCGAGCGGCGACGTCATCGGCGCCTTCGGCCTCACCGAGCCGCTCTCCGGCTCCGACACGGCCAAGGGGCTGCGCACCACCGCCACCCGCCACGGCGACACCTGGACGCTGCACGGCGCCAAGCGCTGGATCGGCAACGCGACCTTCGCCGACGTCGTCGTGGTCTGGGCCAAGGACACCGCCGACGACCAGGTCAAGGGCTTCCTCGTCCGGAAGGGGACGCCGGGCTTCACCGCCACCAAGATCGAGCGCAAGCAGTCGCTGCGCATCGTGCAGAACGCGGACATCGTGCTCGACGGCGTCGAGGTCGCCGAGGCCGACCGGCTGCAGCGCATCGACCGCTTCCGCGACGTCGCGCAGGTGCTGCGCGTGACCCGCGACGGCGTGTCCTGGCAGGCGCTCGGCACCATGGTCGGCGCCTACGAGGCGGCCGTGGCCTACACGAGGCAGCGCGAGCAGTTCGGCCACCCGATCGCCAGCTACCAGCTGATCCAGGACAAGCTCGCCACGGCGTACGCGAACGTCACCGCGAGCTTCGCCATGTGCGTGCGCGTGGCCCAGCTGCAGGACGCCGGGACCCAGCGCGACGCGCACGCCGCGATGGCCAAGTCCTTCGTCACCACCCGCATGCGCGAGACCGTCGCGCTGTGCCGCGAGGCCTGCGGCGGCAACGGCATCACCCTCGACACCGGCGTCGCGCGGTACTTCGCCGACGCGGAGGCCGTGTACACGTTCGAGGGCACCCGGGACATGAACAACCTCATCGTGGGCCGCGAGATCACCGGCCACGCGGCGTTCGTCTGAGCGGCCCGCCCGCCCCCTCGCACCACCGAGCCGCACCGACCGCACCGACCCCAAGGAGACACGACATGACCGAGGCGTACATCGTCGCCACCGCGCGCTCGCCGATCGGCCGCGCGCACAAGGGCTCGCTCAAGGACGTCCGCGCCGACGACCTCGCCGCGCGGATGGTGGCCGCGGCCGTCGAGCAGGTGCCCGGGCTCGACCCGGCGCGCATCGACGACCTGCTGCTGGGCTGCGGGCTGCCCGGCGGCCGGCAGGGGATGAACATGGCCCGCGTCGTGGCCGTGCTGAACGGCTGGGACTCGGTGCCCGGCACCACCGTGACCCGCTACTGCTCCTCCAGCCTGCAGACCACGCGCATGGCGTTCCACGCCATCAGGGCGGGGGAGGGCGACGTCTTCGTGTCCGCGGGCGTCGAGTCCGTGAGCGGCATGGCCGTCGGGTCGAGCGACGAGATCCCCGGCGTCGACCTCACCAACCCCCGCTTCGCCGGCGCGCTGGAGCGCACGGCGAAGCGCGCCGTCGGCGGCGCCGGGACCTGGACCGACCCGCGCGCCGACGGGGCCCTGCCGGACGCGTACGTCGCGATGGGGCAGACGGCGGAGAACGTCGCGGACCTGCGCGGCATCTCGCGCCGCGACCAGGACGAGTTCGCGGCGCGCAGCCAGCAGCGCGCCGAGGCGGCGATCGCCGACGGCTTCTGGGCGCGGGACATCACGCCCGTCACGCTCGACGACGGCACGGTGGTGTCCGCGGACGACGGCCCGCGCCCGGGCACGACGGTCGAGAGGCTCGCGACCCTCGACCCGGTGTTCCGCCCCGACGGCACGGTCACCGCGGGCAACGCGTGCCCGCTCAACGACGGCGCCGCGGCCGTCGTCGTGGTCTCCGGCCGCGTCGTCGACGAGCTCGGCCTGACGCCGCTGGCGCGCATCGTGTCGACCGGTGTCACGGGCCTGTCGCCCGAGATCATGGGCCTGGGGCCGGTCGGGGCGAGCCGCCAGGCGCTCGCCCGCGCGGGCCTCGGGATCGACGACATGGACCTCGTCGAGATCAACGAGGCGTTCGCCGCGCAGGTCATCGCGTCGGCCCTCGAGCTGGGCATCGAGGACGAGCGGCTCAACGTCCACGGCGGCGCCATCGCCGTCGGGCACCCGTTCGGCATGACCGGCGCCCGCATCACGTCGACGCTCATCAACGGGCTCGAGGTGTCGGGCGGCCGCTACGGGCTGGAGACCATGTGCGTCGGCGGCGGGCAGGGCATGGCGATGGTGCTGGAGCGGGTCGGGTAGCGCTCAGAGCCACTCGCCGTCGCGCATGAGGGTGCGGCCGGCCAGCTCGTCCACCTCGCGCCAGGCCTGGACGCGCCGCGGGAGCAGCACGAGGTAGACGTCGTGCTCGCCGCCCGGGCGCGGGTCCCAGTCCGCCTGCGCGGCGTAGCCCTCGGCGAGCTCCGGCGGCGCCTCCGCGACCCGCACCGAGCGCTCGAGGACGGCGTCGATCATGACGACGTCGCGCGTCGCTCCGAGCGAGAGGCGCGCGGTGCCGGTGGCGAGCAGGTTGCGGCCCGTCCGCGACGTCGCCTCGAGCGCGAGGACGACCCGGTCGTCGACCCACGCCAGGGAGAGCGGGATCAGGTAGGGCACGGGCGTGCCGTCGGGGGACACCGAGGCGGTGGCGACCCACACGTCCCGCGCCGGGGTCCGGAGGATCGCCAGGGTGTCGGCCCGGCGCTGGTCGCGCGGGCGGGGACCGGGGGCGACCTGCGGGTTCGTCGTCATGGCAGCATCCTGCCCGACCGGCGCCCGTTCATGGCGTAGTGGACGTGCACGAGGATCAGTGACAGGCGCTCGTTCCCGTCGTGCAGCGGGTGCAGCCGGTTGGCCGAGTCCATGCGTGCCCTCGGCCTCTGGCACACGGGGTCCAGGAGGTCGAGGTCGCGCACGAGCCGGGCGTTGCGGTCGACGACGGCGAGGGCGTCGGTCAGGGTGACGTGCCTCGTCACGCGAGTCGTTCCAGAGCCTCGCCCCAGGAGTCCATGGCGTCGGTGATGTAGGCCTGGATGTTCTCGTCGCCCGCCTCGTCGAGATGCCGTTCGAGCGCCTCGCCCCGGGTCATGTGCTGCGCCTCCGCGCGCGCCCTGAGTCGGTCGCGCACCGCGGTCGGCACCTTGATCGTCGTCATCTCCACCGGCGTGGTCATACCGTGAGGATGACCCCGCGCGTCCTGCCCGACCGCTCTGGCCGGGCAGGACAGGTGCTCACACCTCGGGGACGTACAGCGCCAGCGTCTGCGCGACGAGCGCCGGCTTGTCGACCCCCTCGATCTCGACGGTGACGGTCGAGGCCAGCCGCACGCCCTGGGCGACGGTCTCGGCGCCGGTGAGCTCCGTCGTCGCGCGGACGCGCGAGCCGACGGGCACGGGATGCAGGAAGCGCACCTTGTCCAGGCCGTAGTTCATCGCCATCGCGACGCCGCCCACCTCGACCAGCGACGACGCCAGCCGGGGCAGCAGCGACAGGGTGAGGAACCCGTGCGCGATCGTCGTGCCGAACGGGCCGTCGGCGGCGCGCCACGGGTCGACGTGGATCCACTGGAGGTCCTCGGTGGCGTCCGCGAACGCGTCGATGCGCTCCTGCGCGATCGTGAACCACTCGCCCGTGGCCCGCTGCCCGACGGCGTCGGCCAGCGCGGCGGGGGAGGAGACCTGGATGGCCGCGGTCACGCCTTCGGCCCGCCGGCGACGTAGAGCACCTGGCCCGAGACGAACGACGCCTCCTCGGAGCAGAAGAACGCCACGGCGGCGGCGATGTCCTCCGGCCGGCCCACGCGGCCGACCGGCACGTCCTTGGCCGCCGCGGCGTGGAACTCCTCGGGCGTCATGCCGATGCGCTCGGCGGTCTCGGCGATCATGTCGGTGGCGATGACGCCGGGCGCCACGGCGTTGGCGGTGACGCCGAACTTGCCCAGCTCGATCGCGAGCGTCTTGGTGAACCCCTGCATGCCCGCCTTGGCGGCGGAGTAGTTCGCCTGGCCGCGGTTGCCGAGCGCGGACGTGCTGGACAGGTTGACGACGCGGCCCCAGCCCGCGGCGACCATGTGCGCCTGCACGGCCCGCGTCGCGACGAACGCGCCGCGCAGGTGCACGCGCAGCACGGCGTCCCAGTCGTCCTCGGACATCTTGAACAGCAGGTTGTCGCGCAGGATCCCGGCGTTGTTCACCAGGATCGTCGGCGCGCCGAGATCGTCCGTCACGCGCGCGACGGCGGCCTCGACGGCCGCGGCGTCGGCGACGTCCACGCCGAGGCCGATGGCGCGCCCGCCGCCGGCGACGATGTCGGCGGCGGTCGCGGCGGCCTGCTCCTCCAGGAGGTCGAGGACGGCGACGGCGTGGCCGTCGGCGGCCAGGCGGCGGGCGGTCGCGGCCCCGATGCCGCGGGCGGCCCCGGTGACGACGGCGACGCGCGGGGTGGCGCGCGAGGTGGAGTCGGCGGTGGCGGTCATGCGGTGATCCTCTCGTCGAAGGTGATGAGCTGGCGCAGCTCGGCGCCGGCGGCGAGCCGGTCCAGGGCGGCCGGCAGGTCCTCGAGCCCGATGCGGGCCGAGACGAGTGATTCGAGCGGCAGGCGGCCCGCCCGCCAGAGGTCGACGTACCGCGGGACGTCGCGGCTCGGCACGGACGACCCGAGGTAGGAGCCCACGACCGTGCGGGCCTCGGCCGTCAGGGTCAGCGGCGCGACGGACGCGCGGGCGTCGGGGCCGGGCAGCCCGGCCGTCACGGTGGTGCCGCCGGGCGCGGTGAGCGCCAGCGCGGTCTCGAACGCGCGCGCCGACCCGGCGGCCTCGACGACGACGGGCGCCCGTGCGCCGTCGTCGAGAGCCATGGCAGGCGTGGCGGCCGCGGCGCCGAAGCCGCGCGCCAGCTCGAGCTTGGCGGGCACCGGGTCGACGCCGAGCACCTCGTGCCCCAGGGCGAGCGCGACGAGCAGCGCGGCCATCCCCACCCCGCCGAGCCCGACGACGGCCACGCGGTCGCCGGGAGCCGGGCGGCCGGCGTTGATCACGGCGCCGCCGCCGGTGAGGACCGCGCAGCCCAGCAGGGCGGCGACGTCGGCGGGCACGTCGTCGTCCACCGGGACCACGGAGGTGCGGTGCACGACGGCGTGGGTGGCGAAGGCGCTGACGCCCAGGTGGTGGTGGACGGGGGCGGAGCCGCGGCGCAGCCGCACCGCGCCGCCCACCAGGGTGCCGGCGGCGTTGGCGGCGCTGCCGACCGTGCAGGGCAGCCGGCCGTCGGTGGCGCAGGCGGCGCAGCTCCCGCACCGCGGCAGGAACGTCAGGACGACGCGGCGGCCCGGGGCGACGTCCTCGACGCCCTCGCCGACCGCCTCCACGATCCCGGCGGCCTCGTGGCCGAGGAGCATGGGGACGGGGCGCTCGCGGCTGCCGTCCACGACGCTCAGGTCGGAGTGGCACAGCCCCGCGGCCTCGATGCGGACCAGGAGCTCGCCCGGCCCGGGCGGGTCGAGGTCGAGCGTGCTGGTGCGCAGCGCTCCGGAGGAGGCGTACGGCGGGGGTGCTCCGGTGCGGTCCAGCACGGCGCCCACGATCTGCACGGTCGACCTCCTCGTCGATGAGGGCCCCAGTCTGCTCCCGGGCGCCCGTCCTCCCGACATACCGACTACGCGGTATGTCGGGAGCAGCGTACACGAGCGGGGAGTCCGTGCGGCCGACCTGCGCGGTTGACAGCGGCCGCCGCCGCGACGTCTACTGGCAGTGTTCGAACAGATGTTCGAACATGGTGATCGCGGTCGTGCCGTCGTCGGGCGGTCGTTTGCTGGTCGTCGCTGGTCGTGGTCCGCCGGGCATCGCCCGGCGCAGCTCGGGGGGAGGTCGCGTGACGGTCGTCGCCCCGCCGCGTACCGCGGCCCAGCCGCTGTCCGACCGCCCGGTCGACCGGGCCGCCGTCGCGCGGGCCGCGCTGCGGGCGGCGGAGCAGCGCACCTCTCCCCGCGCCGCCCCCCGCACCGGCGAGCGCCTCGGCGGCGGCCGCGCGACGGTGCCGGGCGGCCGCCTGCTGCCGGTGCACCCGGGGTTGTCGGCCCTCCTGCCCGACGGCGGGCTGGCCGCGGGCACGGTGCTCGCCGTCCGCGGCTCGACGACGCTCCTGCTCGCGCTGCTGGCCGAGGCGTCGCGGTCCGGGGCGTGGGTCGCGCTCGTCGGGGCGCCGGGCGTCGGGATGCTGGCCGCCGCGGACGCCGGGGTCGCGCTCGGGCGGACCGTGCTCGTCCCCGCCCCGGGCCAGGACGCGCCGGCGGCCCTCGCCGCGCTGCTCGACGGGATGGACGTGGTGGTCGTCGGCCCGGGCGCCGCCCTGCTCGACTCCGACCGGCGCCGCCTGGCCGCGCGCGCCCGGGAGCGGGGCGCGGTGCTGGTGGCGCAGGCGGCGTGGCCCGGCGCGCACGTCACCCTCGACGCGCGGGGCGGCACCTGGTCCGGCGTCGACCACGGGGCGGGCTGGCTGCGCCGCCGCACCCTGCGCGTGCGGCGCACCGGTCGCGGGGCCGCCGCCCGGCCCGTCGAGGTCGAGGTGGACGTGCCGCTGCGGGTGGAGCGCGTGGTCGGCGGCCCCGACGCGGTGGGCACGGCACCGGGCGCCGGCGTGCTCGCCGGTGCGCACGACCCCGCAGCGCCGGCTCGGCTGCGGGTGGCGTGATGGCGGGCGGGAAGGCCTCGTCCGGGGCGGCCCCGGCCGGGGCGACCTCGCGGACGGCCGTGCTGTGGGTCCCGGACTGGCCGGTGGTGGCGGCGCTGGCGGGCGCCGGCCTGGACGCGCACGTCCCCGCGGCGGTGCTCGGCGCCCGGTCGGGCGGCGGGGCGGGTGCGGGGCACACCGTCGTGGCCGTCTCCGCCGTCGCCCGCGCCCAGGGGGTGCGGCGCGGGATGCGGCGTCGGCAGGCGCAGGAGCGGTGCCCCGAGGTGGCGCTGCTGGCGGCCGACGACGCCCGCGACGCGCGGGAGTTCGAGCCGGTGGCGCTCACGGCCGAGACGGTGGTGGCGGGCCTGGAGGTGGCCCGCCCGGGGCTGCTCCTGCTGCCGGCGGGCGGGGCGGCGCGCTACCACGGCTCCGAGCTCGCGCTGGCGCAGGCCCTGGTGGGCGCCGTCGCCGCGCGCACCGGGCACGAGAGCCAGGTGGGCGTCGCCGACGGGCTGCTCGCGGCGGTGCTCGCCGCCCGCGAGGACGCCGTCGTGCCCCCGGGAGGGTCCGCGGCGTTCCTCTCGGACCGCCCGGTGGGGGAGCTGGTGCACGCCGTCTGCGACCCGGCCGGGGTGGCCGCCGTCCGGGAGGCGGCCGGGCTGTGGTGGCGGCTCGGCCTGCGCACCCTCGGCGACCTGGCGGCCCTGCCCGCCGCGAGCGTGCAGGCGCGGTTCGGCGACCTCGGCGCCTGGGCGCAGCGGCTGGCCCGCGGCGACGACCTGCGCCCGCCGGCGCGGCGTCGCATCGAGGAGGACCTGGCCGTCGCGGAGGAGCTCGACCCGCCCGCGCTGCGGGTCGACGTCGCGACCTTCGCCGCGCGCCGCCTGGCCACCGCGCTGCACGACCTGCTCGCCGTGCGCGGGCTGGCCTGCGGGCGGCTGCGGATCACCGCGCGCACGGCGGGCGTCGACCTCGGCGGGGACGACGTCGGCGGAGCCGTGGGCGGGGACGGCGAGGGCGCCGTGCTGGAGCGCGTGTGGCGCACGGACGACGCCGCGGCCGGCGGGATGAGCGCGGCGCGGATCACGGACCGCGTGCGGTGGCAGCTCGAGGGCTGGTTGACCGCGGCGTCCACCCGGCGCGGGGGTGAGGCCGACCCGATCGTCGCGCCGATCGCGCACCTGGCGCTGGCGGCGGAGGACGTCGTCCCGGCGACCACCCACCAGCCGGGCCTGTGGGGCGCGGACGCGGGCGAGGGGGAACGTGCCCGGCGGGCGCTCGGGCGGGTGCAGGGCCTGCTCGGCGGGCACGCCGTGCTCACGGTGGAGCTGCAGGGCGGCCGCGGGCCCCGCGACCGGGTGCGGCTCGTGCCCTTCGGCACGGAGGGGGGCGCGGGTCGCGACCCCGGGCTGCCCTGGCCGGGCGCCCTGCCCAGCCCCGCGCCCGCCGGGCTGCCGGACGACCCGGTGCCCGCTCGGGTGCTCGACGCCGCGGGGCACGACGTCGTCGTGGACGCCCGGCTCGCGATGAGCGGCGAGCCCGCCGCCGTCGCGTGCGGGGACACGGGCGGGAGCAGGGGGCCGGTCGCGGTGACGGGATGGGCGGGTCCCTGGCCGCTCGCCGAGCGCTGGTGGTCCGGGGGCGGGGGCGCGCGCCGCGTCTACCTGCAGGCGGTGCTCGACGACGGGCGGGCGCTGCTGCTGGCGCAGACCGGCGGCGTGTGGCAGGTGGAGGCGTTCTATGACTGAGGCGGAGGTGCAGCGGAGGGTGGGGGCCGAGGGACGAGGTGCGCGCCAGGAGCGGAACCGCAGTCTCGGTCAGCAGAGGGCGACGACTGGGCGGACGACCGGCGGGTACGCCGAGCTGCACGCCCACTCGGCGTTCAGCTTCCTCGACGGCGCGTCCCACCCGGAGGAGCTGGCGGCCGAGGGCGCGCGCCTCGGGCTGGAGGCGCTGGCCCTGACCGACCACGACGGGCTGTACGGGGTGGTGCGCTTCGCGGAGGCCGCGCGGAAGGTGGGGCTGCCCACGGTCTTCGGGGCCGAGCTGCACCTGCCGGCTCCCGTGACCCCCGGCGCGGCGCTGGGCACGGCCGGGAGCCGGCCGGTGCTCGACCCGCCCACCGGCGTCCCCGACCCGCGCGCCACCCACCTGCTGGTGCTGGCGCGCGGCGACCAGGGCTACCGCAACCTGTCCCGCGCGATCGCGACCGCCCACCTGGACGCGGGGGTCAAGGGCAAGGCCCGGTACGACCTCGAGGGCCTCGGGGCCGAGGCCAGCGGCGAGTGGCTCGTGCTCACCGGGTGCCGCAAGGGGGCCGTCCGACGCGCGCTCACCGCCCCCGCGGGCGGCGTCGACGCGGCGCGGCGCGAGCTCGACCTGCTGGTCGCCACGTTCGGCCGCGACAACGTGGCCGTCGAGCTGACCGCGACCGGGGACCCGCGGGACGCCGACCTGCACGACGCGCTCGTCGGCCTGGCCCACGACGCGCGCCTGCCGGTCGTCGCGACCGCGAACGCGCACTACGCCCGCCCGCGCGACGCCGACCTGGCGGGCGCGCTCGCCGCCGTGCGGGCGCGCTCCTCGCTGGACGGCCTGGACGGCTGGCTGCCCGGTGCCCCGGTCGCACACCTGCGCTCGGCCGCCGAGATGCGGGCGCTGCACCGGCGCCACCCGCGGGCCGTCTCCACGGCGGCGGGGCTCGCGGCGGAGTGCGCCTTCGACCTGCGCCTGGTGGCGCCGGACCTGCCCCCCTACCCGGTGCCGGACGGGCACGACGAGGCCAGCTGGCTGCGCGAGCTGGTGCGGCGGGGCGCCACCGACCGGTACGGGCCGCGCCCCGCCCCCGGCGTCCCCGGCGACGAGCGCGCCTGGGCGCAGATCGACCACGAGCTGCGCGTCATCGAGGAGCTGACCTTCCCCGGGTACTTCCTCGTCGTCTACGACCTCGTGGAGTTCTGCCGCCGGGAGGGCATCCTGTGCCAGGGGCGCGGGAGCGCCGCCAACTCGGCGGTCTGCTACGCGCTCGGCATCACCGCGGTCGACGCCGTGAAGCACGGCCTGCTGTTCGAGCGCTTCCTCGCGCCCGAGCGCGACGGCCCGCCGGACATCGACATCGACATCGAGTCCGGGCGCCGCGAGGAGGTCATCCAGCACGTCTACGCGACGTTCGGGCGCACGCACGCGGCGCAGGTCGCGAACGTCATCTCCTACCGGCCGCGATCGGCCGTGCGCGACGCGGCCCGCGCGCTCGGCTACGACGTCGGGCAGCAGGACGCCTGGAGCAAGTCCATCGAGCGCTGGGGGTCGCTGCGCGGGCCGGACCCGGCCAGCCCGGCGGCCGACGCCGCGGCCGGGGCCGCGCGGGCGGCGGCGGGCGCACCGGAGAACCGGACGGCGGCCAAGGACGCGCGCGTGGCCGCGCTGTGGGGGCCGGCGGAGACGCTCCCGGACGGACAGCTCGAACAGAGAGGACAGAGAGGACAGGGAGGACAGAGAGGACAGGGAGGACAGGGCGGGGGCCGCGCCGACCGCCCGCACGCGGGTCACCAGCCGGGGCGCGGCCGCCGCGACTGGTCGCCGACGCTCGGCCACCGGCAGGGCCCCCGGCCCGACGGCGACGAGGGCCGCCGGCGGGTCGTGGACCCGCTCGCGACGGACGAGGGCGAGGTGCGCCGCGCCGACGACGCCCACGACGTCGTGCCCGCGCAGCGCCCCCCGTCGGCGCAGGAGGAGGGGCAGATCCCCGGCCCGGTGCTCGACCTGGCCGAGCGCATGCTGCGCCTGCCGCGCCACCTGGGTATCCACTCCGGCGGGATGGTCATGTGCGACCGCCCGGTGATCGAGGTCTGCCCCGTGGAGTGGGCGCGGATGGAGGGGCGCACGGTGCTGCAGTGGGACAAGGAGGACTGTGCGGACGCCGGGCTGGTGAAGTTCGACCTGCTGGGTCTGGGGATGCTCACCGCCATCCGGTACGCGTTCGACTCGATCGAGGCGCACACCGGCGAGCGGCTCACGCTGCACGGCCTGCCCGACGACGACCCGGCGGTCTACGACCTGCTGTGCGCCGCCGACACGGTCGGGGTGTTCCAGGTGGAGTCGCGCGCCCAGATGGCCACCCTGCCGCGCCTGCAGCCGCGGACGTTCTACGACATCGTCATCGAGGTCGCGCTCATCCGGCCCGGTCCCATCCAGGGCGGCTCCGTGCACCCGTACATCGAGCGGGCGCGGGGCAGGGAGAAGGTGACGTACCTGCACCCGCTGCTGGAGAGCTCCCTCGGCAAGACCAAGGGGGTGCCGCTGTTCCAGGAGCAGCTCATGCAGATGGCGATCGACGTGGCCGGCTTCACCCCTGCCGAGTCCGACCGGCTGCGCCGGGCGATGGGCTCCAAGCGGTCGGTCGAGCGGATGGAGGCCCTGCGCGGGCGCCTCATGGAGGGGATGCGGGCGAAGGGGGTGGACGACCCCGCCGTGCGCGAGGAGATCTACGACAAGCTCAAGGCGTTCGCCGACTTCGGGTTCCCCGAGTCGCACGCCTACTCGTTCGCCTACCTCGTGTACGCGAGCTCCTGGCTCAAGGTGCACCATCCCGCCGCGTTCTACGCCGGCCTCCTGGCCGCGCAGCCCATGGGGTTCTACTCGCCGCAGTCGCTGGCCGCCGACGCGCGCCGGCACGGGGTGCAGGTGCTGCGCCCGGACGTCAACGCCTCCCGCGCGCTGGCCTGCGTGGAGCGTTCGGCGGAAGGCGGGGACGACGGCTCCGCCCGCGAGAATGATTCGGTCGCTTCGCTCCCTCGGCTCTCGCGGGCGGAACCGCCGTCCCCGCCTTCCGAGCATGACGATTTCGGGCCGGCGCCCGACCCGGCGCTGGCCGTCCGGCTGGGGTTGTCGGCGGTGCGGAGCATCGGGGACGACCTGGCCGAGCAGATGGTCGCGGAGCGGGAGGAGCGGGGCCCGTTCCGCGACCTGCGCGACCTGGCCCGCCGGGTCGGGCTCAGCACCGCCCAGCTGGAGGCGCTCGCGACCGCCGGGGCCACGGAGGGCCTCGGCGCCGGACGTCGGGAGGCGCTGTGGGCGGCCGGGGCGCTCGGCCAGGAGGGGCCGGGCACGTTGCCGGGAGTGTCCGTGGGGGTCGACGCCCCGACACTGCCGGGCATGACCCCGGTCGAGACGGACGTCGCCGACGCCTGGGCCACGGGCATCACGCCCGGCTCGACGTCGCCGCTGGAGCACGTGCGTGACGGGCTGGAGCGGGCGGGGGTGCTCACCGTCGCCGGGGTGTGCGCCACGGAGCCCGGCCGGCGGGTGGCGGTGGGCGGCGTCGTGACGCACCGGCAGCGCCCGGGCACGGCGGGCGGCGTGACGTTCCTGTCGCTCGAGGACGAGACGGGGCTGCTCAACGTCATCTGCACGGCGGGGCTGTGGCGCCGCTTCCGGACCGTGGCGCGCGGCGCCCCCGCGATGGTGGTCCGGGGCCGGGTGGAGAGTGCCGACGGGGCGGTCAACCTGCTCGCGGAGCACCTCGCGCCGCTGCGGCTGCCCGTGGCGACCCGGTCGCGGGACTTCCGGTGACCACACGCCCCGCGGGCGGCGGGCCGGTCCGGTGCCTAGCCTGGCGGGCATGATCTCCGGGCTCCGGGTCGCTCCGGCCGGGGCGGACCGGTTCGACGACGTGGTGACGATGCTCAACCCGCGCGGCCGGCCGCAGGCGTGCTGGTGCCTGCACTGGCGCCAGCCGCGCGGGCTGCCCGCCGACGGGCGTCGCGACCACCTGCGCGACCTGACCGGCCGGACCCCGGCACCCGGGCTCCTCGCGCTCCTCCCCGACCCGGGACGTGGCGACGAGACGGTCGTGGGATGGGTGGGCCTCGCGCCGGTGTCCGCGTCGTCGTCGCTCCAGCACAGCCGGGTGCTGCCTCGCGTCGACCCCGCCGAGTGGCCGACGACGTGGGCCGTGATGTGCTTCGTCGTCCGGCCCGGGTACCGCCGCCGCGGCGTCGCCCGAGCCCTCCTGGCCGCGTCCGTGGACTACGCCCGCGACCACGGGGCGCACGCCGTCCAGGGGTTCCCGGTGGAGCCCGAGCCGGGGCGCCGCGTCCCGGTCGGCGCGGCGTTCGTGGGCACGGTGGGCCTGTTCGAGTCCGTGGGCTTCGACCGGGTCGGCGACACGTCCGCGACGAGCGGCCGCCTGCCGCGGTGGGTCATGCGCCGGGAGCTGCTCCCTTGACCGACCGGGTCGTGGACGGCCCGGCTCAGCCCGTCCTGTCCGCGGCGTCCTCCTCGCGGGGGCTCGTGGCGCGGCGTCGGGCCCGCCGGCCGCGGGCGACCTCGGTCTCGAGGGCGTCGAGCGGCTGGGCGAACGGGTCGCCGAAGCGCGCCAGCCACAGGCGCACGACGTCGAGCCCGGCGTCGTCGACGGCGTAGAGACGGCGCGCGCCCTCGGCCCGGACGGTGACGAGACGCGCGTCCCGCAGCACCCGCAGGTGCTGCGAGACGGCCGGCTGCGAGATGCGGGTCTCCGCGCGCAGGGCGTCGACGAGCGCGCCCGCGGGTCGCTCGCCGCCGGCGAGCAGCTCGAGCAGGCGCCGCCGCACGGGGTCGCCCAGAGCCTCGAACGGACCCCGCGGCAGGGCTTCGACGGGGCCGCGCGGCGCGGGCCGTGCGACCCCCAGGGCCTCGGGGGCTGCCCCCGCCGACGCCGCGGCGCGCGGCATCAGGCCTCCGGCACCGTGGTGTAGAAGGCGACCGTGCGCTCGGCCGCCGCGCGGGCGGCGTCCGGGTCGTCCCCGTCGGCGATCGCGGCGTCGGCCCAGCCCGCGGCGGCGAGCCGGGAGAACGCGACGCCCTCGGGCGAGAGCGACCAGGCCTCCGCGGCCTTCGGGTCGATCGCGCCGGTCGGGTCCGCGACGTGCAGCCCCAGCCCGACGAGGCCGAGGTCCCAGCCGACGCCGGTGGCGCCCGGGCCGTACTGGTCCCAGAGCTCCTGGGGGACGACGGCCTCGTGCACGAGCTCGAGGACGGTGCTGTCGCCGTCGTCCGTCAGGGCGACGGTCAGCCACGAGACGGAGCCGCCGAACTCCCAGGTGACGGCGAAGCTCGCGGGGGCGTCGCAGCGCTCGACGATGCCTCCGGCGTTCCCCTCGAGCTGGTAGCGCCCGCCGACGGTCAGGTCGCCGCTGACGGGGAGGAACCAGCGGGGGATGCGTGCGGCGGAGGTGACGGCGTCCCACAGGTCGTCACGGTCCGTGGCGTAGGCGCGGCGGGCGACGGCGATCTTCGTGGGCGTGCCGTCCCGCTCGCCGGTGCGGATCTCCCGCGCCACGAGCCCCGCGGTGGCGACCGGGTCGATGGTGATGGTCATGGCGACTCCTTGATATAAGCGGACACTTATATATAACCATGTGCCGCCGCCCGGGGGAAGAGGCGGACGGCGTCAGTCCAGGGGAGCGACGACGCAGATCTCGAAGGTCCCGCGTCCGCGCCGCAGGAGGTAGCGGCACCTCTCGTCGGCGATCTCGGCGGCGAGCTCGTCCCGGTACGACCAGCGGACCTCGATCCACAGCAGGGCCCAGCCGACCTCCTCGACGGCCACGAGCTCGGGCAGCGCCGCGACGGCCTCGCGTGCCCGCGGGGCGGCCGGGCGCTGCCTCCACAGGCCGAGCACGTCCTCGGGGGACGTGAGGACGGTCGAGCCCTCCTGGTCGACGAGGAGGGCGGGCAGGTCGTAGCGGTCGGTGACCGCCTCGAGGTCCTCCGCGCCGAGGACCAGGCCCAGGTCCGCGAGGAAGGAGGCGAGCGCCTCGCCGTCGTACGAGCCCGTCGGATCCGCCATCCGATCACGGTAGCCCCGTGGCATGATCGGCGCCCATGAGCCGCCGTCACGCGCGAGCCCTGGCGCCCGCCGTCGTCGCCCTGCTGGCCGTGGGCCTGTCCGTGAGCGGGTGCGCCGACCCGGCCGGGGATTCCGGGCCGTCGTCGTCCGGCGTCTCGGACGCCCCCGCGACCGGCGAGCAGGTCGCCGAGGCGGCCGAGCTCTGGGGTGCCGCCCCGCAGTACGTGCTGACGACGACGGCCGTCGGGTTCGAGGCGGTGCCGTCCGCCGCCGGGGTCTTCGGCGCCGACGGCTTCTCCGTCCAGTTCGGCGGCCGGGCCGGGCACACGTTCATGTTCTCGGCCGTCGAGGGAGCGATGATCGCGGACGACTGCGCGACCGTCGCGGTCATGGACGTCGGCGGGGGCGAGGTCGGCGGGCCCGTGACGTGCGTCGAGGAGGACGGGGCGCTCCGCAGGACGGCCGGGGACGCGGAGGAGTACGCCGTCGTGCGCGACGGCGTACTCGTGCGGGTCTCCGGGAGCTCCGCCGACCACGAGGCGCTGCGCGAGGCGGCCGGGAACGTCCACGTGCCGACGGGCGGCGAGCTCGCCGCGCTCGTCGAGGGCACGCCCGTGGATCCCGGCGCCGTGGATCCCGGCACCGTGGAGCGCGGCGACCTGCCGCCCGGCGACGGCGCTCCGGACAACTCCGTCGACGCGGGCGGCTGACGGGCGCCGTCACCAGGCCTGGGCGAAGACATCGGCGAACAGCACGTCCGGGTCCGCGTCGAGGCCGCGGGACGCGAACCACGTGCACACGTTCCGGCAGTCGCGGTGCAGCAGTTCCGCGCCGAACGGGTTCGCCACGAGGTCCACGACCTGGGGCAGGTCGATGATCACGAGGCGGCCGCCGTCTTCCGGCGTGCCGTCCTCGCCGGTGCCGTCGACCAGGATGTTGTACGGCGACAGGTCGCCGTGCGCCCACCCGAGCCGTGCGATGACGCCCATCCCGTGCCGCAGCTGCTCGAACCAGTCGGCGAGGAGCGACGGGTCGGGGCGGGTGCGGGCGAGGCGCGGTGCGGCCTCGACCGTGCCGTCCGCCGACTCCCGGCCGACGAACTCGAGCAGCAGCTCGGTGCCGTCGATCTGCACGGGGTAGGGCACGGGGGCGCCGGCGTCCCACAGGCGGGACAGGGCGAGGAACTCGGCGTCCGCCCACTGGGTCGCGGCGACGGCCTTGCCCCACGAGGACTTGCGGTCCTCGATGGCGCGCTGGTCGCGGGTGCGGCGCACGCGCCGCCCGTCGGTGTACTCGCCGTCCCGGTGGAACTGGCGGTGGTCGCGACCGCGGTACCGCTTGGCGGCCAGCAAGCTGCGACGGGTCGGGTCGTCGGGCACAGCGCGCTCGACGAGGAAGACGTCCGCCTCCTTGCCGGTCTTGAGCACGCCGAGCTCGGTGTCGAGCGCGGCGTCGGCGGTGACGACCCAGTCGGGACGGGGCTCGGGGCCGCGTTGGCCCTTGGTGACGGCGGTCCAGGTGGACCACCGCTGGTCGGGGCCGGGCTCCACGGGGAGCTCGACGCCGAGGTCTGCCTCGAAGGAACCGGGGGATGAGGCGGGGGAGAAGGGGAAGGTCGAGGGGGTGTGCTGGTGCACGCGAGACTCCTGCTCAGGTCGAGGAGCTCGGGCGCGGCCCCTCAGGATCGGGTGGTGTCCGCCCGCCGGAGAGCCTCCGGGAGGGCGCGCGAGACGACGTCGTCCATCGGTCTGCCCTCCTTCACGTGCGGGCCCGCGCCGATCGCGTGCCGCCTGCGGGGAGCATGGCAGGGGCCGCCCGCGGCGGTCCACGTCTTTTTCGTCCGTAGGGTGCGGGGATGGGGTTCGTACCGGTCGTGGCGGGTGTCCCGGGCGTCGAGGACGTCCTGGTCCGCACCGCCCGGCGGCTGCGCACCACGACCACCCTGGTGCTCGCTCCCGGGGGCGGCGCCGTCGACGACGGTCGCGCGGCGCTCCTGGTCGACCCGGCGTGGGAGGCCGACGAGCTCGTGGCGGTCGCCGACGAGACGAGCGCCCGGGGCGGCCGGCTCGTCGCCGGGTACTCGACGCACGCCCACCACGACCACCTCCTGTGGCACCCGCGTCTCGGCCTCGAGGTGCCGCGCTGGGCGACGGGGCCAGCGGCGCTGGTCGCTCGGCGGGAGCGTCCACGGCTGCTGACGGAGGCGCGCGCCGACGCCGGGAGGTACGGGGGAGCCGGGCACCCGGCCGAGGTGCTCGACCTCCTGGGGCGCGTCGCGCCCGTCCCGGCGGGCGAGCGTGGCGTCCCCGACCCGGACGGCGTCCTGCCGCCCACCGAGCTCGTGGTCCACGACGGCCATGCCCCCGGGCACGGCGCGCTCTGGTTGCCCCGCAGCCGCGTGCTGGTGGCGGGGGACGTGCTGAGCGACGTCGAGCTCCCGCTGCCGCTCGACGAGATCGCGGGCGGCGGCACTGTGGCGAGCTCGGTGGCGGGCTCGGTGGCGGGCACGGAGGTGAGCAGGGAGGCGAGCACAGAGGGCAGCGCGGTGCGCGACGTCGAGCGCTACCTCGCCGGGCTGGACCGGCTCGCGCCGTACGCGGCCCGGTGCGCCGTCGTCGTACCGGGGCACGGGACGCCGACGGCGGACGCGGTGGCCCGCCTCGACGCCGACCGCCGCTACCTCGACGCGGTGCTGGCGGGGCGCGCCGTCGACGACCCGCGGCTGGCGCTGCCGGGGGCCGCGGAGGAGGACCGCAGGCTGCGTGCCGCGCTGGCGCGCTGACGCGGGCGTGCCGGTCAGCCGCCGAAGGTGCCGGCCCAGGCGGCCGTGACCTGCTCCCAGACCGGCTGGGTGTCGAAACCCATCTGTCCCAGGACGGCCCAGGCCACGCCGGCGACCGCGTAGAGGCTGACCGGCGTCATGACGAGCCACTCCCGCCACGACCCGGCGTCGCCGAGGATCGGCAGCGAGAGGTTGCCGCCGTCGCGCCACACGTCGTCGAAGGGCAGCACCCGGTAGCGCCGGACCCAGTAGGGGGAGCGGAACTTCAGCGGCCACAGGAGGGGGACGCCCGCGGTGGTGACGAGGTCTCCGAGCACGTGCACCGTGCAGCCGAGGGCGACGGCGAGCGGCATCCAGTTCCACTCCTCGGGGGCGAAGACGGCCACGCACGCGGCGAGGAGCAGCGACAGCGTCCAGGTCCACCAGCGCTTGCCGCCGGTGACCTTCCAGGCGCGCAGCGCGAACGCGATGAGCAGGACGGCCATGACGCCGGGGCCGACCAGGACCTCGCCGAACGTCTCCGTGCTGATCGAGACCATGCCCATCACCCACGCGATCGCGGTGAAGACGGCGATGCCGAGGATGGAGTGGGTGCCGTTGCGGTGCCCGCCGGACACGGTCGCGACGAGCTTGGTGACGCCCTCGGAGACAGGGGGGAGCGAGTGCGCGATGGTGCCGCTGTGGTGATCGGCGTCGGGCAGCAGCGCGGCGCCCGCGCAGACCAGCGCGCCGGTCATCACCCCGACCTCGGAGACCGGGTGCCAGCCGAACGCGAACGGCGCCGTCGACGTGACGGCGACCCAGGCGGCCGCTCCCGACGCGGCGTGGTGCCCACCCATCATGACCTGCGGCGCTCCCGTCCACGGCTGCCGGTTCGCCGCCGTCGTCCCGTTCCTCACCCTTGACCGGTTGGTCCGGGCCGGGCAGGACGCTACACGTCGGCACCGACGCGCGAGCCTGTGACCAGGGACGGGCGTCGCGGTTTGCGAGAGGCCGCCCTCGCCGTGCTATGTTTTTCCCCGCACCGAGACGGCGCTGAGGCGCTGTCGAGGTCCACTCGTCCGGGTGGCGGAATGGCAGACGCGCTAGCTTGAGGTGCTAGTGCCCTTTATCGGGCGTGGGGGTTCAAGTCCCCCTCCGGACACTCGTTGAGACAGCGACGAACCAGCCCCCGGGGTCCACAACCCGGGGGCTTTTTCGTGCCCGGGCACGCGCTCATCTCACCGTCCCGACCCGTGTGGTCCCGACCCGTGTGGTCCCGACCCGTGTGGCGTAGGCCGCGAGAGCCGCACGGGTCTTGGTCTCCTGGGGCGCACCGAGGTCGACGCCCTGGCTCGCGAGGAACACCTTCGTCTCCGCCGCAGCCTGGAACGCCGCGGCCGGCGCCGCCTTGGCCGACAGCTCGAGGATGCGGTCGCCGTCGGGCAGGAACCACAGCTCGGCGGTCATGGGCCGGGGCAGCCCCGCGGGCGCGAACCGGGCCTTGAGCAGGGTGACGGGGCCCAGCACGAGCAGGTCGTCGAACCCGACGCCGGCCGGGAGGCGCGGCTCGAGCAGCGAGAGCTGCGTCCGGTCGAGCAGGCCGGGCAGGCGACCGACGTCGTCCAGCAGGGCGCGGACGTCGTCGTCGGGGAGCCGGCGCGTGGACGAGCACGAGCAGGTGAACCCGGCCGGCGACGCGTCCACCTCGACCTTGAAGCCGTCGGCCCGCCGCGCGCGGCCGGGGACGTCCGCCGGCAGCATCGGCCGCACCTTCGCGGTGACGTCGCCGGCCTTGCGCTGCGTGCGCCGGGCGCGGACGACGAGCCCGGCGGCGGACAGGTCGAGCGCGGGCGTGTCGAGGAACGCGACCTGGCGGATCGTCGCGTCGAGCGCGTCGATCCCGAGCCGATCCAGCACGCGGCGATGGTCCGCACCGGGCACGGTCAGCTTCAGCTCGACCGCGTCGACGTCGGGCAGGACGGCGAGGACGGCTGCGAGCGTCTCGGCGTCGTACGCGGGCACCGGCGCGGACGTCGGCGCCGACGGCGCGGACGGGTCGAGGATGCTGTGAGGCTGCGGGGACGTCCCGGTCATGGTGGGCTCCTCCTGTCGCCGGGCGACGTGCGTCCATGGTCCGGCGACGGCGGCGCTCGCGCACCGGGCCACCGGTCGGGCGGGAGAAATTCACCCGGGCGTGCGGCACGCGTCGTCCTCCCACGACGGGCGGGCGCCGTGCGGCAGACTGGACGGACGATCGGCGAGAGGAGCGCACGGGTGGCGAAGCGCACGAGCGAGAACGTCCCGGCCTGGCTGCGGACGTCGGCCGGCTGGTCGTGGCGGCTCATCGCCCTGACCGCGGCGGTCGCGCTCGTGTTCTGGGCGACGGTGCAGGTGCAGCTCGTCTTCGTGGCGGTCTTCCTCGGGCTGGTGTTCGCGTCGGTGCTCAACCCCGTCGCGGACTTCTACGCCAAGGTCATGCCGCGCCCGCTGGCCACCGCGCTCGCGATCCTCAGCGCGTTCCTCGTGCTCGGCGGCCTCCTCACGTACGTCGTCGCCTCCGTGGCCGGGCAGTGGGAGAACCTCGCCGGCCAGTTCGACACCGGCGTGCAGCAGATCCTCCAGTACGTGGAGAGCGGGCCGTTCGGGCTGTCCGTGACCGGCGACCAGATCAACGAGTGGATCGACCAGGGCCGGCAGTGGGTCGCCGACAACGCCGACTCGCTGGTCAGCCAGGCGGCGCAGAGCGCGGGCTCGGTCTTCGAGGGCTTCGCCATCTTCGCCCTGTCGATCTTCTGCACGGTCTTCTTCGTCGCGTCGGGCGGCAAGATGTGGCGCTGGTTCCTGGGCCAGATCCCGGAGGAGCACCGCACCCGGTGGCAGGCCGCCGCGGGGGCCGGCTGGTACAGCTTCTCCGGCTACGCGCGCGGCACCGTGATCATCGCCTTCGTCGACGGCGTCCTGGCGTTCATCCTGCTGACGATTCTCGGGGTGCCGCTCGCGGCCCCCCTGGCCGTGCTGGTCTTCATCGGTGCGTTCATCCCGCTGATCGGCGCGCCGCTGGCGATGATCATCGCGGCCGTCGTCGCGCTCGCGGCCAACGGGTTCGTCACGGCGCTCATCGTCACGATCGGCATCGCGCTCATCGGGCAGCTCGAGGGGCACGTGCTGCAGCCGCTCATCATGGGCAAGCAGGTGGCGCTGCACCCGCTGGTCATCGGCCTCGGGGTCACCGCCGGCACCGTGCTGGCCGGGATCCTCGGCGCGATCATCGCGGTTCCGCTCATGGCGGTCGCGTGGACCGTGTTCTCGACGCTGCGGGGCGACCGGCCGCACCCCGAGCTCGACGAGCCGCCCGGGCCGGGCGACAGGCCGCTCGCCGTGGCCCCGATCCTCGCGTCGCCGGACGCCGCCGCGGCAGGCGGGGCCACCGAGGGATCCGAGGAGACCCCGGACAAATAGCGATGAAGCCGTCGGGCCCGGCGTGCCACGATGCCCCGATGGAGCCGTTCGTCCTCGCTACCGACCGCGTCCGCCTGTCCGTCCCGACCTCCGCCGACGTCGACCGCATCGCCGACATCTGCGCGGATCCCGCGATCGCGCGGTGGACCACGGTGCCGTCGCCGTACACGCGCGACGACGCGGTCGGGTTCGTCGACAGGTTCGTCGCCGACGGCTGGGCCGAGGAGAAGGACTTCACCTGGGCGGTCCGCGCGCCAGGTGCTTCCGACACCCCCGTGCTGGCGATGGTCGGGATCTCGCGGGAGGGCGCGCCGGGCGTGCAGCCCGCGGGCGAGCTGGGCTTCTGGTGCGCCCCGGACGCCAGGGGCCGGGGGCTGATCACCGATGCGGCGCGGCTCGTGGTCGACTGGGCCGTCGACCCGGAGGGCCTCGGCCTCGGTGTCGTGCGCTGGCGCGCGAACGTGGGCAACTGGGCGTCGCGTCGTGTCGCCTGGAAGCTCGGCTTCCGCTACGAGGGGCTGCTCCGTCGTTTCGGCGCGCAGCGGGGCGTGCTGCAGGATTCCTGGGTGGCGTCGTACGTCCCGGGCGACCCGCGCGAGCCGAACGAGCCGTGGCCCGCGGAGGCCTCGTCGGCCGCCTGACCGGTCGGCTTTGGGCGCGCTCGTCCCCGGACCGTATGCTCCCTGCGCGCAAGGGCGCGGATCGAGGCACGCACGGCGCGCGCCGGGAGCATGGAGGCTGGCGATGGGGCTGGAACGACGGGTCGCGGTGATCGGGGCGGGGCCGTCGGGCCTGGCCGCCGCACGGGCGCTGGACCGCGCCGGGCTCGCCTTCGACGGGTACGAGGCCCACACGGACGTCGGCGGGCTGTGGGACATCGACAACCCGCGCTCGACCGTCTATGAGTCCGCGCACCTCATCTCCTCGCGCACCACGACGCAGTTCGACGAGCTGCCGATGGACTCCGCGGCCGACTACCCGAGCCACCGCGAGCTGCTGCGCTACTTCCGCGCCTACGCGGACGAGTTCGGGCTGCGGGAGCGCTTCCGCTTCGGCACGCGCGTGACCGCGGTGGTGCCGGCCGACGGCGACGACACCGGCCGCAGCGGCTGGGTGGTGCGGTCCGAGCCCGCCGGCCCGGCGCCGGACCCGACGGCCGGAGCCGTCGAGCGCACGTACTCGCACGTCGTCGTCGCGAACGGCACGCTCGCCGAGCCGAACGTGCCGACCCTCCCCGGGGAGTTCGCCGGCGAGGTGCTGCACTCGAGCGCGTACAAGAGCGCGGACGTGCTCGAGGGCCGGCGGGTCCTCGTGGTCGGGGGCGGCAACTCCGGCTGCGACATCGCCGTGGACGCCGTCCACCGCGCCGCGTCGGTCGACCTGTCGGTGCGGCGTGGCTACTGGTTCGTGCCGCGCTACCTGCTGGGCCGACCGACCGACACGCTCAACCAGGGCCGGCCGCTGCCCGCCCGGATCAAGCAGGCCGTCGACTCCCGTCTCCTGCGACTCCTCAACGGGGACCCGCGCCGCTTCGGCTTCCCCGAGCCGGACCACAGGATCTATGAGTCGCACCCCGTGGTGAACTCCCTCGTGCTGCAGCACGCCGGGCAGGGCGACCTGCGCGTGCGGGCCGACGTCGACCGGTGCGAGGGCCGGACGGTGCACTTCGCCGACGGCAGCAGCGACGACTACGACCTCGTGCTGCTCGCCACCGGCTACCGGCTCGACTACCCGTTCCTGGACCCGCGCCACCTGGCCTGGTCCGGCCCCGGCTCGGGCACGGCGCCGCGGCTGTTCTGCAACATCGTGCCGCCGTCGGGCAACGGGCTGTTCGTCGTCGGGATGCTCGAGGCGTCCGGCATCGGCTGGCAGGGCCGCGCCGAGCAGGCCGAGCTGGTGGCGCACTACCTCGCGGCCGAGGCGGCCGGCACCGGCGGCGACACCGCCGCCCGCGCGCGGGCCGTGCGCTTCCGACGGCGCCTGACCGAGCCGTGGCCGGACCTGACCGGCGGCTACCGCTACCTCGGGCTGGAGCGGATGAGCTACTACGTGAACAAGGACGCCTACCGGCGCACGGTGCGGCGCCTCGCGGCCGAGCTGGCCCCCGCGCCGTCCGGGGAGGGCACGGCGTGAACATCGACGACGTCGCCGTCCGCTTCGCGCCCGGGTCGATGGTCGTCCTCGACCTCGTGCTCGGCCTCATCATGCTCGGCATCGCGCTCGACACGTCGCCCGCGGACTTCCGGGCGCTGCGCCGCGCGCCGCGGGCGGCCGTGCTGGCGCTGGTCGCGCAGCTCGTCGCGCTCCCCGCCGTGACCTTCGGGCTCACGCTGCTGCTCGACGTGCAGGCGTCGGTCGCGCTCGGCATGATCCTCGTCGCGTGCTGCCCGCCCGGGAACGTGTCCCAGGTGCTGACGCACCGCTCGGGCGGCAACGTGGCGCTGTCGGTCTCGCTCACCGCCGTCGGGAACGCGATCTACATCGTCGCGATGCCGCTCAATCTCGCCCTGTGGGGGTCGCTGCACCCGACGGCGGGCGCGATCCTCACCGACGTGCGCCTGGACGCGGGGCAGATGCTGCTCGAGATCCTCCTGGTCATCGGGGTGCCGTTCGCCGTCGGGATGCTCGTGCGCACGCGCTGGCCCGCGCTCGCCGCGCGGGTGCACCGCCCGGTGCGCTGGGTGAGCCTCGTGGCGCTCGTCGGCTTCATCGTCGCGGCGCTCGCGGGCAACTTCGCGGTCTTCGTCGCCTCCATCGGCGTGGTCCTGCTGGCCGTGTTCCTGCACGACGCCGCCGCCCTGGGCCTGGGGTACCTCGCCGGGAGGGCGGGCCGCCTCGGGGCGCGGGAGGTCAAGGCGGTCACGTTCGAGGTCGGCATCCGCAACGCGGGCCTCGGGCTCGGCCTCGTGTTCACGTTCTTCGGCGGGCTGGGCGGCATGGCCGTCGTCGCCGGCTGGTGGGGCGTCTGGGACATCGTGGCCGGGCTGGCGCTGGCGACCGTCTGGGCGCGCCGGACACGGGCCCGCGCGGCCCGCACGGAGGTGGCGGCATGAGGCGCGTCCTGGTCACCGGCGGCGCCGGGTTCCTCGGGTCGCACGCGGTGGCGGCCCTCGCGGCGCACGACGACGTCGCGCACGTCGTCGCCGGCGACCTGCGCGAGGCCCGGGTGCCCGACGGCGCCGCGTGGGAGCGGCTCGACGTCACGGACCCCGCCTCGGTGCGCCGGGTGATCGACGCGCACGACGTCGACACGGTGGTGCACCTCGCGGCCATCGTGAACCCGGGAACCCTCGACGCCGCGACCGAGCGGGCCGTCGACGTCGACGGCACCCGGCACGTCCTCGACGCCTGCGTGGCGGCCGGGGTCCACCGGGTGGTGATCTCGTCCTCGGGAGCGGCCTACGGCTACCACGCGGACAACCGGGTGCCGCTGACCGAGGCCGACCCGGTGCGCGGCAACGAGGAGTTCACGTACTCGCGCCACAAGCGCGAGGTCGAGGAGATGCTCGCGCGGTACCGCGCCGACCACCCGGGCCTGGGCCAGGTGGTGCTGCGCATCGGGACGATCCTCGGCCCCGGCGTCGACAACCAGATCACGGCCCTGTGGGAGGCGCGCCGCCTGCTGCGGGTGCGCGGTGCGGAGAGCCCGTTCGTCTTCGCGTGGGTCGACGACGTCACCGGCGCGGTGGTCGCCGGCGCGACCGGGACGACCACGGGCACGTTCAACGTGTGCGGCGACGGCGCGATGACCGTGGCCGACATCGCGGCGCGCCTCGGCCGGCCCACGCTGGACGTCCCGGCGTGGGCGCTCGCCGCCGCGCTGCGCGTCGGGCACGCCCTGCGCCTCACGGTGCACGGGCCGGAGCGCGTCGGGTTCCTCCGCTATCGGCCGGTGCTCGACAACTCCCGGCTCAAGGCCGAGCTGTACGAGCCGCGGCTGACGTCGCGCGAGGCGTTCGACACCTGGCTGCGCGGCCGGGGCACGCCGGAGCCGGAAACAGGTGGCCCCCGTGCGGAGGTCGGGTAGCATCGACGCCGTCCCCGCGGCCTCCGCCGCGCGTGAGAGGGGACGGCTCCAGGACGAGAGGCGCACCACAGCGATGACGGGCATCCGGACGACCGCCTAGCGCGTCGACCCCGAGGCTCCCCGCCGCCAGCACGCTCGAGTGCCGGCCCGAGGAGCGGCGTCGACGCACCCGCCGTCCGCCGTTCCCGCACCGCTGGAGTCCTCCGTGCCCGCTACCCATCCCTCCGTCGTCCTGCAGGACGTCACCTTCTCCTGGCCCGACGGGGCCACCCCGATCGCCGGCGTGTCCGGCGCCTTCTCCCGCGGCCGCACCGGCCTCGTCGGTCTCAACGGCGCGGGGAAGTCCACCCTGCTGCGCCTCGTCGCCGGGCGCCTGCGACCGACGTCCGGGTCGATCAACGTGTCCGGCGTCGCGGACTACCTGCCGCAGCGCCTCACCCTCGACACGGACGCCACGGTCGCGGACCTGCTCGGCGTGCGCGACGTCGTCGACGCGGTGCGCGCCATCACCGCCGGCGAGGTGCCCGAGGACCGCCTCGCTGCGCTCTTCGACGTCGTCGGCGACGGCTGGGACGTCGAGGAGCGCGCCCACGCCGAGCTCGCCGGCACGGGGCTGCCGTCCGGCGACGGCGTGCTCGACCGGCCGGTCGGCACCCTCTCGGGCGGCGAGGCGATGCTCGTCGCCGTCACCGGTGTGCGGCTGCGCGGCGCGGACGTCGCGCTCCTGGACGAGCCGACCAACAACCTCGACGGCGCCGCCCGGGAGCGGCTGCACGAGATCGTGCGCACGTGGCGCGGCGCGCTCGTCGTCGTCTCGCACGACCGGGAGCTGCTCGAGCTGGTCGACGAGACCGCCGAGCTGCGCACCGGGTCCCTCACCACCTACGGCGGCACGTACGCGCAGTACGAGGAGCACCTGGCGGCGCAGCAGGAGGCGGCGCGGGCCGCCCTGCGCGACGCCGAGCAGGTCCTGCGCCGCGAGAAGCGGGAGCGGATCAAGGCCGAGGAGCGCATCGCCCACTCCGAGCGCCGGGGCCGCAAGGACGTCGTGGAGCGCCGCTACGTCAAGGCGGCGATCAACGACCGGCGCAACTCCGCGGAGAAGTCGCAGGCAGCCCGCCGTGGCCAGGCCGCCGGGAAGGAGTCCGACGCCCGGGCCGCGGTCGAGGCCGCGGAGCTCTCCGTGCGCGCCGACGACCGCATCGTCGTCGACCTGCCCGACCCGGACGTGCCCGCGGGCCGGCGCCTCGCCGTCCTGCGCGGCACGGACGGACGCGAGGTCGTGCTCGCCGGGCCGGAGCGCGTGGCGCTGACCGGCCCCAACGGCGTCGGCAAGACGACGCTGCTGGAGCGGCTCGTCGGGGTCGCGCCCGGGGGCACCGACGTCGGCACGGGGGCGGTCGCCGACGCGCTCACCGACCGGGTCGGCTACCTGCCGCAGCGGCTCGACGTGCTCGACGACGACCAGACGGTGCTCGACGCCGTGCGGACCGGCGCGCCGGACGTCGCGCCCGGTGAGCTGCGCAACCGGCTGGCGCGGTTCCTCGTGCGCGGCGACCAGGTGGGCCGCCCGGTCGCGACGCTGTCGGGCGGCGAGCGGTTCCGCGTCACCCTCGCGCGGCTGCTGCTGGCCGACCCGCCCGCCCAGCTGCTGGTCCTCGACGAGCCCACGAACAACCTCGACATCGCCAGCACGGACCAGCTGGTGCAGGCGCTCGCCGCGTACCGGGGCGCGCTGCTGGTGGTGAGCCACGACCGGGCGTTCCTCGACCGGCTCGGACTCGACGCCGAGCTGGTGCTGGCCGCGGACGGGACGCTCGCCGAGCGGCGGTCGTAGCCGCCCGGCGAGCGTCCGTCAGCCGTCCGTCCGGCCGGTCAGGAGCAGGGGAGGGCTCCGTTGTCTGGCGCCTGGCCGGCCCCGACGAAGCCGACCGTCACGCTCTGGCCCGCGCCGACGTGCGCGGTCCACGCCACCGGGGTGACGACGCCGCCCGCCAGCTCGCCGCCCCACATGTTCGTGGAGGTGATGCCGGCGGCGTCGACCTCCCACGTCGCCAGGTCGGCGTCGCCGGCGGTGACGACGATCTGGCCCTGGTAGCCGCCGGACCACGAGCTCGTCGTGGTGTAGGCCGCGGTGCACGCGCCGTCGGTCGTCCCGCCGTCGTCGGTCGTCGTGGTGAAGGACGCCATCGGCGTGGCGTCGGAGACCGCCCCGGTGTTGTCGTTGCGGGCCCGCACCGTCACCTCGTAGGTCGAGCCGGGGTCCAGCCCGGTGAGGTCGACCATGGGTGACTCGTCGGTCGCCGCGAGGACCTCGCCCGTGGCGGCGTCGAGCACGTCGTACCCCGTCACGCAGCCGGTCCGGGAGACGCCCCACATGAGGTGCGCCCGGGTGGCCCGCACGTCGTGGGCCATGACCTCGCCGGGGACTCCCGGGGCCTCGTCCGGGCAGGCGGGCGGGTCCACGGGCCCGGTGTCGTCGCCGATGCCGGTGACCTCCCCGTCGCCGCCGTCGAACTCCACGTCCGAGCAGCTGTAGAAGTTCTCGCTGCTGTCCGAGCGCACCCAGTGCGTGAAGACGACGTGGCTCCCGGTGCGGTCGGCGGGCAGGGTGACGTCCCAGTAGTAGTAGTTGTCGCCTCCCGGGCCGCCGGTGTCCGGCGGGTCCGTCACGGAGTCGACCAGCTCGAGGTCCGCCCACCCGAGCGGCTGGGTCGGGTCGAAGCCCTCCCTCGTCACGTAGACGTCGAACCGGCCCGGGTGCTCGGCCCAGTTGTTGTGCTGGAACTCGTACGTGGCGCCCGCGGTGAGGTGCGTCGTCGGCCAGTCGGTGCGCGGCGCGTTGAACGCGGAGAAGTCGTACGGTCCTCGGTCGCCGCCGGAGCAGATGGTGCCGTCGGGGATGTACCCCTCGGTGCGGCCGGCGCCGTTCGAGTCCAGGTTGCCGAACCAGTTGTAGTAGGCGTTCGGTCCGCTCTCGGCGAGCGCGTCGGCGCACGCGGGGTTGCTCGGGTCGAGCTGTCCGTTCGGGGTCTGGGCGTCCACCCAGCACAGGTACTGCCGGGAACCGGGGAACACCTCCGCCCCGTGGGCGGCGGCGGGCTGGCCGACGACGGCGACGACGCCGACGGCGGCGAGCACGGCTGCCGCGAGGGATGCCGCGAGTCTTCGCATGATGGTCCTCCTCCTCGAGGTCCGTGGGTGCGTGGGCACGACGGTGGTCCACGGTGCGGACGGCGTCACCCCGGCTAAACGTTTCGCGCACGGGCGCCGGTACGGTGTCCGGGTGACGTCCCAGCCCCTCGCCCCGCGCCCGAGCACGCCTCCCACGACGCCCCCGTCCGCGCACCCCTCCGCCGAGCAGGAGGTGGTGGGCATCTGTCGTGACCTGCTGCGGATCGACACCTCCAACTACGGCAACGGCGAGGGGCCGGGGGAGCGACGGGCGGCGGAGCTCGTCGCCGGGCTGCTCACCGAGGTGGGGCTCGAGGTGGAGCTGTTCGAGTCGGAGCCCGGCCGCACGTCGGTCGTGACGCGGCTCGAGGGCACGGACCCGAGCCGGCCCGCGCTGGTGCTGCACGGGCACACGGACGTGGTGCCGGCCGCGGCCGACGACTGGTCCGTCGACCCGTTCGGCGGCGAGGAGATCGACGGGCTCCTGTGGGGCCGCGGCGCGGTGGACATGAAGGACATGGACGCGATGATCCTGTCCGTCGTGCGGCAGATGGTCCGCGAGGGGCGCCGCCCGGCGCGCGACGTCGTCGTCGCCTTCTTCGCCGACGAGGAGGCCGGCGGCGTGCGCGGCGCGCAGTGGGCCGTGCAACACCGGCCCGAGCTCTTCGACGGCGCCACCGAGGCGATCAGCGAGGTGGGCGGCTTCTCCGTCGAGGTCGGCGGGCGGCGCGCCTACCTGCTGCAGACGGCGGAGAAGGGCCTCGCCTGGCTCCGGCTCGTGGCCGACGGCCGGGCCGGCCACGGCTCCCAGGTCAATGCCGAGAACGCCGTGACCGAGCTCGCCGCGGCGGTCGCGCGGATCGGGCAGCACCCGTGGCCGTACACGCTGACCCCGACGGTGGAGAAGCTGCTGCGCGGGGTCTCCGACCTCACGGGCCTGCGGTTCGACGGCGAGGACCCCGCCGCCGTGGACGCGCTCGTCGCGGCGCTGGGCCCGGCCGCGAAGTTCGTGGGCGCCACGGTGCGGCACACGTCCAACCCCACGCAGCTGGACGCGGGATACAAGGCGAACGTCATCCCCGGGCGGGCCGAGGCCACCGTCGACGTGCGCCTCCTGCCCGGCCACGAGGAGGAGGGGATGGCGACGCTGCGCGAGCTCGCCGGTCCCGCCGTGCGCGTCGAGCCGATCCACCAGGACACCGCGCTCGAGGTGCCGTTCTCCGGCGACCTCGTGGACTCGATGGTCGCCTCCCTCCTCGCCGAGGACCCGGGGGCCGCGGTGCTGCCGTACACGCTCTCGGGCGGCACCGACAACAAGTCGCTGTCGCGGCTCGGCATCACCGGGTACGGCTTCGCCCCGCTGCGCCTGCCCGCCGACCTCGACTTCTCCGGGATGTTCCACGGCGTCGACGAGCGGGTGCCGGTCGACTCGCTGCGCTTCGGCACGCGCGTGCTGGACCGCCTGCTGCGCGACTGCTGAGCGCCGTCGCCGTCGGACGCCCCCGTCAACCGCCCAGCCGGGCGAGCAGGTGGCGCGTCTGCTCGACGTACCCGCCGCCGAAGAGCACGGCGTGCACGGCGAGCGGGTACAGCTGGTGCAGCGGGACCCGCTCACGCCACCCGGGGGCGAGGGGCCACGCGGCCTCGTAGCCCGCGAGGGCCGCGTCGAGGTGCGGCGCCCCGAAGAGCGCCAGCATGGCGAGGTCGGCCTCCCGGTGCCCGCCGTGGGCGGCCGGGTCGATGAGCACCGCCTCGGCGGAGCCTCCCGGGCCCTGCGACCACAGCACGTTCCCGGACCAGAGGTCGCCGTGCACGCGGGCCGGCGCCTCTCGCGCCGCGGGGCCCGCGAGGACGCCGAGCCGACCGCACACCCGCTCGACGGCGGCCGCGTCCTGCGCGGTGAGCACGCCTCGCTCCCGGCCCTGCGCGACGACTGGCCGGAGCCGGGCGTGCGCGTAGAACGCGGGCCAGTCGCCCCAGGTCCCCGCCACCAGGGGCAGGGGGTCGTCGAGCGGACCGAAGTACCCGCGCCCCGCGCCGGGCGGAAGGACGCCGAACCCGGCGGCGCCCGCTCGGTGCAGCACGGCGAGGCGACGGCCCAGGTCGCGCGCGGCGTCGGGCGTGGGGCGCGCCGGGTCGACGCGCTCCAGGTCGAGGTGCTCCGCTCCGTGCTCCAGCACCCGGGCGACCCGCGGGCCGCCCGGCACGGTGAGCCAGCGGAGCCCGGCCGCCTCGGTGGCGAAGAACCCCGGCGGCGCGTGCGCCCGCGACTTGCGGAAGGCGTCGGCCATACGTCCTGACCTGCGTCCTGGCATGCGTGCTGACGTGCCGGCCGGTCAGAAGGTGGCGCTGACCTTGATGATCTTGCGACGCAGCCACACCCGGCGCTCGCCGCCGATGTAGAGGCGGGTGCGCGCGAGCTCCCACCGGCCGTACTCGGCCTCCTCGGTGAGCATCTTGCGCGCGTCCGGGACGCTGGTGCCCCGGTCGATGGTCAGCACGCGGTACTCGTACTGTCCGTGCTTGCGCCAGGCGGACGGCGCGCCGGGGCGCGCGTCTGCCTGCGACGTCGACGGGATCGAAGCCATCCGCTGTTCCTCCCGAAGTGCTGGCGGGCGGTTTTCGTCTGCCCATTGTGCCCCGTGGGGCGCTACGGTCAGAGCATGACCGCAGACCCGCGTGCCGCGCTGGACCGCTTCGTCGCCGCGCTGGAGGCCCACTACCACGCGGTGTCGACCCGCCGGGGCGACGACGATCCTGCGGTCGACGACGCCTACGAGGTCCTGGCCGACGCGTTCGAGGTCTACGAGGACTCGCTGGCCCAGGTCTACTCCGAGGTCACGCCCTTCTTCCTCGACGACGGGGACGACGACGGGGACGACGACGAGGACGATGACGACGACGAGGGGGACGACGACCTCGACGCCGAGCTCGACACGGACCTCGAGGGTCCCGACCTGGCGGGCTCGCCCGCCGACCGCCCGGCCGACGCCCCGGGGCAGGCCTACCAGCGCTCGGGGTAGCCGATCTCCGGGGCGGAGACGTCGTCGAGCGCGGCGTGGACCTCGCCCGGCAGGTCGAGGTCGGTGGCGGCGAGCGACGCCCGCAGCTGGGCCGGCGTCCGCGCACCGACGATCGCGCTCGCGACCGTGTCGCGGGCCAGCAGCCAGGCGAGAGCGACCTCGAGCGGCGCGCGCCCGAGCCCGTCGGCCGCGGTGGCGACGGCCTCGACGACGGACGACGCGGCCGCGTCCAGGTAGGGGTCGACGAACGCGGCGAGGTGCGCCGACGCCGCGCGGGAGTCCGCCGGGATCGCCCGCCGGTACTTGCCGGTGAGCACGCCGCGCCCCAAGGGTGACCAGGCCAGCAGCCCGAGCCCGAGGGCGTCGGCGGCGGGGGCCACGTCGCGCTCCGCGCCGCGCTGCAGCAGGGAGTACTCCAGCTCGAGCGCGCTGAGCCCGGTGCCGTCCGCCTCCAGCAGGGTCGCGGCCCGGGCGGACGCCCAGCCGGGGTGGTTCGAGAGCCCGACGTAGCGGGCCCTGCCGGAGGCCACCGCGAGCCGCAGCGCCGACACCGTCTCGGCGAGCGGCGTCGCCGGGTCGGGGCAGGCGACCAGGAACAGGTCCACGTGGTCGGTGCCCAGCCGGGCGAGGGACGCGTCGAGGTCGGCGAGCAGGCCCGCCCGGGAGGCGTCGACGCGGGCGCCCGAGCGGCCCGCCCGCACGCCCCCCTTGGTGCACAGCACCACCTCGTCGCGCGAGACCTTGCCGTCCAGCAGCGAGCCGATGACGCGCTCCGCGTCCCCGTCGCCGTACGTCGCGGCGGTGTCGACGAGCGTCCCGCCCCCGTCGACGAAGTCGCGCAGCTGCTCCGCCGCGTCCAGGTCGTCGGTGTCCCGGCCCCAGGTCATCGTCCCCAGGCCGAGCTCGGACACGCGCAGGCCCGTACGGCCCACCTGACGACGCTCCATGGCGGGCCACGCTACCGGGAAACCCTGCAGGTCCGGGTAGTGTGACCGCCCGTGAATGCCTGGGAAGCGATCCTGCTCGGCCTGGTCCAGGGCCTGACCGAGTTCCTGCCGATCTCCTCGAGCGCGCACCTGCGCATCGTGGGGGAGCTGCTCGGCGGGACCGACCCCGGGGCCGCGTTCACCGCGATCACCCAGATCGGCACCGAGGCCGCCGTGCTGCTCTACTACCGCCGCACCATCCGGGACATCTGCGTCGCCTGGTGGAAGTCCCTCGTGGGCACGCACGGCAGCGACTGGCGCTCGCGGATGGGCGCCCACGACGACCAGGCCCGCATGGCCTGGTACATCGCCCTCGGCTCGATCCCGATCGGTGTGCTCGGCCTGCTCTTCCAGGACCAGATCGAGACCTACCTGCGCAACCTCTGGATCACCGTCACGACCCTGGTCGTCTTCGGCCTGCTGCTCGGCTGGGCGGACAAGATCGGCCGCCGCACCCGTCGGCTCGACGAGCTCAACCCGAAGCGCGCGATCGGGTTCGGATTCGCCCAGGCGCTCGCGCTCATCCCGGGAGTGTCGCGCTCCGGGGGCACGATCACCGCGGGGCTGCTCATGGGGTTCACCCGCAAGGCCGCCGCGGACTACTCGTTCCTGCTGGCCATCCCCGCGGTGCTGATGTCGGGCTTCTACCAGCTCGCCAAGTCCGTGGGCGAGGACCCGGCCCCCGGGTCGCCGGGCGCGGGCGCGACCCTGGTCGCCACGCTCGTCGCGTTCGTCGTCGGCTACGTCGTCATCATCGGGTTCCTCAAGCTGATCACCACGCACTCGTTCATGCCGTTCGTCTGGTACCGCCTCGGCCTCGCCGCCGTAGTCGTGGTCCTGCTCCTGACCGGCGTGCTGACCGCGAACGGCGGCATCGTCGTCTGACCAGGTGATCTGGTCTCGGCGAAGGGCCGGTAGCCTGAGCGCGTGCGTTCCTGGCCCACTCCGCAGATCCCTGAGCTCCCCGAACCGGCCGACGGCCGCCGCACCCCCGTCCGGGTGCACGACAGCAGCACCGGGCGGCTCGTGGACCCGGCCCCGGGGGGCACCGCCCGCTACTACGTCTGCGGGATCACCCCGTACGACGCGACCCACCTCGGGCACGCGAACACCTACCTGGCGTTCGACCTGCTGCACCGGGCGTGGCTCGACGCCGGCAAGGACGTGACCTTCGTCTCGAACGTCACCGACGTCGACGACCCGCTGCTGGAGCGTGCGGACGCCACCGGGGTCGACTGGCGCGATCTCGCGGCCGACCAGATCGCGCTGTTCCGCGAGGACATGACCGCACTCGGCATGGTGCCGCCCGCCACCTGGACCGGCGCCGTCGAGTCCGTGCCTGCCGTCGTGGCCGCCGTCGAGCGGCTGCTGGACGAGGGGGCCGCGTACCGGGTGCCGATCGAGCCGGGGGCAGGCGGCGACGACCCGGGCCTGGGCGACGTGTACGCCGACCTCTCCGCCGACCGCGACTTCGGGCGGGTGGCCAGGCTCGACGCGGCGACGATGGAGGCCCTGTTCGCCGAGCGTGGCGGGGACCCGCAGCGCGAGGGCAAGAAGAACGCCCTCGACCCGCTGCTGTGGCGCCGGGAGCGCCCCGGCGAGCCCGCGTGGGACGGCGCGTCCCTCGGCACCGGGCGTCCCGGCTGGCACATCGAGTGCGCCGTCATCGCCCGCGACGGGCTGGGCCTGCCGTTCGACCTGCAGGGCGGGGGAGCCGACCTGCTCTTCCCGCACCACGAGATGTCCACCTCGCACGACCGCCTGCTGGGCGGCGGCGGTGCCGGGGTGCACGTGCACGCCGGGCTCGTCGCCTACGAGGGCGAGAAGATGAGCAAGTCGCGCGGGAACCTCGTGTTCGTCTCCGCGCTGCGACGCGCGGGCGTGGACCCCATGGCGATCCGCCTCGCGCTGCTGGCGCACCACTACCGCACCGAGTGGGAGTGGACCGACGCCGACCTCGAGGCCGGCGTCGCGCGGCTCGAGCGGTGGCGCACCGCCGTCTCCGGCAACGGCGGACCCGACGCGACCGCGACGCTGGCCGCGCTGCGCGCGGCGCTCGCGGACGACCTCGACGGCCCCGCCGCGCTCGCCGCCGTGGACCGCTGGGCCGACGTGGCGCTCGCGCCCGGCCGCGACACGACCGACGACCACGAGGGCGCGCCCGGCGTCCTGGCGCGCGCGGTGAACGCGCTCCTCGGCGTCCGCCTCTGACCTCGCCGCCCTGACGCCGGGCCCGGCGTCAGGGCTTGTCGGGTCCCTTGTCGCCGCCCTTGTCGGTGCCCTTCTCGCCGCCGACGTCGCGCCGCCGCAGGTAGCGCTCGAACTCCCGCGCGATGGCCTCGCCCGTCGCCTCGGGCAGGTCGGCGGTGTCCTTCGCCTCCTCGAGCTGCTGCACGTACTCGGCGATCTCGGCGTCGTCCGACGCGAGCTCGTCGACGCCGTGCTGCCACGCCTCGGCGTCCTCGGGCAGGTCGCCGAGGGGCACCGGCGCGGCGATGAGCTCCTCGACGCGGGTGAGGATCGCGAGGGTCGCCTTGGGCGACGGGGGGTTGGCCACGTAGTGGGGCACGGCGGCCCACAGCGACACCGCCTGGAACCCGCGCCGGTCGGCCTCGTGCTGCAGCACGCCCACGATGCCGGTCGGGCCCTCGTAGGTGCTGGGCTCGACGTCGAGCACCGCCTGCAGGCCCGAGCTCTCCGTCGTCGCGGTCATGGGGATGGGCCGGGTGTGGGGCACGTCGGCCAGCAGGGCGCCCAGGGTCACGACGGTGCGGACGCCCAGCTCGGCGGCCAGGTCGAGCAGCTCGGCGCAGTACGAGCGCCACCGGAACGACGGCTCGATGCCGTGCACCAGCACCACGGTCCGGTCGGGCAGCTCGGCCACGGAGACCGTCGTGGTCGGCCAGGTGATCGAGCGCTCCCCGTCCGGGCCGGTCTCCATCACGGGCCGGTTCACCTGGAAGTCGTGGTAGTCCTCGGGGTCGAGCTCGCGCACCTGGCGGGCGTCCCACACGTGGGCGAGGTGGGTCAGGGCGGCGGTGGCGGCGCTGCCGGCGTCGTTCCATCCCTCGAACGCGGCGATCATCACGGTCTGCCGCGCGGCGTGGCGCCCGGTGGTCTCCGGCTCGGTCGTCATCCGTCCAGCGTATACAGCGCCGGCCCGGCCACGGGCAGGCCCGGGTGTCCGGTCTCACGCGTCCCGACGGGCGGACCGGCGGCGCCCGGTCCGTACGATGGACGGGTGCCCGAGACCCTCGCCCCCGCCCCGCAGACCGCCACCCCGACCCTGCCCGCGGCCGTCCTGTGGGACATGGACGGCACCCTCGTGGACACCGAGCCGTACTGGATCCGCGCCGAGCAGGAGCTGGTCGCGGAGCACGGCGGCACGTGGACGCACGAGCAGGCGCTGCAGCTCGTCGGCAACGCGCTGACCGTCTCCGCGACGATCCTGCGCGACCAGGGAGGGGTCGACCTGCCGGTCGACGCGATCGTCGACCGCCTGCTCGGTCAGGTCGTCGAGCAGGTGCGCGAGGAGGTGCCGTGGCGGCCGGGCGCGCTGGAGCTCCTCACCACGCTCGCCGAGGCGGGCGTGCCGTGCGCGCTGGTGACGATGAGCTACTCGACGCTGGCCGAGGAGGTCGTCTCGCGCGGGCCCGACGGCGCGTTCGCGACGCTCGTCACGGGCGACCAGGTGACCCGCGGCAAGCCCGACCCCGAGCCCTACCTCCTCGCCGCGGAGCGGCTCGGCGTCGACACCGCCGCCTGCGTCGCCATCGAGGACTCGCCCACCGGCATCGCCTCGGCGCGCGCCGCCGGGATCGCGACGCTGGGCGTCGAGGCCGTCGTGCCGGTGCCGCACCTCGACGGGCTCAGCCGCGCCGCGTCGCTCGAGAAGGTCGACCTGGCGACCCTCGCACGCATCGGCGCCGGTGAGGTCGTGGACCTCACGTCCTGACCGGGTCCACCCCGAGCCGCTCGCGCAGCGCGTCGGCGGGAATCACGGGCGGCGTGCCGCCGAACTCGGGGCAGAGCGACTGGTGTGCGCACCATCCGCACAGGCGGCTGCGGCGCGGCCGCCAGTCCCCGCTGTGCGCGGCGTCCTGGATCGCCGACCACAGCGCACGCACCTTGGTCTCCGTGGCCTCGAGCTCCCGCTCGGCCGGCTCCGCGCGCAGCGCCTGGCCGTCGCCGAGGTAGAGCAGCTGCAGCATGCGCGGCACCTCGCCGCGCTCGCGCCAGAGGACCAGGCCGTAGAACCGCATCTGGAACAGGGCGGCGCCCTCGAAGCCCGGCCCGGGCGCCCGGCCCGTCTTGTAGTCGACCACGCGCAGCGCGCCGCCGGGCGCGACGTCGAGCCGGTCGACGATCCCGCGCAGCACCGGCCCGTCGTCGAGCGACGTCTCGACGCGCAGCTCCCGGGACTCGGGCTCCAGCCGGTTGGGGTCCTCCAGCGTGAAGTACGTGCCGACGAGCCGCCGCGCCCGGCCGAGCCACTCCGACGGCGTGGTGCCGGCCGCGTCGCCGCCCTCGTCGAACAGCGTCGCGTACCGCGGCTCCGCCTCGACGAGGCGCTCCCACTCGACGGGCAGCAGGGCGGCCGCCGCCTCCGGCGTGCGCTCGCCGCGCGGCGCGTCGTAGAGCCGCTCGAGCACGGCGTGCACCAGCGTGCCCCGCGCGGCGGCCGACGCCGGGGGCTCGGGCAGCCGGTCGACCACGCGGAACCGGAACAGCAGGGGGCAGCGCATGAAGTCGGCGGCGCGCGACGGCGACAGCGCCGGGACCCGTGACGCCGTCGGCGACGGGTCGGGCGCGGCGGTCGTCGTCATGCGCGCCACCCTACGGGCGAGCGCCGACAGGCCGTAGGGCGGCCGGCGCCGGATAGCCTGACCGGGTGACCTCTCGCTCCCGGGGATGGGTGGTCGGCCGCATCGCGGGCGCGCCCGTCCTCGTCACCCCGTCGTGGTTCCTCGGCGCCGTCGTCCTGACCCTCGTGTTCGCGCCCTCGGTACGGACGTGGTTCGCGCCCCAGCTGGGCACGACGGCGGTGCTCGTCGTCGCGGCCGCCTTCGTGCTCCTGCTCTTCGGGTCCGTGTTCCTGCACGAGGTGGCCCACGCCCTCGTCGCTCGGTCGCGCGGGCACCGCGTCACCGAGATCGCGTTGACCCTCTGGGGCGGTCACACCGCCTACACGGGGTCGGGCGGGCGCCCGCTCGACGGTGCCCTCGTGGCCGTCGTCGGCCCGCTGACCAACCTCGTGCTCGCGGCCGCGTTCTGGGTCGTGTACCTCCTGCAACCGGTGTCGTCCGTCGCGACGGCCCTGCTCCTGGCCGGGGCGTTCTCGAACGCGTTCGTCGGGTTCTTCAACCTGCTGCCCGGGCTGCCGCTGGACGGCGGGCAGATCCTCGAGTCCGCCGTCTGGGGCGCGACGGGCTCGCGCTCGCGGGGCACGCTCGCCGCGGGCTGGGTGGGGCGCGTGGTCGCGGTCGGCGTGCTGGCGGTGGCGCTGCTGTGGCCGCTGCTCGAGGGGCGCAGGCCGTCCTGGGTGACGGTCGCGTGGGCGGCGCTCATCGGCGCGTTCCTGTGGTCCGGGGCGGGCGAGGCCATCAAGGGCGCGCAGACCAGGGCCCGGGTCGCGGGGCTGTCCGCGCGGGGCCTCGCCGTACCCGCCGTCGTGCTCCCGGTCACCGCCACGGTCGCCGGGGTCTCCGACGCGGCCGCGCGGCAGCCGGGCGCGGTCGTGGCCGTCGTCGGGCCGGCCGGGGAGCCCGTGGGCTGGGTGGATCCGGGCGCCGTCGCGAGCGTGCCCGCCGACCAGGCCGCCGCCACGCCGGTGGAGGCCGTCGTCGTGCCGTTCCCGCCCGGCTCGGCGGTGGGTCCCGAGCTCGAGGGCGACGAGCTGCTCGACCGCCTCGCCCACGGGTCGTCGGGCGCGCGGGTGGTGCCGGTCGTGGACGACGGCCGTCTCACGGGGGTGCTCGACGTGGCGCGGGTCGCGGCCGCGCTCCGTCGATGAGGTGCCGGCGGGCGGGCCGGTAGACTCGCCCGTCGTGACCGACGCCGACGCCACCGCGCCCGAGAACCGCCCGACCGTCGACCCGACCGGCAGCGCCACGGGTGCGGACCTGCGCCGGGGCCCGCTGCGCGAGGGGGACCGGGTGCAGCTCACGGACCCCAAGGGGCGGCTGCACACCATCACGCTCAAGCCCGGCGGCACGTTCCACACGCACAAGGGCTACTTCCGCCACGAGGACCTCATCGGCCGGCCCGAGGGGTGGGTCGTGACCAACACGGCGGGGATCGAGTACCTCGCCCTGCGGCCCCTGCTGAGCGACTACGTGCTGTCCATGCCGCGCGGCGCCGCCGTCGTGTACCCCAAGGACGCCGGCCAGATCGTGCAGATGGCCGACATCTTCCCCGGTGCGCGCGTCGTCGAGGCGGGTGTCGGCTCCGGGGCGCTGACGATGTCGCTGCTGCGCGCCGTGGGCGACGCCGGCGAGCTGCACTCCATCGAGCGCCGCGAGGACTTCGCGGCGATCGCGCGCGGCAACGTCGAGTCGTTCTTCGGCGGCGAGCACCCGGCGTGGCGGCTGTCGGTCGGCGACCTCGCGGACGTGCTGCCCACCGTGGCGGAGCCGGGCAGCGTCGACCGCGTCGTGCTCGACATGCTCGCGCCCTGGGAGAACGTCGACCCCGTGGCGCGCGCGCTCGCGCCGGGCGGCGTGCTCGTCTGCTACGTCGCGACCGCCACGCAGCTGTCCCGCACGGCCGAGGACCTGCGCGCCGACGGCCGGTTCGCCGAGCCGCAGGCCTGGGAGTCGATGGTGCGCGGCTGGCACCTCGAGGGCCTCGCGGTCCGCCCGCAGCACCGGATGATCGGGCACACCGGCTTCCTCATCACGGCGCGGCGGCTCGCCGACGGCGTCGCGCCGCCCGAGCGGACCCGCCGCCCGGCCAAGGGCTCCTACCCCGCCCCGGACGCCGAGTGGTCGGAGGAGGAGCTGGGCGAGCGCGCCGTGTCGGACAAGAAGATCCGTCGTGTGCGGCGCGACCTGGGGGTCGCCCCGGACGACGCGCAGGGCTGAGGTCGTTCGGGAGGCCGCGGAGCCGCGGCAGGTCACCGGAAGGTCTCGGTCGTGTGAACCTCGCGACCGGTCCGTGAAATGAACCCCCGGACACCCGTGTTGATGTCTAGGGTGCTGTACTCCGGGGGCACCTTCCCGTCCGGGGAGGCGGCCACCCGGGCCGCACGAGAGGGGATGCGATGTCCGACAACCCTGTCCGCCCGGAGCCTCGACCGGAGCAGCCGGCGCTGCCCACCGGACCGAGCCACGACGCACAGCTCGCCCTCCTCGCCGCCAAGAACGAGCGGCTCGCCGAGGCGCTCCGCGCCGCCCGCGACCAGATCGTGGAGCTCAAGGGCCAGATCGATGAGCTCGCCAAGCCCCCGGGGACGTACGCGACGTTCCTCGCCGCGCACGACGACGGCTCGGTCGACATCTCGTCGGCCGGCCGCAAGATGCACGTGCAGGCGAGCCCGGGGCTCGACGTCGCCGAGCTGCGGCCCGGCCAGGAGGTCAAGCTCAACGAGGCCATGACGGTGGTCGAGGTCGGCGGCTACGAGCGGACCGGTGAGCTGGTCACCGTCAAGGAGGTCCTCGACGCCGAGCGGGTGCTCGTCGTCGGCCGCGCCGACGAGGAGCGGGTCGTGCGGCTCGCCGGGTCGGTCGTGGACGCCGAGCTGCGGGTGGGCGACGCGCTCACGGTCGACCTGCGCAGCGGGTTCGTCTACGAGGTGGTGCCGAAGTCGGAGGTCGAGGAGCTCGTCCTCGAGGAGGTGCCCGACATCGCCTACGAGGACATCGGCGGGCTGGGGCCGCAGATCGAGCAGATCCGCGACGCCGTCGAGCTGCCGTTCTCCCACCCCGACCTCTTCCGCGAGCACGGGCTGCGGCCGCCCAAGGGCGTGCTGCTGTACGGGCCGCCCGGGTGCGGCAAGACGCTCATCGCCAAGGCGGTGGCCAGCTCGCTCGCCGGGATGGTCGCCAGCGCGCAGGGCGGCGACCCCACGGCCAAGAGCTACTTCCTCAACGTCAAGGGCCCGGAGCTGCTCAACAAGTACGTGGGCGAGACCGAGCGGCACATCCGCCTGATCTTCGCGCGCGCCCGGGAGAAGGCGACGCAGGGGGCGCCCGTCGTGGTGTTCTTCGACGAGATGGAGTCGCTGTTCCGCACCCGCGGCACCGGCCTCTCGTCGGACGTCGAGACCACGATCGTGCCGCAGCTGCTCGCCGAGATCGACGGCGTCGAGCGGCTCGACAACGTCATCGTCATCGGCGCCTCGAACCGCGAGGACATGATCGACCCCGCGATCCTCCGGCCGGGCCGGCTGGACGTGAAGATCAAGATCGAGCGGCCGGACGCCGAGGGTGCCACCGAGATCTTCGGCAAGTACCTCACGCCCCAGCTGCCCATCCACCCCGACGACCTGGCCGAGCACGGCGGCAGCCACACCGAGGCCGTCGCGGCGATGATCAACAGCGTGGTGGAGCGGATGTACTCCGAGGACGAGGAGAACCAGTTCCTCGAGGTGACCTACGCGTCGGGCGACAAGGAGACCCTGTACTTCAAGGACTTCAACTCCGGCGCGATGATCCAGAACGTCGTGGACCGGGCCAAGAAGTCGGCGATCAAGGACTTCCTGGCCACGGGTCAGCGGGGCATCCGGGTCGAGCACCTCCTGTCGGCGTGCGTCGACGAGTTCAAGGAGAACGAGGACCTGCCGAACACCACCAACCCCGACGACTGGGCGCGCATCAGCGGCAAGAAGGGCGAGCGCATCGTCTTCATCCGCACGATCGTCCAGAAGAAGGGCGGCGACGGCACGCCGCGCACCATCGACACGGTGACCAGCACGGGGCAGTACCTGTAGTCCCCGCGCCGCCACGAGATCGAGGTGCCCGTCACGAGGCCGACCCACCGTGGGTCGACTTCGAGACGGGTACCTCGATCTCGTTCGTGGCCACCTAGGGTGGTGGCGTGAGCGTTCGTCGCGTGATGGGGATCGAGACCGAGTACGGCGTGCTGGCACCGGGGCGGCCCATGGCCAACCCGATGCTCATGAGCTCGCAGGTGGTCATGACGTACCGCGCCCTGGTGGCGCGGGCGGGCGCCCGCCCGCCGGCCCGGTGGGACTACGACGACGAGGACCCGCTGCAGGACGCCCGGGGATTCCACCTCCAGCGCGCGTCGGCGCACCCGTCGCTCCTCACCGACGACCCGTCGCGCCCCGCGCCCTCCGGCCCGACGACGGGCAGCACGCCGGCGTCGGCCCAGGTGGCCTCCGCGGCCGGCACCCCGGGCGGCACGGCGCGCGGGCGCGCGGCGCGGGCCGCGCGGCAGGAGCCGGAGGAGGTCGAGCGGCCGTCCGTGGAGGACTACGACGACCCGAGCGCCGCGAACTGCATCCTTACCAACGGCGCGCGTCTCTACGTGGACCACGCGCACCCCGAGTACTCGTCGCCCGAGGTCACGGGGCCGCGCGACGGCGTCCTGTGGGACGTCGCGGGGGAGCGGGTCATGCTCGCGGCGGTGCGGTCGCTCGCGGAGGTGCCGGGTGGCGAGGTGGTGCTCTACAAGAACAACGTGGACGGCAAGGGCGCCAGCTACGGCACGCACGAGAACTTCCTGGTGGACCGGGCGCTGCCGTTCGGCACGCTCGTCGAGCTGCTGACGCCGTTCCTCGTCACGCGGCAGGTGTTCGCCGGGTCGGGCCGGGTCGGGCTCGGCCCGACGGGCTCGGAGGCGGGCTTCCAGCTCTCCCAGCGCGCCGACTACATCGAGGCGGAGGTGGGGCTGGAGACCACGCTGCGCCGCCCGATCGTCAACACCCGCGACGAGCCGCACGCGGACCGCACGCGGTGGCGGCGCCTGCACCTCATCATCGGCGACGCGAACCTCTTCGAGGTCGCGACGTTCCTCAAGCTGGGCACCACCTCGCTGGTGCTGTGGGTGCTCGAGCACCTCGACGAGCTGGCCGAGGCCGGCGTGCCCGCCCGCGAGGAGCTCGCCGCGCTGCGGCTCGCGGACCCGGTCGCCGACGTGCAGCGGGTGTCGCGCGACCTCGCCCTCACCGCGCGGCTCGACCTCGCCGACGGCCGCCGGCTCACGGCGCTGGAGATCCAGGAGGCGTACGCGGACGTCGTCGCCCGGTCGGTCGCGGCGCTCGGGGGTCCGGGTGACGGCTCGGTCGACGTGCCGGGGGAGACGCCGGGCGACGACGAGACCGCGCAGGTGCTGGACCGCTGGCGGTCGGTGCTGCAGCGGCTGGGCACGGACCCGGCGACCTGCGCTCGCGAGGTCGAGTGGGTGGCGAAGCGACGGCTCCTGGAGCGGATGCGGTCGCGGGACGGGCTCGGCTGGGACCACCCCCGGCTGCACGCGATGGACCTGCAGTGGACGGACGTGCGGCCCGAGCGCGGCGTCTACCACCGGCTCGTCGCGTCCGGCGCCGTCGAGCGGCTCGTGGACGACGAGCGGGTGGCGGACGCGGTGCACCACGCACCGGCGGACACGCGGGCGTGGTTCCGCGGCGAGGTGATGGCCCGGTACGCCGACCAGGTCTCGGCCGCGAGCTGGGACTCGGTGATCTTCGACGTCCCGGGGGCCGCCGCCCTGCAGCGGGTGCCCATGCTCGACCCGTCGCGGGGCACGCGGGCCCACATCGGCGCCCTCCTCGACGCCAGCCCCGACGCGGCGGCGCTGCTCAAGGGGTTGAGCGGCGAGGGATGAGCGCGGGCCGACCGTCCGCTCACCCGCGCTGACCGGGCGCTGACCGGCGCTGACCGGCGACGACGTCCCCCGGACCGTGCGTGGACCGTGCGCGGGTGGAGTCGTTCAGCCCTCGGCGCAACCGGCGTGGACGTCGCCGCGCGGTGTCGGCCGCAGCGCATAGGCTGGCGTCGCGAGACTCTCCCGGAGCTCCTCACGGGGGCTCCGCAGCAGCGAAGGAGGCGGACCATGGCCGGTCAGGAACGGATCAACCCGCAGCACGAGGACCGCACGCCCGACGACGACGCGGACGCCCCCGCCCCGGTCGCCCCTGCGGCGTCCGAGCGCGACGCCGAGGTGGACGCCCTGCTGGAGGAGATCGACGAGGTCCTCGAGACGAACGCCGAGTCGTTCGTCCGCGGCTTCGTGCAGAAGGGCGGTCAGTGAGCGCCCATGACCCACGCTGACACCTCGGGACGGCTGCCGGACGCGTTCCTGCGCCCCGGCTCGTCCTCGTTCGTGGACTTCCTCGCCGGCCACGCGCCCGACCTGCTGCCGGGGCGTCGCGACGTCGGCGGCGCGGGTGCGCCCGCGGACGGCCTCGCGCCGCACGCCACCACGATCGTCGCGCTGAGCTTCGGCACGGACGACGGCGGCCGCGGCGTGATCATGGCGGGCGACCGCCGCGCCACGGCGGGCAACCTCATCGCCAGCCGGGAGATGGAGAAGGTCTTCGCCGCCGACGCCTACTCGGTGGTCGGCATCGCGGGGTCCGCCGGCGTGGCGATCGAGCTCGTGCGCCTCTTCCAGCTCGAGCTGGAGCACTACGAGAAGATCGAGGGCTCCCTGCTGTCGCTCGACGGCAAGGCCAACCGCCTGTCCACGATGATCCGCGGCAACCTGCCTCTCGCCCTGCAGGGGCTCGCGGTGGTGCCGCTGTTCGCGGGCTACGACCTCGACCGCGGGTACGGGCGGCTGTTCAGCTACGACGTCACCGGCGGACGGTACGAGGAGCACGACCACCACACGGTCGGCTCGGGCTCCGTGTTCGCGCGCGGGGCGCTGAAGAAGCTGTGGCGGCCCGGGCTCGACGCCGACGCCGCGGTCGGCGTCGCGGTCGAGGCGCTCTACGACGCGGCCGACGACGACAGCGCGACCGGTGGCCCCGACCCCGTGCGGCAGATCTGGCCCGTGGTGACGGTCGTGACCGCCGACGGCGTGCGCCGGGTGGCGGACGACGAGCTCGCCGCGACGGTCGCGCGGATCGTCGACGAGCGCGGGGCCGCCCACCGGGCCGCCCACGGCGACCGCCCCGCCGGCGGTCCCCGGACCGGGTACCAGGGGGGTGCGCACGCATGACGATGCCGTTCTACGTCTCGCCCGAGCAGCTGATGAAGGATCGGGCGGACTTCGCCCGCAAGGGCATCGCCCGCGGTCGGTCCGTCGTCGTGCTCGCCTACTCCGGCGGGATCGCGTTCGCCACGGAGAACCCGTCGCGCGCGCTGCACAAGATCTCGGAGATCTACGACCGCATCGCGTTCGCCGCGGTGGGCAAGTACAACGAGTTCGAGAACCTGCGGGTCGCCGGCGTGCGCTACGCGGACCTGCGCGGGTACTCGTACGACCGCACCGACGTCACCGCGCGGGGGCTCGCCAACGCGTACGCGCAGACGCTCGGCACCGTGTTCACCACCGAGTCCAAGCCGCTCGAGGTCGAGCTGGTCGTGGCGGAGGTCGGGGACACCCCGGCCGCCGACCAGATCTACCGGCTGTCCTACGACGGCTCCGTCGCGGACGAGCACGGGCACGTCGTCATGGGCGGCCAGGCCGAGCAGCTGGGCGCGCGGGTCGCGGAGGCCTGGCACGAGGGGATGACGCTCCCGCAGGTGCTCACGCTCGCCGTGCGCACCCTCGGGGCGGTGGGGTCGGACGGGTCCGTCGCCGCCGAGGGGGAGGAGCGCGAGATCGCGCCCGCCGGCCTCGAGGTGGCGGTGCTGGAGCGCGCGGGCCGGCGGCGCGCGTTCCGCCGGCTGCAGGGCGCGACGCTGGCCGGGCTGCTCGAGCAGCAGGGTGAGTGAGACAGGCGCCTGAGACGGGCGAGCAGGTCGGGCAGCACGTCCGGCAACAGGGCCGAGCGAGGGGAGACGTCGTGGACCGCAGGATCTTCGGTCTGGAGACCGAGTACGGGGTGACGTGCGCGGCGGACGACGGGCGCGGCCTGTCCGCGGACGAGGTGGCCCGCTACCTGTTCCGCAAGGTCGTGGCGTGGGGGCGGAGCTCGAACGTCTTCCTGCGCAACGGCTCGCGCCTCTACCTCGACGTCGGGTCGCACCCCGAGTACGCGACGGCGGAGTGCGACGACGTGCATCAGCTCGTCGCGTACGACCGGGGCGGCGAGCGCATCCTCGAGGGGCTGGTCGCCGACGCGCAGCAGAGGCTCGAGCACGAGGGCCTGTCCGGCAAGGTGCACCTGTTCAAGAACAACACCGACTCCGCCGGCAACTCCTACGGCTGCCACGAGAACTACCTCGTGCGCCGGCAGGGCGACTTCTCGCGCCTGTCCGAGGTGCTGGTGCCGTTCCTCATCACCCGCCAGGTGCTCACGGGCGCCGGGAAGGTCCTCGCCACCCCGCGCGGCGCCGTCTACTGCCTCTCCCAGCGCGCCGACCACATCTGGGAGGCCGTCTCCAGCGCCACCACCCGCTCCCGGCCGATCATCAACACGCGCGACGAGCCGCACGCCGACGCGGAGAGCTACCGGCGCCTGCACGTCATCGTCGGCGACTCGTCGATGGCCGAGCCGACCACGATGCTCAAGGTCGGCGCCACCGACCTCGTGCTGCGCCTGGTCGAGGCGGGCGTGCCGATGCGCGACCTCACCCTTGAGAACCCCATCCGCGCGATCCGCGAGATCAGCCACGACCGCACCGGGCTGCACCCCGTCCAGCTCGCCAACGGGCGCACCGCCACCGCCGTCGACATCCAGTGGGAGTACTTCCACCGCGTGCGTGAGCACGTCGACGCGCACTCCGGTGCCACCCCCGTCGTCAAGCAGGTCCTCGACCTGTGGGAGCGCGGCCTGCGCGCTCTCGAGTCGGGCGACCTGACCCTCGTGGACCGCGAGCTGGACTGGGTCATCAAGCTCAAGCTCATCGAGCGGTACCAGGCCAAGCACGACCTGCCGCTGGACGACCCGCGCATCGCCCGGCTCGACCTCGCCTACCACGACATCTCCCGCACCGAGGGGCTGTACAACCTCCTCGCCGCGCGCGGCATGGTGGAGCGCGTGGTCACCGACCTCGAGGTGTTCGAGTCGACGGCGGTGCCGCCGCCCACCACCCGCGCCAAGCTGCGGGGGGACTTCGTGCGTGCCGCGCAGGAGGCGCGCCGGGACTACACCGTGGACTGGGTGCACCTGAAGCTCAACGACCAGGCGCAGCGCACCGTGCTGTGCAAGGACCCGTTCAAGAGCGTCGACGAGCGCGTGGACCGGTTGATCGAGTCGATGTAGGTGTGGCGGGACCGCCGTGCCCTGGCGGAATCGTCGCGCGGACGCGTTCACGGGCGCCAGGGCGCCCTCCACTTCGGGAGGGATACGTCTGCGCGGAGAAACCGCCGCGCCCCGCTCGGTGCACCGGCTCCGGGCCGACGTCGGCGAGGCGACCCCCGCGGACACGGCAGGTCGTCGGCCTGCGGCCAGGTGCGGGCGCGGACCGCTGATCAGGGTGAGCGGCGGGCGTGGCAGACTGTCGCGGTGCTCCGCCGTCTGTCCCTGCTGATCTCGCTGCTGCTCGGTGGTGCGCTCGTGCTCGGCGGGTGCGGCTCGTCGGTGCTGGAGGACCTGGGCAAGCGGCCGTCGTCCGCGCCGTCGGCGGCGCCCGTGCAGGTGTCGGGAGCGGTGGGGGAACCGCCCGCCCTCGACTACGAGCAGCCCTACGACGTGGTGCAGGCCGGGGCGCGGACGGTGTGGCCCGGGTCCGGCGATCCCGTCGTGGACGGGGAGCCCGTGCTGCTGAACATGTATGCCGAGGACGGCCGTGACGGCACCGTGATCTCGAGCACGTACATCGACGCGCCGGGGTGGTACACGATGTCGGCGGAGTCGCTCGGCTCCAACCTCTACGACACGCTGCGGGGCCAGAAGGTGGGGGCGCGGATGCTCCTGCTGGAGGAGGACGGCGGGGTGCCCGTGATCCTCGTCGTCGACGTGCTGCCCACGCACGCGGCGGGCGCCGAGGTGACCGCGGCGAAGGGGCTCCCCACCGTCGAGCGCCGCGACGACGGCACCCCGAGCGTGACCGTGCCGACGAAGGCCGACCCGCCCTCCGACCTGCAGGTGCAGCCGTTGGTGCGGGGCACGGGACCGCAGGTGCAGGTGGGGCAGGTCGTCACGATGCGGTTCACCGCGGTGCGGTGGAGCGACGGGCGGCAGTTCGACACCACGTGGAGCGCCGGGACGCGGCCGCAGTCCGCGACGGTCGGCATCGGCCAGCTCGTCGACGGCCTCGACCAGGGGCTGATCGAGCAGACCGTGGGCTCGCAGGTGCTGCTCGTGGTGCCCCCGGGCCTCGGCTACGGTGGCACCAGCAGCGACCTCGCCGACGAGACCCTGGTCTACGTCGTGGACATCCTGGACGCGCACTTCCAGGTGACCGAGGACGAGTCGACCGGCCAGGGCAAGGGCGACGACGGCGGCGACCCGGAGAAGGACGCACCGGAGGAGCCGCCCGGCGACTAGCCGGCGAGAGCAGCGACGACAGCAGCAAAGGAAGGGTGAGTCCCGCATGTCCGTGGCCGTCCGCGTGATCCCGTGCCTCGACGTCGACGACGGACGGGTCGTCAAGGGCGTCAACTTCACGAACCTGCGTGACGCGGGCGACCCCGTGGAGCTGGCCTCCCGGTACGACCGTGAGGGCGCCGACGAGGTGACGTTCCTCGACGTGTCCGCCTCGTCGGGCGACCGCGCCACCATGGTCGACGTGGTGCGCCGCACAGCTGATCAGGTGTTCGTGCCGCTCACGGTGGGCGGCGGCGTCCGGTCCACGGACGACGTCGACCGGCTGCTGCGCGCCGGGGCCGACAAGGTCGGCGTCAACACCGCCGCCATCGCCCGGCCCGAGCTGGTGGCGGAGATCGCCGCGCGCTTCGGGCGCCAGGTGCTCACCCTGTCCGTGGACGCCCGCCGCGTCACCGGGGAGACCGTCACCGCCTCGGGCTACGAGGTCACGACCCACGGCGGCCGCCGCGGCACCGGGATCGACGCCGTCGAGTGGGCCGCGCGCGCCGCACACCTCGGCGCGGGCGAGATCCTGCTGAACTCCATGGACGCCGACGGCACCACCTCCGGCTTCGACCTCGACATGCTCGCCGCGGTGCGGGAGCGGGTCGACGTGCCGCTCGTGGCGTCGGGAGGCGCCGGGGTGCCGGAACACTTCGTCGCCGCGGCCCGGGCGGGCGCCGACGCCGTGCTCGCCGCGAGCGTCTTCCACTTCGGCACGCTGTCGATCGGTCAGGTCAAGGCGGCGCTCGCCGAGGCGGGCATCGAGGTGCGGAGGTGAGCACGGGGTCGGTCGGACGACACCCTCGCGGACGACGAGCGGAGCCGTGACGACCGCGCTCACCGGGTCGAGGCTGCGCCGCTCGGCGACGCTCGTCTGGCGCGGCATGCGCTCCGAGCCGCGGCTGTACGTGCTGGCCGTGGGCGCGTCCGCCGTGTTCGGCGCCGCCACGGTCGCGGTGAGCCGGGCCGTCGGCTGGGCCACCGACGCGGTCGTCGTCCCGGCGATCGCGGGCGACCCGGACGCGAGCTCGCGCGTCTGGGTCGCGGGGCTCGTGCTCGCCGCGGTGGCGCTCACGCTCGCCCTCGGCGTCGCCGGGCGGCGCATCTGGGCCGGCTACGGTTTCGCGGCGATCCAGGCGCACCACCGGCGCGGGCTGTCCCACCAGTACCTGCGCCTGCCCGTCTCCTGGCACCGCGCGCACCCGGCCGGCCGGCTGCTGTCCGCGGCGAGCGCCGACGTCGAGGCCGCCACCGGTGTCTTCAACCCCCTGCCCTTCGCGCTCGGCGTCGTGGTGATGATCGGCGTCGCGGCGGGGACGCTGCTCGCGGTGGACGTGTGGCTGGCGGTCGCGGCCCTCCTGGTCGTGCCGGCCGCGATCGCCGCGAACGTCGTCTTCCAGCGCCACATGACGCCCGCCGTCACGCGCGCGCAGCAGCTGCGGGCCGAGGTGGCCGACGTCGCGCACGAGTCGTTCGAGGGCGCCCTGCTCGTGACGTCGCTGGGCACCGCCGACCGCGAGGAGCGCCGGTTCGCCGAGCGCACCGACGCGCTGCGTGCCGCGAACGTCCGCGTCGGCACCGTGCGGGCCGTCTTCGACCCGGTCATCGAGCTGCTGCCCTCCCTGGGCACGCTGGCCGTGCTGGGCGTGGGCACCTGGCGGGCGTCGACCGGGGCGGTCGACGCGGGCGACGTCGTGACGGCCGCCTACCTCCTGACGGTCATGGCCGTGCCGGTGCGCGCGTTCGGCTGGGTGCTCGGCGAGCTGCCGCGCGCCCTCGTCGGGTACGACCGGATCGCGGGCATCCTCGACGCCCCGTCGACGCTGCTGCCGGGCACGCGGGCGCTCCCGCGCGCGGCGGGCGGCCTGGCGGTCCGTCTCGAGGGCGTCGGGGTGGTGGTGCCGGCGGCCGGCACCACGGTCACCCTGCTCGACGCCGTCGACCTCGACGTCGCGCCCGGGACCACCGTGGCCGTGGTGGGCAGCACCGGCGCGGGCAAGACGACCCTCGTGTCGCTGCTCGCGCGACTCAGCGACCCGAGCCGCGGCCGGGTGCTGCTGGACGGCGCGGACGTGCGCGACCTCGCCGCGGGCGAGGTGCCCGCGCAGGTCGCGCTCGTGACGCAGCAGACGTTCGTCTTCGAGGACACGGTGCGCGCCAACGTGACCCTCGCCGACCCCGGCGACGACGGCGTGCCGGACGACGCCGAGGTCTGGGAGGCGTTGCGCGTCGCGCGCGTCGACGACGTCGTGCGCGCGCTGCCCGGCGGGCTCGACGCGCCCCTGGGCGAGCGCGGCGCCAACCTGTCCGGCGGGCAGCGCCAGCGACTCGCCGTCGCCCGGGCGCTGGTCCGCCGCCCCCGGCTGCTCGTGCTCGACGACGCCACCTCGGCCGTCGACCCGCGCGTCGAGGCGGAGATCCTCGGGTCCCTCGCGTCGGCGCGCGGCGACGGCCGGGGAGAGGCACGGGGCACGACCGTCGTGATGGTCGCCTACCGCATGTCGTCGGTCGCCCTCGCGGACGTCGTCGTGCACCTCGAGGGCGGCCGTGTCGTCGACGTCGGGCCGCACGCGGACCTGCTGGCGCGCGACCCCGGGTACCGCGCGCTCGCCACGGCGTACGAGCGGGAGACGGAGCGTCGGGCGCGCGAGCTCGCCGACGAGGCGGCCGCGGGGGAGGGGCTGCCGGAGGCCGAGCCGGAGGTCGAGCCGGAGCCCGGGACGGACGTCGAGGAGCGGGAGGGGACACGGTGAGCGCGACACGCATCGCCGCCGCCAGCGAGCTGGGCGTCCTCGCCACGCTCCGGCGGGGCGTGCAGATCTCGCCGCAGATCGTGGACGGCCTGTGGCTCACGCTCGCGCTCGCCGTGCTGGCGGCCGCGGGCCGGGTCGTCGTGCCGGTCGCGGTGCAGCGCACGATCGACGACGGCATCCTCGCCGGCGGCGGGCCCGACGCGGGACGGGTGGCGCTGCTGACCGGGCTCGCGGCGGGCGCCGTCGTCGTGGCGGGGCTGTGCACCGCCGTCGTCAACGTGCGTCTCTTCCGCCGTACCGAGGCGGGGCTCGCCGCGCTGCGGGTGCAGGCGTTCCGGCACGTGCACGACCTGTCCACCCTGGCGCAGGGCACCGAGCGCCGCGGCGCGCTCGTGTCCCGCGTGACCTCCGACGTCGACACGATCTCGCTGTTCGTGCAGTGGGGCGGCATCCAGCTGCTCGTCTCGACCTTGCAGGTGCTCGTGGCCACCGCCCTCATGGCCGTGTACTCGTGGCAGCTCACGCTGGTGGTCTGGGCGTGCTTCGTGCCGCTGTTCCTGGTGCTGCGGCGCGCGCAGGGCACGGTGAACCGCGCCTACGCGGCGGTGCGGCAGGCGGTCGGCGCGATGCTCGGCGCGATCTCCGAGGCCGTGGTGGGCGCCGAGACGGTGCGGGCGTACGGCGTGGCCGCGCGGACCGGGCGCCGGGTCGACGCGGCCGTCGAGAGGACTCGCGCCACGCAGGCCCGCGCCCAGCTCCTCGTCTCGTCGGTGTTCTCGAGCGGCGTGCTCGTCGCCAACCTGGTGCTCGCCGTGGTCGTCGTGGTGGGCACGCTGCTCGGCGTCGGCGGTGGCCTGACCGCGGGCCAGGTCGTCGCGTTCCTGTTCCTCGTGCAGCTCTTCACCGGTCCGGTGCAGCAGGCCACGGAGATCCTCAACGAGCTGCAGAACGCCGTCGCGGGCTGGCGGCGCGTGCTCGCCGTGCTGGAGACGCCCCTCGACGTGGCGGACGCCGACGACGCGACGGCGAGCCCCCGGGGACCGGCCAGGGTGACGCTGCGCGGGGTGCGGTTCGCCTATCCGGACGGGCCCGAGGTGCTGCACGGGGTGGACCTGGAGCTGCCCGCACGCCGCAAGGTCGCCGTCGTCGGACGCACGGGATCGGGCAAGACCACGGTCGCCAAGCTGGTCGCCCGCCTCATGGACCCGACGGCCGGGGCGGTGCTGCTCGACGGCGTCGACCTGCGCCGCCTCACGCTCGCCTCGCTGCGCGAGCGGGTCGTCCTCGTGCCGCAGGAGGGCTTCCTCTTCGACGGCACGGTGGAGCAGAACGTCGCCTACGGGCTGCGCCCCGAGCCGCCGTCCGACCCGCGCGAGACCAGGGCCCGTGTCGCGGGGGCCGTGGACGCCCTCGGCCTCACCGACTGGGTGGCGGGGCTGCCGCAGGGCCTGGACACGCCCGTCGGCCAGCGTGGCGAGGCGCTGAGCGCGGGGGAGCGGCAGCTGGTCGCCATCGCGCGCGCCTACCTGGCCGCCCCCGACCTGCTGGTGCTGGACGAGGCCACCTCGGCCGTCGACCCCGCCGCCGAGGTGCGGATCGCGCGGGCGCTGGACTCGCTCACGTCCGGGAGGTCGACCCTCACCATCGCCCACCGGCTCTCGACGGCGGAGGCGAGCGACCTCGTGGTCGTCGTCGACGACGGGCGCGTGGTCGAGGTCGGCGGGCACGCGGAGCTGGCGGCCGCGGGCGGCGTCTACGCGCGGATGCACGCGAGCTGGGTGGCCCAGACCCGCTGACGGGCGTGCCGACGGGGCGGACGGTGCGCCCCGCGCCCCGCCGCGCCGTGGGAAGATGCATGGGTGCCCGATCTGACCGACGCCTCCCTGCCCGGGGCTGCTCTCGACCCCGCGCTCGACCCCGCGATCGCCGACCGGCTCAAGCGGGACGAGCACGGCCTCGTCGCCGCGGTCGTGCAGCAGCACGACACCGGCGAGGTGCTCATGCTCGGCTGGATGGACGACGAGGCCCTGCGCCGCACCCTCACCGAGGGCCGCGTGACGTTCTGGAGCCGGTCGCGCGAGGAGTACTGGCGCAAGGGCGACACGTCCGGGCACGTCCAGCTCGTCCGGTCCGTCGCGCTGGACTGCGACGGCGACGCCCTGCTCGTGCGCGTCCACCAGGTGGGCGCCGCGTGCCACACCGGCTCGCGCACCTGCTTCGAGGCGGGCGGCGACCTGGGGGCCGTCGTCGGCCCCGACGCGCCCGCCGCCTGACCGCGCCCTCGCCACCGGCGGCGCACCACGCGCCGCACCGCCCAAGCCCGACCACCCACGTACAGCCCGACGATCCTCAGGAGGACCGGTGACCACGCCCACCGTCGCGCAGCCCCACCCCGCCCCGCGCACCGCCCCCGTGGCGGGCCCGTCGGAGCAGGACCTGGCGTGGGGCGCGACGTGGCCGGGTCTCGGGACGTTCCGCGAGCTGGCCGCCGACCGCCGGGTGATCCCCGTGGTCCGGCGCGTGCTGGCGGACGACGTCACGCCGGTCGGCCTGTACCGGACGCTCGCCCAGGACCGCCCGGGCACCTTCGTGCTCGAGTCGGCGGAGTCGTCCGGCGGCTGGTCGCGCTGGTCGTTCGTGGGCGTCGACTCGCGCGCCACCCTCACGGCGTCCGACGGGCGCGCCGTGTGGCACGGCGACGTCCCGGCGGGCATCCCGCTCGAGGGCGACGTCGTCGAGGTGCTCGGCGCGGCGCTGGAGGCGCTGCGCACGCCGCCGATCGAGGGACTGCCCCCGCTGACGGGCGGGCTGACCGGCGCGCTCGGCTGGGACGTGGTGCGCCACTGGGAGCCCACGCTGCCCGCGAACGCCCCCGACGAGCTCGGCGTGCCGGAGGTGGCGCTGAGCCTCGCCACGGACCTCGTGGCGGTCGACCACCACACGGGCAGCGCCTGGCTCATCGCCAACGCCATCAACGGCGACGGCACCGACGAGCGGGTCGACGAGGCGCACGCCGACGCCGTCGCCCGCCTCGACGCGATGCAGGCGCGGCTGGCCACGCCGGCCCCGCCGCAGCCGACGGTGCTGCGCGGGCCGGACGAGGTGACCGAGCCCGCCCTGGAGTTCCGCTCCACGCGCGAGGAGTTCGAGGCCGCCGTGCGCACCGGGCAGGAGGCGATCCGCGACGGCGAGGTGTTCCAGGTGGTGCTGTCGCAGCGCCTCGGCCTGGACTGCCCGGCCGCGCCGCTGGACGTGTACCGCGCGCTGCGCACCATCAACCCGAGCCCGTACATGTACTACTTCCGGCTCACCGGCCCCGACGGGCGCGACCTCTCCGTCGTCGGCTCCAGCCCCGAGACCCTGGTGAAGGTGACGGACGGGCACGTCACGACCTACCCGATCGCCGGCTCGCGTCCGCGCGGCGCGACCGTCGAGGAGGACGTGGCGTTCGGCGAGGAGCTCCTCACCGACCCCAAGGAGCGCGCCGAGCACCTCATGCTCGTCGACCTGTCGCGCAACGACCTGGTCAAGGTCTGCGAGCCGACGTCGGTCGAGGTGGTCGAGTTCATGGCCACCCGCCGGTTCAGCCACATCATGCACCTGTGCTCCACCGTGGTGGGCCGCCTGCGACAGGGCGCGACGGCGCTCGACACCCTGCGCGCGACGTTCCCCGCCGGCACCCTCTCGGGGGCTCCCAAGCCGCGTGCCATCGCCCTGATCGACGAGCTGGAGCCCGCGTCCCGCGGGATCTACGGCGGCACCGTGGGCTACTTCGACTTCGGCGGCAACATGGACATGGCCATCGCGATCCGCACCGCGTGCATCCGCGACGGCAAGGCGTGGGTGCAGGCCGGCGGTGGCATCGTCGCTGACTCGGTGCCGGCTCTCGAGTACGAGGAGTCGCGCAACAAGGCGGCCGCGGCGGTGCGCGCGGTGCAGCTGGCCGCGCGGTTCCGGGCGCTCTGAGCGCGGCACGGACCAGCACGACGGACGGGCAGGCGGACATGGACGACGACAGAGCACGGGCAGCGCACGACGGCACCCAGGACGGCACGCACGAGGGCGACGGCGGTCGCCCGCTGGGCCGCGGGCCGCTGCGCGCGCGGTCGCGGGCGGTGTGGTCGGTGGTGGCGGTCGGCGGGCTCACCCTCGCGACGGCGTCGCCGACCTGGGTGAGCACGACGGTGTCGACGGCCCTCGAGCCGACGGTCGACGTCGCGGTCACGGGCACGACGGCGGCGCCCGCCGTGGGCGCCGCCGCGCTCGTGGTGGTGGCGGGCGGCGTCGCCCTCGCCATCGCGGGCCGCGTGGCGCGCTGGGTCGCGCTGGTCGTCGTCGCGCTCGCGGGCGCCCTGGCCACCGCCTCGGCGGCGGCCGTGCTGCTCGACCCGCTGCCCGCCGCGACGTCGGGCGCGTCGGCGACCGCCGGCGTGACGGACCTCACGTCGCCCGTCTCCGTCGCCGTGTGGCCCTGGCTGACCGCGGTGCTCGGCGTGGCGGCGGTGCTCGTCGCCGCCCTCGCGGCGGCGGGCGCGCCCGCCTGGGGAGCCACCTCCGGGCGGCACGAGCGCGCCGATGCCGCACCCGGCGCGGGCGGCAGCGCCCCGAGCGCCGAGGCGCCGCCGTCGGGGGACGACCCCGACGCGCCTGGTCAGCACGACCCCCACGACGCCTGGGACGCGCTCTCCCGGGGAACCGACCCGTCCGCGGACCGCTAGGCTGGACCGCGCACCACGTCACGAAAGGGCATCACATTCCCATGACCGAGAACCGCAACGCCGAGGTCGCCTACCTGCCCCCGGCCGTCCCGCCGACCAACCACGGCCACACGACCGCCGCGTGGACGGCGATGATCGGCATCATGCTGGGCGTGGCCGTCGGCGCCGTCGGGATGCTGCCCCCGGTCCCGGACGCGGTGGTCTGGGTCGGTGCCGTGATCGTGGCCGCCTCGCTCGTGCTCGGCCTCGTGCTGCGCAACATGGGCCTCGGACAGCCGAAGGACGGCGTGACGCCGCGCCGGGCTCCTTCCGGCCACTGAGCTTCCTCCCGGCGGCGGCCCCGACCGCCCGCCGGCACGAGGACGGCGCGCCCCCGACCCACGGGGGCGCGCCGTCGTCGTCTCACGCTCGGAGACGTGTCCGGGCCGTCCCGCGGACGGGCCTACGATGGCAGGCAGACGTCGGTGCGGCGTCAGGGGACGGGGAGGCAGACCATGACGGTCCTGGAGGACATCGTCGCGGGGGTCCGTGAGGACCTCGCGGTACGCCAGGCGCGGACGTCGCTCGACGAGCTCAAGGAGCGCGCGGCGCGCGTGCCGGGCGCGCTCGAGTGCTGCGGCCGGCTGCTCTCGGAGGATCGCGTCGCCGTGATCGCGGAGGTGAAGCGATCCAGCCCCAGCAAGGGCAACCTGGCGTCGATCTCCGACCCCGCGGCGCTGGCCGAGGAGTACGCCAGCGGCGGGGCCAGCGCGATCTCCGTGCTCACGGAGCAGCGACGGTTCGGCGGCTCGCTCGCCGACCTGGACGCCGTCCGCGCCCGCGTGGACGTGCCCGTGCTGCGCAAGGACTTCGTCGTCACGCCGTACCAGGTGTGGGAGGCGCGGGCCCACGGGGCGGACCTCGTGCTGCTCATCGTCGCGGCCCTGGAGCAGACCGTGCTGACGTCCCTGATCGAGCGGGTGCACTCGCTCGGCATGACGGCGCTGGTCGAGGCCCACACCGACGACGAGGTGCGTCGCGCCCTCGACGCCGGGGCGCGCGTGGTGGGCGTGAACGCCCGCGACCTCAAGACGCTCGAGGTGGACCGCACGACTTTCGCGCGCCTCGCCCCGCTCATCCCCGACGACGTCGTCCGCGTCGCCGAGTCCGGCGTCCGCGGCCCGCACGACGTCCTCGACTACGCCCGGTCCGGCGCGCACGCCGTGCTGGTCGGCGAGGCGCTCGTGACCGACGGCGCCCCGCGCCGGTCGGTGGCCGACCTGGTCGCGGCCGGGCAGCACCCCGCGCTGTGGTCGGTCCGCCCGGCGGCCCAGCCGTAACCACCGCAGCACGTCGCACGACCACGGCACAACACCACACACGGCACACCATCCCGACGCGTCCTGGACGGCGGGCGGCGGAGGCCCGGGCGACCGGTACCCTCTGACGACCCCTCGTGCAGAGCGCCGAGCGGTGCCGACGAGAGACGGAGGACCCGTGCCCGACCAGCCCGTACGGGAGACCCTGACCGAGACCCTGGCGCACCAGGTGCTCGGGCGGCTCGCGGACGTCGAAGGCCCCTACTTCGGCCAGTTCGGCGGCCGCTTCGTGCCCGAGGCCCTCATCGCCGCGCTCGACGAGCTGGAGACCGAGTACCGCAAGGCGCTCGGCGACCCGGCGTTCACGGACGAGCTGGCACGCCTGCACCGGGAGTACACCGGGCGTCCCTCGCCGCTCACCGAGGTGCCGCGCTTCGCGGAGCACTGCGGGGGCGCCGAGGCCGGTCACCGGGTGTTCCTCAAGCGCGAGGACCTCAACCACACGGGGTCCCACAAGATCAACAACGTCCTCGGCCAGGCCCTGCTGGTCAAGCGCATGGGCAAGACGCGGGTGATCGCCGAGACCGGGGCCGGGCAGCACGGCGTGGCCACCGCGACCGCGGCCGCCCTGCTCGACCTCGAGTGCGTCGTCTACATGGGCGAGGAGGACACGCAGCGTCAGGCGCTGAACGTCGCCCGGATGCGGCTGCTGGGCGCCGAGGTCGTGCCCGTGAAGATCGGCTCGCGCACCCTCAAGGACGCGATCAACGAGGCGCTGCGCGACTGGGTCGCGAACGTCGACTCCACGCACTACCTGCTCGGCACGGTCACGGGCCCGCACCCGTTCCCGGAGATGGTCCGCGAGTTCCACCGCATCATCGGCGAGGAGGCGCGCGAGCAGATCCTCGAGCGCATCGGCCGGCTGCCGGACGCCGTCGCGGCGTGCGTGGGCGGCGGGTCGAACGCGCTCGGCATCTTCAACGCCTTCCTCGACGACGAGGGGGTGTCGCTGCACGGCTTCGAGGCCGGGGGCGAGGGCATCGAGACCGGCCGGCACGCGGCCCGCTTCTCCGGCGGGGCCCCGGGCGTGCTGCACGGCGCCCGCTCCTACCTGCTGCAGGACGACGACGGCCAGACGCTGCCGAGCCACTCGGTCTCGGCCGGGCTGGACTACCCGAGCGTCGGGCCCGCGCACTCGTGGCTGCACGACCTGGGGCGCGCCACGTACGAGCCCGTGACGGACGACGAGGCCATGGAGGCCTTCCGGCTCCTGTGCCGCACCGAGGGGATCATCCCGGCGATCGAGTCCGCGCACGCGCTCGCCGGAGCCGTACGGCTGGGTCGCGAGGCGGCCGAGGCCGGTCGTCCCGGCCAGGTGATCCTGGTGAACCTGTCGGGTCGCGGGGACAAGGACGTGGCCACCGCGGCGCGGTGGTTCGGGCTGCTCGACGAGGACCGGACGGACGACACGGCGGAGGGGGACCAGTGACCACGACCGACACCACTCCGGCGGCGACGTCGACCACCGGCGCGCGCCTCGACGCCCTGCGCGACGAGGGCCGCGGCGCACTCGTCGCCTACCTGCCCGTCGGGTTCCCGGACGTCGAGCGCTCGATCGAGGCCGTCCTGGCGACCGTGGACGCGGGCGCCGACGTCGTCGAGATCGGCGTGCCGTACACCGACCCGGTGATGGACGGACCGGTGATCCAGCGCGCCGCGGAGGCCGCGCTCGCCGCCGGCACCCGGGTCCGCGACGTGCTGCGCGTCGTCGAGGCCGTCGCCGAGCACTCGGGCGGGCGCGTGCCCGCCCTCGTGATGACGTACTGGAACCCGGTGCTGCGCTACGGGGTGGACGCGTTCGCGCGCGACCTCGCGGCCGCCGGGGGCGCCGGTCTCATCACCCCCGACCTCATCCCCGACGAAGGCGCGGACTGGATCGCGGCGTCGCAGGAGCACGGCCTCGACCGCGTGTTCCTCGTCGCGCCGAGCTCGACGCCCGAGCGCCTGGCGCTGACCGCCCGCGCGTCGCGGGGCTTCGTCTACGCGGCGTCGACGATGGGCGTGACCGGCACCCGCGACCAGGTGGGCGACCGGGCCGAGCAGCTCGTCGCCGACACCCGGGCGGCGGGCGCCGACCACGTGTGCGTCGGGCTCGGCGTCTCGTCCGGCGACCAGGCCGCCGAGGTGGGCCGGTTCGCCGACGGCGTCATCGTCGGCTCGGCGCTCGTGCGCCCGCTGCTCGCCGACCGTCCGTGGTCCGACCGGCTCGACACGCTGCGGGCGACCGTGACGGACCTCGCCGACGGCGTGCGCCGTGCCCGCGGGGGGCCGGGGGAGGGCGCGTGAGCGCGACCCTGCTGGCGTCCGCGGCGTCGGTGCAGGCGGCGATCCCGAGCCCGTCGCAGCACACGTGGTACCTCGGCCCGGTGCCGCTCCGCGCCTACGCGCTGGCCATCCTGGCCGGTATCGCGGTCGCGATCTGGATCACCACCAAGCGCTGGGTCGCCCGGGGCGGGGACGCGGACGACGTCCTCGACATCGCGTTCTGGGCCGTCCCGTTCGGCATCGTCGGTGGCCGGCTCTACCACGTGATCAGCACGCCCGAGCCGTACTGGGGCGAGGGCGGGGACCCCGTGCGCGCCCTGTACGTCTGGGAGGGCGGCCTCGGGATCTGGGGCGCGGTGGCGCTCGGCGCCGTCGGCGCCTGGATCGGCTGCCGCCGCAAGGGCGTGCGGCTGAGCTCGTTCGCGGACGCGCTCGCACCCGGGCTCCTCGTCGCGCAGGCGATCGGACGCCTGGGCAACTGGTTCAACCAGGAGCTGTTCGGCGCCCCGACGACGCTGCCCTGGGGGCTCGAGGTCTCCCCGGCCGTGATCGAGCGGCTCAACGCGGACACCGGCACGGCGTTCGCGGCGGGGACCCTGTTCCACCCCACGTTCCTGTACGAGCTGCTCTGGAACCTCGGGGCGGCCGCACTTCTCGTCTGGCTCGACCGCCGGTACAGGCTCGGTCATGGGCGGGTATTCTGGGCCTACGTCGCGCTCTACACTCTGGGCAGGGTGTGGATCGAGATGCTCCGCATCGACACCGCCGAGCACGTGCTCGGGCTGCGTCTGAACGTGTGGACGTCGATCGTCGTGGGCCTCGGTGCCCTCGTCGCCTTCGTCGTCATCGGCAGGCGCTACCCGGGGCGTGAGGACGGGGTGGAGCTGCCCGGCCGCAGCCGCGACCGGCAGGAGGAGGACCGTCGGTCCCGGGACGACCGGGTCGACGCCGAGCAGGACACCGGGCAGGACACGGGGCACGACCCCGAGCCCGACACTGAGCCCGACACTGAGCTTGACACCATGAGCACCGCGCACGCCGGGGCCGCCGCAGGCGCCTCCGGCCGGGACGACGGCCGCGACAGCGGCGGCGGACCGCACCGTGCGGACGCGCAAGGACCCGGTCCCGACCAGGGACCGACCGACCGCGCCTGAGGCGACTCCGACCGGGGCACCACCCGGGCGGGGCCGCCTATGTTTCCGACGGGCCGACGATGTCCCGACCACCTTTGAGCATGACGCGCCCGCGTGCGGGCGTGCAGGAGGACGGTGTTGATGACCACGCCGCAGCATCGGGTCGCGCGGCCCTCGGCCCAGGGCCTCTACGACCCCGCGTCCGAGCACGACGCGTGCGGTGTCGCGTTCGTCGCGACCCTGCGCGGGACGCCCGGCCGCGACATCGTGGACGCGGGCCTGACCGCACTGTTGAACCTCGACCACCGCGGAGCGGTCGGTGCGGAGGAGAACAGCGGGGACGGGGCCGGGATCCTCACGCAGATCCCGGACGCCTTCGTCCGTGACGTCGTCGCCGCCGAGCTCCCGCCCGCCGGCCACTACGCGATCGGCATGGCGTTCCTGCCTCAGGCCGTCGCGGAGGCCGACGCGGCCGCCCGCCGGTTCGAGGCGATCGCCGCGGAGGAGAAGCTCGACGTCCTCGCCTGGCGCGACGTGCCGGTCACGGCCGACCTGGTCGGCCCGACGGCGCGCGCCTCGATGCCCCTGTTCCGGCAGGTCGTCGTGGCGGACCCGTCGCGCGAGCTGTCGGGGCTCGAGCTCGACCGGCGCACCTACCGCCTGCGCAAGCGCGCGCAGAACGAGCTCGACCTGTTCCTCGCCTCGCTGTCGAGCCGCACCCTCACGTACAAGGGCATGCTCACGACGGCGCAGCTCGAGCCGTTCTTCCCCGACCTGAGCGACCCGCGCTACGCGTCGGAGATCGCGCTGGTCCACTCCCGGTTCTCCACGAACACGTTCCCGTCGTGGCCGCTGGCGCAGCCGTTCCGGCTCGTGGCGCACAACGGCGAGATCAACACCGTGCGGGGCAACCGCAACTGGATGGCCGCCCGCGAGAGCACCATGGCCAGCGAGGTGCTCGGCGACCTGGCGCCGCTGCTGCCCGTGTGCACCGAGGGGTCGAGCGACTCGGCCAGCTTCGACGAGGTGCTGGAGCTGCTGCACCTGTCCGGCCGCTCGCTGCCGCACGCCGTGCTGATGATGGTCCCGGAGGCGTGGGAGAACCACGCCGAGATGGACCCGGCCCGGCGCGCGTTCTACCAGTACCACGCGAACCTCATGGAGCCGTGGGACGGGCCCGCCTGCCTCACGTTCACCGACGGCACCCTCATCGGCGCCGTCCTCGACCGCAACGGCCTGCGTCCGGGCCGCTACTGGGTCACGGAGGACGGCCTCGTCGTGCTCGCGTCGGAGGCCGGCGTCCTGGACCTCGACCCCGCGACGATCGTGCGCAAGGGGCGCCTCGAGCCGGGGCGCATGTTCCTCGTCGACACGGAGCAGGGCCGGATCGTGGAGGACGACGAGCTCAAGTCGCAGCTCGCCGCCCAGCGGCCGTACGGCGAGTGGATCGCCGGCAACACGATCACGCTGGACTCGCTGCCGGAGCGCGAGCACGTCGCGCACTCGCCCGCGTCCGTCCAGCGGCGGCAGCGCGCCTTCGGGTACACCACCGAGGAGCTGAAGATCCTCCTCACGCCGATGGCCGACACCGCCGCGGAGGCGCTCGGGGCCATGGGCTCGGACACGCCGATCGCCGTGCTGTCGAGCCGGCCGCGGCTGCTGTTCGACTACTTCACGCAGATGTTCGCCCAGGTGACGAACCCGCCCCTGGACTCCATCCGCGAGCAGCTCGTCACGGCGATCGACAGCACGATCGGCCCCGAGCCGAACCTCCTCGAGGAGGTCGCGAGCCACGCCCGCAAGCTCGACCTGCCGTTCCCGGTGCTCGACAACGACGAGCTCGCCAAGATCGTGCGCATCGACCGGGACCCGCGGCTGGAGGGCGAGTTCCGCGCCGGCATCGTGCGCGGCCTCTACGAGGTGTCCGGCGGCGGCAAGGCGCTGCAGGCCCGCCTCGAGGAGATCTTCGCCCAGGTGGACGCGGACATCGCGGCCGGGGTGACGCACGTCGTCCTGTCCGACCGCGACTCCGACTCGGAGCTCGCGCCGATCCCGTCGCTGCTGCTGACCAGCGCCGTGCACCACCACCTGCTGCGGCAGGGCACCCGCACCCGGATCTCGCTCGTCGTGGAGGCGGGCGACGTGCGGGAGGTGCACCACGTCGCGCTCCTGATCGGGTACGGCGCCGCCGCGGTGAACCCGTACCTCGCCATGGAGACGGTCGAGGACCTCGCGCTGCGCGGCTACCTCGCCGTCACGCCGGAGAAGGCGGTCGCCAACCTCATCACCGCGCTCGGCAAGGGCGTGCTCAAGGTGATGAGCAAGATGGGCATCTCGACGATCATGTCGTACCGCGGCGCCCAGATCTTCGAGGCCGTCGGGCTCTCCCACGAGCTCGTCGAGGACTACTTCACCGGCACGACGAGCCGTCTGGCCGGCATCGGCCTGGACGTCATCGCGGCCGAGGTCGCGGCGCGGCACGCGGAGGCGTACCCGGCGTCGGGCAACCACGCGGCGCACCAGCGGCTGACCAGCGGCGGCGAGTACCAGTGGCGCCGGGACGGGGAGGAGCACCTCTTCGACCCCGAGACGGTCTTCCGCCTCCAGCACGCCACCCGCACCGGGCGGATGGACATCTTCCGCCAGTACACGCGGCGCGTGGACGAGCAGTCCCGTCGCCTCATGACGCTGCGCGGCCTGCTGCGCTTCACCCCGGACCGCGAGCCGGTGCCGATCGACGAGGTCGAGTCGGTCGAGGAGATCGTCAAGCGGTTCAACACCGGCGCGATGTCGTACGGGTCGATCTCCGCGGAGGCGCACGAGACCCTCGCGATCGCCATGAACCGGCTCGGCGGCCGGTCCAACACCGGTGAGGGCGGCGAGGACCCGGAGCGCCTGTACGACCCGGAGCGCCGCTCGCGGGTCAAGCAGATCGCGTCGGGCCGGTTCGGCGTGACGAGCGAGTACCTGACCAACGCCGACGACATCCAGATCAAGCTCGCCCAGGGCGCCAAGCCCGGCGAGGGCGGTCAGCTGCCCGGGCCCAAGGTGTACCCGTGGGTCGCCAAGACCCGGCACTCGACGCCCGGCGTGGGGCTCATCTCGCCGCCGCCGCACCACGACATCTACTCGATCGAGGACCTGGCGCAGCTCATCCACGACGCCAAGAACGCCAACCCGGCCGCGCGCGTGCACGTCAAGCTCGTCTCCGAGTTCGGCGTGGGCACCGTGGCGACGGGCGTGTCCAAGGCGCACGCGGACGTCGTGCTCATCTCCGGTCACGACGGGGGCACGGGCGCGAGCCCGCTGACGTCGCTCAAGCACGCGGGCACGCCGTGGGAGATCGGCCTCGCCGAGACCCAGCAGACGCTCGTGCTCAACAACCTGCGCGACCGCATCGTCGTGCAGGTCGACGGGCAGATGAAGACCGGCCGCGACGTCGTCGTGGCGGCGCTGCTCGGGGCCGAGGAGTTCGGCTTCGCGACCGCGCCGATGGTCGTCTCGGGCTGCGTCATGATGCGGGTCTGCCACCTGGACACGTGCCCGGTCGGCGTGGCGACGCAGAACCCGGAGCTGCGCAAGCGGTTCACGGGCAAGCCGGAGTTCGTCGTGAACTTCTTCGAGTTCATCGCGCAGGAGGTGCGCGAGCACCTCGCCTCGCTCGGCTTCCGGTCGATCGAGGAGGCCGTCGGGCACGTCGAGGCCCTCGACACGCGCAAGGCCGTCGACCACTGGAAGGCGCAGGGCCTGGACCTCGCGCCGGTGCTCGCCGCGCCCGAGGCGGTGCCGGGCACCACGCTGCACCAGGTGGCCACGCAGGACCACGGCCTGGCCAAGGCGCTGGACAACCAGCTGATCGAGAAGGCGCGCCCCGCGCTCGAGGACGCGCTCCCCGTGCGGATCGAGGTGCCGGTGCGCAACGTCAACCGCACGGTCGGCACGATGCTCGGTCACGAGGTGACCAAGCGGTACCGCGGTGCCGGTCTGCCCGACGACACGATCGACGTGACCCTCACGGGCTCGGCCGGCCAGTCGCTCGGGGCGTTCCTGCCGCGCGGCGTCACGCTGCGCCTGTACGGCGACGCCAACGACTACGTCGGCAAGGGCCTGTCGGGCGGGCGCATCGTCGTGCGACCCGACCGGTCGGCGGTGCTCGAGGGCGCCGCGAACGTCGTGGCGGGCAACGTCATCGGCTACGGCGCGACGTCGGGCGAGATCCTGCTGCGGGGCCGCGTGGGCGAGCGCTTCGCCGTGCGCAACTCCGGTGCGACGCTGGTGACCGAGGGCGTGGGCGACCACGGCTGCGAGTACATGACCGGCGGGACGGTGCTGGTGCTCGGCCCCACCGGCCGCAACTTCGGCGCCGGCATGTCGGGCGGCGTGGCGTACGTGCTCAACCTGCGCGACGTCGCGATGAACATCCAGGCGGTGAAGAGCGGCGAGCTCGAGGTGGGCGCGCTGGACGACGCCGACTGGGACCGTGTGCGCGGCCTGCTGGAGCGGCATCTCGCGGAGACCGGCTCGCCCGTGGCGGCCGAGCTCCTCGAGGACGACGGCGCACGGGCCCGTTTCTCGCGCGTCCTGCCCGCGGGCTGGGCCCGCGTGCGCGCCGCGCTGGCCGACGCCGAGGCCGCAGGGAAGACGCTGGGCGAGGGCGACGACTTCGACCCGGCGATGTGGGAGCAGATCATGGAGGTGGCGCGTGGCTGACCCCCGCGGATTCCTGAAGGTGCGGGAGCGCGAGCTGCCGCCGAACCGCCCCGTCGAGGTGCGGCTGCGTGACTGGAAGGACACGCACGCCCACCGCGAGGACGGGCAGCCGTTCCTCAAGGAGCAGGCGGGCCGCTGCATGGACTGCGGCATCCCGTTCTGCCACCAGGGCTGCCCCCTCGGGAACCTCATCCCGGAGTGGAACGACCTGGTGTGGCGCGACCAGTGGGCCGACGCGATCGAGCGCCTGCACGCGACCAACAACTTCCCGGAGTTCACCGGGCGCGTCTGCCCGGCCCCGTGCGAGACGAGCTGCGTGCTGGGGATCAACCAGCCCGCCGTGACGATCAAGAACGTCGAGGTCTCGATCATCGACGAGGCGTTCGCGCGTGGCCTGGTGACGCCGCAGGTGCCCCAGCGGCTCACGGGCTCGACCGTGGCCGTCGTCGGCTCCGGCCCGGCGGGGCTGGCTGCCGCCCAGCAGCTCACGCGCGCCGGCCACACGGTCGTCGTGTACGAGCGGGACGACGCCATCGGCGGGCTCCTGCGCTACGGCATCCCCGACTTCAAGCTCGAGAAGACGCACATCGACCGTCGACTCGAGCAGATGGAGGCCGAGGGCACCCGCTTCCGCCCGGGGGTGGCCATCGGGCGCGACATCACCTGGGACGCGCTGCGTCGCCGGTTCGACGCCGTGGTCCTGGCCACGGGCGCCACCGTGCCGCGCGAGCTCACGGTGCCGGGCCGCGACCTGGGCGGCGTGCACGTCGCGATGGACTTCCTGACCCCGGCGAACAAGGCCGCGGCGGGCAACCCCGTCGACGGCGCGCCGTCGGCCGCGGGCAAGCACGTCGTGATCATCGGCGGCGGCGACACCGGCTCGGACTGCCTCGGCACGTCGCTGCGGCAGGGCGCCGCCAGCGTCACCACCCTGGCGATCGGCAAGCAGCCCCCGCTCGAGCGGTCGGCGAGCCAGCCCTGGCCGACGGACCCGATCGTCTTCGAGGTCTCGACGTCCCACGAGGAGGGCGGGGAGCGCAGCTACCTGGCCTCGACGGTAGAGTTCGTGGGCGGCGAGGACGGGAACGTCCGGGCCCTGAAGGTCGCCGAGACCGAGTACCTGCCGGACGGCCGGCGGGTGCCGAAGGCGGGCACCGAGCGGGAGATCCCGGCGGACCTGGTCCTCATCGCGATGGGGTTCACCGGCCCGGAGACCGACGAGCTGGTGACCCAGACCGGCGCGGAGCTCACGACTCGCGGGCTGGTGCGGCGCGGCGACGACTACGCCACCAGCCTGCCCGGCGTCTACGCGACGGGTGACGCGGGCCGGGGGCAGTCGCTGATCGTCTGGGCGATCGCCGAGGGCCGCGCGACGGCGGCCGCCGTGGACGCCTACCTGCAGGGCAGCTCCGAGCTGCCCGCGCCGGTCGGCCCGCGGACGGTCGCGCTGCGAGGATAAGAAGAACAACGACGAAGCAGTACCCGGGGCCGTTCGGGCGCCCGGGCGCCGCTCCGGCTCGCGCCGGGGCGGATCGACGACGAGGCTGGAGACATGCGCAGAGCGAAGATCGTGTGCACCATCGGACCCGCGACGGCGTCCCCGACCAAGCTCCGTGAGCTGGTCGACGCGGGCATGGACGTGGCCCGGATCAACCGGAGCCACGGGGAGCAGGCGGAGCACGAGGCCGTCTACCACGGTGTCCGAGAGGCGGCGAAGGAGTCCGGCCGCAACGTCGCAGTCCTCGTCGACCTCCAGGGCCCGAAGATCCGGCTCGGCCGGTTCGCGGGCGACCAGAAGCACTTCCTCAACGAGGGTGACACGTTCACCATCACCACCGAGGACGTGGAGGGCACCAAGGAGCTCGTCTCGACGACCCACAAGGGCCTGGCGGGCGACGCCCGCGTCGGCGATCCGCTCCTCATCGACGACGGCAAGGTGCGCGTGCGCGTCACGGCCGTCGAGGGCCCGCGCGTCGTGACGACCGTCGAGGTCGCCGGCCCGGTCTCGAACAACAAGGGCATCAACCTCCCCGGCGTCGCGGTCTCCGTGCCGGCGCTGTCGGAGAAGGACACCGACGACCTGCGCTGGGCGCTGCGCATGGGCGCGGACATCATCGCGCTGTCGTTCGTGCGGTCCGCGAAGGACTACGACGACGTCGCGGCGATCATGGCGGAGGAGGGCCGTACGGTCCCCGTCGTCGCCAAGATCGAGAAGCCGCAGGCGGTCGAGAACCTGGAGGAGGTCGTCGCGGCCTTCGACGGCTTCATGGTGGCGCGCGGCGACCTCGCCGTGGAGATGCCCCTGGAGCAGGTGCCGCTGGTGCAGAAGCGCATCGTGGAGCTGGCCCGCCGCAACGCGAAGCCGGTCATCGTCGCCACGCAGGTGCTGGAGTCCATGACCACCAGCCCGACGCCGACGCGTGCCGAGGCCTCCGACTGCGCCAACGCGGTGCTCGACGGCGCGGACGCGGTCATGCTCTCGGGCGAGACCAGCGTGGGCGACTACCCGATCATCACGGTCCAGACGATGGCCCGGATCATCGAGGCCACCGAGGAGATGGGCCGCGAGCGCATCGCGCCCCTGGGCTCCTCGCCGCACACCCGCGGCGGCGTCATCACCCGGGCGGCCGCCGAGATCGGCGAGACGCTCGGCGTGAAGTACCTCGTGACGTTCACCCAGTCGGGTGACTCGGCCAAGCGCATGTCGCGCCTGCGGTCGGGCATCCCGCTGCTGGCGTTCACGCCGGAGGAGAGCGTGCGCAACGTGCTCGCGCTCACCTGGGGCACCACCACCTACCAGGTGCCGAAGGTCGAGAGCGTCGACGCGATGGTCGGCCAGGTCGACTCCACGCTGCGTGCCAACGGGCTCGCCGAGCCCGGCGACCGCGTCGTGATCGTCTCGGGCGCTCCGGTGGGCGTGCCCGGCACGACGAACTCGATCCTCGTGCACCAGGTCGGCAGCCACTCCGACGTCTGACCTCCGACGGCCCGACGACGACGGCCCGTGCCCCTCGGCTTCTCGCCGAGGGG
>NZ_JBHTUY010000011.1:0-170414 GCF_042793335.1 Isoptericola sp. NPDC056573
GCGCGGACGCGTTCACGGGCGCCAGGGCGCCCTCCACTTCGGGAGGGATACGTCCGCGCGCAGGAGCCTTGCCACCACGCTCGACATCCGTCTCACGGTCCCCGATACCTCGCCACCGCAGCCATGGGAGGCATTGCCGGCTCGTGGGCGGGGCGTGATGGGATGGCCTGGTGACTGAGACCTCCGAGCCCGAGCAGCCCGCGCTGCTCGGGCTCGACGACGTCCCGGCCCCGCGCGACTCCGGGTCGAAGGGCCGCCGCAAGACCGGGAGGACCGGGAAGGCGGGCAAGGCCGCCCTGGGGGCGACGCCCGTGGCCGACGAGCTGCCGGTGGCACGGGTGGTGCTCGACCTGCAGCCCGCGCACCTGGACCGCCCGTACGACTACCTGGTGCCCGCCCCCATGGCCGACGACGCCCGGCCGGGGGTGCGGGTGCGGGCCCGGTTCGGGCCGCAGGAGGTGGCGGGCTACGTCGTGGAGCGTCGGGAGACGTCCGACCACGACGGGCGGCTCGTGCCGCTCAAGCGACTGGTCTCGGCCGACCCGGTGCTGTCGGAGCCGGTGCTGCGGCTGGCCCGCGCCGTCGCGGACCGGTACGCCGGCACCCTCGCCGACGTGCTGCGCCTCGCGGTGCCGCCCCGGCACGCGCGGGTCGAGAAGGAGGTGCTGGCCTCCCTGGCGGAGCCCGTCGAGGAGGCGGGACAGGACGGCACGGACGACGCGGACGACGCGGGTGAGGCCCGGGACCGCCCCCAGGACGCCTCTGACGGCGCTCAGAGCGACTCCGGGGCGCCCGCCGGAGACCTGGCGGTGCCGCGGCCCGTTCGTCCCGTGGCGGCGGGCTCCGTGGCGGCGTGGGAGTCGTACCTCGGCGGGGAGGCGTTCTGCCGGCACCTGCTGGCCGGGCAGGCGCCGCGGGCCGTCTGGACGCCGCTGCCCGGTCTGGCGCCGCCGACCGACGACGGGCCGGCCCACGTGCCGCACTGGGCGGCCGGCGTCGCGCAGGCGGCCCGCGCCACCGTGGCCGGAGGGCGGCGCGCCCTCGTCGTCGCCCCCGACGCCCGGGACGTCGAGCGCGTCGTCGACGCCCTGGGCGAGGCCGGGCTCGACGACGTCGTGCGTCTCCTCGCCGACGACGGCCCCGCACCCCGCTACCGCGCGTTCCTGCGCGCCCGGCACGGCCTGGCGGACGTCGTCGTCGGGACCCGCGCCGCCATGTTCGCCCCGGTGCCGGACCTCGGGCTCGTCGTGCTCTGGGGCGACGGGGAGGACACGCTCGCGGAGCCGCACGCCCCCTACCCGCACGCCCGCGACGTGCTCGCCCTGCGCAGCGACCTGGAGTCCGCGGCGTACCTGCTGGCGTCGCCGGGCCGGACCGTGCAGGCGCAGGCGCTGCTGGCGTCCGGGTGGGCGCGCGAGATCGCCGCGCCCCGCGACGTGCTGCGCGCCCGCGCACCCCGCGTGCGCGCGCTCACGTCGGTCGAGCTCGCCGCCGAGGGGCCGGGCGCGGCCGCGCGACTGCCGACCGCCGCCTGGCGGGCCGCCCGCGACGGGCTGACCCGCGGACCCGTCCTCGTGCAGGTGCCACGCACCGGCTACCTGCCCGTCGTGGCCTGCGCGCGGTGCCGGACCGCCGCCCGGTGCGCCGCGTGCCACGGCCCCCTCGGCATGACCCGCACCGGCAGCGCACCGCAGTGCTCCTGGTGCGGCCGCCTCGCCGGCGGCTGGCGCTGCGAGGAGTGCGGCGACACCCGGCTGCGCGCCGTCCGCGTCGGGTCGGACCGGACGGCGGAGGAGCTCGGCCGGGCGTTCGCGGGCACGCCCGTGCGGGTGTCCGCGTCCTCCGCGCCCGCCGGGGTGCTCGACCGGGTCGGTGGGGAGCCGGCGCTCGTCGTCGCGACGCCCGGCGCGGAGCCCGTCGCCGACGGCGGGTACGCCGTCGCGCTCCTGCTCGACGCCGCCGTCGCGACCGCGGGCACCGGGCTCGCCACTGCCACGGAGGCGCTGCACCGCTGGCTCGCCGCCGCGGCCCTCGTGCACCCCGCCCGCGCCGGCGGGCAGGTGCTCCTCGTCGGGGACGCCGCTCCCGCCCCGACCGGGGCGCTCGTGCGCTACGACCCCGGGGGCCTGGCCGACCGGGAGCTCGCCGAGCGCCGCGAGCTCGCGCTGCCGCCCGCGGTCCGCGTCGCGGCCGTCTCCGGCGACCGGGGGGCGGTGGACGCGGTCGTCGGCCGCGTCGCGCTCGCGGGGCCCGACACCGTCCTCGGCCCCGTCGAGCAGCCTGACGCCGACCCGCGACGCGGAGCCACCCTCGAGCCCCAGGTGCGCACCGTGCTGCGCGTCCCCCTCGCCCAGGGGGGCGAGCTCGCCGCCCAGCTGCGCGCCTCCCTCGCCGTCCGGTCCGCTCGGCGCGAGGGTGGCGTGGTCCGCGTGCAGGTCGACCCGAAGGAGATGCTCTGATGGCCCTCGCCCCCGCCGGGGCCCCCGTCGACACCGTGGTGCTCGACTTCGGCAACGTGCTCGTCGGGTGGGACCCCTACGGGGCGTTCCCCGGCCGGCCGCGCGCCGAGGTGGCCGGCTGGATGGCGGAGATCGACTTCCCGGCGTTCAACCTCGCCCAGGACGCCGGCCGCAGCTGGGCCGACGCCCGCGCGACCCTCGACGACCGTCCCCACCTGCAGCCCCTCCTGGACGAGTACGTGGCGGGCTTCCCCGGGACGCTGACCGGCCCCGTCCCCGGCTCGGCGGAGCTCGTCGAGGAGCTCGGTGCCGCGGGCGTGCGCCTCCTCGGGCTCACCAACTGGTCCGCCGAGCTGTTCCGGCACGCCGCCGGCGCCGCCCCCGCCACGACCCGCCTGGAGCACGTCGTCGTCTCCGGGCGTGTGGGGCTCGCGAAGCCCGACCCGGCGATCTTCCGTCACCTGGCCGCGACGCACGACGTCGATCCCGCCCGCGCCGTCTTCGTGGACGACGGCCCCGCCAACGTCGCCACCGCCCGGCAGCTCGGCTTCCACGCCGTCCGCTTCACCGACACTCCGGCGCTGCGCGCCGCGCTGCGCTCCCTCGGGCTGCCCGTGCGGCGGTAGGCGGGCGCGTCCCGCCCGAGCCACGGCGCGTCGCCGCCCGACTACGATCGGGTGGTGCGCCTGCTCTTCGCCGGAACCCCCGACCCCGCCGTCCCGTCCCTGCGTGCCCTCCTGGCGTCGCGCCACGAGGTCGTGGGCGTCCTGACCCGGGCGGATGCGCCCGCCGGACGCGGCCGCCGCCTCGTGCCCAGCCCGGTGCGCCTCGAGGCCGAGGAGGCCGGGATCCCGGTCCTCACCGACCGCCCCCGCGGGGAGGAGTTCCTCAGCGTGCTGCGCGAGCTCGACGTCGACGCCGCCCCCGTCGTCGCGTACGGGCACCTGCTGCGCCCCGACGTGCTCGCCGTCCCGCGGCTCGGCTGGGTGAACCTGCACTTCTCCGTGCTGCCCGCGTGGCGCGGGGCCGCCCCCGTGCAGCACGCCGTGCTCGCCGGCGACGAGGTCACCGGCGCCACGACGTTCCTCCTCGACGAGGGCATGGACACCGGCCCGGTGCTCGGCACCGCCACCGAGACGATCCGCCCCCGCGACACCTCCGGCGACCTGCTCGGCCGCCTCGCGACCAGCGGCGCGGAGCTGCTCGTCGCCACCCTCGACGCGCTCGAGGACGGCACCCTCGCCCCCCAGGCGCAACCGGCCGACGGCGTCTCCCTCGCACCGAAGGTCACGACCGACGACGCCCGCGTCCGCTGGGACGACCCTGCCCTCGCCGTCGACCGCCGTGTCCGCGCCGTCACGCCCGCCCCGGGGGCCTGGACCACCCTGCCCCCCACCTCGGGGCTCGACGCCGCCCCCGGCGCCCGCCTCGGCCTCGGTCCCGTCACCCCGCGACCCGACGTCACCGACCTCGCCCCGGGCGAGGTGCGCGCCGGCAAGAAGGAGGTCCTCGTCGGGACCGCCACGCACGCCGTCGCCCTCGGGCACGTGCAGCCCGTGGGCAAGAAGCCGATGCCCGCCGCCGACTGGGCCCGCGGTGCGCGCGGCCTCTTCACCGGTGACGCCGGTGACGCCTCCCTGCGGCTCGGGCAGGACGCCCGATGAGCGCGGACCGCCGGGACGAGCGTCGCGACTCCGCCCGCAACAGCAAGGGCCGCCAGCGCGGCGCCGCCCGCTCGCGCGGCGAGACCCACCGCAGCGCCCAGGCGCCCGGCGAGCGCCGGCGTCGCACCGACCCCGCGCGCACGGCCGCGTATGACGTGCTGCGCCAGGTGGACGGCTCCGACGCCTACGCCAACCTCGTGCTCCCGCCCCTGCTGCGCGAGCGCCGCATCGCCGGCCGCGACGCAGCCTTCGCCACCGAGCTCGCCTACGGCACCCTGCGCCTGCGCGGTCGCTACGACGCGATCCTCGCCCGCTGCGTGACCCGCCCCCTGGACCAGCTCGACCCCGAGGTGCTCGACGTGCTCCGTCTCGGCGCGCACCAGCTCCTGGGGATGCGGGTGCCGTCCCACGCCGCCGTCTCCGAGACGGTCGCCCTCGCCCGTGACCGCGTGGGCGCCGGGCCCGCCCAGATGGTCAACGCCGTCCTGCGCGCCGTCGGGCGCACGTCCCTCGACGACTGGCTCACCCGCCTCGCCGACGAGGCGCCCGACGCCGTCACCGGCCTCGCCACGGTCGGCTCCCACCCCGTGTGGATCGCCCGCGCCCTGCGCGAGGCGCTCGCGGGCCACGGCCGCAGCCCGGACGAGGTCGCCGACCTCCTCGACGCCGACAACACCGCCCCGCGCGTCACCCTCGTCGCCCGCCCCGGCCTCGCTGGCCCCGACACGCTCCAGGAGCAGGCCCACGACGCCGACGTGCGGCTCGAGCCCGGCCGCTGGGCACCGACCGCGCTCGTCCTCGCCGGCGGGAGCGACCCCGCCGCGCTGCCTGCCGTCGCGGACGCCCGCGCCGGTGTCCAGGACGAGGGCTCCCAGCTCGTCACCCTCGCCCTCGCGGACGCCCCGCTCGAGGGACCTGACGCCCGCTGGCTCGACCTGTGCGCCGGTCCGGGCGGCAAGGCCGCGCTCCTCGCGGCGCTCGCGGGGGAGCGGGGCGCCACCCTCGTCGCCAACGAGGTGCAGCCGCACCGAGCGCGGCTCGTCGAGCGGGCCCTGCGCGCCGTGCCCGGCGGCGTCGTGGAGCGCGTGCGCACGGGCGACGGGCGGGAGGTCGGCACCGAGGAGCCCGCCGCCTACGACCGGGTGCTCGTCGACGCCCCCTGCACCGGGCTCGGCGCCCTGCGCCGTCGCCCCGAGTCCCGGTGGCGCCGCACGCCGGCGGACCTCGGCACGCTGACCGTGCTGCAGCGCGAGCTGCTCGGTTCCGCCCTGGACGCGGTCCGCCCCGGCGGCGTCGTCGCGTACGTCACCTGCTCCCCGCACCTGGCGGAGACGCGGCTCGTGGTCGACGACGTGCTCCGCCGCCGCGACGACGCCGAGCGAATCGACGCCCGTGCGGCGCTGCGCGGCGTGCTCGTCCCGGGGGCGCAGCTCGACCTGGGCGCCGGCGACGGGGGCGCGCAAGGGCTGGACGCCCAGCTGTGGCCGCACGTGCACGGCACCGACGCGATGCACCTCACGCTGCTGCGACGGGTCCGCTGAACCGCCGGTCGCTGTCAGAAGATCCTTGCAAACTCTGGAATGCCGGAATATCCTTCCTGAGAGTTCGGGAAGAATAATCCGACAACAGGAGCCTGACATGACGCAGCCCAGCCCCTGGACGCCGGCACGCAGCGCACGCGACCTCGGCCGCTTCGCCCGCACCGTCCGCCGCCGACGCGGCATCAGCCAGACGGCGCTCGCGGACGAGCTGGGGCTGACGCGGCAGTACGTCTCCGAGGTCGAGGCGGGCGTGGACAACCTGTACATCACGCGCCTGTTCGAGATCTTCGACGAGCTCGGCATCGACGTGCGCCTCGCGGAGCGGGGGCGGGACGCGTGACGGAGATCGACGCCTGGCTCTACGGGGCGCGGATCGCGCGCTTCGTCGCGCGTGACCTCGGGCGGGGGACGCCGCGGGTCGAGCTCGGGTGGGACGACGACGCGGCGCGGCGCTGGGGCGACGGCGCGCGGATCCTGTCGCACCTGCTCCCGATCGAGCCGGACGAGCGGCCCGCGCCGGCGCGCGTGGCCGCCTGGCTCGACGGCCTCATGCCGGAGGGGCGCGTCCGTGCCCACATGGCCATGGACGCGGGCGTGGACCCCGACGACCCGGTCGCGTTCTTCCGCGCCTACGGCGGCGACACGGTGGGCGCGCTGACGTTCGTCGAGGCGGGCGTCGTGCCGGAGGCGGAGTCGCGCCCCACCCGGCGTCTCGACGAGGCGGGCGTCGCCGCCCTCCTGCGCGAGAGCGTGGCCCGCGCCGGCGGGCAGGGGCGGGCGCAGCACCTCACCAGCTCCCTGCCGGGCATGGAGCCCAAGATCGGCCTCGTGCGCGACGAGCAGGGGTGGCTCCGGGCGTCACCCACCCAGCCCACGACGCACATCCTCAAGGTGGCGCGCGAGGCGGGCTCGCCCACGGCCGACCTCGTCGACACCGAGGCCGCCGCGCTCGACCTGGCCCGCCGCGTGGGCCTCACGTCGATCGACGCCGAGGTGGTCACGTTCGAGGACGTCCGGGCGATCGTCGTCTCCCGCTACGACCGAGTGCCCGACGCGGCCTCGCCGGGCGGCCAGCGGCGCGTGCACCAGGAGGACGCGGCCCAGGCCCTGGGCATCAACACCCGCGACCCGGAGCGCAAGTTCCAGCACGGCCGGACGCTGCCGTCGCTCGCCAGGATCGCCCGCGTGCTGCGCGAGGACGGTGCCCGGCCCGACCCGCTGCTCGCGCTCACCACCCTGAACCTGGCGGTCGGGAACACCGACGCCCACGCGAAGAACGTGTCGCTGCTGCGGCGCGAGGACGGCACCGTGGCGCTCGCCCCGGCCTACGACGTGTCCATGCACCTGCACCACGTGCACGCGTCGCGGGTCTTCGCGATGGACGTGTCCGGGGAGCGCGACATGGACCGCATCACGGCCGAGCACCTCGTCGCGGAGGGGGAGTCGTGGGGGCTGCCGCGCCGCCGCGCGCTGCGTGCCGTGGCGGCCACGCTCGACGGGTTGCGCACCGGCCTCGGGGAGATCGACCGCGACGCCCACCCGGGCGTGGGTCCGGACGCGTGGCGGACCGTGGAGGCCCGCACCGACGCGCTGCGCGCCGGGCTGCCCTCCTGAGGTGCCTCTCCTGAGGCGCTGTCCTGCTGAGGCGCGCGGCGCGCTCGTCAGGCGAGGGTGCGCTGGAGCAGCGTGGTGCTCACGGAGCGGCCGTGCTTGACGCCGACGTCACGCAGCACACCGGCGACCTCGAAGCCGAACCGGCGGTGCAGGGGGAGCGAGCCGGCCGCCGCGGGGTCGTCGGCCACGACCGCCACGACCTGCCGCACGCCGGCGCGCGTGCAGGCCTCCAGCAGCGCGGTCATGAGCAGCGAGCCGACACCCCGGCCCTGGGCCGCGGGGGCGAGGTAGATCGTGTCCTCCACCGTGTAGCGGTAGGCGGCCTTGGGCCGCCAGGGGGCCGCGTACGCGTAGCCGACGACGGCCCCGTCGACCTCGGCCACGAGGAAGGGCAGGCCGCGGGCGTCGAGGTCCACGAGGCGCTGTCGCCAGGCGGCGACGTCGGGGGCCTGCTCGTCGAAGGTCACGGCCGTGCCGGTGACGTACGGCTCGAGGATCGCCGCGACGGCGGGCAGGTCGCCGACGACGGCGGCACGCACGACGGGCGGTGCGGCGACCGTCGACGCGGTCGACGGCGACGGCTCGGCGGGGGAGGGGAGCGGTGGCACGGGGCGAGCGTAGTGGCTGCTCCGCCTACGCTGGGCGCATGCCTGCGCTGATCAACCCGAGCATCCTGTCGGCCGACTTCGCGAACCTCGAGCGGGACCTGGGCGCCATCGCCTCCGCCGACTACGCCCACGTGGACGTCATGGACAACCACTTCGTGCCGAACCTCACGCTCGGCCTGCCGGTCTTCGAGCGGTTGGCGCAGGTCTCTCCTGTGCCGCTCGACGCGCACCTGATGATCGAGGACCCGGACCGCTGGGCGCCGGCGTACGCGGAGGCCGGGGCGGCCTCGGTGACGTTCCACGCGGAGGCCGCCAACGCCCCGGTGCGCCTCGCGCGGGAGCTGCGGCGCCTGGGGTCACGGGCGGGCGTGGCGCTCCGGCCGGCCACGCCGGTGGAGCCGTTCCTCGACCTCCTGCCGGAGATCGACATGATCCTCGTCATGACTGTGGAGACCGGCTTCGGCGGGCAGTCGTTCATCGACGGGACGCTGCCGAAGATCCGGCGGGCCCGGCAGGCGGTGGGGGAGTCGGGGCTGGACGTGTGGATCCAGGTCGACGGGGGAGTGTCGCGCGACACCATCGAGCGGGCGGCGGACGCGGGGGCGAACGTCTTCGTGGCGGGTTCCGCGGTGTACGGGGCCGCCGACGTCCCGGCGGAGATCGAGGCCCTGCGCGGGCTGGCGTCGGGCCACGCCCACTGAGCACCTCTCGCGGCTCGGCACGCAACCGGCACCTCTCTCGACTCTCGGAAAAATAGTGTGCCAAGCGTCCTGAACACCCGGAGCTCGCCGTCCCGAGGACCGGAACCCTGCCCTGAGCCCGGGGTCCCGGCGTCTAGGCTGAGCGGGTGAAGACGTTCGACTCCCTGTTCGCCGAGCTGACCGAGAAGGCCACGACCCGCCCCGCCGGGTCGGGGACCGTGGCCGAGCTGGACGCCGGCGTGCATGCGATCGGCAAGAAGATCGTGGAGGAGGCGGCCGAGGTCTGGATGGCCGCCGAGCACGAGACCGACGAGGCCGCCGCGGAGGAGATCTCGCAGCTGCTGTACCACCTGCAGGTGCTCATGCTGGCCAAGGGACTGACGCTCGAGGACGTGTACGCGCATCTGTGAGCGCCCGGACCGGGGCCGCACCGTCACGGTGCGGCCCCGTCGTCCGTCGCGCGCGCCCTGCCGCCCGACACGTCCCGTCCTGATCAGAACGAGGTAACCGCAGTGCTCCGTATCGCCGTCCCCAACAAGGGCTCCCTCTCCGTCCCGGCCTCCGACATGCTGCGCGAGGCCGGCTACCGCCAGCGTCGAGACACCCGCGAGCTCGTGCTCGCCGACCCCGACAACGGGGCCGAGTTCTTCTTCCTGCGCCCCCGCGACGTCGCGGTGTACGTCGGCTCCGGCACCGTCGACGTCGGCATCACCGGCCGCGACCTGCTGCTCGACTCTGGCGCCGACGCCGTCGAGCACCTGCCGCTGGGCTTCGCCGCGTCGACGTTCCGCTTCGCGGCGCCGGCGGGCACGATCACCGACGTCGACCAGATCGCCGGCCGCCGGGTGGCGTCGTCGTACGACACCCTGGTCCGCTCGTACCTGCGCGAGCGAGGGATCGAGCCGTCGGCCGTGGTGCACCTCGACGGCGCGGTGGAGAGCTCCGTGCGCCTGGGCGTCGCGGACGTCATCGCGGACGTCGTCGAGACGGGCACGACGCTGCGCGCGGCGGGGCTCGAGGTGTTCGGCGAGCCGATCCTGCGTTCCGAGGCGCTGCTCATCCGACGCAGCGACGTGGGGGAGCCGGCCGGGCTCGACGTGCTCACCCGCCGCCTCCAGGGCGTGATCACCGCGCACGAGTACGTGCTCATGGACTACGACGTGCCGATGGAACTCGTCGACGCCGCGGTGGCGGTGACGCCCGGCTTCGAGTCGCCCACCGTGTCGCCGCTGCACAACGGCGAGTCGGCGGCGGTGCGGTCGATGGTGAAGCGCTCGGAGACCAACCGCGTGATGGACGCGCTGTACGAGGTGGGGGCGCGCGGCATCATCGTGACCTCCATCCACGCCAGCCGGCTGTGACCCGGCGGGTCGGCGCCCGCCGACCTGTCGAGCACGTGCGGGCGGTGGCAGCGTGGTGGGCATGAGCGCGTCACGCTTCCGCACCTTCCGGCCGCTGTGGGGCCAGGTCTCGGCCTGGTTCGTGTGGGTGGTCGCCGCGGTCGGCAGCGTGGTGGTCGGGCTCGGCTCGAACGGGCCGATGGGCGCGGCCGCGGTGAACAAGATCTCGTTCGTGGTCTTCGCGCTGGGCGTCACCTGGCTGCTGTGGCGGCTCGGCGGCGTGCACGCGGTGCCCTCGGAACAAGGGCTGCGGGTGCGCAACCTCGTACGGTCCCGGACGCTCGCGTGGCCGGAGATCGTCGAGGTCCGGCTGGGCCCGAACGACCCGTGGGTGCGCCTCGACCTCGCCGACGGCGGCACGATCGCCGTGATGGGCATCCAGCGGGCGGACGGGGAGCGCGGGATGGCGGAGGCGCGGCGCCTGCGGTCCCTGGTCGTGAGCCTCGGCGAGGCACCGGACCGCACCTGACCGCGCCCGCCCCTGCCGGGGACGACGACGCCCCGCGAGCCGTACGGCTCGCGGGGCGTCGCGGTGTCTCGGGCCGGTGCCCGACGTCGTCAGACCGTGCGGGCCGGACGACGGTCGGTGCGGGGCCGCTCCGTGCGCGGGGCGCGCCGCTCCGGGGCGCCCTTGTCGACGGAGATCCGGAGGGCCTTGCCCGCGACGTGGGCACGCCCGATGCGGTTCATGTCGGCGTCGTCGAGCGGTCGCGAGATGTCGACCAGCGAGAAGTTGCCGAAGATGTCGATCTTGCCGATGTCGCTGCCCGACAGGCCGCCCTCGTGGGTGAGCGCCCCGACGATGCCGCGCGGCTGCGCGCCGTGCGTGTGCCCGACGGAGATGCGGTAGCGCGTGCCGGCGGCGGGACGACGGATGCCGCGGCCACGGTCGTCGCGATCGCGGTCGGAGCGCGGGTGGCGGCCCGTGCGGTCGCCGTCCCGCTCGGTCCGCTCGGCGCGGTGGGTCTCGCGGGTGCGCCCGCCCTTGGCCTCGGCCCGCTCGCGCTCGTGCTCCTCCTGGGCCGCGCGCTGCTGGGGGCCGTCGTCCCCGACCGCGAGCGCCAGGAGGGCGGCCGCGACCTGCAGGGCGTCGTCGTCGGCCTCGACGGGGGCCGTCGTGCCGTCGGTGTCCTCGGCGGACGCCGCCGCGGTGGCGGTGCGCTCCTGGAGCATCCGGGTGTACAGGTCGAGGCGGCCGGCCTCGATGCGGGTGCCGACGGCGTCGAGGAGGCGGCGGGCGCGGTGCTCGGAGACGTCGCGCGGCGAGGGGATCTCGACCTCGGCGAGCGTGGTCCGGATGGTCCGCTCGATGTGCTTGAGCTTGCCGCGCTCGTGGGGCGTGACGAACGACAGGGCGCGGCCGGTGCGCCCCGCGCGGCCGGTGCGGCCGATGCGGTGCACGTAGGCCTCGGGCTCGCGGGGGATGTCGAAGTTGACGACGAGGCCGATGCGGTCGACGTCGAGGCCGCGGGCGGCGACGTCGGTGGCGACGAGCACGTCGAGGGCGCCGGACTTGAGGCGCTCGACGATCTTCTCGCGCTCCTTCTGGGCGACGTCGCCGGAGATGGTGGCGGCGGAGGTGCCGCGCTCGACCAGGGCGGCGCCGACCTCCTCGGCGTCCTTGCGGGTGCGGGTGAAGACGATGGTGGCGTCGGCGTCGGAGGTGGCGAGCACCCGGACCAGGGAGCCGATCTTGTGCCGGAAGGGCACGACGGCGTAGGTCTGCTCGACGGTCGACACGGTGGACGACTGCCGGGAGACTGCGATCGCGACGGGGTCGGTGAGGTGGGTCTCGGCGACGGCGCGGATGGCGGGCGGCATGGTCGCGGAGAACAGGGCGACCTGCCGCTTCGCGGGGGCCTGGCCGAAGATCGTCTCGACGTCCTCGGCGAAGCCCATGCGGAGCATCTCGTCGGCCTCGTCGAGGACGAGGAACTTGACGCCGTCGAGGGAGAGGGTGCCGCGCTCCATGTGGTCCATGACGCGGCCGGGGGTGCCGACGACGACGTGCACGCCGTCGCGCAGGGCGCGCTGCTGGGGCTGGTAGGGGGAGCCGCCGTACACGGAGGTGACGCGCACCCCGGGCAGGTGGGTGGCGAAGGACTCGACGGCCTCGGCGACCTGGAGCGCGAGCTCGCGGGTGGGGGCGAGGACGAGAGCCTGCACGTGCCCGCCCGCGACGGAGGCGTCCGGGTCGAGGGCGGCGAGCAGCGGGATGCCGAAGGCGGCGGTCTTGCCGGTGCCGGTCTGGGCGACGCCGGTGATGTCGCGGCCGGCGAGGAGCTCGGGGATGGCGCGCGCCTGGATGGGCGAGGGCGTCGTGAACCCGAGGTCGTCGACGGCGGCCTGCAGCGGTGCGGGGAGGCCGAGGTCGGCGAACGTCGGGTCCTGCCCGGTGTTCTGCTCGGTGGGCAGGGTGGAGTCAGGGGTGCTCAAGAGCGGTCACCGTTCTGTGGGTGGTGGGGGAGGAGTCCTGCACCGCCAGGGGCGGCGGGGCGGTCGCTCGGTCCCGGACACACACCAGCCCCGCTCTGAGCGGGGCACAACGAACACGCGGGAGGCACGACGAACTCCGAAGGTGCCCCCAGTCTACCGGCCGGTGCCGGATGAGGTCCGGCGGGTGCCGGTGAGTTCGGCCACTGGGCGCAGGGCGCGTGCGTAGGATGTGCCCCGTGCAGGAGGGCCAGGAGATCAGCAGCCGGGTCTTCACGATCCCGAACCTGGTGAGCTTGCTGCGCCTGGCGCTGGTGCCGGTGTTCGCGGTGCTGATCGTGGTGGGCGAGGACGTGTGGGCCCTCGCCGTCCTGGCCTTCTCCGGGTTCACGGACTGGCTGGACGGCGTGCTGGCGCGGCGCCTGCACCAGGTGACGCGGCTGGGCCAGATGCTGGACCCGGCGGCGGACCGTCTCTTCATCTTCGTCACGCTGGCGGGCCTCGCCTGGCGGGACGTGGTCCCGCTGTGGTTGCTGGTGCTGATCGTGGCGCGTGACGTGCTGCTGATGTGCCTCCTCCCGGTGCTGGCGCGGCACGGGTACGGCCCGCTGCCGGTGAGCTTCGTGGGCAAGGCCGGGACGTTCGCCCTGCTGTACGCGTTCCCCCTGCTCCTCCTGGCGACGATGCCGGGCGTGGTCGGCGCGGCGGCGCACGTCGTGGGCTGGGCGTTCACCTGGTGGGGCGTCGGCCTGTACTGGGTGGCGGGTGTCCAGTACGTGCGGCAGGCGCGCGCCCTGCTGGGGGCCGCGAGCGCCGGGCCGGACGCTCGGGGTACGGAGGGCGAGGCGTGACGGCGCCGGTGCGCACGCCGGCGCGCCGCCGCCCGGACGAGTCGATGACCCTGCTGGTCGAGGTGATGGAGAAGCCTCTGGACCCGGGGTACGCGGAGGAGGCCGAGCGGCGCGCCGAGGCGGCGCGGGCCGGGCGCCCGGCGGGGCGCCGGGGGCTCTCCGTCGTGCTCCTGCTGGTGCTCGCGGCCCTGCTGGGGTTGCTGACCGTGTCGGCGGCACGGCAGCTGCGAGCGCCCCAGGCCGAGGTGGCGGCGGCGCGCGAGGTGCTGGAGAACCAGATCGTGGACCGGCGCGGGGAGGTGGACGCGCTCCAGGCCCGGTCGGTGGCGCTGAGCGACGAGATCGAGGCGCTGCAGCACACAGCGCTCGCCAGCGAGGACCCGGGACTGTTGCAGACGCTGCAGCGCGACGGCGTGGTGAGCGGGTCGGCGGCCGTCAGCGGCCCCGGTCTGGTGGTCTCCCTGTCGGACGGCGACGCCGCGCAGTCGGAGTCGGATCCCGACGCGAGCGCCCGGGTGCGGGACGCGGACGTGCAGACCGTGGTGAACGCCCTGTGGGCGGCGGGCGCGGAGGCGATCTCGGTGGACGACCAGCGGCTGACGTCGCTGTCGGCGATCCGTAACGCGGGGGACGCCATCCTGGTGGACCTCGTGCCGCTGCCGGGGCCGACCTACGCGATCCGCGCGATCGGCGACCCCGACGACCTGCAGACCGCGTACGCTCGCTCCGGCGCCCCGGCGTACCTGCAGCTGTTGGGGTCGCGCTACGGGATCCAGTCGAGCGTGACCCCGCAGAGCGACCTGTCGCTGCCGGGCGTGGGGAACCAGACCCTGCGGTACGCGTCGACGTCGGGTGCGGGGGAGTCCTCGCAGCCGGGCGACGACGCCCAGGGGGCACCGCAGAGCACACGAGAGAGCACATCGCCGGGGACGTCGCAGGGGACGTCGTCGTCCGACACCGAGGAGGAACGCTCATGATCGCCGCGATCGGGCTCGTGATCGGCGTGATCGCCGGTCTGGTGCTGCAGCCGACCGTTCCGGTGGCGTTGCAGCCCTATCTGCCGATCGCGGTGGTGGCCGCCCTGGACGCCTTGTTCGGGGGCCTGCGCGCCAAGCTCGACGGGCTGTTCGACGACAAGGTGTTCCTGGTGTCGTTCCTGTCGAACGTGGTCGTGGCGGCGTTCATCGTGTTCCTCGGCGACCAGCTGGGCGTGGGTGCGCAGCTGTCGACCGCGGTCGTGGTGGTGCTGGGCATCCGGATCTTCTCGAACGCGGCGGCGATCCGCCGCCACCTGTTCAAGGCGTGAGCGGCGGATGAGCGACCCGAAGGGCGACCGCCCCGACACCCCCGAGTCCGCTGAGACGCCTGAGACGCCCGACGTGGTGTCCGGCGAGGGCGACGAGGACATGACCGCCGGGGCTGCGTCGTCGGCCGTCGAGGACGACGCCGCGGTGGCTGCCGCGAGCGCCGGGCCCCCGCAGGCCCCAGCCCCGCAGGAGGACCAGGCCTCGCAGGAGGAGCCTGTGCCCCCGGAGGCGCCCTCCCATGGCGTCCCGGCCGACGGTGACTCCACCGATCGGGACCTCACGGGCGAGGACTCCCCGCAGGGCGAGGCGGCCACGTCCTTGGAACCTGAGGGCGAGGCGGTGGGCCACTCCGAGCCGGCCGCCACCACGGAGCCGACCCGTGCGGGCGACTCGGACGACGAGCTCGAGCCGCCGGGGGAGCCGCTCGCCGTCGAGCCTGCGCCCGCGCCTGCGCCCGGACCGCCGGACGACGCCCCCGGTGACTCCGAGGACTCCGTGGATTCCGAGGACTCCGAGGACTCCGCAGGCACGGACGACCCCCCGGAGTCGGACGCCCCCGAGCCGGCCAGTGGCGAGCCGGCCGGCGCTGAGAACGGTGTCGACGACACGACCGAGCACGCGACCGCGAGCGCCGGGGCGGCGTCCGCCGCGCCGAGCGGGTGGCGCCGGCTCGGGGCGGCGCTGCGTCCCCGGGCGAGCCGATCCCAGGTGCTGGCGGGCGTGCTGTGCGCGGCGCTGGGCTTCGCGCTGGTGGTGCAGGTGCAGCAGTCGGCGTCGGACCAGCTCTCGTCCGCGCGCCAGGAGGACCTGGTGCGCCTGCTCGACGAGGTCACCGACCGGGCGCAGCAGCTCGGGGACGAGGTCTCGGGGCTGGAGGCGACGCGCGACGAGCTGGAGTCCGGTTCCGGGCAGGCGCGGTCGGCGCTCGAGCTCGCGGAGCAGCGTGCGGAGTCGGAGGGCATCCTGTCGGGGCGGCTGCCGGCGCAGGGCCCGGGGGTGCGCGTGACGATCCAGGACCCGGCCGGCGCGCTGAAGGCGTCGCAGATGTTCAACGTGCTGGAGGAGCTGCGCAACGCGGGCGCGGAGGTGGTCGAGCTCAACGGGGTGCGCCTGGTCACGTCCACCTGGTTCGAGGACGAGGGTGGCGCGATCGTGGTCGACGGGACCTCCCTCTCCTCCCCGTACGAGTGGACCGTCATCGGCGACCCGGAGACGATGGACCGCGCGCTGGAGATCCCCGGCGGCGCGCTCGCGACGGTGCGTACGGCGGGGGCGGAGGCGTCGACGGCGCGCGAGGACGAGGTGAAGATCACGGCGGTCACGCCACCGGGCGAGCCCGAGTACGCGCAGCCGGAGCGCGCGCGCGACTGACAGCGCGACCGACAGCCTCGCGAGGCGCGTCGGGACTGGTCCGACGGGCCGGCCGCCGGTGAGCGGGCTTCCCGCCCGTGCCCCGGTCGGGGTAGGTTTGTCGGACGACGGCGCACGTCGGACGCACAGTCGGCCATCCGGGGCCACCGGCTTCCCGGGCCCGGTCGGCAGCGTCGCCCGACCCACCGGCCCGACCTCACAGGAGGACTGATGACGGACCCCCGCCCTCTCCCGCCGCACCAGGCGGCCGCGGACACCACCGCGCACCTGGGGCGCGTGGGCGCGCCCGCGGAGGAGCAGGCGTTCCGGATCCCGCTCACCGCGGAGGAGGCCGCCGCCGTCGCGGCCCTGCCCCGGCACTCGGCGCTCCTCGTGGTGCAGTACGGCTCCGGCGCCGTGGGGGAGCGTTTCCTGCTGGACTCCGACCGCGCGGTCGCCGGCCGCAGCGAGCAGGCGGACATCTTCCTGGACGACGTGACCGTGTCGCGCAAGCATGCGGAGTTCGCCCGCGAGGGCGACCGGTTCGTGGTCCGGGACATCGGCTCCCTCAACGGCACGTACGTCAACCGGGAGCGCATCGACGCGGCGCCGCTGGTGACGGGTGACGAGGTGCAGATCGGCAAGTTCCGCATGTCGTTCCACGCCAGCCCGCAGGCGCCGCGGGACCCGCAGGCGCCCGCGTCGTGACGGCGGCGCAGGCCGCGCAGGGCGAGGAGCCCGCCGGCGCGCCGGAACCCTGGCCGCGGGGCATCTCGCGCCAGGCGACGATGCGGATCTCCGACGTGCTCGCCCAGCTGGGTCCGGAGTTTCCGTCGGTCTCCCACTCCAAGCTGCGGTTCCTCGAGGACCAGGGCCTGATCGACCCGGTGCGCACCCCGTCGGGCTACCGGCAGTACAGCCCCGCCGACGTCGAGCGCCTGCGGTTCGTGCTGACGGAGCAGCGGGACTCGTACCTGCCGCTGAAGGTCATCAAGGAGCGTCTCGCCGAGATGGACGCGGGGGAGCCCGCGCCCGGACCGGCGCCACGGCTCGCCGACGCGGGTGCCGCGGCCGAGGTGTCGCGACGGCGCTGGACCGTGGAGACCGTCGCGGAGGCGACCGGCACGACGGTCCGCTTCGTGCAGGAGCTGGTGTCCGCGGGCGTGCTGCAGTCCCGGGCGGGGAGCCGGTTGGACGACGGCGCCCCCGACGTGGTGCGGATCGCGGCCCGGCTCGCGGAGCACGGCATCGAGCCGCGCCACCTGCGGTCGTTGCGGGCGTCGGCGGACCGGCACGTGGGCCTGGTGGACCAGCTCGTGGCGCCCTACCGCAGCCAGCAGACCCCGTCGGCGCGCGCCCAGGGTGCGGAGCTCGCGGCGGAGGTGGGCGAGCTGCTCGCTCGCCTGCACTCGACGTGGGTGCGGCAGGGGACGGGCGACCTCGTCTGACCGGCCCTTCGCGATCCCTTCGCGTGCGGTCCCGATCCGGCGGGCCCCCCGGGCGACGTGCGGCACCTTGCGGACGTACCGTGGATCGGTGGAACCCGACGACGCGAGCGACGCACCGATGGTCCCGGTGGAGGTCCTCGGGGTGCGGCAGCAGCAGCACGACCAGGAGATCGTCGTGCTGCTCCTGGACGCCGCCGCGAACCTCGCCGTCCCCATCGTCATCGGGGCGCGCGAGGCATCCGCGATCGCGATGGCGCAGGCGGGTCTCGTCACCCCGCGCCCGATGACGCACGACCTGCTGCGGGACCTCCTCGGCGCGGTGGGCGTGGAGCTCGAGCGGGTCGAGATCGTCGCGCTCGACGGCGGGGTGTTCTTCGCCGAGCTGGTCCTGTCGAACGGCACCCGGCTCGACTCGCGCGCCTCGGACGCGATCGCCCTCTCGGTGCGGACGGGGAGCCCGGTGCTCTGCTCGGCGGAGGTGGTGGCCGTCGCCGGCGTCGAGGTGGTGGACGTCGAGCAGCAGCGCGAGGTGGAGAAGTTCCGCGACTTCCTCGACCACGTGAACGCCGCCGACTTCACGGCCCCCGGGGGGCCGCACGAACCGGGCACGCCCCCGAACGGCGGCGAGCGGCCGGACGACGCCCCTCCCTGACGTCGCGGGCCAGGACCGGGGCCGGCGAGCGACGCCCGCCACGCCCGGACGGACCCTCGACCTCCGGTCGAGGGTCAGACTCGGTTACCGTAGGAGCCGAACCCTCAAGTCGTGGTCGACGGTTGAGGGACGGGCGTGAGGCCCCGTCGTGGGGACAGGTTCGTGGGGGCAGGGCGGCGCGACACGCGGTCCCGCTCGGCGCCGACGTCGTTGACGACCCCCCGGGGGCGTCCTAGCGTGGAGTCCAACACCAGGAGGCACAGTGAACAGCAGCGGTGAGGCAAGCGTCCCCACGGGTGCTTCGGTGCCGCACGGCGCCCAGGGGCTCCTCTTCGGTGAGGACCTCACGGAGCAGGACGCCGCCACCGGGTACCGCGGCACCACGGCGTGCCGGGTCGCGGGGATCACCTACCGCCAGCTCGACTACTGGGCCCGCACGGGCCTCGTGGAGCCGTCCATCCGGCCCGCGACCGGCTCCGGGACCCACCGCCTGTACAGCTTCCGCGACATCCTCGTGCTCAAGGTGGTCAAGCGGCTCCTCGACACCGGGGTGTCGCTGCACCAGATCCGCAGCGCCGTCACCCACCTGCGGGAGCGCGGCGTCGAGGACCTGGCGCAGATCACGCTCATGAGCGACGGCGCGTCGGTGTACGAGTGCACGTCCCCCGACGAGGTCGTGGACCTCGTCCAGGGCGGCCAGGGAGTGTTCGGCATCGCCGTCGGCCGCGTGTGGCGCGACATCGAGGGCACCCTGTCCGAGATGCCGACCGAGTCCCTCGAGGACGAGGAGCCGGCCACGCACGAGGGCGACGAGCTCGCCGCCCGACGTCGCGCCCGTACCGCCGGCTGACGCCCCTCAGAGGAAGGGGCGCAGCGGCGACATCAGCCGCTCGGCGACCTTCGACAGCGGGTGCCGGCGCTGCCACTCGTCGCGGGTCAGCTCGCGCGAGTTCGACTGGTCCATGCGGAACGCGTCCTCGAGCTGCCCCGCGAGGCCGACGTCCACGACCTCGAGGTTGATCTCGTAGTTGCCCGTGAGGCTCAGCCGGTCGATGTTCGCGGTGCCGACCGTGGTCCAGCGCCCGTCGATGGTCGCGGTCTTGGCGTGGATCATCGCCCCCTGGTACAGGAAGATCCGCACGCCGCCGCGCAGCAGCGTCGAGTAGTGGCCGCGGGCGAGCCAGTCGGCCACCACGTGGTTCGACCGCTCCGGCACGAGGACCCGCACGTCGACGCCGCGCGCCGCGGCCGCGAGGAGACCTGCCTGGATGTCCTCGTCGGGGATGAAGTACGCCTGGGTGATGTACACGTGCGAGCAGGCGCGGTCGATCGCGTCGAGGTAGATGCCCCGGATGGGGAAGACCAGCTCCGAGGGCGCGTTCCGCGCCGCGCGCAGCTCGGGCAGCCACAGGGGGGAGCCGACGTCCTGCAGGACGGGCAGACGGGGGTCGCGCCACCGGTTCCAGAAGTCGACGAACGCGTTCCGCAGCTCCCACGCGGACGGGCCCGTGAGGCGCAGGTGCGTGTCCCGCCACTGCGTCGCATAGAGGGAACCGATGTTGTAGCCGCCGACGAACGCTGTCTCGTCGTCGACGACGAGGATCTTGCGGTGGTCGCGGCCCGAGCGTCGGACGTCGAGCATCAGCAGCCCGGGACGCATCGCCGGGAAGCGCAGCACGTGCACGCCCGGCAGGTCGTAGAAGCGCCGGGAGATCACCAGGTTCGCGAAGCCGTCGTAGACGACGTAGACCGCGACGCCGCGGGCGGCCGCCTCCACGAGGGCCTGCTTGAACCGGCGGCCGACCTCGTCGTCCTTCCAGATGTACGTCTCCAGGAAGATCTCCCGCTGCGCACCGCGGATCGCCTCGAGCATCGCGTCGTAGAGGTCCGCGCCGTACGTGTAGAGCGTCGCGGTCGTGTCCTCGATCTCGGTGGACGACGGCGGGGCCGTGGGGAACGGCTCGTCGAGCGGGTACTGGTGCCGACGGAAGCGCTCGAGCCCCATCACCGTGGCGGCAGCAGCCACCGGGACCGCCGCGGCGAGCACCGCGCCCCGGGTCGTGTACCGGCGCAGGGCGGGCCAGTCGATCTGGACACGGACGGGCTTGCGGAGACGGGGGAAGCGAGGCGGCACGAGGCTCACGGTAGCCAGGCCCCGTCACCACCGCGCGCCGAACTGTCGGGTACGTCGGTGATGTCACCCGCCGGGGCGGCCGGAGCCTCGGCCGCGGTCGTCGCGGGCCCGGCGAGGCCCGCCGACAGCGGGTGCGACCGGATGGCCGCGGCGAGCTCGCCCTCGATCCGGTCGAGGTACACGCCGGTGGTGGCGATGGACCGGTGTCCGAGCAGCTCCGCGACGACCTTGACGTCCCAGCCCTCGGCCACCAGGAGCGTGGCGGTGGTGTGCCGGAGCGCGTGGGGGGTCGCCGGCCGACGGTAGGGGGCGGGCATCCGCTCGACGGCACGCGCGAGCAGGGCGCGCACCGCCTGCGTGTCGACGCGGCGGCCGCGCCAGGTGAGCAGCAGGGCACGCTGCGCGTCCGGGTCGTCGGGCCGCCGGGCGGCGAGCCGGGGCCGCAGCTCGGTCAGGTACTCCTCGAGCGCCGCCGCCAGGGGTGCGGAGAGCGCGACCGTGCGGATCGACCCGCCCTTGCCGACGATCCGCCACCGCGTCTCCTCGGGCTCGCGCGTGAAGTCCGCGACGTCGGCGCGGGCCAGCTCCGAGACGCGCGGACCGAGGACCAGGAGCAGCGCGACGACCAGGCGGTCGCGCAGCGCCAGCGCCTGGTCCGACCGTGCGGCGCGTGTCCCGGCCCCCGCGGTGGCCGCGGGGGCGTCGGCCACCGCGGACGCCTGCAGCAGCGCGCCCGCCGCCGACGCCGACAACGCCGTGCGCTCCACCCGCAGGCGGTCCCGCGAACGGGCGGGGGGCGCCGCCCACTGCATCGGGTCCGCCTGGACCCAGCACTGCCGGGCCGCATGCGCGAAGAACCGGCTCACCGACTGCCGGAACCGGTTGACCGTGGCGACCGACCGCCCGGGTGCGCCCTTGCGACCCGGGTCGCTGTACCGCCCGTCGGGGCTCGCCTGGTAGCGCACGAGCGCGTCGTCGACGTCCTCGCCGGTCACGTCGTCGAGCACGCGGTCGTCGCCGACCAGGGCCGCGAACTCCCGCACGTCCCGCTCGTAGCTGCGCGCCGTGGCAGGGGACAGGACTCCGCGCACGCTCTCCACCTGCACCGATGCGAGGTAGCGGTCGGCGGCCGCGGCCACGGTGAGGCGGTTCAGGCGGGGAGGGGCGACCACGGGGACAGGCTAGGCGGGCGCACCGACACGACCGTCAGGCGGCGACCGCCGCGCGTGCCCGCAGGGCGCCGAGCAGGGCCGCGAGCGCCGAGGGGTCGTCGGGCAGCACGTCGCCGCGCCAGGCGACGTGCTGGTCCTGGCGTGCGATGGCGTAGCGCGTGACGTACGACGCGGGCACGAGGTCGTCGGGCACGACCACCAGCTCGATCGGCAGCCCGGCGGACCGGGCGGCGGCCACCCAGTGGTCCCACCCGGCGTCGGGCGCGCCGGTGCGCCCTGCCACGACGAGCGTGTACCAGGGGCCGAGCCGGTCGTAGAGGGAGACGCCGTCGTCCAGCCAGACGTGCGGCAGGCGGCAGCCGGGGACGGTCGAGGGGGTGTAGCTGCCCATCGTGTAGTCGGGCGCGTCACCGTCGGGGACGATGATCGGGGACCCGGTGTAGGAGTACCCGAAGTTGAGCCCTGCGGCGGCGAACTGCTGGACGTTCAGGCGGTACGCCAGCTCGCCGAGCTCGCGGCGCGCGGCCTCGCCCGCGGCGTCGTCGGACTCGAGGTGGGCCGGGAGGTCGGTGGCGCCGATCTTGCGCAGGTGCCCCATGGCGAGGCGCGACACCTGGTCGGTGATCGGCTGCCGCTCGGCGGCGTAGGCGTCGAGGACCGCGTCGTCGGCCCACCCAGTCACGACGGCGCCGAGGAGCCACGCCAGGTTGAGCCCGTCGGCGATCCCGGCGTTCATGCCGTACCCGCCGTACGGCACCCACAGGTGTGCGGCGTCCCCGGCGAGGAACACGCGACGGTCGCGGAAGGTGTCCGCGACGAGGCGGCGGGCGACCCAGTCCTCCTTCGAGAGGACCTCGTACGCGACGTCGTCGCCCAGCCCGAGGATGTCGCGGACGGCGCGGTCGCGGTCGACGGAGTCGTCTGCTGCCTCCTCGGGGGTCAGGTAGGTGTGCACGAGGAAGACGTCCCGACCGTCGATCGCATAGACGTGCCCCTGCCGGCGAGGATTGAAGACGTACACCCCCCACGCCGGCTCGGCGTCGACCTGGTCCGCCAGCCCGGGGACGCGGACGCACGTCGACTGGACCTGCTGGAGCACCGGGTCGCCGTGCAGGCGCGCCCCGATGGACTTGCGCACGAGGGAGCGGCCGCCGTCGGCTCCGACGAGGTAGCGCGCGCGCACGGTGACCTCCGTCCCGCCGTTCGGGCCCCGGAGCGTCGCCGTCACGCCGTCGTCGTCCTGGGCCACGCCCGTGCAGCGCGTGTCGTTGCGCAGGTCCACGTGGGGGAGCGCGGCGACGTGACGCTCGAGGATCGGCTCCAGGTAGCGCTGGTTGACCCGGTGCGGGGGCTCGGCCGTCTCCCATGTCGTGTCGGGGCCGGCCCCGACGCCCCGGCGCCGGGCGGCCGCCGACGGGATCTCGATCCGGCCGAACTCGATCCCGGTCGCGGCGGTGCGGAACGCCACGTCCTGCGGGTGGTCGGCGGGCAGGCCCGCGGAGCGGACGGCGTCGGCGAGCCCCAGGCGGCGGAACGCCTCCATCGTGCGGGCGGAGACGTGGTTGCACTTGACGTTCGGCGGCTCCAGGAAGGGGCGGTCCTCGACGACGACCGTCGAGACGCCACGGGAGTCCAGGTCGGCCGCCACCAGCAGGCCGACGGGCCCGCCGCCGACGATGACGACGTCCACGTCGTAGGGCTCGGGGAGCTCGGGGGAGCGGGTCATTCTCGTCCTCACTTTCCGGCGGCCGCGTCGATGGCCGACAGGTCGCGCTTGCTTCCTTCAGGGGCGAGCAGCAGGGCGCCCGCGCACACGGCCAGCACGGCGATCCAGACGCCGGCGAGCAGGGGGAGCCCGCCTGCGGACGAGGCGAGCGCCCCCGCGATGATCGGGGTGAAGCCGGCGCCGATCGCCGACGCGCCCTGGAACGCGAGCGACGAGCCGGTGAAGCGCACCGACGTCGGGAACAGCTCGGCCAGGAACGCCGCCAGCGGGCCGAGGATGACGCCCTGGATCGCCTGGCCGCCCACCACGGCGACCGCGAAGCTGACGTTGTCCCCCGTCGCCACGAGCATCACGAGCGGGTAGGCGAACAGGGCCGCGGCGACGATGCCGACCGCGATCACCGGGCGCCGGCCGAACCGGTCGCTGAGCCGCGCCGACAGGACCGTGCAGACGAACAGCGCCACCGCCGAGAGCACCTTGGCGTTGAGCGCGAACGTCGGGTCCGCGCCGTGCGCCGTCGCGTAGCTCAGGCCCCAGACGCTGGCCATCCCGGAGATCGTCAGCTGCGACATGGCGACCAGCAGGCCCAGCACCAGCACCCACGGCGACCTCGTCAGCACCTGCACCAGCGGCACCCGGCGGTCCTCCGCCTCCTGGTCGAAGCGGAGGAACAGCGGGCTCTCCACCACCTTGAGGCGCACGAACAGGCCGATGAGCACGAGGACGACGCTCAGCAGGAAGGGCACCCGCCAGCCCCAGGCGAGGAACTGGTCCTCCGGCAGGAGGGTGAACAGGCCGAGCATCCCCGCCGAGAGGACCGACCCCGCGGGCGCGCCGAGGTTCGCGAACGAGGCCGCGAAGCCCCGCTTGCCGCCGGGCGCGTGCTCGAGGGCGATGAGCATCGCCCCGCCCCACTCGCCGCCCACCGCGAACCCCTGGACCAGGCGCAGCGCCACGAGCAGGAACGGTGCGGCGACGCCGATCTGCGCGTACCCGGGGAGCACCCCGATGAGAGCGGTCGCGGTGCCCATCAGGAGCATCGTCGTGACCAACACGCCCTTGCGGCCGAGACGGTCGCCGAAGTGGCCGAAGACGATCCCGCCGAGAGGCCGGGCGACATACCCCGCGGCGAGCGTCCCGAACGACGCGACGGTCGCCAGCGCCGGGTCCAGGCCGGCGAAGAACACCTGGCCGAAGACGATCGCCGAGGCGCTCGCGTACAGCATGAAGTCGTAGAACTCGATCGCGCTCCCGAGGAAGCTCGACGCGAGGATGCGCCGCATCTGCGGGGTCCGGAGCGATTCGCTCGGGCCGGTCCCGGTGGGCTGTCGAGAGGTGGTGGCGCTCATCCTTGAACTCCCTGGGCGGACTGTCGGAGCGCGGTCCTCGCGATCCGTGCCCGCCGGCGGTGGCGGACGCGGACGAGCCTGCCCTCCGGCCCGCTGTCGAAGCAATGACAAGTAATTGACGTTGTTGTTTAATCTTGCTCACATGGGTGTCGAGATGTCCGTCCGTCAGCTCGAGATGTTCAGCGCCGTGGTGGACCACGGCTCGATCACCGAGGCCGCCAGGGCGCTCATCGTGTCGCCCGGCGCCGTCTCGCTCGCCATCACCCAGCTCGAGGCCTCGCTCGGCGTCCAGGTGGCGATCCGCACCCGAGGGCGAGGGGTCCAGGTCACCGCCGCTGGCAGGGACGTGTACGAGCACGCGCGGGAGATCGCCGAGAGCCTGCAGGAGATCCGGAAGGTCGCGGCCGCCACGCGGGGCGGCCTCACCGGAGCGCTGCGCCTCGGCCTGTTCACCACGCTGTCCCCCTGGCTCTTCCCGCCCCTCGCCGAGCACTTCGACCGGTCCTTCCCCGACGTCGACCTCCAGCTCGTCGAGGGCGGCTCGGCCGAGCTCCAGGACCAGCTCGCAGAAGGACGGCTCGACGCCGCCCTCCTGTACGAGAACCACGTGAGCACACCCCTGGAGACGCGCCGCCTCGCCGCCGTACGGCTGCAGCTGGCGCTCGCGGCCGCGCACCCGCTCGCGGCGTACGACGCCGTGCCGCTCGCGGCCCTCCGCGACGAGGACGCGGTGCTCCTGGCGATGCGCCCAGCGAGCGACCACGTCGAGGAGATCCTGCGCGTCGCAGGCATGACGCCGCGGGTCCGCTGGCGCAGCACCAACGTCGAGACGATCCGCTCGCTGGTCGCGCGCGGCCTCGGCTACACGATCATCATGGGGCGGCCGTACGGGGACCTGACGTACGAGGGGATGCCCGTGGTCTACCGGCCGATCGCCGACGACCTGCCCGCGAACGCGCTGGTGCTCGTGACGCCCAAGGGCGGGCGGCCCACCGCCAAGCTCCGCGAGCTGGCCGCGTTCTGCGACGAGGCGTTCGGGGAGGACGTGGAGCCCGGCGTCCCCACCAGCCGGATGGGGAGGCTCTCCTGACCGTCGCGGGGGAGGGAAGGGCTCAGAGCTCGAAGAGGGTCGGGTGCCCGAGGTGCACGCCCTCGACCTCGAGCATGCGCAGCTTGGTCCGCCGTCCGCCGCGCGCGGAGAACCCGCCGACCTGACGGCCCGCGGCGAGCACCCGGTGGCACGGCACGATCGGCGGGAACGGGTTGCGACCGAGGGCCTGGCCCACCGCCTGCGCCGCGCCGGGGGAGCCGAGCCGTGCCGCCACCTCGCCGTAGGTGAGGGTGTCGCCGGCCGGGACGGTGCGCACGACCTCGTACACGCGACGGTCGAACTCCGGGACGGCGGCGAGGTCGAGATCGATCCCGGACAGGTCGCCGGCGCCGGTCTCGAGGAGGGCGGCCACGCCCGCCACGGCGGCGGCGACGGCGGCGCCCGGGGCGGCCTCGCGCGCGGCCGGGTACCACGTCTTGACGGCGTCGCGGGTGCGCTGCGGCGAGCCGTGGGGGAGTGCGGAGCCCACGACGACACCCGGCTCCCGCCACACGAGGGCGCAGTGCCCGATCGTGGTGGGGAAGACGCAGAAGGCGAGCCCGCCGGGGGGAGTGGCCATGTCGTCCACGGTAGTCACGCGGTCCGACAGCGCCCTGGGGGCGCGGACTCGTGCGCGGAGACCCGGTAACCGAGGTCATTCCGCCAGGAGCGAGCGGGCTCGCGGCCGTTCGTCCGAGACCACTGTGTTGTGTCATACACAATGGTTTGTCACGTATGTCCGAATCAGCCTATCGCGAGCCGGCGCGGATGGCGAGGCGTCGTCCGGAGCTCGCCGCTCGCCGTCCGGTCCGTCGAGTCGTGCCGGACGGGCGGCCTCGCGACCTCGGTGGGCGACTGCCCACGGGGGACCGGGCGAAGGCCGCGGGGCCGACCCGGGTCGTTCGAGGCTCAGACGGGGCCCGGGCGCGGCGAGATCAGGCGTGCGCGGGTTTCTGCGCACGCCGACGGCGGCCACGTGGTGACACGTCGTGCGACACGTTGCTGCGACATCGGCGTCAGGCGGCACGGACGGTCGTCGTCACCAGATTCGTGAGGCGACATTCGTGCGGCGGCGTCCTGTCGGATGTCGACCTGTGCGACGGCATCGTCGAGCCAGCACGGCTGACGACGCGCGTCCCTGCAGGAATCCAGCGCGGGGGCGCCAGGCGACAGTGCGCGACCGCGCGACGACGCCCGTCTCGAGACCTTGCGGTACCGCGTCGAGGGAGGGGCTTCCAGGCGCCTTCGTCGCTCGTAATGACATAATGTGCATTATCGGTTGGACGGGTGAGACGTCCTCGAGACCCCGATCGATGCCCAGGAAACGGCGCAGCGCGTCGGCGCCCTCGACCGCGATGTCGTCGCTCGGACGGACGAACGTCGCCGGCGTCACGACGACGCGTTGCTCGTCGACCCCGGCGACACCCTGCCGGGTGCGCTGCACGATCCGGTGCAGGCCGTTGTCCGTGTACCCGACCTTGCGGCTGACGGCCGCCGAGGCGTGATTCCCCACGACGTACCCCGACTCGCACCTGCTCGCCCCGAGCTCGTCGAACGCGAACCCGACCGCGAGCTGGCGCATCAGCGTGCCGGTGCCGATCCCCTGGTGCGCTCGCCCCAGCCACGAGCCGGTGGCGACGACCCCGGTCTCCGCGAGTCCCCTGGCGTGCAGGTCCTGCATGCCGACGAGCGCTCCGTCGCGACGGACCGCCAGGGCGAGGCGCCACTCGCCGGGCGCGAACGTCGCTCGTTGGGTCCACCACCACGCCAGCGACGTGGTCGGGAACCCGTGCGGCGCGCCGAGGGAGAACGGCTGTGCGTGCCAGTCCAGGAGGAACGGCATGGGCAGGTCGGGGTCCTCGATGCCACCACGGACCAGCTCGACGAGCTCGGGCAGGTCGTCGTCGCGCAGGACGCGAAGCTCCACCGGCCCGCAGGCGATCCGCAGGGCGAACGGCGGAAAGATCTCTTCCAGGGTGAGCATGGTGGATTGTCTCGGATGACGCCGCCTGCCGGCAGCGGATTTCCTGGCTCTGTCTCCCCGGGCGCGCCCGCCAGTGCCCGGCGACGGACGGCCGGCGAGGATCACGGGCTCCCCTCCCCCGCCGGCGCGCCGTCCGTGACGAGATGTCGACGGACGCCGACATCCGGCGCGATGTGAACGCTGAGCAACATCTCGGGAGATGTCACCGATCGGTGACATCAGGGTGGCGGTCTCCCCCGCCCCCGAGGCTCTCGAACCGCGCGAGCGGGCCGACCAGGATGCCGCCGTCGACGGGCAGCGTGACACCGGTGATCCAGGCGGCGTCGTCGGAGGCGAGGAACGCGATCGCGGCGGCGACGTCCTCGGGCTCCCCGATGCGGCCGAGCGGGTACAGGGCCGCGAGCCGGTCGGGGTCGGACCTCTGGTCCCACGAGCGGGTGCGGACGGTGCCGGGCGCGACGACGTTGATCCGCACTCCCCTGCCGCCGAGGCGCACCGCGAGGTTCTGCGCGAGCGACACGAGCCCGGCCTTCGCGGCCGAGTAGTCCTCGTCCCCGAAGGCCTGCAGGCCGTTCACGGAGCCGACCAGCACGATCGATCCCCCGCGCTCCAGGTGCGGGGCCGCGGCCCGGACGCAGCGGGCCGGCCCGGCCAGGTTGAGGTCGACACCGGCCGCCCAGGTGGCGTCGTCCATGCCGTCCAGGAGTCCCGGGTGCACGCCGGTGCCGCCCGCCACGCCGACGAGCACGTCGAGCCGGCCGTGCCGCTCCAGGCTCGCCGCCACGGCGGCGTCCACCGACGCCGTGTCCGTGATGTCGCACGCGACGGCCGAGGCGGACGCCGGGTCGTCGGGCAGGTCGTCGACGGTGCGGCGCGCCGCGTCCTCGTCGAGGTCGGCGACCACGACGGTGGCGCCCTCCGCGTGCAGGCGTCGCACCGCGGCCGCACCGATCCCGTGCGCGCCGCCCGTGACCAGCGCCACGCGGCCGGCGAAGCGTCCTGTCGAAGGTCCTGTCACGTCCGTCCTCCTCGTCGAGCGTTGATCGTCGATGCTCCCGTCAGCACGCGTCGGTGCACGTGTCAGAGCGTGAGCCGGTAGTAGCGCTCCTCGCCGTACCGCTCGAACCCCGCCCGGCGCAGGAGCCGGGCGGAGGTGCTGACCCGGCCCTTGACGAGGGCGAGCGACGCGCCCGCGGCGACCGACAGGCGCAGGCGTTCCTCCAGCACCGCGCGGTAGGCGCCGCGACCGCGGCGGTCGGGCACGGTGCCGGCGCCCCACAGCCGGGCGACGGTGCCCAGCTCGGGTCGTGGTGCCGCCGCGAGCGTGACGCCGGCGGACGCCACGGGCTCGCCGTCCTGGTACGCCACGACACGGATCTCGCGGCTGTCGTCCGCGAGCAGCGTGCGCGCGGCGTCGGCGAGCCGGTCGTCGTCCAAGGGCTGTTGGTCCCACACCGCGGTGTCGACGCGGTCGGCGTCGCGCAGCCCGTCCACGTCGGTCACCCGCCGCACGACGAGGCGCCCGTCGCGCTCCGGCGTCTGCGGGAGGCCTGGCCCGAGGCCGCGGGCGAGGACGTCCACGGTGTCCTCGAGCCGGGCGCCGCGGCCGAGCAGCAGGTCGGTGAGGTCGGGGGTGCTGCTGGCCGAGACCCAGACGCCGAGGGTGTCGCTGCCCCAGGCCCGCGCCTGCTCGACGGCGTCCCGCAGGACGTCCTGGGACGCGCGGGCCGACGCGAGCCCCGTGAGCACGACGCGCCCGTGCGCCCACGCGGGCCACCGGGTGAGGGTGACGTCGGTGACGACGCACTCCGCGTCCGGCGGCACCCACGACCACTCGGTGGCGGCGCGCAGCACGGTCGGCGGGTCCCAGGCGGCGCTCATGACGGCAACGTAGCGAACCGGCGAGCGGTCGCGGCGGTGCCGCGCGCGGGCGTCACAGGTCGGCGGCGAGGGCGCGGACGACGTCGGCCGCGGGCCCGGTGGCGGCGCTGCGGTGTCCGGTCCCGGCCCACAGGTGCAGCCGCTCGGCGTCCCCGGCGGCAGCCGCGCGGCGGCGCAGCTCACGGGTGAGGTGGTGCACCTGCGGGTAGGCGACCGGGGCGTACGGGTCGTGCCGGGTCAGGAAGCCGTTGACGAGCGCGCGGGCGGGGCGGCCCGTGAAGGCGCGGGTCACCGCCGTCGTCGCGTACCGGGGGTCGGCGAGGGCGTCGCGGTGGGTGCGGGAGGTGCCGGCCTCGTCGGTGCGCAGCAGCAGCGTGCCGACGGCGACGGTCTGCGCCCCGGCCCGCAGCAGCCGGGCGACGGCGGCCGCGCCGTCCACTCCCCCGGCGGCGACCACCGGGAGCCGCGTCCGTGCGACGACGGCGGCGACCGCGTCGGCCGTCTCTGCGTCGGTGACCGGCCGGCGCGGGTCCCACGTACCGCTGTGCCCACCCGCGCGCGGACCCTGCACGACGAGGCCGTCGGCACCGAGCTCCTCGGCGGCGAGAGCCTCCTGCGGGGTCGTGACGGTGACGAGGACGACGGAGCCCGCCGCGCGCAAGGCCGCGACGTCCGCCGCGGGCGGGGGCCCGAACGTGAACGACACCACGGGCACGGGGTCGCGGCGCAGCAGGTCGACCTTCGCCGCCCAGTGGTCGTCGTCGGTCGCGGGGACGGCCGTGAGCGCGGCGTCGAGGTCGACGTCGTGCGCCGCGGCGTCCGGCGCGATCCGCCGCGCGTAGGCCGCGAGCGCCGCGGGGTCGGGTCCGGGTGCGGTGGCGGGGACGAAGAGGTTGACGCCGAAGGGGCGGGCCTGCTGGTGGGCGCGGTGGATCTGGTCGGCGAGGGTGTCGGGGGCCTGGTAGCCGCCGGCGAGGAAGGCGAACGCGCCGGCGTCGATCGTGGCGGCGACGAGGTCGAGCGTGGTGGCGCCTCCGGCCATGGGGGCGGCGACGAGGGGCAGGTCGGTGCCGAGGAGGGTGGTGCGGGCCATGTCTCGCATCGTGCCACCGGGCGGGCGCGGTCTGCGCGTGACGGGTCGGCAGGACGGTCTCATCTGGCGCTCATGCGGGCCTGGCACGCTGGGCGCCCCGCCGGTCGGCGGTGCGGACATCGGTGTGGAGCTCGGTACGGGGATCGGTGCGGAGAGGGGTGGGTGCGCGGGATGACGGTGGTGGTGCGGGAGCGTGCGACGGTGCGGGGCGCCGAGACTGGGACGTTCGTGCTGGTGGGTGGTGTGCCGGGTGCGGGCAAGAGCACGGCGCTCGCGCGGGTGGCGGGGTTGCGACCCGGAGTGCGGGTGCTGGACAGCGAGACGGCGCGTCGTGACCTACGGGGGCGGGTGCCGCGCGGGGTCCCGTATGCGGTGTACCGGCCGGTGGTGCACGTGCGGCACCTGGCGGGGGTGGTGCGGGCGGTGCTGGGTGGCCCGCGGGACGGCACGGAGCTGCTCGTGGTGCACGACCCGGCGACGTCGCGGGTGCGGCGGTGGTGGTGGGCGTGCCTGGCGCGTCGGGCGGGGTGGAGTCCGGTGCTGGTGATGGTCGACGTGGAGCGCGGCGAGGCGTTGTCGGGGCAGGAGGTGCGGGGTCGGAGGGTGCGGGCGCGGGCGTTCGCGCGGCACTGGCGGCGGTGGGCGGCGCAGCGTGCGGGGCTGGTCGCGGCGTCGGGCGGTGCGGCGGGTGGATGGTCGCAGGTGCACGTGGTGGGCCGGCGGCAGGTCGTGGGGCTGCTGGTGGGGGTGGTGGACGCGGCGGTGCCGGTCCGGGTGCGTGGTGCCCGCTAGGGTCGCGCTCGTGACGTCGTCGGGTCTGTCAGGTGGTGCGCTGGAGCGGCTGGTCGGGCACGTGCGTGCGGTGGGCGACGGGGTGGTGTCGACGGTGGGCCCGGACGGTGCCCCGCAGGCGGCGTACCTGACGTTGGCGGTGACGGCACGGGGCGAGCTGGTCTTCGACGCGCGGGTGGGCTCGCGCAAGGTGGCGAACCTGCGGCGGGACCCGCGGGTGGCGGTGGTGGTGGGCGGCCCTGGCGGGACGACGCTGCAGGTGCAGGGCGTGGCGGACGTCCCGTCGGGGGACGACGCCGCCCGGTGCGCGGACGCGTACCGGGCGGCGTTCCCGCGGTTCGCGGCGTCGTTGGACGACCCGGGGATCGTGGTGGTGCGGGTGGTGGCGCGGTGGGCGCGCTGGGGCGACTACCGCTCCTCTCCCCCGGTGGTGGAGGACCTGGTGGGCGGGGCGGGCTGAGCCTCACCGCCAGCCGAGGGCGGGTGCCACGTGCTGGACGACGTTCTCGATGACGTGGGCGTTGTACTCGACACCGAGCTGGTTGGGCACGGTGAGCAGGAGGGTGTCGGCGGCGGCGACGGCCTCGTCCTCGGCGAGGTCCGCGACGACGTCGTCGACCTCTCCGGCGTAGGTCTTGCCGAAGCGGGCGCGGACGCCCTCGAGGACGCCGACCTGGTCGGTGCTGGCCGTCTCGAGGCCGAAGTAGGCGCGGTCGCGGTCGTCGGTGATCGGGAAGATGCTGCGCGACACGGACACGCGGGGCTCCCACCCGTGGCCGGCGGCGGCCCACGCGTCGCGGAAGCGTTGGATCTGCTCGGCCTGCAGGCGGTGGAACGGGACGCCCGTGTCCTCGGACAGCAGGGTGGAGCTCATGAGGTTCATCCCCTGGGCGGCGGTCCACTCGGCGGTGGCGCGGGTGCCGGCTCCCCACCAGATCCGCCGGCGCAGGCCCTCGGAGTAGGGCTCGACGCGCAGCAGGCCGGGCGGGTTGGGGAACATGGGGCGCGGGTTCGGCTCGGCGAAGCCCTCGCCGTCGAGCACCTCGAGGAACCGGGCGGTGTGGCGGCGGGCCATGTCGGCGTCGGACTCCCCTGCCTGGGGCTCGTGCCCGAAGTGGCGGAACCCGTCGATCACCTGCTCGGGCGATCCGCGGCTGATGCCGAGCTGCAGCCGCCCGCCGGCGATGAGGTCGGCCGCGCCGGCGTCCTCCGCCAGGTACAGGGGGTTCTCGTAGCGCATGTCGATGACGGCGGTGCCGATCTCGATGCGGCTCGTGCGGGCGCCGACGGCGGCGAGCAGCGGGAACGGGGACGCGAGCTGGCGCGCGAAGTGGTGCACGCGGAAGTACGCCCCGTCGGCGCCGAGCTCCTCCGCCGCGACGGCGAGGTCGATCGACTGCAGCAGCGCGTCGGAGGCCGAGCGGGTGGCGGACTGCGGGTGCGGCGTCCAGTGGCCGAAGGACAGGAATCCGAGGTGCTTCACGCCCTCAGTCAAGCCCACGGGTCGCGGGCCCGCCCGTCGCGGCGCCGACGTCGGCCCACAGGTCGCACCGGTGGTCGGCCGCGAAGAGAGTCGCGCCGATCCCGCGGGTGGAGAGCTCGACGACCGTCTGCCCGGGGCCGAACCGGGGCCAGTGCGGGCGCCCGGGCCCGTTGACGTCGCCGGTGCGCGCGAACGCCGCCCAGTAGTCGATCATCGTCGCGGACAGGCGCTCCTGGGCCGGGTCGAGCGGCGGAGGCTGGTGGCCCCCGACGAGGGTCCACAGGTATCCGAGCTCGAGGCCGTGGTAGGCGCCTTGGGGGAACCCGTCGTCGGGGTCGGGCCCGGCGTCCTCGGCGAACTCGTACACGTGCACGGGCTGGTGCGGTGCGGCGGCTTGCGCGGTGCGCAGCACGGGGCACGCGCCGATCTGGGCGCCCCAGTCGCCGAGGACGGCCGCGAGCGCCAGGGCCGGGCTGTCGTGGTCGCTGAGCGGGTAGGCGTCCAGGACGGTCCCGGCGTCGGAGCCGAAGGCCTCCGTCAGCGTCGTGCGGTAGCCCTCGGCGGTGACGCCGGGAGCCTGCCAGCGGACGAAGCTGCGCATCTCGTCGCGCGTGCCGCCCACCAGCAGCGGTACCCGTGCGGCGCTGCCCCGGCGCAGGGCGTCGATCGGCTGTCGCGGGAGGAACGGCGTGCCGGCGACGGGGTTCCACGGACGGTCGCCGGAGCGCTCCGTGAGGCCGAACCCGACGCCCGAGTGCGTGCCGACGAGGTCGGGCAGACCGGCGCGGCGCAGGCAGGCGGCGACGCCCGCCGGGCCGCCCTCGCCGGCGCACTCGAGGTGCTCGACGGCGCGGTCGCCGAACGCCTGCCCCTGGGCGCGGTCGGGGACGGGGTTGGCGCAGGCGCCGCTCTGCACGATCGCCCGGTCGAACAGCGTCCTCGACGTGGGTGCGGCGAGCTGCGCGCAGACGGACCGCGCCCCGCCCGACTGTCCCGCGAGGGTGACGTTGCGGGGGTCGCCGCCGAAGCTCGCGGCGTTGCGCTGCACCCATCGCAGCGCGGCGGCCTGGTCCATGAGCCCGTAGTTGCCGCGGTGGGGGCCGAGCGCCGACGTCGACAGGAAGCCGAGCGCACCGAGGCGGTAGTTCGCGGTGACCACGACCAGGCCGCCCCGGGTCGCGAGGCGGGCGCCGTCGAAGCGGGCCGCACCGCCGGAGTCGAGGCCGCCGCCGTGCAGCCACACGAGCACGGGCAGGCGGTCGCCGCGGCGGGCGTGGGCGGGCGCGACGACGTCGAGCGTCAGGCAGTCCTCCTGCCCGAGGACGTCGTCCTCGGCCTCACCGCGCTGCGGGCACAGCGGGCTCGGGGCGGTCGCGTCCCGGATGCCGGCCCAGTCGCGCGGGGGTGCCGGTGGTCGCCAGCGGCGCTCGCCGACGGGCGGGGCCGCGTACGGGACGCCGGAGTAGGTGACGTGGCCGGTGTCGGCGTGCCCGCGCAGCCACCCGGAGTCGACGCGCACGACGGCGCCGCCGTCAGACCGTGCCGCCGCTGCGGCCGGATCGGGTGCGGGTTCGGTCGCGGGCCTGGCACCGGCCCCGGGTGCCGCGGCGGCGAGCAGGGCGAGTACCGCGACGAGTGTGGCGACGAGTGTGGCGACGGCCCGCCGCCAGGATCCGGGACGGACGGCGGTCGTGTCGTCGGTGCTGGCGGCGGTCATGGCGGCGTTCATGGCATTCCTCCGCGGTCGGTCGGCGCGCGCCGCACGAGGGCGCGCAGGTGCCCGGCGAGGACGTCGGGCCGGTCGAGGGGCACGAGGGTCGCCGCGTGCGGGACGTGCGCCAGCTCGGCGTCGGGCAGCAGGCGGGCGAGGCGGGGGCCGTGCTCGGCCGGCATCATCCGGTCGTCGTCCGCCCAGGCGACGAGCGCAGGCCCGGTGAAGGCGCCGAGCCCGGCGGACCAGTCCCGGTCGGCCGGGACGGGGAAGCGGGCGCTGAACCGGCGCAGGTCGGCGCGCACGAGCGGGTCCCGGAAGGGCTCGAACCAGCGCCGCAGGAGCGCGTCGGGCACGGGGCGGGCGGCCATCGCGGAGGCGAGGCGGCGACGCACCGCGGGCAGCCGCGTCAGCTGCGCCTGGAGGGCGAGCGCCCCGGGGACGCGGGCGGCCCGGGCGAGCAGCCGTCCGGGCCGCCCGGCGGGGACGTTGTCGAACGCCTCGCAGGCCACGAGCGCGAGCCGCGCGACGCGGGTGTCGAGCCCCAGCTCGACGAGCACCTGCGCGCCGCCCCAGTCGTTGAGGACGAGCGTGACGTCGCGCAGGTCGAGGGCGGCCATCAGCTCGGCGACCATCCGCGCGAGGGAGGCGTTGGTGAGCTCGTCGCGCGGCGCCGGGTGCCGGTGGGCGCCCAGCGGCAGCGTCGGCGCGACGCACCGCAGCCCCGGCAGGCGCGCGACGACGGCGTCCCACACGGCGTGGTCGAGGAGCGGGCCGTGCAGGAGCAGCAGGGCCGGTCCGGTGCCCCCGGTGTCCGAGTAGTCGATCGTCGCGGTGCTCAGCTCGATCGTGCGCACCGCCGGCACGGTCCCCTCGTGGGTGCTCACGGTCCGGTCCTCAGCGCGCCCGCCGGTGGACCGTGACGAGCACGCCGTCCCCGTAGGTCGTGGCCTCGACCAGGCGCCACGCGGACTTGTCCGGGGTCGGGGGCCACAGGGTGCGACCGTGCCCGAGGACGAGGGGGAACGTCATCAGGTGGATCTCGTCGACGAGGTCGTGCGCGAGCAGGCCCTGCACCAGGCTGATGCTGCCGGGCACGGAGATCTCGCCGTCGACGTCCCGCCGGAGCCGGGCGACCGAGTCGACCAGGTCGCCCGGCAGGACGGTGGTCCCGGACCACCGAGGGTCGGTCAGCGTGCCCGAGACGACGTACTTCGGCATGCCGTTGTACTTGTCGGCGAGCTCGCCCTCGTACTGCGGCCACGCGTCGGCGAACCCCTCGTAGGTGCGGCGCCCCAGCAGGAGGGCGGACGCCCCCAGCGCCTCGGTCTCCTTGAAGCGTTCGCCCTCGGGCCCGCGGTCGACCTCGAAGCTCCAGTCCGGGTAGCGGAAGTCCTCGCCGCCGGGCGCCTCGACGACGCCGTCCAGCGAGATGAACTCGGTGACCACGATCGATCCCATGTCAGCGCTCCTCGAGCCGGAGCTGCTCGTGCCGGGGCTGCTCGTGCGGGGTCTGCGGGTGCGAGGGCTGGCCGGCGAACGCGCGCAACTCGGCGGCGAGCACCTCGGGCGTGGTCGTGTGGTCCTCCCCCGGCACGGGCCGCAGGGTGGCGGTCGGCAGGTGCGCGCTGATCGCGCGGGCCGCGGACGCGAGGAACGGCCAGGTGCCGGTGCCGTGCATGACCAGCACGGGGACGTCGACCCGGTCCCACAGGTCCGGGCGCAGCGGCCGGCCCGACATCGCGTCGCCGACCTGCCGGCCGTCGTAGGCGATGGTGGGCGCGACCGCCTCCAGCGCGGACCACGTCTCCGGGTCCTGCCGCACCTCGGCCACCATGTCCGGCGGCAGGCCCACGGCGGCGGTGAGGAACAGCGCGACGGCGTCCCCGGGCCGCCCGGCGGCGACGGCGTCGTCCAGCCGCGCGACGTAGTCCGCGGGCAGCGGCGGCCGGTCGTCGTCGACCACCGCGTTGGGCTCGAACAGCGCGAGACGCGCCACCCGCACGCCCGCCTGGGCGGCGTTCAGCGCGAGGTTGCCGCCGGAGGACCAGGCGAAGACGGTGGTCGCCGGGCTGCCACCGGCGACCTGGTCGATCACCGCCGCGAGGTCCTCGAGCTCCCGCTCGGGGGCGTAGGCCGCGGTGTCCCCGCTCTGCCCGCGGCCCCGGCGGTCGTAGTTGACCACGAGGTACTCGTCGGCCAGCAGCTCGGCCGTCGCGGCGTTCTCCGGGGTGGTGGCGCGATGGGCGGTCGCGCCGTCGATGATGACGATCGGGTCGCCGGAGCCCCACGTCGAGCAGGCGATCGGCGTGCCGTCGGCGGACCTGACGGTGGTCGTGGTCGTGCTGGTGGACGTCCTGCTGGTCCTGTCGGTGGACACTGCGGTGCCTCCCTGGCGGTCGCTCGCGGCGGGATCCGCGACACGGCCACGCTAGGAAGACGCGGGCTGCTCCGGCTTGTACAGGAGCGACATGGTGTCGGCCGGCGACTCGGCGCGCGCCGCCCGCAGCTGCGTCGCCGTGCGGCCGATGAATCGCCGCAGCGACCGGGCGAGGTGGGGCTGGTCGAAGTAGCCGAGCGCGTGCACGACGTCGAGCGGCGCCGCGCCGTCCCGGAGCAGCACGGCGGCCGTGCGGGCCCGGTCGATCTGCCGGATGGCGCCTTGCGTGAGCCCGGTGGTCGCGGCGACGCGGCGCTGCACCGACCTCGTGCCCACGCGGGCGGCCCCGCCCCGCACGACGTCGTCGACGAGCGGGTCCCGCACGAGCACGCCGGCCCGCACCAGCCGGTCGACGAACGCCTCGGCGTCGTCCGGCCGCGGGATCGGCCACTCCTCGCCGCGCAGGACGAAGCCGTCGGCCGTGACGTGCGGGCTCTCCAGCTCGCCGTCGACGAGGGCCGACGCCGGCAGGTGCGGCATCGTCGCGCCGTGCGCGAACGTGATGCCGAACGAGTCCGAGTCGCCCGCGATCCGGGCCGCCGTGGCCACGGTCTCGGGGCCGCGGACCGCGGCGTGCGTCCGGCGACCGTCGCGCCAGAACACCAGCTCCCAGTGCGACGTCGCGACCGAGGTCATGGTCCCGTCGCCCGACGCGCGGCCGCGCCAGACGCGCGCGACGTAGCGCGAGTCCGAACCGCGGTGGACGCTCTCGACCGGCATGCCGCTCCTTCGACGGGGCCGACCCCGTCCCGCCCCTCAATGTAGCGACGCGCGGGTCGCCACGCGCACGTGCATGGGGCGACCCGCCTGCGAGAATGTCCCGGTGAACGCCACCGCCGGGGACTCCCCGCGCCCGCTGCCGCCCCTGGCCCACGACGTCGCCGGCGACCCCGGAGCTCCCGCCGTCGTCCTCCTGCACGCCGGGGTGGCCGACCGGCGCATGTGGGACGCCGTCGTGCCCGCCCTGGCGCACACGTTCCGCGTGGTGCGACCGGACCTGCGGGGCTTCGGCGACTCCCCGCTGCCCACCGGCGGCGCCCCGTACACGAACGCGGGCGACGTCGCCGCCCTGCTGGACCGGCTCGGCGTCCCCGACGCCGCCGTCGTCGGGTCGTCCTTCGGCGGGAAGGTCGCGCTCGAGCTCACGACGGCGCACCCCGGCCGGGTGCGCGAGCTCGTGCTGCTGTGCCCCGCCGCCCCCGGCGTGCCCGACACCGACACGTCCGACGCGTTCGACGCCGAGGAGGCCAGGCTCCTGGGCGCGGGGGACGTCGAGGGCGCGGTGCGGCTGAACGTCACGACGTGGCTCGGCCCGGACGCCGACGACGCCGCCGCCGAGACCCTCGCCGTCATGCAGCGGCGTGCGTTCGAGGTGCAGCTCGCCGCCGACGCGGCCGCGAGCGCCGCCGGCCTGCCCGAGCCCGGCCCGGACGGCGTGGACGTGGACCTCGCGGGGATCCGGGTGCCCACGTTCGTCGTCGAGGGGGCGCACGACATGGACGTGCTGCGAGCGTGCGCGCAGCACGTGGCGGCGTCGGTGCCGGGGGCCGAGCTGTCCCTGCTGGAGTGGGCGGGGCACCTGCCGGTGCTGGAGCGGCCCGACGCGATCCTGGCGCTGCTGCTCGACGTGCTGCGCGACGACCCCACGGTGCACGCTCCCTGACCTGCGGTCGACGGCCCCGGGCGCCGCGGGTCAGGCGGCGAGCCACTGGTCGTGGGTGATCTTGGCGACGAGGGCGACGACGACGAGCAGCAGGACGGCGCGCACGAACCCCGCGCCGCGGGACAGGGCCGTACGTGCCCCGACGATGCCGCCCGCGACGTTGGCGACGGCCATGCCGGCGCCGAGCAGCCACAGCACGTGCCCGAGCGCGCCGAACAGGGCGAGTGCGCCGAGGTCGCTGCCGATGCTGACCACCTTGGCCATCGCGGAGCCGCGCAGGAAGTCGGTGCCGAGCGCGGTGACGCACAGGGCGACGAGCAGCACGCCCGTGCCGGAGCCGACCACGCCGCTGTAGAACCCGACGCCGCTCGCCCCCACGGCGAGCACGAGCGTGGGCCGCGAGACCGGCCCGCGGCCGGCCGGGGCGGCGTCGTCGGGGGCGTCGGGGGAACGGCCGGGGCGCGCGACGGCGGCCCACACGCCCACGCCGACGAGGGTGGCCGCCACGGCGAGGGTGATGGCCGCGCGCGGCAGGTGGGAGGCGGTGGCGGCGCCGACCATCGCGGTGGGCAGCCCGAGGGCGGCGGCCGCGAGCGCCCGGCGACGGTCGAGGCCGACACGGCGGACGTAGGTGACGGCGGCGCCCGACGTGCCGGTGATCGCGACGAGCTTGTTCGTGCCGAGCACGGTGGCGACGGGCAGCGACGGCAGCGCGAGCATGAGGGCGGGCACCTGCACCAGTCCCCCACCGCCGACGACGGCGTCGAGCCAGCCCGCGGCGAACGCGACGGCGATCAGCAGGCAGGCGGCGGTGGGGTCGACGTGCAGGCCCATGGCTGCTCCTCGGGTGGGGGCGGCTCGGGCGTCCCGGCGATGCCGGGGGTCGCGCCGCCGTACAGGGCAGGCAGAGGGGCGCGACGGGGGCGGCGAGACGGCGCGCGCGGACATTGCGCCTGGACGCAAACAGGGGGTGAACCCGGGTGGCGGGTGCCGGGGGCGACTAGCGTGGGCGGTGGACGACCCGAGTCGACCCCCGAGGTGGTGGCCCGTGCTCACGATCGACCTGTCGGCGGAGGACCTCACGCGCCTGCGCGCTCCCGGGCGCCCGGACCCGCTGTGGGACACGGTGCTGAGCCTGCACCTGCTGCAGAACCGGCAGGCGGCGCTGGCGTTCGACCCGTGGCGGCGGCAGGTGCGCGCCCGGATCGTGGAGGCGGGCCTGACGACGACGGTCGCGGCGCTCGCGCGCCTGGCGCCGTTCGCGTCGTACTTCCCGGACTTCCTCACCCCGACCCCGGTGGACGGGCCGCGTCCCGACGGTGGCCGCGGGGACGCGGGCATCGAGGCGGCCGCGGACCGGGTGGCGAGCACCCCGCGGCCCCGGCTCGCGCGCGAGCTGGCGATGACGTTCCGCTCGGGGGCGGCGCCCTGGGTGCGGCGCATCGCGGCCGGCGAGGCGGAGGCGATGCGCTGGCTCGCGGGCGCGCTGTGCCGCTATCACGCGCTGGCCGTCGCCCCGTACGCGCCGGTGACCCGCGCGGCGCTCGCGGCCGACCAGGAGGCGCGGGACGCGGCGTTGCGGCGGGGCGGGATGCAGGGGCTGATGGGCAGCTTCGACCCGCTGCTGCGCCGCGAGGGCGGCCGATGGACCGGCTGGTACCCCGTGACGCGGACGCTGCCGCTGCGGGGGCGTCCGCTCACGATGGTGCCGTCGGTGTTCTGCGTGCTGGCGCCGGTGGTGCTCGAGGACGACACGCTGGACCCGGTGCTGGTGTACCCGGTGGACCCGGCGCCGGGGTGGGTGGCCCGCGGGGGCGACGCGGCGGACGAGGGGGTGCAGGTCGCGCACCTCATCGGCCCCACGCGGGCGCGGGTCCTGGAGGTGCTGGACACGAGCCGCACGACGACGGAGCTGGCGCGGGTGCTGGACCTCACGCCGGCGACGGCGAGCCGGCACGCGACCGTGCTGCGGGAGGCAGGCCTGGTGTTCTCGGAGCGGCAGGGCAACCGGGTGCTGCACACCCGCACCCGGTTGGGGGACGCGCTGCTGGCCGGCCACGTGGGCTGACGCCCTGGCCTGGTGTGAAACGTCCGCGTCACACGCCGGCGCGAGGATGCGGGGGTGATCATCGCCCCGGAGTCCCCCGCCGCCGCCGACGTGCGCGCGCTGCTGGAGGAGCACCTCGCCGACATGTACGCCACCTCCCCTGCCGAGTCGGTGCACGCCCTCGACCTGAGCGGGCTGCTCGCCCCGTCGGTGACGTTCCTGACGGCGCGCGAGGACGACGGGACGCTGCTGGGGTGCGGTGCGTTGAGCGAGCTCGAGCCGACCACCGCGGCGTCCGGCGGTCGGGGCGAGGTGAAGTCGATGCGCACGGCCCGTCCCGCGCGGGGGCGCGGCGTGGCGGGCGCCGTCCTGGACCGGCTGGTGGCCCTCGCCCGCGAGCGCGGGTACGCGGCGGTGAGCCTGGAGACCGGGCCGCAGGAGTACTTCGCGCCCGCCCGGCGCCTGTACGCGCGGCACGGTTTCGTGCCCTGCGGGCCGTTCGGCGGCTACTCCCCCGACCCGTGCAGCGTGTTCCGCACCCTGGACCTCACCGGCGGGCGCACGGACCCGCGCACGGACCAGGTCACGGACCAGGTCACGGACGCGCGGGTGGGCCCCGCCGCGTAGCCTCGCGGGATGGCCGACACCCCGACCCGCGACGCGACGGGCACGGAACCCCCGCTGGACCGGCGGTTCGCGTGGCGGGGCCGTGAGGTCGCGTGGACGGCGTTCGGCTCCGGCCCACCGCTGGTGCTCTGCCACGGCACGCCGTGGTCGTCGTGGCTGTGGGAGCCGTACGCCCGCGCCCTGGCCGCCGAGTTCACCGTGCACCTGTGGGACATGCCGGGCTACGGGGCGTCGTCCAAGGATCCCGCGCACGACGTCGACCTCGGGACGCAGGGCGAGCTGTTCGCCGACCTGCTGGAGCACTGGCGGCCCGCCTGGTCCGACGGTGCCGACGGTGCCGACGGGTCCAGCGCTGCCGGCGAGGGCGTGCCGCTGCCGCACGTCGTCGCGCACGACTACGGCGGCGCGGTGAGCCTGCGTGCCGCGCTGCTGCACGGCGCCCGGTACGCGTCGCTGTGCCTCGTGGACGTGGTGGCGCTGCGCCCGTGGGGCTCGCCGTACTTCTCCCTGGTGCGCGAGCACGCCGACGTCTTCGCGGCCGTCCCCGCCGCCGTGCACCGCGGCGCGCTGGAGGCGTACGTGCGCACGGCCGCGCACCGGCCGCTGCGCGAGGAGCACCTGGCCGCGCTCGTCGGCCCGTGGACGGGCCAGGCCGGGCAGGCCGCGTTCTACCGGCAGATCGCCCAGGCCGACGAGCGGTACACCGCCGAGCTCGAGCCGCTGCTGGGCGGCCTCGACGTCCCGGTGCGCGTGCTGTGGGGCGAGGAGGACACGTGGATCCCGCCGGACCGGGCGCGGCGGCTGGCGGACGCGATCCCCGGCGCCGACGCGCGGCTGCTCCCGGGCGCCGGGCACCTGGTCCAGCTCGACGCTCCCGTCGCGCTGGCCGTCGAGCTGCAACGCTGGTTGTCCGCGACCCGCTGACCATCGGTACCAGGCTGACCGTCAGTACCAGCTCGCCCGCGCGTGCTGGAAGATGAGGTTGGTCTCGGTGAGCGCGACGTCCGGGTCGGTGGACAGGTGCTCGATGACGAACTCGTTCAGGGCGTCGGAGTCCGCCGCGGCGACGTGCACGAAGAAGTCGTGCGCGCCGCCCAGCAGGAAGACGTTCAGCACGCCGGGCAGCTCGGCGAGGCGCTGCAGGTAGCCGCTGAGGCGGGTGCGGGCCGCGCCGCGCATCTGCACCGCGATCATCGCCTGCAGGGGGTGCCCCGTGCGCGCCGGGTCGACGTCCGCGTGGAAGCCGCGGATCACGCCGCGCTCGCGCAGCTGCCGCACCCGCGTCAGGCAGGTGGAGGGGGCGATCCCGGCCCGCGCCGCGAGCGCGTTGTTCGGCAGGCGCGCGTCGTCCGCGAGCGCCGCGAGGAGCCGCTGGTCGACGTCGTCCAGCCGCGCGGGCGCGGGGCCACGCCGCTCCAGGCCCCACGACGGGTCCGGCCGGACCTCCTGCGTGCGGCCGTCCTGGCCGCGCCGGTCCGCGGATCGAACATCCTTCGCTCGAGGCTGCTGTGCGCCGGGCCGAGCCGGGCGTAGTGTCGACATCCTGGCAATCTACCGAAGGATGTACGGATTCGTGGTGCGGGACCGAATCGTCCCGTCAGACTGGGACGTGAGCGGGGTCACACGCCCCGCGCCACGCACCCACCGTTCCCCCGGCCACGAGCGGGGAACGGTGCCGAGCCACGAAGGCGGGCCCACCCATGCGCATCGGCGTCCCGAAGGAAGTCAAGAACCACGAGTACCGGGTGGCGATCACGCCGGCCGGAGTGCACGAGCTCGTCGCCCGCGGGCACGACGTCGTCGTGGAGGCGGGCGCCGGGGCGGGGTCCGCGATCACCGACGACGAGTACTGCACCGCCGGTGCGGGCGTCGTCGCGGACGCCGACGAGGTGTGGGCCGGCGCCGACACGGTGCTCAAGGTCAAGGAACCGGTCGCGCAGGAGTACCACCGGCTGCGGCCGGGGCTGGTGCTGTTCACCTACCTGCACCTCGCGGCCGACAAGGCGCTCACCGAGGAGCTGCTGGCCCGCGACGTGACGGCCGTCGCGTACGAGACGGTGCAGACCCCCGACGGGCGGCTGCCGCTGCTGGCCCCCATGTCGGAGGTCGCGGGGCGTCTCGCCCCGCAGGTCGGGGCCGCGACCCTGCTGCGGGCCGCGGGCGGGCGCGGCGTCCTGCTCGGCGGGGTGCCCGGCGTGCCCGCCGGGCACGTGGTCGTCATCGGCGCGGGCGTCTCGGGCATGAACGCCGCCCGGATCGCGGTCGGGCTCGGCGCGCGCGTCACCCTCCTGGACACCAGCGCGGACGCGCTCAAGGCCGCCGACCGGGAGCTCGGCGGACGCGTGCAGACCCTCGCCTCGAACAAGCTCACCCTCACCGAGGCCGTGCTCGAGGCGGACCTGGTGGTCGGAGCCGTCCTGGTCCCCGGCGCGAAGGCGCCCGTGCTGGTGGCGAACGACGTCGTGGCACGCATGCGGCCGGGCGCCGTCCTCGTGGACATCGCGATCGACCAGGGCGGCTGCTTCGAGGACTCCCGCCCCACGACGCACGCCGACCCCACGTTCCGGGTGCACGACACGGTCTTCTACTGCGTGGCGAACATGCCCGGCGCCGTGCCGCGCACCTCCACGTACGCGCTGACGAACGTGACGCTGCCGTACGCCGTGGCGCTCGCGGACCACGGCTGGCGCGAGGCCCTGCGCCGGGACCCGGTGCTCGCGCACGGCCTGAACGTGCACGCCGGCGCCGTCACCAACGCGGGGGTCGCGGAGGCGCACTCCCTCGACCACGTGGACGTCGCCGCCGTCCTCTGAGCCTCCCGCGCCGGTCCGACCGTGGTGGGCGCAGCGTCAGGGCGAGGGCGAGGCCGGGGTCAGGGCGAGGTCAGGGGCGGTGGCGCGGCGGGAGCGGGACGCGGTCGAGGTCGGCCGCGACGGTGAGGCCGCCGTCGAACACCTCGCGAGCCTCGCGCTCGAACGCGGCGGGCAGCTCGTCGGGCACCCGGTAGCGCTGGGAGAAGTGCGTGAGCACGAGGTGGCGCACGCCGGCGCGGGCGGCGACGATCGCGGCCTGCCGGCAGGTGAGGTGCGCCCAGCGGGCTGCCAGGTCGGCGTCGCGATGCAGGAACGTCGACTCGACGACCAGCAGGTCCACGCCGTCGGCGAGCTCCCCCACCGCGTCGCACAGCCGGGTGTCCATGACGAACGCGACCGACTGCCCGCGCCGCGGCGCGGACACCGCCTGGCGGCGCACGGTGCGGCCGTCGTCCAGGACCAGGACGCCGTCGCGCAGCAGCCGCCCCACCGCCGGGCCCGGCGGGACGCCCGCGGCCGCGAGCGCCGCCGGGTCCAGGGAGACGCCGTCCGGCTCGTCCAGGCGGTAGCCGACGGTGTCGACGCGGTGGTCCAGCGGGCGGGCGGTGAGCGTCGGGGCGTCGGGACCGGCGCCGCGTTCGCCGTCCACGCGGGGCAGGGTCACGACCTGGTCCTCGCCCCGGCGGGCGCCGGAGGTGGCGGGGAAGGCCACGGGCTGCAGGGCGACCCGTTCGTGGTGGTCGTAGGCGCTCGCGTCGAGCAGGTGGCGCACCCACGGCTCGCCGGAGGCGGGGAAGGAGATCGGCACGGTGTGGCGCACCTGGTCCCCCGACAGGCGCTGCGTGACGCCGGCCAGGCCGAGGGAGTGGTCGCCGTGCAGGTGGGTGATCGCGATGCGGGTGAGGTCGGTGGCGGACACGCCCGCGAACGTCATCTGCCGCTGCGTGCCCTCGCCCGGGTCGAACAGCACCGCCGCCTCGTCGAAGAACAGGACGTACCCGTTGTGGTTGCGCGTGCGGGTGGGCACCATGCTCGCCGTGCCGAGCACGACCAGCTCACGTCGTGACACGTCGGGACACGCCGCCGCGCTCAGCGGCCCAGGGCGCGCCCGACCACGCGCACCAGGCCCGTGGTCACGTGCTGCACGGGCCGCCACAGGTCGCGGTCGAACACCGCCGTGCGAGTCACCGGGCCGCGGCGCAGCCGCCCCGCGAGCCGGTGCGCCGACGGGGTGCTCGGCGCCGGCGCGGCGGGCGCGGGCTTCAGCGACGGCAGGCCCGCGAGCACCGAGGGCCGGTAGCGGGCACCCGGGTCCCACCGCAGGTCGGTCCGCGCGCTCGCGTCGTCGGGCATGGGGTCATCCTCGCCCGCCCCCGGGGGACCCGCAAGAGTGCGCCGGGGTGGTGCCGACGGGCGAGCTGGGCCGGGTCAGGCGTCGGGGAAGCCGCGGGGGTTCTCGGACTGCCAGCGCCAGGTGTCGGCGCACATGTCGTCGATCGTCTTGACCGCGCGCCACCCGAGCTCGGTCTGCGCCCGCGTCGGGTCGGCCCAGAAGGCGGCGAGGTCGCCCGCACGGCGCGGCCCGACCTCGTAGGGCAGCTCGCGGCCCACGGCCCGCTCGAACGCGTGCAGCATCTGCAGCACGGACGTGCCGGTACCGGTGCCGAGGTTGAAGGCACGCACGGGCTCGGCCATCGCGTCCAGGTGGTCCAGCGCGGCCACGTGCCCCGCGGCGAGATCCTCGACGTGCAGGTAGTCGCGCTCGCACGTGCCGTCGGCCGTCGGGTAGTCGTCGCCGAACACGACGAGCTTGTCGCGCTTGCCGACGGCGACCTGCGCGAGGAACGGCATGAGGTTGTTCGGGATGCCCTGCGGGTCCTCCCCGATCTGCCCCGACGGGTGCGCGCCCACCGGGTTGAAGTACCGCAGCAGCGCGACCTTGAGCCCGCCGACGGCGACCGCGGCGTCGGCCATGATGCGCTCGATCATCACCTTCGTCTGCCCGTACGGGGACGACGACGACAGGTACTCGTAGTCCTCGCGGTAGGGCACGGGCGCCTTCTCCCCGTACACGGTCGCCGAGGAGGAGAACACCAGACGCGGGACGTCGTGGCGGCGCATCGCCTCCAGCAGCGACAGCGTGGAGTCGAGGTTGTTGCGGTAGTACTCCAGCGGCTTGGCCACGGACTCGCCCACCGCCTTGAAGCCGGCGAAGTGCACGACGGCGTCGAACTTCTCGTGCGCGAACAGGAGCTCGGTCTTCTCCGCGTCCGTGAGGTCGATCGCGTGCACCGGCACGTGCGCCCCGGACAGCGACTCCAGGCGGCCCATCACCGTGGGCTTGCTGTTGGAGAAGTCGTCCACCACGACGACGTCGTGCCCGGAGGCCACGAGGGACAGGACGGTGTGGGAGCCGATGTACCCGGCGCCGCCGGAGACGAGAACGCGCATGGGCCCAGCCTAGGGCGTCGGGCACCGTCGTCGGACGGGCGTCCGCACCCGGGCCAGGCCCGTGCGCGCCGGTCGGGTCAGCTGCCGCCGAGCAGCTCCGTGAAGCTGGGCGTCGCGGCGAACGGGTCGACCGGACCCTCGTTCTCCCGCCGGGCGACCCGCTGCGCCAGGTCGCGCCCGGCGCGGGAGATGCGCTTCGGCAGGCCGGCGCCGGGGTCGTCGGCGCTCGCGGCCCAGTCGTCGGTGGCGGCGAACACGCTGGTCGGCACGACGTCCGCGCGCAGGTAGGTGAACAGCGGCCGCATCGTGTACTCCAACGCCAGGGAGTGGCGGGCGGTGCCGCCCGTGGCGCCGAGCAGGACCGGCATGCCGGTCACCGAGTCGGGGTCGACGACGTCCCAGAAGGACTTGAACAGCCCCGAGTAGCTCGTGGTGAACACGGGCGAGACGGCGATGAGCCCGTCCGCGCCGGTCACGGTCTCCAGCGCCCGGGCCAGGTCGCCGGTCGGGAACCGGGTGAGCATCGCGTCGACGACGGCGTGCGCGAGGTCGCGCAGCTCGATCGTCTCCACCCGGACCGTGTGACCGGCGTCCTCCAGCTCCCGCACGGTGGCGTCCGCGAGCCGGTCGGCCAGCAGGCGCGTCGACGACGGCTGGGACAGGCCCGCCGAGACGACGGCGAGCGTGCGCTCGCCGGCCGCGCCGGGCAGCGACCCGGCGGGGGTGAACGGGGTGGTCATGCGCGTGCCTCCTGCGATCCGGCGGGCTGGGTGCCCTCGGCAACGGTACCGGTGTACGGGTCCGAGGTGTCGCCGACGTGGGTGGCGCCGGCCTCGCCCGCCGCGCGGGCGGCGGCCACGCGCTCGGCGTGCGTCGGCGGGTTCAGCGGGACGTCGTCGGCGGGGCGCTTGGCCTCGACGATCTTGCGCAGCTCGGGCACGACCTCCTCGCCGAGCAGGTCGATCTGCTCGAGCACGGTCTTCAGCGGCAGGCCCGCGTGGTCCACGAGGAACAGCTGGCGCTGGTAGTAGCCCACCTCGTCGACGAACGACGCGTACCGGTCGATGACCTGCTGCGGCGAGCCGACCGTCAGCGGCGTCTCGCGCGTGAAGTCCTCCATCGACGGGCCGTGCCCGTACACGGGGGCCTCGTCGAAGTAGGGCCGGAACTCGTTCCACGCGTCCTGCGACCGCTTGCGCATGAACACCTGCCCGCCGAGCCCGACGATCGCCTGGTCGGCACGCCCGTGCCCGTAGTGCTCGAACCGCTGCCGGTAGAAGCGCACCATCTGCCGGGTGTGGTGCATCGGCCAGAAGATGTTGTTGTGCAGGAACCCGTCGCCGTAGAACGCGGCCTGCTCGGCGATCTCGGGGCTGCGGATCGAGCCGTGCCACACGAACGGCGGCACGCCGTCCAGCGGCCGCGGGGTGGAGGTGAAGCCCTGCAGCGGGGTGCGGAACTTGCCCTCCCAGTCCACGACGTCCTCGGTCCACAGGCGGCGCAGCAGCGCGTAGTTCTCGATCGCGAGCGGGATGCCCTGGCGGATGTCCTGCCCGAACCACGGGTACACGGGGCCGGTGTTGCCGCGGCCCATCATGAGGTCCATGCGCCCGTCGGAGATGACCTGGAGCATCGCGTACTCCTCGGCGAGACGCACCGGGTCGTTCGTCGTGATCAGCGTGGTCGCCGTCGACAGGGTGATGTGCTTCGTGACGCCGGCCAGGTAGCCGAGCATCGTCGTGGGCGACGACGCCACGAACGGCGGGTTGTGGTGCTCGCCGGTGGCGAAGACGTCCAGGCCCGCCTCGTCGGCGTGCCGCGCGATGGTGAGCATGTCGCGCACCCGCTCGGTGTCGTCCGGGGTGTGGCCCGTCGTGGGGTCGGTGGTGACGTCGCTGACGGAGAAGATTCCGAACTGCACGGCTGCGCTCCCTGCTCGTGGACTCTGCGGTGGAGCCTGGACCGAGGTCCAGGTCCATGCATTTGCATGTACATGCCGGTGAACCGCGGCCCTGGCCCGGTTGTTCCCGGCCCCGACCCCGGGGGGCGCGTGACGTCGCGCACAAAGGGTGCCCGCAGGGCGGTCTCGAGTTGCGCACGGCGCGCCGACTGGCCAGCCTGGGTGCAACCGTCACGTCCACCGCCATCCTGTCCGACCGTTCTCCCGGTCCGCGGCACCGGGTGTGGACCGTGCTTCACGGGACCTTCACGGCCCGCCGGAACATCCCCCGGCAGGGCCGCGTTGGAACCTCAGGCCCCTTCCCACCGACCTCCAGGAGGACGACATGCCCGACCGGTCCCTGCGCGGCATGAGCATCGGCAGCAAGAGCATGGAGTCCGACGAGGGCGTGGACTTCGCCCCGCGGTTCCAGGCCCACTACGACTGCCCCAACGGTCACACCATCATCCTCCCCTTCTCCACCGAGGCCGAGGTGCCGCCGGTGTGGGAGTGCCGGTGCGGCGAGGAGGCGCTCCTGCGCGACGCCGAGCGCCCCGAGGTGAAGCCCGGCAAGCCGCAGCGCACCCACTGGGACATGCTGCTCGAGCGCCGCACCGTCGCCGAGCTGGAGGAGCTCCTCGACGAGCGCCTCGAGCTGCTGCGCGCCGGCAAGCTGCGCCGCAGCGCCTGACGCGGACGATCACGAAGGGCGGGCACCCCACCGGGTGCCCGCCCTTCGTCGTTCCCTCGTCGTTCCCTCGTCGTCCCCCGCCGTCAGCCGCGCCGCGCCCGGGCCGCGGACACGATCCCCCCGACGACGAGGACGACCGCCGCCGCACCCACGGCCCAGCCGGGCCAGTAGCCCGCCCGCACCGCCGGCGTCAGCTCCGTGCGCAGCGGCAGGTCCGCCACCCAGTGGTCGGGCGTGAACAGCTGCGTGCGCGCCACGAGCGTCCCGTCCGGCGCGACGACGCCGCTCACCCCCACCGTGGAGACCTGCACCGCCGCCCGGCCCGTCGTGATCGCCTGCAGCCGCGTCATCGCGAGCTGCTGCGTGGACTCCGCCGTGTACCCGAACGACGCGTTGTTCGTCGGCACCACCAGCACCTGCGCGCCCCGCTGCACCGCGTCCCGCACGATCTCGTCGTACGCCACCTCGAAGCAGATCACGGTCGCCATCGGCACCGTCGCCTCCCCCGTGCCGTGCCCGATCGCCGCGCCGTCGACCGGAAGGTCGACCACCGCAGGCTCCGTGCCGGGGATCATGTCCGTCGTCACGCGGTCCACCTGCGAGCTGAACAGGCGCACGAACCCGCGGATCGGGATGTACTCCCCGAACGGCGCCGGGTGCTGCTTCGCGTACCGCTGGGTGACCCCCTCGCCCGGCTCCCACAGCAGCGCCACGTTGTACCGCCCGCCGGTGTCCGGCCACTCCTGCGCGCCCACGAGGATCGGCGCGCCCACCGCCGTCGCCGCGTCGTCGATCGCCGCGCCCACCTCCGGCGTCGTCTGCGGGTCCAGGTCCGAGCCGTTCTCCGGCCACAGCACCACGTCGACGGCGTCGCCCGGCTCGTCGCCGAACGCGCCCGCCGCCTGCTCGTCCGCGATCGCGTACGTGCCGTCCAGGTGGTTGTTCAGCACCTCCGCGCGGTTCGCGAACGACCCCTCCCCCGGCTCGGACACGTTGCCCTGCACCGCCCCGGCGCGCAGCACGCCCGCCTCGGCCGTGCCCGTGCCCGCGTCGACGACCGTGCCCGCGCGGCCCGGGTCGTCGGCGTCCGTCACCTCGCGCGTGCCCGGGTCGTGCGCCAGCGGCAGCAGCAGCGGCACGACGACGAGGGCGGCCGCGGCGACGACGAACGCGCCGGCGCTCGCGGCCGACCGTGCCCGCCGTCGGGCGTCCCGCCACGGCGTGCGCAGCAGGCGCCCGACCGCGAGCGCGAGCAGCACGCCCGCCACCGCGACGAGCAGGGACACGAGGGTGGTGCCGCCCAGCCAGGCGGCGCGCCCGGTCGGCGCGCCGGCCATCGCCCACGCGAGGCGGCCCCACGGGAAGCCGCCGAACGGGATCTCGGAGCGCCACTGCTCCACCGCGACGAAGACGACCGCGAACACGGCGGCCTGCGCGACGGCGTGCCGGCGCACCCAGCGCCACCGGCGCGCCCACGTCCACAGCGCCCCGAACGCGGCGAGGAACAGGGTCTCCAGCACGGACAGCGCCACCCAGGGCACCGTGTCCGTGGCGAAGTTCGCCCACCAGATGTGCGGGAGCCAGAACGTCAGTCCGGTGACGAGGCCGACGAGGAAGTTCCAGCCGGCCGCCCGGCGGCCCTCACGGCGCAGCGCGGCGAACAGCAGCGCGACGCCGACGAACGCGAGCGGCCACGCCCCGACGTCCGGGAACGACGCCCACAGCGCGGCTCCGGACGCCACCGCGAGCAGCAGGGTCGCGGGGCGGCTCGCCCACCGGTCGGCCGGCGTCGTCGCGCGCGGCACGGCGCCCTCGTCACGGCTCTCGTCACGGCCGTCCTCGACGCCGGGGGCGGCTCCCCCGTCGGAGGGCTCTTCGACCGGGCTGGGGCTCACGTGCGACACCCCCGCAGGGTACGTGACCGCGGGCCGTCGTCAGGCCGCCCGGCACCCTTCGAGCACGCGATCGGTTTCGGGAACCGGCCGGTTGTCGCGACGGATCGCGTGCTCGAAGGCATCTCCCGGTCCGGGTCAGTCGAAGGTGTCGTGCAGGACGACGCCGTCGCGCACGGTCTGCAGGCACACGGGGTCGGGCTCACCCTCGGACAGGTCGGGCAGGAGCGGCTGACCGGCGCGCGCCTCCGGGTTCCACGCCGACAGGCGGTCGCCGGGCGCCTGGACGGACAGGGTGTCCGCACGCCAGACCGCCAGGTGCGCGGGCGCGCCGACGCGCAGCTCGCCCGCGCCGGTGTGGTCCAGCCCGGCGAGCCGCCACCCGCCGCGGGTGTGGGCGCGGAACGCGGCCCGCGCGGAGATGCGCTGCATGGTGTCCTCGTGGGTGAGGGTGGCGCGCACCGCCTGCCACGGGTCGAGCGGGGTGACGGGGGTGTCGGAGCCGAACGCGAGCGGCACGCCCGCCCCGGCGAGGTCCGCGAACGGGGACAGGGTCGACGCGCGCCCCGGCCCGAGCCGCGTCGCGTACATGCCGAGGCTGCCGCCCCAGGCGGCGTCGAACGCGGGCTGCACGGACAGCGCCACCCCGTACAGCAGCAGCGCGGCGAGGGCGGACGCGTCCACGAACAGGGCGTGCTCGAGGCGGTGGTGGCCGGAGCGCAGCAGGCTCGCGCCGTGCTCGGTGGCGGCGAGCTCCAGCCCGCGCACCACCTCGTCCATGGCACGGTCGCCGATGACGTGGAACCCGCCCTGCGTGCCCGCGGTCGAGCAGGCGGCCAGGTGCGCGGCGATGTCCTCGCCCGTGAGGAAGAGGCGGCCCGTGGGCTCGGCGGCGCCCGGCGCGGCGAGCAGGTCGCTGTACGGGTGGCGCAGCGCCGCGGTGCGCGAGCCGATCGACCCGTCCGCGCACAGGTCACCGGCGATGCCGGTGAGGAACGGCAACTCGGCGAGCATCTGGCGCGCGTCGTCGGCCGTCGCGCACAGCTCGCCCCGGTACGCGACGACGTGCGGCAGCTCGCCCGCCGGGTCCGCGGTGAGCGCCACGAGCTCCGCGAGCCCCTCGCGGGTGTCCATGGTGGGCTCGCTCATCTCGTGCACGCCGACGATGCCGCGGGCGGCGGCGTCCGCGAGGGCGCGCCGGTACGCGCGGGTGCGGCGCGCGGGCGAGACCTGCCGCACGGCGGCGGCCGCGGCGTGGTGGGCGTCGGAGGTGACCATCCCGGACGCCTCCCAGCCGAGGGTCCGGTCGAGGCCCGCCGCGCGGGCGAACGACCCGGACACGACGGCGGAGTGGCCGTCGACCCGCGCCGCGTACACGCGCCGCCCGCCGCAGGCGGCGTCGACCTCGTCGGCCGTGGGGGCGCGCCGCTCGGGCCAGGTCTGCTCGTCCCACCCGAACGCGAGGAGCACCTCCTCGCCGCCCGGGTCGGCGGCGTCCAGCTCGCGCGCGCCCCGGGCGAGGGCGTCGAGCGCCGCGGCGAGCGACGTCACCCCGCCGGCGGCGGTGAGGTCGACGGACCCGGCCGCCAGGCCGGTCTCCAGCAGGTGGACGTGCGCGTCGACGAACCCGGGGGCCACGAGCGCGCCGTCCAGGTCGATCACGCGGTCCGCGCGGGCCGCGAGGCCGGCGGCGGTGTCCTCGGCGCCGAGCCAGGTCACGACGCCGTCGTCGACGAGCAGGGCCTCGGCGAACGGGTCGGCGGGCGAGTGGACGACTCCGTTGCGGTACAGGGTGGACGTCACGGCCTGCACTCTATGGCACCGCCCCGGGCGGGCGCCCACCGCACCCCCACACCGGCCGCACGGATTCCTCACATCCGCACGGGCCGGCAGCGGGTCGCCGCCGCCGGCCCGCTGCCGTCACACGCTGGAGTAGGCGACGACGCCGCGCAGCACGGCGGTCTGCGCCTTGCGCGCCGTGGCCCGCAGCGCGGGACGCGGGGCGGCCTTCGCCAGCTGGTCCAGCACGTCGAGCACCTGCTTGCACCAGCGCACGAAGTCCCCCGCCGCCACGTCCGTGCCGCGCAGCACCGCGTCGAGGTTCTTCCCGGACGCCCACCGGTGCACCGGGGCGACCAGGCCCAGGTCCAGGGGGCCCGTCGCCTCCAGGCGGTGCGCCGCCTCGAGGTCGGTCACCTCGGACCAGGCCCGGGTGGTGGCGTCCAGCGCGAGGGCGAGCCGCCCGTGCGGCCCGCCCGGCACGAACGGCTCGGACGCCTCCTCGCGGCGCCCCGAGTACACGACCGTCGACACCGCGGCCGCCAGCCCGGGCGCGTCCAGCTCGTCCCAGATGCCGCGGCGCAGGCACTCCGCGAGGAGCAGGTCGTCCTCCGCGTACAGGCGGCCCAGCCACCGCCCGTCGTCCGTGACCGCCAGGGTCCCCCGCTCCCCGCCGTCGTGGTCCGGCGAGGAGGCGTCCTCGCCGGTGCGGGCCAGGTAGCCCAGCCGCGTCAGCACGTCGCAGGTGCGGTCGAACGTGCGGGCGATCGACCCGGTGCGCCCCTCGACGCGGCGCACCAGCTGCTCGTGCTCGGCGCGCAGCCGCTCCCACCGCTCCGCCCAGCGGGCGTGGTCGTCGCGGTCCGGGCAGCCGTGGCACGGGTGGGCGCGCAGCGCCGCGCGCAGGCGCTGCAGCTCGGCGTCGGACGCCGCGTCACCGCGCCGTCCGGCCTGCCCACCGTCGCGCCGTCCGGCCTGCCCACCGTCGCGCCGCCCGGGGTGCCGGCTGGAGCCGCCGTCGCCCGAGAACGCGCCGAGCGCGTTGCGCATGCTCGAGGCCAGGTCGCGTCGCTGGTCGGGGCGGCGCGGGTTGAACCCCTTCGGGATGCGCACCACGCCGACCACCTCCACGCCGCCCGGCGCGTCCGCGAGGGTGAGCTTCTTGACCTGCTTCTCCTGGGTGAGCACGGTGGGCCGCGGCCCGTCGAAGCCCCGGTCGTCGCGGCCCGCGTCCAGGATGACGACGTACCCGCGCCGCCGCCCGGACGGCACCTCGACCACGTCGCCCCGACGCAGCTTCTCGAACGACGCGACCGCGTCGGCGCGCCGGGCCCCCGACGCGGCGCGCGACAGCTCCTTCTCGCGGTCTTTGATGGCGCGCCGCAGCCCCATGTACTCCGCGAAGTCGCCCCGGTCGCACGCCATCGCCTCGGCGTACCCCTCCATGGCCTCCGCGTGCGCCTGCGCCTGCTTCGCCAGGCCGACCACGCCCCGGTCGGCCTGGAACTGCGCGAAGCTCGTCTCCAGCACGTCGCGCGCCCGCTCACGGCCCACCTGGCCCACCAGGTTGACCGCCATGTTGTACGTGGGCCGGAAGCTGGACCGCAGCGGGTACAGCCGCTTGGACGCGAGCCCCGCCAGCGCCACCGGGTCGAGGCCCGTGTGGTCGACGACGACGGCGTGCCCCTCGACGTCGATCCCGCGCCGCCCCGCCCGGCCGGTGAGCTGCGTGTACTCCCCTGGCGTCACCGGCTGGTGCGCGGTGCCGTCCCACTTCACCAGCTTCTCCAGCACCACCGACCGGGCGGGCATGTTGATGCCCAGCGCCAGCGTCTCGGTGGCGAACACGACCTTCACCAGGCCGCGGGAGAACAGCTCCTCCACGGTCTCCTTGAACACCGGCAGCATGCCCGCGTGGTGCGCGGCGATGCCGCGCGACAGGGACTCGGCCCACGACCAGTACCCGAGCACGTCGAGGTCCTCGGTCGGGATCGTGGCGGTGCGCTCCTCCACCACCCGCCGGATCCGCGCCTCCTCCTCCGCGTTCGTCAGCCGCAGGCCCGCGCGCAGGCACTGCTGCACCGCCCCGTCGCAGCCCGCGCGGGAGAAGATGAAGTAGATGGCGGGCAGCAGCGCGTCCGCGTCGAGGGAGTCCACGACGGCGAACCGCGGCGGCGTGCGACGGTGCGCCACGGGCCCGCCGGCGCCCGGCCGGTTTCCGCCCCGGCCCCGGTACCCGCGGTCGCCGCGCCCCCGGTGCCCGTGCCGGCCGTGGCCCGACTCCGCCCGCGCCGACACGCGGAACATCGCCTGCAGGTCCGGGTTGATCGGCGGGTTCGTGCCGGGATCGGTCGGGTCCACGTGCCCCGCGTACAGGTCCATGAGGCGCGGCACGCCGCGCGGCTCCGGCGCCGAGACGACCACGTGCTGCCACAGCGGCACGGGCCGGCGCTCGCTGACGACCACGGCCGTGTCGCCGCGCACGGTGGCGAGCCAGTCGCCGAACTCCTCCGCGTTCGACACCGTCGCGGACAGGGACACGAGCTGCACGTGGTCGGGCAGGTGGATGATGACCTCCTCCCACACCGGGCCGCGGAACCGGTCGGCGAGGTAGTGCACCTCGTCCATGACGACGTACGCCAGTCCGTCGAGGGCGGACGACCCCGCGTAGAGCATGTTGCGCAGCACCTCGGTGGTCATGACGACCACGGGCGCGCCCGCGTTGATGGACGTGTCCCCGGTGAGCAGTCCCACGTTCGCGGCGCCGTGCCGGGCGACGAGGTCGGTGTACTTCTGGTTGCTCAGCGCCTTGATCGGCGTCGTGTAGAACGCCTTGCCGCCGCGCGCGAGGGCGAGGTGGACGGCGAACTCCCCGACCACCGTCTTGCCGGCGCCGGTGGGTGCGGCGACCAGCACCCCGCGGCCTTCCTCGAGCGCGACGCACGCGTCCACCTGGAACGGGTCGAGCTCGAACCCGACCTCCTGGCGGAACAGCCGCAGCTCGCCCTCGGCGTCGGCCTTGTCGCGCGCGCTGCGCTCCCGCGACGCGGCGTACCGCTCCGCGGGGGTGAGGGTGCCGGTGCCGTCGGGCGTGCCGGCGCGCGAGCCGGAGCCGGGACGGGAACGAGGGGTCATGTCATCAGCCTAGGCGTCGTCGACCCGGGGTCCGTGCGGCGCCCCGGGTGCGATTCGTGGCGCGCCCCCTCAGCGTGGTTCGACCAGCACCTGCAGGGCGCGGGCCCGCACCTCGACGCGCAGCGGCAGCGCCCCGAGCCGCTCGCCGTCCGCGTGCGCGACCGGCAGGGGACGCTCGCCCGCGACCCAGGCCTCCGGCCCGGGCTCGATCGTCACCGCTCGCGCCCGCACGACGTGCACCTTGCGACGCCGCACGTGCCCGCCGGTGAACATGCTCGGGAAGACGGCGAGCGCGCCCGCCTTCGACAGGTCGGTGGCGACCAGCACGTCCAGCAGGCCGTCGTCGAGGGAGGCCGACGGGGCGACGCGGATGCCCCCGCCGATCTGCGGCCCGTTCGCCGCGGTGACCAGCGCGGCGCGGCCCGTCCACGTCGCCGTCCCCGCCGGTCCGGGCCGCAGGCGCAGCCCGGGGCCCTCGACGACGCCGTCGAACGTCAGCCGGTACGACCAGGGGCGGTAGCGCACGAGCTCGAGCGCGGCGGCCACGGTGTACCGGGCGCTGCCGCGCGGGTGGCGCAGCCGGTTCGCGCGGGCGTTCACGGCGGCGTCGAGGCCGGCCGAGACCGCGCCCGCCAGCCAGCGCGGGCCGCCGGCGAGGCCGGGGCCCGTCGCGAGCGCGGCGTCGACGGGGCGACGGCCCGCGGGGCCGGCGTCCAGCGCCCGGCACAGCGCGGCGCCCGCCGCCGCGGGGTCGCGCACGGGCAGCCCGAGGGTGGCGGCGAAGTCGTTGCCGGTGCCGACCGGCACGATCCCCAGCGGGACCCCGGTGCCGGCGACGGCCTGCGCCCCCAGGTGCACCATGCCGTCGCCGCCCACCACGACGAGCGCGTCCACGGGCAGGCCCGTCCCGTCGACGGCGGCACGGGCCCGCGCCAGCGCGGCGTCCGCGTCGGGACCGGACAGGTCGACGACGTCGTGCCCCGCCCGGCGCAGCCCGGCCAGCACGCCCTCCCCGGCGTACGCGGCACGCCCCTTGCCCGCGGTCGGGTTCACGACCACGCCCAGGCGACGCGCGCGCGTGCTCCCCCCGTGCGGGTCCGGCTCAGACAGTGGGGGCGACCCTGCGTTTGTCGACGCGCCGGTCGTGCAGCACGCAGATCCCGAGGGCCCCGAAGTACAGCACGCAGATCGGCAGGGCCACGAAGATCATCGTCAGCGCGTCGGGCGTCGGCGTCATCACGGCCGCGAACACGAACGCGACGAGCACCGCCCACCGCCAGCCCTTGGCGAGCGTCTCGTGCCGCAGCACCCCGGCCATGTTGAGGCCGACGAGGAACACCGGCGACACGAACGCGATGCCGAACGCCAGCACGAGGCGCATGACGAAGCTGAGGTACCCCTGCGCGTCGGTGAAGTTCACCGCCCCGTCGGGCACGAAGCCGGCCAGGATGTCCACGGCGTGCGGGAGCACCCACCAGGCCAGCGCGGCGCCGCCGAGGAAGAGGGGCACCGCGGCGCCGAGGAACCCGTAGGCGTACCCCTTCTCCCGCCTCGTCAGCCCGGGGGTCACGAAGGCCCACAGCTGGTAGAGCCACCACGGGCACGTCACGATGACGCCGAGGAAGAGCGAGACCTTGATCTTCATGTCGAGCGCCGACGCCATGCCCGTGAAGTTGAGCGCGATCGTCTTGCCCTGCTCGAGCGCGGCGACCTCGAGGGGCGCCTGCAGCGCGGAGAGCAGCGGTTCGTAAAGGACCCATCCGGCGACCGCACCCACGACGAGGCCGCACGCGGCGAGGAAGAGCCGCTTGCGCAGCTCCAGCAGGTGCTCGCGCAGGGGCATGCGCCCCTCGGGGTCCCGGGTGTCTCCGGGCACCGACTACGCCCGCGGCTGCTTCGGGTCGATGAGACCCGGGATCTGCTCCTGGCCGCCCGCGGAGGCGGGGGGCGCCTGCGTGGCGGAGGTGGCAGGACCGGAGGTCGACGGCGACGTCGTCGTCGAGTCGTCGGACGGCTCGTTCGAGTCGTTGAGCTTGCCGTCGTCCGTGAGGTCCTTGACCTCCTTCTTGAAGATCTTCAGCGACTGGCCGACGCTGCGCGCCAGGTCAGGGAGCCTGCGCGCCCCGAACAGCAGCAGGATCACGACCACCAGCACGATGATGTGCCAGGGCTTGAGCATGCCCATGAGAATGGCTCCTCGTTCTCGTCCGCCCGTGGGCGGGGTGTGTCGGGGTCAACCCTAGTGGGTCCCCGCGGCGGCGAAGGTGACGTTCGGGTGACGACACGTCCCCATCATCGCTCCGAACAACGTTCCGGTCGCAGTTCCGGTCGCAGTACCGGTCAGAACGGGTAGCCCTGCAGGACGCCACGGCCGCCACATCGACGTCGGGCAGCACGCCGTCCCGACCGCCCGGTCGAGGTCGGCCGGGGACGCGTCCCCCACGGTGGCGAGCGTGGCCCCCGTCGCCGGCGACACGACGGGCCGCGTCCCGGCCAGGCGGGTCCAGCCACCGACGTACGCGGTGCCGTCCCAGGTCTGCGGTGCGAAGAACGTCATCGTGCCCTCCCGGTGTGCGTGCACGGTGACGCTCCACGCCACGTCACGTCACGTCACTCGACGGGGTGCGGCGGTGATGCGGAGGCTAGCGCCTCCGCGCAGGGGTGCGGGACCTCAGGTCGGCGTGCGCCGCCTTGTCGGCGTTCCGCGCGGCCAGCCAGCTCTCGGACTCCCACCGGCGCCACGTCGCCGCCCGGCGCTCGCGGCGGGCCGCGGCCCGCTCGGCCTTGAGCCGGCGCCGCTCGGCGACGCGCTCGCGCAGCACGACGGGGTCGTCGAACAGGGTGGGCGACGTGTCGACGCGGTGCGCCTCGGCCTCGGCGACGGCGGCGGAGATCCGGTCCGTCGCGGACCCGAGCACCTCTCCCGCGCGGGACGCCTCACGCAGGGCGCGCATCCCCGCGCGCCACAGGTGACGGCCCAGGAAGAACGCGCCCACGAGGGTCGCGACGACGAGCCCCGCCCAGATCCAGCCCCACATGCCGGTCAGCCTACGGTCTCGTCGGCGGTCGTCGCCGCGTACGCGGCGAGGGCGGTCCGGGCGGAGTGCGCGACGTCGTGCGCCACGTCGGGCGGGTCGACGGCGACGACGTCGGGCGCGTTGGCGAGCAGCAGGCGCCGCAACCACGCCGGGTTCGTGACCCGCAGCCGCACCTCGACGGTGCCGTCGGGCAGGTCGCGCACGGACTCGGCGGGCACCTCCTCCGCGACCCACCGCGCCGCGGACGCGAGCCGCAACGTCGCCGCGGGGGCGCCCCGGTGCGCGACGGACGCCCACACGTCGGCGCCCAGGTCGCCCGCCACGGCGACGTCACGCTCGGCGACCGGCTCGTCGAGCACCCGGGCGTCGAGGATGCGGTCCACCCGGAACGTGCGACGCCCGTCCACCCGCAGGCACCACCCCACCAGGTACATGGCGCCGTCCTGGGTGAGCAGGCGCAGCGGGTCGACGTCGCGCTCGGAGGTGACGTCGGCCGCGTTCACGTACCGCAGGTGCAGGCGACGGCCCTCGGCGAGCGCGGTCGTGACGGCCGCGACCACCCGCGGGTCGCCCTCGCCCTCGAGCTGCACGTCGACGGCGCCCGCGGCCTCGCCGGTCGCGGCGGTCAGCTTGTCCAGGGCGGAGGCGACGACGGCTGCCCGCCGCCGGTCCGCCTGCACCGCGGGCGACGCGTGCATCGCGCGCAGCGCGGCGACGAGCGCCACCGCCTCCCGCGTGCCGAGCCGCAGCGGCCGCGTCATGCCGCGCGCCTGCGTCAGGGTCACGACGCCGTCCTCCAGCGAGAACGCGTCGAAGTCGATGAGGTCGTCCGGCATGTACCCGGGGGTGCCGGACACCCACAGGGCGTCCACGTCCTCGCGCACCTGCCGCGGCGTCACCCCGAACCGTTCCGCGAGCTCCTCCACCCGCACCGGGCCCGCGCCGTCGAGGAACGCCACCAGACCCAGCAGCCGCACCAGCCTGTCGTCGGCCCGCTCAGCCATCCGTCGCCTCCCCTGCCGTGCCCGCATCCCCGGCGTCGAGCCCCGCGGCCGCCTCCAGGCGGCGCAGCACGTCCGCGCGCAGCTGGGGCGGCGCCAGCACCACCACCGCCGGCCCGTACCCCGCCACCTCGTCCGCGAACGCCGACAGGCTGCGGAACTGCACCTCCAGCAGGTCGCGCCCGTCGTGGCGGCCGGCACGACGCGCGTCCTGGCCGCCGTTCCCGTGGTTCCCGTGGCTCCCGTCGTCGCCGTCGGCCACGGGCACCGCGCGCGCCCGCAGCGCCTGCGCCCGCTCCGGCACCACCGCCAGCCGCGCCCGCTGCGGCACCCCGACCCGCTCGCCGAGCATGGCGTCCACGTCCACCGCGTCGGGCACGTCGAACGCGCCCGCCTGCGACCCCACGCGCACCTTGCCCGCGATCCGCGACAGCCGGAACACCCGCGCCGCGCCGCGCGCCCGGTCGAAGCCCACCAGGTACCAGCCGCTGCCCCGCGCCGCGATGCGCCACGGCTCCACGTGCCGCGTCAGCTCCTGCCCCGTGCTCGCCGCCCGGTACCGGAACGACACGTCCCGCCGCTCCGAGACCGCCTCCAGCAGCGGCACGTACGCGTCGCCCGCCGCCCGCACCCGCGGTGCCAGCCCGGCCACCGCGTCCCCCGCGACCTCCCCCGCGCCCGCCGCCCGCAGCTTCGTCATCGCGCGCGACATGTCCGTGCGCAGCGTCTTGTCCGACCACAGCTGCGCCGCCAGCGCCACCACGCCCAGCTCCGCCGGCGTCAGGTCCACCGCGCCCAGCGCGTACGCGTCGTTGTCGATGCGGTACCCGACCTCGTCGCTGTGCCCGCCCCCGTCCACCGTGACGATCGGGATGCCCAGCGCCCGCAACGTGTCCTTGTCCCGCTCGAACATCCGCTCGAACGCCTCCGTCGACGGCGCGTCGCCGTACCCCGCCACCCCCGCGCGCACCTGCTGCTTCGTCATGGACGCGCTCGTGTTCACGAGCGCGATGACGAGGTTGAGCAGGCGCTCGGCCGGCGGGGTGCCCCGCGACGACGGCGCAGGGTCGGACGGCGCGGCGACGGGCGGGCCGGAGGCCGGGTCCACGGGGTTCGCAGGCATCGGCACCAACCTAGTCGCCGGTAGCCTCTCGTGGGTGACGACAGTGCCGAACCAACCCCAGCCCCGCACGCCCCGCGACGCCCGCGACGACGCGCCCACCGGGCACGTCACCTCGCACGTGACCTCGCACGTGACATGGCGCACCGGCACCGTCACCGCCCGCGGCGCCGCCTGGACCGGCGCCCGCGAGGTCACCCTCCGCCTCGACACCCCCCTGCCGTCGCGCGACCTCACCACCGCACCCTGGGAGGTCCGCGGCCTCGCCTACACCGCCCTCGTCGGCGACCCGGACGTCGGCGACCGCCTCCTCCTCAACGTCTCCGCCCTCGCCCGCGGCCTCGGCACCGGCGGGTACGCCCTCGTCGTCGGCCCCGCCGGAGACGCCACCGCCCTGCCCGCCGACCCCCACGCCGGACCGGGCCACCTCGTCAAGGCCCGCTACACCCCCCTGCAGGCCATGGTCCTCGGCGTCGACGAGCAGGAGTCCACCCACCACGACACACTCCGCGACGCCGACGACCTCACCGGCCTGCCCGTCGTCGTCGCCGACCTGCACTCCGCCCTGCCCGCCGTCGTCGCCGGCGCCCGCCACGCCGCAGACCTCGCCGGACGACCCCACCCCCGCGTCGCCTACGTGATGACCGACGGCGGCGCCCTGCCCGCCGCCTTCTCCCGCACCGTCGCCACCCTCCGCGACACCGGATGGCTCGACACCACCGTCACCGTCGGACAGGCCTTCGGCGGCGACCTCGAGGCCGTCACCGTGCACACCGGCCTCCTCGCCGCCCGCCACGTCGCGGGCGCCGACCTCGTCGTCCTCACCCAGGGCCCCGGCAACCTCGGCACCGGCACCCGGTGGGGCTTCTCCGGCGTCGCCGCCGGAGAAGCCGTCAACGCCGCCGCCACCCTCGGCGGACGCCCCGTCGCCTCCCTGCGCGTCTCCGGCGCCGACCCCCGCGACCGCCACCGCGGCGTCTCCCACCACAGCCTCACCGCCTACGGCCGCGTGGCGCTCGCGGCCGCCGACGTCCCCGTCCCGGCCCCCACCGCCGACCTCGAGGCCCTGCCCACCTGGGGCGCCGAGCTCACCCGCCAGATCCACGACCAGGCCGCCACCCTCGCCGACGCCCCCGCCCACCACCGCGTCCTCGACGTCGCCGCCGACACCGCCCTCCTCGACGCCCTGCGCGGCTCCCCCTCCCGCCTGTCCACCATGGGACGATCCCTCGACGGCGACCCCTCCGCGTTCGTCGCCGCCGCCGTCGCCGGCGTGCACGCCGAGCACCTCAGCCACGAGCACCGCACCCACGAGGACGCCACCACCCGATAGCGTCGGCGCATGGCCCCACCGACGCGGACCCGGCACGCAGCACGCCGCGCCCTCGCGCCCCTCGCCGGGGCCGCCCTCGCCCTCCTCGTCGTGCTCGGCGCCGCCACCGCCACCCCCTGGCGCTTCCGCCTCCCCGACGTCGCCCTCCCCGGGCCCGAGGCCTCCGACCCCGTCCAGCCCCAGATGCCCGGCGACATCGTCCCCGGGGACCAGCCCCCGCCATCCTACGACGTCATCACCTGGATCGTCGTCGCCCTCTCCGTCGCCGGAGCCGTCCTCGTCGCCGCCCTCCTGTGGCTCCTCGCCCGCCGCGTCGTCCGCGCCCTCGCCACCCCCGAGGACGACGACGGCGACGGCCTCACCCCCGGCCACGCCACCACCGCCACCGTGACCGACCTCCCCCTGCCCGAGCTCCAGGACGCCGTCGCCACCGCGCTCGCCCGCATCGACGACGCCGCCACCCCGCACGACGCCGTCGTCGCCGCCTGGGTCGCCCTCGAGGACGCCGCCGCCGAGCACGGCACCCGTCGCGACCCCGCCCAGACGCCGACCGAGTTCACCGCCCGCATCCTCACCGCGCGCCGCGACGACGGCCACGCCGTCCCCGCCTCCGACGTGGACACCCTCCGCCGCCTCTACCAGCACGCCCGCTTCACCGACCGCCCCGTGCACCCCGACGACGTCCACGCCGCCCGCACCGCCCTGTCCCGCATCGCCCGCGCCCTCGACCCCGCCCCGCACCCATGACCCGCACCCGACCACCGCGCCCCGCACCCCTGCGCGCCCTGCTCACCGTCGCCCTCCCGGCGCTCGCGGCCTGCGCGGCACTCACCCTGACCGGTGTGCTCGACCCGCTGCACGCCGCCCTGCTCGTCGTCGTGGTCACGACGGCGGTCGTGCTGTGGCGGCGCCTCGACGACGGGGACGAGGCCCCGTGGCCGGACGTCGTCCACGACCGTCGCGAGGGCGCGCGCAACGACGTCAGCGAGCTGGGCTGGGCCACGTTCACCCGCAGCGGCGCCGTGGGCGACCGCGTGCTGCGCCGGGTCCGGGACCTCGCGGCGGCACGGCTCGCCGAGCGGGGCGTCGACCTCGCCGCGCCCGGCGGCCCGGAGGCGGCCGCGCACCTCCTCGGAACGGACGTCGTCGACGGGCTCGTCTCCCGCCGCCCCGTGAGCCGGGTCGAGGTGCACCGCTGGCTCGACGCGATCGACACGATCGACGCGCTCGACACGGTGCCGACGAGCGTGCCGATCCCGGTGCCGACGACACGACCGGCCGCAGCACCGGCACCTCCCACGCCCCCCGACCGACCCGCAGGAAGGCCCCCGAGATGACCGTCGACCCGCCCGCCGACCCGCCCGCCGACCTCGGGTCGAGCAGCCCGGAGCACCCCCTCCCCGTCACGGAGGTCGCGGCCCTGGGCCGACGCGTCCTCGACGAGGTCGGCACGGCCGTCGTCGGCATGCGCGACACCCTCGAGCTCGCCCTGGCCACCGTGCTCGCGGGCGGCCACGTGCTCTTCGAGGACGTGCCCGGGCTCGGCAAGACGCTCGCCGCCCGCTCGCTGGCCACCGCCCTCGGCCTCGACTTCGCGCGCCTCCAGTGCACCCCGGACCTGCTGCCCAGCGACATCACCGGCTCGTCGGTGTTCGACCCGGCGAGCCGCGAGTTCGTCTTCCGCCCCGGCCCGGTGTTCACGGGGCTCTTCCTCGCCGACGAGATCAACCGCACCCCGCCGAAGACGCAGTCCGCGCTGCTCGAGGCGATGGCGGAGCGGCAGGTCTCGGTGGACGGCGCCAGCCGGCCGCTGCCGCGCCCGTTCCACGTCATGGCCACCTCCAACCCCGTGGAGTACGAGGGCACCTACCCGCTCCCGGAGGCACAGCTCGACCGGTTCATGGTCCGGCTCGAGGTGGGCTACCCGGACCGGGCCCAGGAGCGGGACGTGCTGCTGCGCCGCGTCGCGCGGCGCCAGGAGGCGGCCCCCGTGCGCCCCGTCGTCGACGCCGCCGCCGTCCTCGCCATGCAGGCCGGCGTCGAGACGACCGAGGTGGACCCGGACGTCGCCGGCTACTGCGTCGACCTCGCGGCCGCCACGCGCACCCACGGGGCGCTCGAGGTGGGTGCCTCGCCCCGCGGCTCGCAGAACCTCCTGCTGCTGGCCCGCGCGGTCGCCGTCCTCGACGGCCGCGACTTCGTGCTGCCGGAGGACGTCAAGCGGGTGGCGGTCCCGGTGCTCGCGCACCGCCTCACCCTCACGCCGACGGCATGGGCGTCGGCGGTCCGGGCCCAGGACGTCGTGTCGGAGCTCCTCGCCTCCGTGCCCGGGCCCGCCACGGTGGGCCGGCGGGGATGACCGGCGGCACGCCCCGCACGATGTGGCGGCGCAGCCCGCAGGCCGCGGCCGGCCTCGGCGCCGGGGTGCTCGTCCTCGGCCTGGGCCTGCTCGCCGGCCGGGCCGACGTCGCCCTGCTCGGCGTCGCCCCGCTCCTCGGCGCGCTGTGGGCCGGCCGTCCCGGGGCGTGGCGCGCCGGCGCGCCGCGGCGGGGCACCGGCGTCGCGATCGACCCGACCTCGGTCGCCGCCGCGCCCGGTGAGCTCACCGCCGCCCTGCGCCTCGACCCGGCACCCGGGACGGAGCTGCTGCACGCCCGCGTCTCCGCGCCCGGGCACCGCACGGCCGGGGTCGTGGTGGCGGCCGGCCCGCGCGACCTGCCCCTCACGCTGAGCACCGTGCGCACCGGCCCGCAGCGCACCTTCCACGTCGACGCGCGCGGGTACGGCGCCGGCGGCACGACGACCGAGGACCCCGTCGCCGTCACCGCGCCCGACCGGCTCGTGCTCCCCACCGCGATGCCGCTCGGACGCGTGCCCGTGCCCCGGCGCCTGCGGGGGCTCACGGGCCCGCACACGTCCCGGCGGCTCGGGGACGGCGACGAGCTGCGCGACGTGCACGCCTTCGCACCCGGCGACCGTCTGCGCCGCATCGACTGGCACACCACCGCCCGGCGGTCCCCCGACCTCGCGACGCTGTACGTCCGGCGCACCTACGCCACGGCCGAGGCGACGGCCGTGCTCGTCGTGGACTCGCGCGACGACGTCGGCCCCGACCTGCGGACCTGGCGCGGCACCGGGCCGCAGCGCGTCGACGAGCCGACGTCCCTCGACCTCGCCCGGCACGCCGCCGCGTCCGTGGCCGCGTCGCTCGTCGCCGCCGGCGACCGGGTCGGCGTGGACGACCTCGGCCGCCGCCGGCGACCGCTCGTCCCCGCCGCGGGCCGCCGACACCTGCGCCGCGTGCTGCACGCGCTCGCGCTGAGCAGCCCGGTCGGCGCCCCCGCGCGTCGGCTGCGTGCGCCGCAGGTCCCCGCGGACGCCGTCGTGTACCTGTTCAGCACGGTGCTCGACGACGAGCCGCTCGCGCTCGTGCGGGCGTGGCGCGCCGTCGGGCACCCCGTCGTGCTCGTCGACACGCTGCCCGAGGTGCGCGGGGCGCGCGAGGAGCACATGCGCCTCGCCTGGCGCGTCACCCGGGCCGAGCGGGACGACCGGCTGCGGCGCATGGCGGCCGAGGGGGTGCCCGTCGTGCGCTGGGCCGGCGACGCGCGTCAGGAGGCCGCCCTCCGGTTCGAGGCCCTCGTCCGTGCCGACGAACGGCACCGGCGCCCGGCGGTGGGAGCACGATGAGGCGCACCCTGCCCGCCCGGGTCCGTGCCTGGTGGCGGTCGCGGTACGAGACGGGGCGCCCGCTGCCCGTCGTCCGCGTCCAGGTCGGGCGCAGCCTGCCCGGCCTGGTGCTCCGCACCGCGTTCGTCGTCGCCGTGGGCGCGCTCGTGGTGGCGGCCGGGGTCCGGACGGACCTGATCACCGAGCTGGTCCTCGTGCTCGCCGGTGTCGTCGCCGTCTGGGCCGCGGTCCGCCCGGGGCCGGCCCCGGCGCACGTCGCCCTCGTGACGGCGGCCCTCGAGCTGCTCGGGTCGCACGCCGCGCCGTTCGACCCGGCGGTGCTGTGGCTCGCCCCGCTCGGCTACGTCGTGACGCGGCTCGGGTGGTGGGCGTCGCACGTGGCCGCGACGGATCGCGTCGAGCTCGCGGCGCTGCGCCACGGCCTGGCGCGGGACGGCGTCGTCGTCGCGGTCGCCCTCGCCGTCGGGTGCGCCGCCTGGGCGCTCTCGGGTCGCCAGGTGTCCTGGCTCGTGGCCCTCGGGGTCGCGGCCCTGGCCGCGCTCGCGTGGATCGTCGTCCGGCGCGACGATGGCGAGGCGCGCTGACCCCACGGCCGCGCCGACCCGACGAGGACGGAGACCTCCGATGGCTGACCGCAACACCCCCCGCTACACGGTGCCCTCGCTCACGCCCCAGCAGGGAGCGAAGGTGGCGACCATCCTGCAGGAACGGCTCAACTCCCTGACCGACCTGCACCTGACCCTCAAGCACGTGCACTGGAACGTCGTGGGCCCGCACTTCATCGCGGTGCACGAGATGCTCGACCCCCAGGTCGACGCCGTGCGCGCCATGACCGACGCCGTCGCGGAGCGCATCGCGACGCTCGGCTCCTCGCCGGTGGGGACCCCCGGCGCGCTCGTCGCCGCGCGCACCTGGGACGACTACGCGCTCCGCCGTGCCTCCGCGATCGAGCACCTGGGCGCCCTCGACGAGGTCTACGAAGGCGTGATCACCGCGCACCGCAAGGCCGCGAAGGACACCGAGTCCCTGGACGACGTGACGAACGACCTCCTCATCGGCCACCTGCACGAGCTCGAGCTCTTCCACTGGTTCGTCCGAGCCCACCTCGAGAGCGCCGGCGGCGAGCTCTCGACCGCGGGTGCCAGCACGGAGACGGGCGCCGCGCAGAAGGCCGCAGCCGGCGCCCGGTCGGCGTCGACCCGCAGCGCGAGCGCGAAGGCCGCACCGAAGACGGCGTCGAAGACTGCGTCGAAGGCGCCCGCGAAGACGGCAGCGGCCAGGACGTCGTCCGCCAGGACCACGACCGCACGGAAGAAGAAGTAGGCACGGCACCCGGCCGTCGTGCCCGCGCCCGCAGGGGGTGTCGTCCGCTCCGGCGGACGGCACCCCCTGCGGCATGATGGCCCCGTGATCCGCCCCTACCGCGACACCGACCGGGCCGCCGTCGCGGAGATCTGCGTCCGCACCGCCGCCGCCGGCTCCGACGCCCGTGGCCTCTACTCCGACGACCGCCTCATGCCCGAGGTGTTCGCGCTCCCGTACCTGGAGTACGCACCGGAGCTCGCGTTCGTCGTCGTGCGCGCCGACGAGGAGCCGGCGCGCGACGCCGCCCTCGCGGACCCCGCGGACGACGTCCTGCGCGTCGACGGGGGCCGCCTCACCGGGTACGCCATCGGCGTCGCCGACACCCGCGACTTCGTGGCGTGGTGGGAGCGGGCCTGGGGCCCCGGGTTCGCCGTGCGCCACCCGGAGGCCGGCGCCCCGCCGTCGGGGCGCGAGCCCGGGTTCTCGGAGGCGGCCCTGCTCGACGCCGGGAAGGATCCCGGCCGCATGGTGCGCGGCATCACCGCCGGCGAGCTCGACCGGTACCCCGCGCACCTGCACATCGACCTGCTGCCCGAGAGCCAGGGCCGCGGGCTCGGTCGCGCGCTCATGGACACCCTGCGCGCGGCGCTCGCCGCGCGCAGGGTCCCCGGCGTGCACCTCGGCATGGATCCGGGCAACACGCGCGCCCGCGCGTTCTACGACCGGTACGGCTTCCAGGAGCTGCCGTCGCACTCCCCCGGCGCGCCCCTGCTGGGCATCGACACCGCCTGACCGACCCGCCCTTCCGTGCCCGGGGTGAGGCGATCGCAGGAGCACCCCCGGGTCTCAAGGCGCTTGGCACACTATTTTTCCTCGGAATCGGGCAGCTCGGCGGATGGCGCCACCTCCCTGCCGAGGTCCGGCACACCCGCGTCCACCCAGGCCCGCCGCACCTGCTCGAACCGGGTGGGCAGCGGCGCCCGCACCGCTCCGTAGCGTGCGTTCGTCCGGTGGGCGAAGCGCCGCCACGACAGCACCAGCCCCTGCCGCGTGATCGGCAGCCCGCTCGCCACGGTCGTGCCGTGGTCGTGCGTGTGGTGCACGGTGAGCAGCAGCGCGCGGGGCACCGAGCCCTCCAGCTCGGCGGCGAGCTCGGTGCGCACCACCATCCAGTGCCGCAGCAGCAGCACGACCTCGGGCGGCAGGCGGTGCTCCCGCAGGGTCCGGTGCTTGCCGTGCCGCAGCAGCACCCTCCCCTCCCCCGGGTCCCGCGTGCCCCCGACGCGGCCCCGGCGCGCGGCGGCGTCCGGCTCCGGCCCCAGGTCGAGGTCCTCCGCCCGCACGCGCAGCAGGTCGCCGTAGCGCGCCCCGGTCGCCCGCGTCAGCCCGGCGATCACGGCCAGGCGCACCACCTCCGGCTTCCCGCCGGGGCGCAGCGCCTCCACAGACAGCTCGCGCCACACCCACTCCGCCTCGTCCAGCGTGACCGTCGGTCGCGGGTACCGGGTGGCGGGCGGCGCGGCAGGTCCTTCGGCTCCGGCGGCGGGGGTCTCCCCCGTGCTCTGCGTCATGGGGCCCATCCTGGCGCTTGGCACACTTTTTCTTCGGAGGTGGTCCGGCGTGTCTCCCCCCGTCGTAGCCTCGTGCGGTGAGCCGACGCGACAGCCCCGCCCCCTCGACGCTCCATGGTGGGCCACAGGGTGGGCCCCGGGGCGGGCTCCCGGGCACGCTCGCCGCCCCCGTCGACCACGAGCTCGTGGTGAAGAAGTCGCGGTTCCTGGCCCACGTGTCCCCGGCCCGGACGGTCGAGGAGGCCGACGCCGTCGTCGCCCGGCTGCGCAAGGAGCACTGGGACGCCCGGCACCACTGCGTGGCGCTCGTCGTCGGCACGCACGCCGACCAGCAGCGCTCCTCCGACGACGGCGAACCCTCCGGCACCGCCGGCGTGCCCATGCTGGAGGTGCTGCGACGCCGCGAGCTGACCGACGTGGTGGCGGTCGTGACGCGGTACTTCGGCGGCGTCCTCCTCGGCGCCGGCGGCCTGGTGCGCGCCTACTCCGGCGCCGTCGCCGAGGCCCTGGACGTCGCCGCGGCCGACGGGCTGCTGCGCCGGCGCGAGGTGCTCACGGAGGTCACCGTCGACGTGCCGCACGCCGACGCCGGCCGCGTCGACCACCTGCTGCGCGACTGGGCGCAGGCCCACGACGCCGTGCTCGAGGAGCCGACGTACGGCGCCGTGGCCCGGCTCGCCCTGCTCGTGCCGCCGGCCGCGCTCCCCCGCCTGCGCGAGGACCTCGCCGCCGCCTCCGCCGGCGCCCTCACGCCGGTCCCGGGCGCCGACCGCGTCGTCGACCTCCCCGCCTGACTCACGACGCCGGGGGCGGTCAGGGGGTGACGCCGTCCGCGGTGACGGTCGCGCCGTCGGGCACGGTGGCGGGCTCGCCCGCGTCGGCCAGGGCGGCGTCGCCCTCGGCCCGCACACGGGCGCCGAAGGTCCAGTCCCCCTCGACCGTGAGCGACGACGCCGTCCGCAGCGACGGCGCGCCCTGGGCGAACCGCGCGTCGAAGCCCGCGATCTGCTTGTAGGTCTTCGAGAGCTTCACCAGCGGGACGTCGACCTGGGCGACCAGGCGGTAGTCGTCCGTGAGCTCGTAGACGTCCGAGCGCATGAGCAGCAGGTCGCTCGTCGTCTTCACCGGCAGGAAGCGCTCGCGCCCCACCTCGATCGCCGTCGCGCCCTCGAAGACCGCGACGGCCGCGCCCATCGCGGACTCGATCTGGACGACGGCGGGCGACGACGGGTCCGTCGGGTCCACGGTCTTCTCGTTCCGGATCAGCGGCAGCTCCAGCACGCCGCCGGTGCGGTCCAGCTCGGCCGCGAGCGCCTCCAGGTCGAACCAGAGGTTGTTGGTGTGGAAGTAGCGGTGCACGGTCGGGTCGAGCGAGACGTCGACGTCGTCCGGGTGGGTCTGCGCCGTCTCGCGCTGCACGATGCGGCCGTCGCTCCTGCGCACCACGAGCTGGCCGCCCTTGACGTCGGCGGGCGACTTGAGGCACATCTCCGCGGCGTACGGGGCCCCGGACGCCGCGAACCAGGCGGCGATCGCGCCGTCGGGGGCGGCGCCGAGGTTGTCGGAGTTGGAGACGCTGGCGTAGCGGAAGCCCGCGTCCAGGAGCGCCCGCACGACGCCGGACGCGTGCAGCGCCGGGTACAGGTCGCCGTGCCCGGGCGGGCACCACTCGAGCGTCGGGTCGGCGGGCCACTCGACGGGTTCGAGGGTGTCGGCGCGCAGCTTGGGCTCGCGGTTCTGGAGGAAGTCCAGCGGCAACCCGTCGACGGCCAGGTCGTCGTACGGCGCCAGCGCGGCGAGCGTGTCGTCGCGGGTGCGGAACGAGTTCATCAGCACCAGCGGCAGGCGGGCGCCCGTCGCCTCCCGGGCGGCGCGCACCTGCCGGACGATGACGTCGAGGAACGTGAGCGCACCGTCCCGCCCGCCGGTGCCGTCGGCGTCCTCCGCGGGCGCGTCGTCCCGCACGGTGAGCAGCGACTTCGCCCTGTCCATGCCCATCGAGGTGCCGAGCCCGCCGTTGAGCTTGATGATCGCGGTCCGCGCGAGGGCGGCCTGGGCGTCGTCGCCCGAGACCTCGAGGTCGGCGTGCCGCGGCAGGTCGGTCAGCGGCTCGACGTCGGCCTCGCGCACGAGCCCGCTCTCCCCCGACTCCAGCAGGTGGTAGAAGCGGGTGAAGGTCTCGATCGCGGCGGGGGCGACGCCCTCCGCCTGCATCTTGGATCGGGCCAGGGCAAGTCCGCGGTCGCTCATGGGCGCCACCCTAGCCGCGTGCGGGAGGGCCCGCGGAGGGCGTCCGGCGGGTCGGCCGCCGGGTCGAGACCGCCGGGTCGAACCGCCTACTCGAAGCGGGACGGGTCGCCGGCGCCGACGCGGACGACCTCGGGGTACCCCTCGGACCAGTCGACGACGGTCGTGGGCTCGGCCAGCACCTCGCCGGCGTCGACGACGGCGTCGATCACGTGGTCGAGCTCCTCCTTGACCTGCCAGCCGTCGGTGAGGGGCTGGTCGGCACCCGGGAGGATGAGGGTGGACGACAGCAGCGGCTCCCCCAGCTCGCGCAGCAGCGCCTGCACCACCCGGGAGTCGGGGATGCGCACGCCGATGGTCTTCTTCTTGGGGTGCGCGAGACGCCGCGGGACCTCCGGCGTGGCCGGGAGGATGAAGGTGTAGGGCCCCGGGGTGGCCGCCTTGATGGCGCGGAAGGCGCTGTTGTCGAGGCGCACGAGCTGGCCGAGCTGGGCGAAGTCCGCGCACACGAGGGTGAAGTGGTGACCGGCGTCCAGGTGCCGGATCTGGCGGATCCGCTCCGTGCCGTCGTGCTGGCCGACGCGGCAGCCGAGCGCGTACCCGGAGTCGGTCGGGTAGGCGATGAGCCCCCCGTCGTTCAGCAGCGCGACGACCTGCCCGATCGCCCGGGGCTGCGGGTCGACGGGGTGGACGTCGAAGTAGCGGGCCATGCCCGGCAGCGTATCCCCGCCCCGTGCCGCGCCACCCGACGAACGCCCCGCGGCGCGGCGGGCGGATCAGGCCGCGAGGGCGCGGCGGAGCTCCGCCTCGCTCGCGTTGCCCCCGGAGCAGACGACGCCCACGCGGCGGCCGGCGAACGCGGCGGGGTGCGTGAGGACGGCCGCGAGGGCCGCGGCGCCGGCGCCCTCGGCGACGGTGCGCGCGCCGGTGAGGTAGAGCCGCTGGGCGGCGGCGATCGCGTCGTCGTCGACGAGCAGGAAGTCCGCCAGCCGCTCGCGCAGCACGGCCTGGGTGAGCGCGAAGCCGCACCCGACGGCGAGCCCCTCGGCGCGCGTCGCGTTGGCGGCGGTCCGCAGCTCGCCCGCGCGCCAGGAGTCGTGGGCGGCCGGGGACGCCGCGGCCTGCACGGCCACCACCCGCAGCCCGGGGGCGAGCGCGGCCGCGACGAGACAGGCGGCCGCGGCGCCGGACCCCCCGCCCACCGGGACGACGAGCACCTCGAGGTCGGGCGCCTGCTCCAGGAGCTCGAGCGTCGCGGTGGCCACGCCGGCGACGAGGACCGGCTCGTTCGCCGCGCCCACGAGGCGCGCCCCGCTGTCGCCGGCCACCTCGCCGGCGCGGGCCCGGGCGTCGTCGAACGTCGCCCCGTGCAGCACGACGTCGGCGCCGAGGTCGCGCACGGCCTGCTCCTTGAGCGGGTTCGGGCCCTCGGGCATGACGATCGTGCACCCGGTGCCGGTGCGGCGGGCGGCGTGGGCGAGCGCCTGGGCGTGGTTGCCCGTGGAGTAGGCGACGATGCCTCGCCGGCGCGCCTCGTCGTCGAACCCGAGCAGGAGGTTCAGCGCCCCACGCACCTTGAACGCGCCCGTGTGCTGCAGGTTCTCGTGCTTGACGACGAGGCTCGCGCCGGTGGCGCCCGCCGCCGCGGCGGCGCGGTCCAGCTCCGGGTGCGACAGCGCGGGCGTGCGGACCACGAGCCCCTCGATCCGCCGGGCGGCGGCCAGCACGTCGCGCATCGTCGGAGGCGCGGGCACCTCGGGGGCGGGCTGCGGGGTCGTCGTCGTCATCACAGCAGGATCGCCGCCCGCCGACCGATAGGTCCAATGCCTGTTCCGACTGCTCGCCATCGATACGGCCGATGATTGGCCGTAGGCTGGCGGCGTGTCCGTCGAGCCCGCTCCCCCGCCCCACCTGGACCTCACGCGCCTGCGCGTCCTGGCCGCCGTCGCGCGCACCGGGTCGGTGACGGCGGCGGCTCGCGAGCTGCACTACGCCCAGCCGTCGGTGAGCCACCACCTGGCCCGCCTCGAGGCCGAGGCGGGGATCGCCCTGCTGCAGCGCGCGGGCCGCGGCGTCCGCCTCACCGAGGCAGGCCGCCTGCTCGCCGCCCGCGCGGAGGAGATCCTCGGCCGCGTCGAGGGCGCCCGGCGCGAGCTCGACGCCCTGGTCGGCCTCCGCGCCGGCCGCGCCCGCCTCGCCGCGTTCCCCTCCGCCCTCGCCACCCTGGTGCCCGCCGCCGTCGCGGGCCTGCGGGCCGCGCACCCCGGGCTCGGCGTCGGGCTGGTCGAGGCCGAGCCGCCCGAGGCCGTCGCGGCGCTCCAGGCCGGCGACGTCGACGTGGCCCTCGTCTTCCGGCACACCGACGCCCCGCACGCCCGCCCGGCCATGGACCTCTCGCGCTTCGAGGTCACGGAGGTGCACTCCGAGCCGATCACCCTGGTCCGCCGGGCGGCGGACGGGACCGGCGGATCCCAGGACGGCCCGCCGCCGCTGGCCGACCTGCGTGACGCGGCCTGGATCGCGGGGTGCGAGCGGTGCCGCGCCGACCTGGTCGCACGCTGCGCCACCGCAGGATTCGACCCGCGCATCGCGTTCGAGACGGACGACTACGTGGCCGTGCAGGCGCTCGTCGCGTCCGGCGCCGGGGTGAGCCTGCTGCCGTCACTCTGCCTGCGCGCGCACCGCAACCCCGACGTCGTGGCGCAGCCGCTGCCCGGCGCCACCCGCGAGGTGCTCGCGCTCACCGTCGGCGCGCCGACCCCGGCGGCGCGCGCTCTCGTGCAGCGCCTGGTCGAGGCGGGCGACGCCGCCCGCGACTAGCGTGGAGGCGTGCCCGGGCAGCTGGCGTGGCAGCCGGACCAGCTCAGCGGCTGGTGGGCCACCGCCGACTACGACGTCGCCCGCGAGGTGCTGCAGCGCGGCGTCGGCGCGCTGCTGTGCCTGGCGTTCCTCCAGGCCCTGGGGCAGTTCCGCCCGCTCCTCGGCGACCGCGGGCTGCTGCCCGTGCACCGGTTCACGGCGCGGGTGAGGTTCCGCGACGCGCCGTCGCTGTTCCACCTGCACTACTCCGACCGGCTGCTGGTCGCGGTGGGCGTGCTCGGGACCGCGGGGGGCGCCGCCGTGGTGGCGGGCCTGCCGCAGACCGGGCCCTGGTGGGTCACGACCGTCGTCCTCCTGGCGTTGTGGGCGAGCTATCTCTCCATCGTGTCCGTGGGCCAGCGGTTCTACGCGTTCGGCTGGGAGACGCTGCTGTGCGAGCTGGCGTTCCTGGCCGCCTGGTTCGGCTCCCCCGCCGTGCCCGTGCCGTTCCTGCTCGTGCTCGCCGCCCGCTGGCTGCTGTTCCGGCTGGAGCTGGGCGCGGGGCTCATCAAGTGGCGCGGCGACCCGGCATGGCGCAACCTCACCGCCCTCGACGTCCACCACGAGACGCAGCCGATGCCCGGCCCGTTCAGCTGGCACGCCCACCACCTGCCGCACTGGTGGCACCGTACGGAGGTGGTCGGCAACCACGTCACGCAGCTGCTCGTGCCGTGGCTGCTGTGGCTGCCGCAGCCGCTGCCGAGCGTCGCGGGCGGCGTCGTCGTCCTGACCCAGGGCTGGCTGGTGCTGACCGGCAACTTCGCCTGGCTGAACTGGGCGGCGATCGTGCTCGGCGCGGCCATGGTGTCCGACGGCGTGTGGCGCGCCCTGCTGGGCGCCCTGCCCGGTGACCTCGGGGGCGTCGCCCCGGCGGCCGCCGGCACGCCCGGCGTGCCGCTCGGCTACCTCGTGACCGTGTCGCTCGTCGTCGCGCTCCTCGTGGTGCTCTCGGTACGACCGGCGCTCAACCTCGTGTCGCGGCACCAGAAGATGAACGCGAGCTTCGAGCCGCTGCGCCTCGTCAACGCGTACGGCGCGTTCGGCAGCGTGACGCGCAGGCGCGACGAGGTGATCGTCGAGGGCACGCTCGCCGCCATTCCCGGGCCCGACGACTGGCGCGAGTACGGGTTCCGCGGCAAGCCCGGCGACGTCCACCGCCGCCCGCCGCAGGTCGCGCCGTACCACCTGCGCCTGGACTGGGTGCTGTGGTTCGTGCCGCTCGGCGCGCCCGTGCCGTGGCTCCCGGTGCTGTGCCGGCGCCTGCTCGAGGCGGACCCGGCGACGCTCCGCCTCCTGCGCGACGACCCGTTCGACGGCGCCCGGCCGCGGTGGGTGCGGATGCGCCTGTTCCGCTACCGGTACACGACGCCGGACGAACGGCGCCGGACGGGCGACTGGTGGGTGCGGGACGAGCTCGAGACGATCGTCGACCCGGTGAACCTCGCCCTCCTGTCGCGTCCCGTGCGGTCGTGAAGCCCAGGCCGCCGCGCACACGCGCGGCATCCTCCCTCTCCGGCGACGACGGCTGAGCTCCCCTGCGCTCCCTGGTCCCGCCGCACCACCTCGACATGCGCCGAGCTACCTCGGCACGTTCGGAACTACCTCGGCCGAAGGACGCTCGCACACGGCCGTGAGCCGACAGCGGACGGGGCGGCCGAGAGGTTCTTTCGCGGGGACGTATCCCTCCCGAAGTGGAGGGCGCCCCGGCGCCCGTGAACGCGTCCATGCGAAGAACCTCTCGGCCAGCTCGTCCCCCACCAAGGTCTCGGCCGGACCCGGGACTACACGAGCGAGTCCTGCCAGGCCGCGTTGAGCTTGGCGTAGTGCCCGTCCCCCGCCGCCAGCTCGTCCGGTGTGCCGTCCTCGATCACGCGGCCGTGCTCCATGACGAGCACCCGGTCGGCGATCGCGACGGTCGACAGCCGGTGGGCGATGATGATCGCCGTGCGGTCGGCCAGCAGCGTCTGCAGACCGTGCTGCACCAGCCGTTCGCCGGGGATGTCGAGCGACGACGTCGCCTCGTCGAGCACCAGCACCGCCGGGTCGGCGAGGAACGCCCGCGCGAACGACAGCAGCTGCCGCTGCCCCGCCGAGACGCGGCCGCCGCGCTTGTTGACGTCGGTGTCGTACCCGTCGGGCATGTCCATGATGAACTCGTGCGCCCCGACCGCCCGTGCGGCGGCCTCGATGTCCGCCTGCGGGGCGCCCGGCCGCCCGAGCGCGATGTTCTCGCGCACGGACCCGCTGAACAGGTACGCCTCCTGCGTCACCATGACAACGGCGCGCCGCAGGTCCGTCGTCGACAGGTCGCGCACGTCGACGCCGTCGAGCAGCACCCGCCCCTCGCTCGCGTCGTAGAACCGGGTCACGAGCTTGGCGAGCGTGGACTTGCCCGCGCCCGTCGTGCCGACCAACGCGACCGTCTGCCCCGCGGGGAGCGTGAGGTCGAGGTCGGGCAGCACGACGGGGCCGTCCCCGTACCGGAAGGTGACGTGGTCCAGCCGCAGGGCGCCCCGCGCGTGCGGCAGCGCCACGGGACGGCGCGGCTCCACGACGGTCGGCTCCTCCGCCAGCAGGCCGGACACCTTCTCGAGCGCCGCCGTGGCGGACTGGAACGAGTTGTAGAAGTTCCCGAGCTGCTGGATCGGCTGGAAGAACCGCTTCACGTACAGCAGGGCCGCCACCAGCACGCCGACGTCCAGCCCACCGGAGTAGACCCGCCAGCCGCCGATCGCGAGCGCGACCGCGACGGCCACGTTCCCGATGAGCACGAGCCCCGGCTGGTAGCGGCCGTTGAGCCCCATGGTGTTGAGGTTCGCGTCGCGGTACTGCTCGCTGAGCCGGCCGTACTCCGCCTCGGTGGTCGACTCCCGGCGGAACGCGTGCACGGCCCGCATGCCGGTCATCGTCTCGACGAACTTCACGATGAGCCGCGCGGACGTGGTGCGCTGCTCGCGGTAGAACACCTGCGAGTGCTTCTGGAACCACCGCGTGAGCAGCCAGGCCGGCACGAGCGCCACCGCGAGCACGAGGCCCGAGCGCCAGTCGAGCAGGAACAGGCTCAGCCCGGTGAAGACCATGAGCATGAGCGACGAGACGACACCCGTCAGCCCGCCGTCGAGCAGCTCGCGCAGCGCCTCGAGGTCGGACGTCTGACGGCTGATGATGCGGCCCGACGTGTACGACTCGTGGAACTCCAGGCTCAGCAGCTGCGTGTGCCGGAAGACGCGGCGGCGCAGGTCCAGGAGCACGCCCTGGGCGATGCGCGCGGCCTGGCGGACGTAGGCGCCGGCGCACAGGCCGCCCACGACCGCGGCGACCAGGTAGGCCGCGCCGACCAGCACGAGGGTGCCGGCGTCGCCGTCCCTGAGGTCGGGCACGGCGGAGTCGATGGCGAGGGACACGAGCCAGGGGCCGGCCACCTGGCCGAGGGTCGAGACCACGACGAGGAGGCCGGCGAGGGCGAGGGCGCCGCGCCGCGGCCGGAGCAGCTCGCCCAGCAGCCGCAGCGACCGGGACCTGACGTCGCGGGATGCCTGGGCGTCGAGCTGGGTGGCGTCGTCCGCCGTCGCGTCGGTGGGCCGGCGGTGGTCGTCCGGGTCCGGCCCGGACGTCGCGGGCCGGGACGGTTCCGGAGTGCTGGGACGGCTCACCGCTGGACCTCCTCGTTCTGGGCCCGCTCGGTCTGGGCCTGCTCGGGTTCCTCCTGGTCGGGTTCCTCCTGGTCGGAGTGCTCGGCGCACTCCTCCCAGTCCTGCTCCAGGCTGGAGATGACGTGCCGGTAGTGCGCGTCGGTGGCGAGCAGGTCGCGGTGGGTGCCCACGGCCGTGATGCGGCCGTCCTGGAGCACGGCGACGCGGTCCGCGAGCGCCACCGTGGACGGCCGGTGCGCGATGACGAGGCTCGTCGTGCCGTGCAGGACGTCGCGCAGGCGCGTGGTGACGGCCTCCTCGGTGGCGACGTCGAGCGCGGACAGCGGGTCGTCGAGCACGAGCACGGCGGGTCGTGCCGCGATGGCACGGGCGAGCGCGAGGCGCTGCCGCTGCCCGCCGGACAGGGACAGGCCCTCCTCCCCGATCCGGGTCTCGACGCCCCGCGGCAGGTCGGCGACGAAGCCCGCCTGCGCCACCTCGAGCGCCTCGTGCAGGCGCCGCTCACGCTCCTCCTCCGGCACGGCGTCGGGGCCGGCCTCGGGGACGCCGAGCAGCACGTTGTCGCGGACCGACGCGGAGAACAGCGTGGGGTCCTCGAACGCGACCGCGACCGCACGACGCACGTCGTGCCGCCGCATGCGCCGCACGTCGACGCCGTCGAGCAGCACCTGGCCGCCGGTGACGTCGACGATGCGCGGCACCACCATCGCGAGGGTGGACTTCCCCGAGCCCGTGAGGCCGACGAGCGCCGTCGTGGTGCCGACGGGGAGCTCGAGGTCGACGTGCTCGAGGACCGGGCGCGACGCGTCCTCGTACCGGAAGGAGACGTCGCGGAGCTCGACGTGGCCGCGCGCCGGACCGACCTCCACCGGGTCGGCGGGGTCGGCCAACGGGTTCGGGGTCTCCATGACCTCGAAGAAGCGGTCGACGGCCGTGCGGGCGTTGAGCGTCATCGACAGGGTCATGCCGAGGTCGACCACGGGGCCGTTGATCACGGCGGTCGTCAGGAAGAAGGCCACGAGGCTGCCGACGGTGATCTGCCCCTGGGCGGCGAGCACCGTGCCGAGCACGAGGCAGACGGCCAGCGTGACCTCGGGGATGAGCTGCAGCGACGTGGTGACGGTGGCCTGGTTGCCCGCCTTGCGGATCTCCGTGCGGCGCAGCTCCTCCGCCTGGTCGGTGAACGAGTCGAGGGCGTCGCGCCCGCGACCGAACGCCTTGAGCACACGGATGCCGTGCACGGACTCCTCGACGGTGGTGGCGAGGTCGCCCGACTGGTCCTGGGACAGGCGCGCGATGACGCGGTACCGCCTCGAGAAGCGGAACGCGATGACCGTCACCGGGATCGCGCCCGCGAGGTAGACGAGGCCGAGCCAGCCGGCGGTGGCCAGCAGGATGCCCACCCCGACGACGATCGTCACGATGCTGACGACGAGCTGCAGGAGGCCGAAGACCAGCCAGCGTCGCAGCAGGCCGAGGTCGCCCATGATCCGGCTCAGCAGCTGGCCGCCGGGCCACCGGTCGTGGAACGCGACGGGCAGGTCCTGCAGGTGGCGGAACAGCGCCATCCGCAGCTCGGCCTCGACCCGCGTGCCGGGGTACATCACGAGGTTGCGGCGCAGCAGGACGAGCCCGGCCTCCGCGACGCCCAGGACGAGCACGAGGAGGACGGGCACCACGAGGGCCCCGAGGTCGTGGGCGGCGGCACCCTCGGCGAGCGGGCCCTCGACCAGGGTCTGCAGCACGCGCGGGATCGCCAGCGCGGCGAGGCTCGCACCGATCGCGGAGAAGAGGCCGCCGACCATGCGCGGCACCGCCGGCCGGACGTACGGGTAGAGCCGGCGCACCGACGCGAACGTGGAGAGCTCGGAGCCCGCGGGGGCGACGGCGGGCCCGGCGGCGGCGGCGCCCGTGCGGCCGGGCGGCCCCGCGGCGCGGCCCGGCGGGGTGCCGGTCGCGACGGGACGGCGGGGAGCGGAGGAGGCGGTGCTCCTCCTGGGACTTTCGGAGGGATCGGCGCGGCGGGCGCCTCGGCTGCGGCTGCGCGAAGTGCGCTTCGTGTCGGGCATCACACCTATTCTGTCACTCGCCTCCGACACACTTGCCCCGGTCACGCGGTGCGCCCCGAGCTCGGGACACCGCTTACCGCCGCGGGATCCCGCCGTCGCGCACGACGGCGGGACCCGGACGGGCCGCGGTGGACCGGGTCAGCCCACCGCGACGCGCCCGACCGTGGGCTCGACCGTGGGTGCCCCGGTCTGGTCGAAGAACGCCAGCTCGTGCTCGCACGCCGCGTGGAACGTCGCCGCCATCCGGTCCCGGGTGACCGGGTCGGCCGCCGCGGCGGCGCGGCGCAGGATCGCGACGGCCTCGCGCGTCGCGTCCGCGAACGCGTCGTCCGCGTACGTGCCCAGCCACGCCCCGTACGGGTGACCCGGGTGGTCGCGGGCGGCCAGCCGCTCCCCCACGTCCTGGTAGATCCAGTAGCAGGGCAGGACGGCGGCGACGAGGGTCGCGTAGTCGTCGCCGGCCGCGCGCAGGTGGTCGAGGTACGCGGCCGTCGTGGGGCTGGCGGGCACGTCCTGCGGCTCCCCGCCCAGCCAGCGGGTGTGCAGGTCGAGCTCGGTCACCAGCGCGCCGTGCGCGCCGCCGGCCCAGAACGCCTGCTCGGCCCGCGTGGGAGCCAGCTCGCTCGCCCGCGCGAGGCAGCGCGCGTAGTCCCGCAGGTAGAGCGCGTCCTGCTCCAGGTACGTGCGGAAGTGGTCGGCGTCGAGCGTCCCGTCGCCCAGCGACCGGACGAACGCCAGGTCGTCGATCGCGGCGCGCACGCCCGCGGCGTCGTCCCACCAGCGGGAGACGACGTCCTCCGCCCCGTCCTGACCTGGTGCTCCGCCCTGTCCTGGAGCCCCGCCCGCACCGGACGGCGCGAGCGGCTCCGCGACGCCGGCGCGCAGCCCCACCAGGTGGTCGACCGGACCGTTCCCGCCGCCGACGCGCAGGGCCTCCCCGGCCCGGATCGCCGCGGTCAGCCAGGCCTTCGTGCCGCGCAGCGCCTCGGCCCAGTCCCCCGTGCGCGCGTACCGCGCGGCCAGGCCGCTGGACAACGAGCAGCCGGTGCCGTGGGTGGAGGTGCTGGTCAGGCGCGGCCCGGGGAGCTCCGCCAGCACGCCCTGCGGCCCGACGAGCGCGTCCGGGGCCCCCGCCCCCGTCGCGCCCGTCCCCGAGGCGCCCAGGTGGCCGCCCTTCGCCACCACCAGGACCCCGTGCCGGGAGGCCAGGCGTCGCGCCTGCTCGAGCGCGGCGGGCCAGTCCGCGGCCGACGGTTCCTGCGCGAGGACCGCGAGCTCGGGCAGGTTCGGCGTCACGACGTCCACCCGGGACAGCAGGTCCCGCACGGCGTCCTCGGCCGCCGGGTCGAGCAGGCGGTCCCCGCTCGTGGCGACCATCACCGGGTCCAGGACGACGGCGGGTCGCGCGCCCGTCGCGCCGGGCGGCAGGGCGTCGAGCCAGGCGGCCACGGCGTGGGCCACGGGGGCCGAGGCGAGCATCCCGATCTTCACGGCGTCGACGGCCACGTCGTCGGTGACGGCGTCGAGCTGCGCGGCCAGGAACGCGGCGGGCGGGACGTGCACGTCGCGCACCCCCCGCGTGTTCTGCACGGTCAGGGCCGTGACGGCCGCCATCCCGTAGCCGCCCGCGGCCGCGATCGACTTGAGGTCCGCCTGGATCCCGGCGCCCCCGGACGGGTCGGACCCGGCGACGGCCAGGACGCGGGGGCGACTGCCCCTCGTCGGCGCCGGGGCCGCGAGAGCAGGGGCGGTGGAGCCGGCGCTGCCGGCAGAGCTGTCTTCAGGTGCGCGCGCACTCATGTCGACATCCCTTCGCTAGTACGAGCTAGATCAGGTTCGACGGGTGTGTTCTCAGCGCCCGCCGGCCGGGTCGCGACGTCGTCGTGACGATGTCGCGGCGATGACCGGTCGGGACGCACCCCGTGTCGTGCCGCCCACCGTAGCCCAGGCCCGCGCGGGCGGCGGGCGGCGTCCCGCGGCGCGTGTCGGCGTCACGCCGCGCCTCGCCAGGCCCTCGCGCCGCAGGCCCGCGGCCTGTTCGCGGCGCGGTAGGGTGCGGGGGTGCCCGTGGTCGTCCGTCGTGCGCGCGAGCTCCTCGTCGCCGGCACGACGCTCAGCATCGCGGCCGCCGCCCACCTCCTGGCCGGCGGCGCGCTCCCCGGGGCACCCCTCGCCTGGCTCGTCGTCGTGGCGCTCACGGCGCCGCTCGCGGTGTGGACCGCCCGCCGCCGGCTGACGCTCCCCCGCCTGCTCCCCGCGATGGTCGCGCTCCAGCTCGTGCAGCACACGACCCTGTCCGTGCTCGGCGCGGCGGGCACGGACGCCTCGCCGTTGGCCTCGCCCCTGCCCTCGACGCCCGGGGCCGCGTCGGACGGGCACGCCCTGCACGCGCTGGGCCCGGGCTCCCTCGGGCCCGCGACCGGCAGCGGGCTGCACCTGCACCGCGCGGACGACCCCGGGACGACGTCCTGGATGCTCGCCGCGCACGCTGCCGCGGTGCTGCTCACCGCCCTGCTGCTCGCGGCGGGCGACCGAGCGGCCGTCAACGTCGCGGGTCAGCTGCGGCTCGTCGCGGTCCTCGTGCTGGGCCCGGCGGCGCCGCCCGTCGTCCGCGAGCCCGCCGTCGTCGTCGGGCGCACCTGGCACCCTCTCCGGGCCCGCGCCGTCCGGCGCACCCCGCCACGAGGCCCCCCGCTGCTCCCGGGCGCCCTCGTGCGCGCCGCCTGACCCTGCCCTGGTCCGTCGTCGGACGGGGGCGGGTCCCTCGTCGTCCGACGACCCCTGACCACCCCTGAGCACCAGGAGCAGCACACCCATGTCCAGGACCATCCCTGCCCTCACCCCTGCCCTCCGCGCGCGCCGCCTCGCCGGCGCCGCCGCCCTCACCGTGCCGGCCCTCGTCCTCGGCGCGGCCGCGGCCTCCGCGCACGTGACCGTGACCCCCGACGCGGCCGAGGCCGGGTCGTACGCCACCCTCACCTTCAAGGTCCCGAACGAGTCCGCTGAGGCCTCGACCACCGCCGTGAAGGTCGACCTCCCCACCGACACCCCGTTCACCAGCGTGTCCGTGGAGCCCGTGCCGGGCTGGACGGCGAAGGTCACCCAGGCGCCCCTGCCCGAGCCCGTCGAGGTGCACGGCACCACCGTGACCGAGGCGCCGGCGAGCATCGAGTGGACCGCCGACGACGCCGACGCCGGCATCGCTCCGGGCGAGTTCCTCCGGTTCACCGTGTCCGCCGGTGCCGTCCCGGACGGCGTCGGGGAGATCGCCCTGCCCGCCACACAGACGTACTCCGACGGCGAGGTCGTCGCCTGGGACCAGGAGGCGACCGGCGACGCGGAGCCCGACCTCCCGGCACCCGTCCTGCAGGTCCTCCCGGCGGCCGAGGACGGCGGCCACGGCACGGCGTCGGCAGCCGGCGCCACGGACTCGGCCGCCGACGCCGGCGCAGACGCGGGCACAGACGCGGGCACGGACGCGGCGGCCGACGACGACGCCTCCGGCACCCTCCCGCTGGCGCTCGGCGCGGCGGGCCTCGGTCTTGGGCTGGTCGGCGCCGTCACGGGCGTCGCCGCCCTGGCGCGGACCCGCGCCACCGGCACCGGCACCGGCACCGAGCAGCGATGAGCGCGCGACGCGCCCTCGCCGCAGCCGGGTCGCTCGCCCTCGCCCTCGGCCTCGGGGCCGCGGGGGTCGCCGGCGCGGCGCCCGCGAGCGCCCACAACGTCGTCGTCGGCACGTCGCCGGCCTCGGGGTCCGAGGTGACGGAACCGCCCGGGTCCGTCGACGTGACGTTCGACGACGTCGTGCTCGACCTGTCCGCGGAGGGCTCCAGCACGGTGATCACCGTGACGGACGCCGACGGCACCGACTACGCGACCGGATGCCCGACGATGCAGGACCGCACCGTGTCGGTGCCCGTCGCCCTCGGCGAGGGCGGCGAGTACACGGTGGACTGGCGGATCGTGTCGGCCGACGGGCATCCGACCAGCGGCGCGTTCTCCTTCACCTACGACCCGCCGGCCGGGGCCGAGGCCGCCACCCCGGCGACGGACGCGCCGCCGTGCGCCCCGGCCGGGGCCGCGGGCGCGGACGAGGCGTCCTCCGGAACCGCTGACGGCGCGTCGGCCGCCGAGGACGGGGGCGGCGACGCCTCCGAGCTGGTCGTGGTGCTCGGCATCGCGGGGGGCGTCGTCGTGCTCGCCGGCGCGGCGGTGCTCGTGGCGCTGCGGCTCGCGCGACGTCGCGGCTGACGCACCGCACCCTGCGACGTGTCAGGGCGAGGGCCGGGTATACCGCGCCCTCGCCCTGACACGTCGCGGCGGCCCCGAGCTGTCAGGGCCAGGGCCGGATATGCCCCGCCCTCCCCCTGACAGGTCGCGGTCGTGACCCTCCGGGACGCCCGCGTCGTCGTCGGGTCGTCCCCGCACCGGGCCGGAGCCGCCTACGATGCCGAGCATGGATGCGGGGCAGATCGTCGGGATCGTGACGGGCCTGGTCGTAGTGGTCGTGCTGGTCACGGCGGTGGCCTTCTGGGCGGCGCGGCGGCGCAGGGCCGCGCGTGGGCGGGCACAGGACCTCGAGGCGGAGCTGCAGCGGCTCGGCGTGGAGGCGGGCTCGGCCCTGGTGCGCGCCGACGAGCGGGCCCGCCTCGCCGAGGACGAGCTCGCGTTCGCCCAGGCCGAGCTGGGCGACCGGGAGACGCGCGAGCTCGCACCGACCCTGCGCCGTGCGCGGGAGCGCCTGTCCGAGGCGTTCCATCTCAACCAGCTCCTGCACGACCACGTCCCGGACACGGACCAGCAGCGCCGGGAGTGGTCGGCCCGCGTCGTCGACCTGTGCCGGTCGGCCGACGGCTCGCTGGACGAGCTCGACCGCGGCCTCGCCGCCCTGCGGCAGACGGTCCGCTCGACCCCCGACGCCGTCGACCGGGTCGACCGCGAGCTGGCCCGGGTCCGCGAGGCCGTGCCCGCCGCACGCGCCGACCTCGAACGCCTGCGGGGGCAGTACGACGCGCAGGCCCTGCTGCCCGTCGCGGACAACCCCGAGCAGGCGGAGCGGCTGCTCGAGTTCGCCGGCCGCAGCACCGCCGCGGCACGCAAGCGCCTCACGACCCAGCAGGTCGCGGAGGCCGGGGCCGCGGCCCGCGCGGCGGAGGAGGCCGTACGCCGCGCGGAGGGGCTGCTGCGCGCCGTCGACGACTACGAGGCCGAGGCGTTGCGCGCGGAGGCGGCGCTCGGCGCGATCGTCGCGGAGTCGCGGGCCGAGCTCGCCCAGGCGCGCGCCCTCCCGACGGCCCAGCGGGCGGGACGGATCGACGGCGCGGTGACCGCTCTCGAGGACGCCCTGGCGGCGCTGCCCGCGCCGGGCGCGCCGGGCGACCCGGTGGGCTCCCTCACCCGGGTCCGCGAGGCCAACACCGCGCTCGACGACGCCGTGGCCGAGCGGGCCGAGCACGACGAGCGCACCCGCCGGGCGGCGTCCCGGCTCGGGCCCGCGCTCGACGACGCCGAGCGGCAGCTCGCCTCGGCGCGGTCCGTCGTCGACGACTACCGCGCCCCCGTGGGCCCCGACGCCCGGACGCGCCTGGCGGAGGCCGAGCGCGAGGTGGCGCAGGCACGGGCGGCGCAGGACCCGGAGCGCGGCGTGGCCGCCGCCCGCCGGGGTGCCGCGCTCGCCGCGGAGGCCGCGACGCTGGCGCACCGCGACATCGCCCGGTCCGGGCAGGGCCAGCGCTGGGACGGCGGGTACAACGGCGGCCCCGACGGGTACGGCGGCGGGTACGGCTGGCAGGGTGGCCGGCGCCCCGGTGGTCGCGGCGGGTCCGACGTCTTCGGCGCCGTCCTGGGCGGGATGGTGCTGGGCGGCATCCTCGACGACATCGGGGACATCGGCGACATCTTCGACTGACGGTGCGTTCGACCGACCGTGACGGCGGCGTCGACGAGCACGACGAGCACGGGAGGGTGTATGGCCACCACGGTGCGGCGGCGAGTGCGGGTGCACGGCCGCGTGCAGGGCGTCGGGTTCCGCTGGTCGACCCGGGAGGCGGCGCGCCGCGCGGGCGTGGGCGGCGTCGTGCGCAACCTCCCCGACGGCACGGTCGAGGCGGAGGTCGAGGGCACGCCCGACGCGGTGGACGCGATGCTCGCGTTCCTGCGCGAGGGCCCGCCCGCGGCCCACGTCACCGGCGTCGACGTCGAGGAGGTCCCGCCGCGCGGCGACACGGTCCTCGTCGTCAGCGACTGAGCACGTCGCGCGGGGCGTCCCGCCCCGGCAGCCGCGCCGCCACGTGCTCGACGACGCCGGCCCGCGTGCGCCCGTGCTCCTCGACCACGAGCCCGCGCTCGAGCACCCATCGCATCGGCCGGCGCCGGAAGTGCTCGCCGGCCAGGGGCACGCTCACGACGTCCGCGAGCGCCTGCAACGCCCGGAGCGGCCAGGCGCTGGACGCCACGTGGTCGGCCAGCAGGAGCAGCCCTCCCGGACGCAGCACCCGTGCCATCTCGGCCAGGGCCGCCCGCTCGTCGGCGATGCCGCACAGCGAGAACGTGCACACGACCGTGTCGAACGAGGCGTCGGGCAGGTCGAGTGCCTGCGCGTCGCCGACGCGCAGGTCGGCGTCCGGGTCGAGGCCGAGGCCGAGCCGCACGGCACGGTGCCGCGCGACGTCGAGCATCCCGGCGCTCTGGTCGACGCCCACGAGGCCGCCCGGGCGCGCCGTCACCGCGGGCGGGTAGTGCTCGAGGTTGAGCCCCGTGCCGACGGCGACCTCGAGGGTGCGGCCCTCGGCCAGCGCGCACACCCGCCGCCGCAGGCCGGGGAACATCCTCCGCTCGGCGGCCGTGAACGCCCGGTCGTAGCCCGCGGACTCGCGGTCCCACCGCCGTCGTAGCCGCGCCGCACGCCCGCGCTGTGCGCGCCCCCGCGGCACGCCGTCGTCGCTGGTCACCGCCCCAGGGTCCCACGACCGCAGCGACCGCGACAGAGCCGCGGACCACGTAGCATTTCGCACGTGACAAGTCCTACCCACGCCCGCCCCGTCCGACGCCGTGGCGTCGGCAGCGCCGTCGTGGGCGGCGTCGGCGAGATCCTCATCACCCTCGGGGTGGTGCTCGGGCTGTTCGTCGTGTGGCAGCTGTGGTGGACGTCGGTCGAGGCCACCGCCCAGGCGCAGGAGGTCATGCAGGAGTTCGAGGCGACCCTGCCGCCCGCCAACCCCGAGCCGGCCGAGCTGCGCACGGACGCCCCGCCCGTGCCCGACGCCGTCGGCTACGGCGAGACGATCGGCACGCTCATCGTGCCCGCCTGGTACGGCCTGACGAACAACGCGATGCCGATCGCGGAGGGCACCGGCATGGACGTGCTCGACCGGGCGATGGCGGGGCACTACGAGACGTCGCAGCAGGTGGGCGACGTCGGGAACTTCGCGCTCGCCGGGCACCGCCGCACGCACGGCAACTCGTTCCGGCACGTCGACAAGCTGGAGAAGGGCGACCAGATCATCGTCGAGACGGCGAAGACCTGGTACGTCTACGAGGTCACCGACCACGAGATCGTCACGCCGGACCAGGTGGACGTGGTGGCGCCGGTCCCCCACCATCCGGACGAGAAGCCCACCGAGCGGCTGCTGACCCTCACCACCTGTCACTCGCTCACCCTGGGCGAGTACGGCAACGACCACCGCTGGATCACGTACGCGACCTTCGTCGGGTGGATGGACCGCGCCGACGGCACCCCCGAGCAGGTCCGCTGAGGCTGGAGACGACATGTACGCGTGGATCTTCCGCCACCTGCCGGGCAACGTGTTCTGGCGCGTCCTGCAGTCGCTGGTGCTGGTCGCCACCGTGGTGGCGGTCCTCTTCCTGTGGGTCTTCCCCGCGATCGCCCCGTACCTCACGCTGCTGGAGGGCGACCCCGCGGTCGGCTGACGCTCAGCTGCTCGCGCGCACCACGAGCTCCGGGTCGAACAGCACCTCCTCGGGCGCCGACGTCGGGTCGTCGATCTCCCGCAGCAGGATCTCCGCGGCGGTGGTCCCGATGGCCTCGGCCGGCTGGCGCACCGTCGTCAGCGGGACGGCGCCGGTGGTCGCGAACGGGATGTCGTCATAGCCGACGAGGGCGACGTCGTCGGGCACCCGCACCCCGCCGTCCAGCAGGGCGCGCACGAGGCCGAGGGCGTGCATGTCGTTGCCGGCCAGGACGGCGTCCGGCCGCTCGCCGGGGGCCGCCGCGGCGATGCGGCGGCCCACCTCGGCACCCTCGGCCATGCCCAGGTCGTCCGAGTGCACGACCTCCAGCGTCGCCCCCGCGGTGGCGTCCACGACCTCCTGCATCCCGGCGAGCCGCCGGCGGACCTGCTGCACCCGGGCCCGGCCGGTCGCCGCGAGCAGCCGGCGGCGGCCGCCGTCCACGAGGTGCTGCGCGGCGAGCCGCCCGCCCTCCCGGTGCCGCAGCGAAACGGTCGACAGCCGCCCGGCCGGGTCCTGCTGGTCGACCACGACGACCGGGTTGCCGCGGTCCTTGCGCGCCGTCAGGGCGGCCATCTGCGCGTCGTGCGGGGCCACCACCATGCCGTCGAACCGCAGCTGCTCGAACAGGGCGACGAGGCGCTCCTGCTGCTCGGGCGACTCGTGGGTGCTGCCCGTGACGAGGGTGAGGTCCGCGCCCGCGACCACGCGCTCGACGGCGGTCACGACGTCCGCGAAGAACGGGTTGGACGCGTTGATCACCGACACGCCGACGATGCCGGAGCGCTGCCAGCGCAGCTGCCGGGCGGACAGGCTCGGCACGAACCCGAGCTGCTCCACCGCGGCTCGGATGCGCGCCGTCGTCGCGGGCGCCACCTTCTCCGGGCGGTTGAGGTAGTTGGAGACGGTCGCCGCGGACACGCCGACGTGCCGCGCGACGTCGTGGATGGTCACCATCGGCCCGCCCCCGCCAGGACGGGGCGGTGCAGGATGGGCGGATGGACACGCGACCCGCTCCCCGCGCTCCGCTGCGCTTCGGGGTCAAGCTCACGCAGGACGCCCCGGTCGGCACCTTCCGCCAGGTGTGGCAGGTCGCCGACGAGGCCGGGTTCGACCACGTGTGGGTGATGGATCATCTCGCCTCCCTGGGCGCGGACGACGACCGTCCGATCTTCGACGCGTGGGCCATGCAGGCGGCGATGGCCGTGGCCACCTCGCGGGTGCGGATCGGCTGCATGGTGTCGGGCAACTCCTACCGGCACCCGGTGATGCTGGCCAAGCTGGCCACGACCGTCGACCACCTGTCGGGCGGCCGGCTGGAGCTCGGGATCGGCGCCGGCTGGAACGAGCACGAGCACACGATGTACGGGCTCGACCTCGGCACCGTGCGCGAGCGCATGGACCGCCTCGAGGAGTCGCTGCAGATCCTCACGTCGCTCTGGACGCGGCCGCGCACCACGTTCGACGGCGCGCACTACCGGCTCGCCGACGCGGTCGCCGAGCCGAAGCCCGTGCAGCGCCCGCACCCGCCGATCTGGGTGGGCGGGTCCGGGCCGAAGCGCACCCTGCGGCTGGTGGCGCGGTACGCCGACGCGTGGAACGACACGTCCAGCTCGCCGGAGCAGGTGGCGGCGCTGGGCGAGGTGCTCGACCGGCACTGCGCCGACGTCGGGCGCGACCCGGCCGAGATCCGGCGCACCGTGCAGCTGCGGCTGCGCGAGCACCCGCTCGCCGAGCTCCCCGGGCTCGTGGAGCGGTATGCCGCGGCGGGCGTGACGGAGTTCGTGGTCGTGCTGTCCTCGGGCGAGGCCGCGCTGCGCGAGCTCGACGGCGTGGTCGCGGCGCTGCCCGCGCTGCGTGCCGCCGCCTGAGCCGGCCGGCACTCCGCTCCCCCGCACTACGCCGCCCCGGCCTGCGCGGCGTGCAGCGCGGCGTACCGGGCGCCGCGCCGCAGGAGCTCGTCGTGGCTGCCGACCTCGACGACGCGGCCGTGCTCGAGCACGACGATGCGGTCCGCCGCCCGCACCGTGGAGAGCCGGTGGGCCACGACGAGCGTCGTGCGGTCGCGCATGAGGCGGTCGAGGGCGTCACGCACGACGGCCTCCGCCTCGGGGTCGAGCGCGCTGGTGGCCTCGTCGAGGAAGAGCACGCGCGGGTCGCGCACCAGCGCCCGCGCGATGGCGAGGCGCTGCCGCTGGCCGCCGGACAGCCGGGCACCGCGCTGCCCGACCACCGTGTCCCAGCCGTCCGGGAGCGCGTCGACGAACTCGAGCGCGTTGGCGTCGCGCAGGGCCGCGCGGACCCGGTCGTCGGTCGCGGCAGGGTCCTCGCCGGTGGTGTCCAGCCCGTACGCGACGTTCTCCCGGATCGTGCCCTCGAAGAGCACCGACTCCTGCGGCACGACCGACACCCAGCGCCGCACGCTGCGCAGGTCGAGCTCGGCCATGTCCGCGCCGTCGAGCAGGAGGCGGCCCGCGGTGGGCCGCACGAACCCGAGGACGAGGTTGAGGAGCGTCGACTTGCCGGAGCCGGACGGCCCGACGAAGGCGACGGTCTCCCCCTCGCGGACCTCGAGGTCGACGTCGTGCAGCGCGTCCTGCGTCGCGTCCGCGTACCGGTGCGAGACGTGCTCCAGGCGCAGGTGCCCGCGCACCTCGTCGACGCGCCGTCGCCCCTCGTTGCGCTCCAGGTCGGGCTCGGTGAGCACCTCCGCGATCGAGCGCACGGACTCCACGCCGCGCGCGGTCACGGGCACAAGGTTGAGCACCTGGGTGAGGCCCTGGGTGAGGAGCCCGAAGTACGTCGACAGCAGCACGACCTCGCCGGGCGTGACGGGGATGAGCCCGGTGAGGGAGACGACGGCGGCGAGCACCAGGCAGCAGACGCCGAGCAGCTGCATGGCGACCCACGAGACGGACGCGACCCGCCCGTTGAGCAGGTCCAGCCGCAGGGCGGCGCGCCGCACCTCGTCGGCGCCGTCGGCGACGCGGGACACGGCCGTGCGCTCCAGGCCGTGGGCGCGCGTCACGGGGATGAGGGACGCCATCTCCCCCACCTGCGCCGAGAAGCCCTCGATCTCGCGGCGGAACTCCGCGTTGCGCGCCTGCGAGCGCCGCGACATCGTGCGCCGGATCACCAGCGCCGTCGGGATGGCGAGCGCGTACACGGGCAGGAACTCGGGCACCTTGAGCGCCGTCATGGTGATCGCGCCGACCATCACCATCGCCGCCGACAGGAGGGGGTGAGTGACCTGCTGGAGCATCAGCTCGACGTTCTCGACGTCGCGCACCACCTTGCTCTGCACGACGGCGGAGCTGGCCCGCGAGTAGTACCCGATGGACAGCTCCTGCAGCCGCTCGACGAGCGCGTTGCGCAGGGCCGCGCCCGTGTCGCGCACGACGGTCATGAAGTTCCGCGTGTACACGATGTGGTTCGGGTAGTTCTGCGCCAGGAGCGCGACGGCCACGGCGAACCAGATCAGCACGGTCGTCACCGGTCCGCCGTCGGCGACGACGTCGATCACCGCCCCCGTGATGACCGGCAGGAACCACAGGGGCGTCTCCTTCACCGCGAAGGCGAGGAGCGCGACCGTCATGCGGCGTGGCCGCGTGGCCAGCAGGCGCAGCAGGGAGCGCACCGGCCGTCGGCCGTCGAGGAGGGGCTGGTCGGACGTGCTGGCAAGGGCTTTCCGGCGCACGAATCGATTCTAGTCAGGACTTCGCCCCGGGCGCGGGTGCGGTCCTCACCACAGTCGGGCCGAGACGGTCGGTGGGCGCCCCGAGCGCGACTAACCTGATGCCGTGGCTACCTTCTCGAGCGTGACGCGCCAGCACATCCTCCGGGCGATCGAGGAGCACGACGACCGCGGCCCCGACGCCTTCGTCGGCGTCTACGGGTTCACGCCGACGCCCGGCCACACGTTCGTCCACGACGAGCGCACCTACGACTCCAAGGCCGTGCTCGGCGTCGCGCACAAGTACGCCACGGGCGTCCCGGCGCGCGCCGAGGACCTCGTCGACGCCAAGTGCGACGACGCCGGCATCCTGCGCAAGCACGGGTTCGCCGCCACCGCGCCGGCGTCGGCCGCACCGGCACCCGCACGCAAGACGGCCGCCCCGCGCCGCAAGGCCGCGAGCGCCCCCGCACGCAAGCCCGCCGCCCCGGAGCCCGAGCTCGCGATCTGCCCCACCTGCTTCACCGCGCTGCCCGCCACCGGCATCTGCGACGAGTGCGGCTGAGCGCCCGCGACCGCTGACCCGCCGCGCCCCGCTCAGCCGGCCTGATGGCGCACGCGCGCCGCCTGCGTCGTCAGGTGGGTGCGCTCGGCGGTGCTCGTGGCCGCGTCGGCCGCCAGCGCGTAGTGCCGCGCCGCCGCGTCGAGGTCCCCCGCCCGCTCGTGCAGGTAGGCGGCCGCAGCGTCGCGGCGCGGGACGTCGGGCGGCAGCGCCTCCACCAGGCGCAGACCGGCGAGCGGCCCGTCGACGTGCCCGACGGCGACGGCGCGGTTGAGCGCCACCACCGGGTTGCGGGGCTCCAGCCGGAGCAGCTCGTCGTACCACTCGAGGACCTGCGGCCAGTCCGTCTCCTCCGCCGTCGCGGCGTCGTCGTGGAGGGCGGCGATCGCGGCCTGCGCCTGGTACGGCCCGAGCCGGTCGCGGGCGAGGGCGCCCTGCAGCAGCGCGACGCCCTCCGTGATCGCCGCGGTGTCCCAGCGGGAGCGGTCCTGCAGGTCGAGCGGCACCAGCTCGCCCGTCGCGGTGGTGCGGGCGTCCCGGCGGGCGTGGTGCAGCAGGAGCAGAGCCAGCAGCCCGGCCGCCTCGGCGTCGTCGGGGACGGCGGCGACGAGCTGCCGCGTCAACCGGATCGCCTCGGCCGCGAGGTCGACGCCGTCCGCCCGTCCCGTGGGTCCGCCCGTGAAGCCCTCGTTGAAGATCAGGTAGAGCACGCGCAGCACGGCGCGCACGTCCCCGGGCTCGTCGAACCGCTCCCCCGCCACCGTCTTCTTCGCGCGTGAGATGCGCTGTGCCATGGTCGCCTCCGGCACGAGGAACGCGCGGGCGACCTGCGCCGTCGTCAGCCCGCCGACCGCCCGCAGGGTGAGGGCCACCGCGGACGCCGGGGACAGTGCCGGGTGGCAGCAGCGGCTGAGCAGCAGCAGGGTGTCGTCGGCCTGCTCCGTCGGGCCCGGCGGGGGCTCGAGCGTCACGCGGATCTCGCGCTGCGCGCGGGACGACGACGACCGGCGCGCGTCGACGAACTTGCGCCACGCGACCGTGACCAGCCACCCCTTGGGGTCCGACGGCGCGCCGCCCGGGGCGTCCCAGCGGCGCACCGCCTCAAGGAGCGCCTCCTGGACGGCGTCCTCCGCCGTCGCGAAGTCGGCACCCCGGCGGACGAGGACGCCGAGGACCTGGGGGCCCAGGTCTCTCAGCGTCCCGTCCCACGACCGGGCCCGGCGTGGGGGCTCGCTCACCCCGTGACCTCGGCGTCGTCGGTGAGGAACGGGCGCACCTCGATCCACTCGTGCAGCGGGCGCCCGCCCGGGCCGGGCGCGGACGACAGGAACGCCGCCGCCTCGTAGGCCCGCTCCGGGGACTCCACGTCGATCGCCATCCACCCGGCGATGAGGTCCTTGGTCTCGGCGAACGGCCCGTCCGTCACCGGGGGGAGGCCCGCGCCGCCGTACCGGACGAACTCGCCCCTCGGCGAGAGCGCCTGCGCGTCCACGAACTCGCCGCGTTCCTTGAGGTCGTCGATCACCCTGCCCATGAACTCCATGTGCGCGGCGACCTCGTCGGGCGTCCACCGGTCCATCGGCACGTCGGTGCCGGGCACCGGCTCCGGGTTGCCGCGGTAGTGCTTCAGCAGCAGGTACTTGGCCATGGTTCCATCCTGTCGTCGCGGGCGGTGCGTGTCACCGCCGACGCTCCTGGGACGGAGCAGCACCCCGGTTCTCGACATCCGCCCGGTCCGCCTACCGCAGCGACGACCGCGGGGTCGGCGCCAGACGCAGGCGCTGCACGGGGCGCGCCGACGCCGCGGCGAGCGGCGTCAGCACCTCCTCGCGCCAGCGCGCGGAGGACTCGAGCCGCGCCAGCCGCTCGGCGCCCCCGTCCGCGTCGTGGCGGACCAGCGACACGAGCACCTCCTCGCCGGCGCGCACCGGCAGCGCGGGGAACGTGTTGGCGGCGTGCTCGGTGCGCAGGGACGCCACCGGCTCGACGCCGGCGCCCGCGAGCAGCGGGCGCGCCACCTGCTCCAGGTGCTCCGCGGGTGCGTCGTCGAGAGGTCCGTCGAGGGACCAGACGGTCGCCACGACGGTCGAGCGCACCGGGGCGGGCTCCCCCGAGGCCCGTCGCGGCGGCGGGACGGGGAACCCGCCCGACGGGGACGTCGGGCGCAGCAGGAGGACGTCGTCGGAGTCGACCATGGTGGCGTTCGCCCGGTCGCGGTGCGCCCGCCACACCGGCCCGTCGTAGAACTCGGCGAGGGCCCGCGCGCGGGACGTCATGTCGTCGAAGCCGCGGAGCCACACGAACCGGTCGGGGTGGTCGAGGTCGCGGAACTGCCCCAGGAGCGTCATCCCCGCCGCCTCCTGCGGCTCGAGGAGCTCGCGCTCGAACAGGTCCACGAGGTCGTCCCGGCGGCCGGGGTGCAGGGTGTACTGCCGGAGCTCGACGACGGGGCAACGGACGGGCCGGCTCACGAGGGTCACCGGTCACGCTCCTCATCGGTCGCAGCGGTGGCGACCGGCGACGGCGGCACGGTCGGCCGCTCCGCAGTCTCCCCGCCGCCGCGCGGCGGGGTCAAGGGACCGGCGCCCCGTCGTCGCCCGCGCGGGTCAGCGGCCGAACAGGCGGGCCAGGAAGCCGCCGCCCGCGGGACGGTCGCCCGAGGCCGGCTCGTCGTCGTGGCCGGGGCACCACTGCCCGGCGGGGACGGAACGGCGCACGTCGTCGACGTGCTGGCCGCAGCCGTTCCAGGTCGTCCTGCCGCAGGTCTTGCAGGTGACGGGGTAACACACGGTGGGGTTCTCCTTCGGTGGTTCGGGGCGGTGTCTATTCCGGCCTCGGCCGGGCTCGGCCGGGCGCGGCCGGGGCGCGGGCCGCTCAGGCCAGCGTGAGGAAGAGCTTCTCCAGCTCCTCGGTGGTGAGGCCGTCCTCGCCGGAACCCGCGTCCGGGTCGGCGAGGCACTCCTTCATCGCGGTCGAGATGACGGCGAAGCCAGCGCGGTCCAGCGCCGCGGAGACGGCGGAGAGCTGGGTGACGACGTCGCGGCAGGACCGGCCGTCCTCGACGGCGTCGATCACGGCGTTGAGCTGGCCACGGGCGCGCCGCAGGCGGTTGAGGATGCGGCGCTGGGCGTCGCTGTCGGTGGTGAGCATCGGGCCCTCCCGGGCGTTCGGTGTGGTCGGTGTCGTCGGTGTGGTCGGTACCGGTCAGGCGAGGGCGGGCTCGGGCACCACGAGCAGGTCGTGGGCGCGGTCGCCGAGGACGGCGCGCAGGGTGAGGGTCCCGCCGGACAGCGAGGCGGAGTCGAAGCCCGCCTGCACGAGGACCCGGTGGGCGATCGCCGACCGCACGCCCGACGCGCACAGCACGCGCACCGGCCGTCCCGCGGCCGCGGCGCGCACCTCGTCGAGGCGGTCGCGCAGCTCGGTGTGCGGGATGAGCAGGGCGCCGGGCAGGTGCCCGGTCGCGACCTCCTGCGGCGTGCGCACGTCGAGCACCAGGGAGTTCGCCAGGACCGCGTCCACGTCCTGCGCGTACCAGAGCCGCAGGGTGCCGTCGAGCACGTTGGAGCCGACCATCCCGGCGAGGTTGACCGCGTCCTTCGCCTGGCCGTACGGCGGGGCGTACGCGAGGTCGAGGTCGACGAGGTCGCCCACGGCCATGCCGGCACGCAGGGCCGTGGCCAGCACGTCGATGCGCTTGTCGACGCCGTCGCGCCCCACGGCCTGGGCGCCGAGCAGCAGCCCGTCGTCCGGACGCACGTGGAGCACGAGGTGCACCTGGCTGGCGCCGGGGAAGTACCCGGCGTGCTGGTTCGGGTGCAGGTGCAGCGTGCGGTAGGCGAGCCCGGCGGCATCCAGCGCGGCGCGGTTCGCGCCCGTCGTCGCCGCGGTCAGCTCGCCGACCCGCACGATCGCCGTGCCCAGCGGCGCCGGCAGGGGCCGGGCCGTGCCCGGCCGGACGACGTCGTCGGCGACCAGGCGACCCGCGCGGTTGGCGGGTCCGGCCAGGGCCACGGGGCGCCGGAGGCCCGTGACGGCGTCGGCCTGCACGACCGCGTCGCCGACCGCCCACACGCCCGGGGCGGAGGTGCGGCCGTGCTCGTCGACGACGATCGCACCGCGCTCGCACTCCAGCCCGGCGGCCTCGAACGTCTCCGTGTCCGGTCGCACGCCGACCGACAGCACGACGACGTCGGCCGGCACCCGGGTGCCGTCGCCCAGCACGACGACGTCCTCGTCGGGCCCGGCCTCGACGGCCTCGGCCGCGACCCCGGCCCGCACGACCACGCCGAGCCGACGCAGCTCCTGGGTGACCGGGTGGGCGACCTCGTCCTCCAGCGGCGGCAGCACGTGCGGTCCGAGCTCGACGAGGGTGACCTCGAGGCCGGCGGACGCGAGCGCCTCGGCGGCCTCGACCCCGATGAACCCGGCGCCGAGCACGACGGCACGGCGAGCGCCGGCCTGCACGCGCTCCCGCAGCGTGCGGGCATCGTCGACGGTGCGCAGCGTGCGCACCCGCGCGGAGCCGAGCCCGTCGATCGGCGGGCGCACGGCGCGCGCGCCGGGCGCCAGCACGAGGGCGTCGTACGGCAGCTCGACGACGCCGGCGGCGGTGGTCGCGGTGACGACGCGCCCGTCGGTGTCCAGCGCGGTGACGTCGTGGCCGGTGCGGACGTCGAGGGCGAGGGCGGCGCGCAGGGACTGCGGCGTCTGCACGAGGAGCTGGTCGGCGTCGGGGATCTCGCCGCCCACGTGGTACGGGAGGCCGCAGTTCGCGAACGAGACGTGCGCACCGCGCTCGAGCACCACGATCTCGGCGGTCTCGTCGAGACGTCGGGCTCGGGCGGCGAAGCTCATGCCGCCGGCCACCCCCCCGACGACGACGATCCGCCGGCGCGCGGGCGAGGCGGCGGCTTCGGGTGCGGTGCTGCTGTCGATCATGCGGACGACGATACCCCGGGGGGTATTGCTCGTCCCAATCGGCTGGTCAGCGGCGCGCACCCCGTGCCGCGCTCAGTCGTCGCCCTCGCCGTCGCGCTCGGCGTCCTGCGCGGACAACGGCGTCGCCACGTCCTCCAGGGAGCGTCGCTCGGCGCCGACGCCGAGGAACATCGCCACCACCCCGCCGGCGATCATCAGCGCGGCCCCGACGTAGTACCCCACGGCGATGCCGGAGATGTCCTGCGCCTCGCTCGCCGACTCGATCAGGCGGCCGAACAGCAGCGGCCCGGTGATGCCGCCGACGGCGGTGCCGACCGCGTAGAAGAACGCGATGCACAGCGCGCGCGTCTCCATCGGGAACACCTCGCTCGCGGTGAGGTACGCGGAGCTCGCCCCCGCCGACGCGACGAAGAAGATCGCCATCCCGAAGAGGGTCAGCGTCCACGCCGTCAGGCCGCCGAGCATCAGGCCCGCGACGGCCAGCAGCACGCCGGACACGAGGTACGTCCCGGAGATCATCCGCACCCGCCCCACCTTGTCGAACAGGGGCCCGAGCGCGACCGCGCCGAGGAAGTTGCTCACCGCGAAGAGCGCGATGTAGGTGCCGGTCTGCCCCACCCCGAGGAAGGTCTGGAGGGTGTCGCCGAACGTGAAGAAGAACGCGTTGTACAGGAACGCCTGCCCCACGAACAGCGCGAGGCACAGGATCGTGCGCCGCGGGTACTCGGAGAACACGGTCCGCGCGACCCGCGCCAGGCTCACCGTGTGCCGCTGCTTCACCGTGAGGGAGCCCTCCGGCTCCGGCAGGTCCACGCCGTCCTGCTCGGCGACGCGCCGCTCGATGCCGGTGACGATCCGCTCGCTGTCCTGCTCGCGCCCGTGGATGAACAGCCAGCGCGGGCTCTCCGGCACGTTGCGCCGGACGAACAGGACGCACAGCCCGAGCACGGCCCCCAGCGCGAAGCACAGCCGCCACCCCAGCCAGGCCGGGATCAGCTCGGGGTTCAGCAGCGGGATGGTCAGCAGCGCGCCGCCCGCGGCGCCGAGCCAGTACGACCCGTTGATGGCGATGTCGATCCGACCGCGGTACTTCGCGGGGATCAGCTCGTCGATCGCGGAGTTCACCGCCGCGTACTCGCCGCCGATGCCCAGCCCCGTGACGAACCGCATCGCGAAGTAGTACAGCGGGTTCATCGAGAACGCCGTGAGCACGGTGCCGGTCAGGTACACGAGCAGCGTGAGGATGAACAGCCGCTTGCGGCCGAACCTGTCGGTGAGCTGGCCGAACACCAGGGCCCCGAGGCACGAGCCCGTCACGTACACGGCGCCGGCCAGCCCGATGTCCGCGCTCGTGAGGCCGAGCCCGGTGTCCCCCTTGAGGGCGTCGGACAGGTTGCCGACGATCGTCACCTCGAGGCCGTCGAGGATCCAGACCGTCCCCAGGCCGACGACGATCATCCAGTGCCAGCGCGCCCACGGGAGCCGGTCGAGCCGGGCGGGGATGTCGGTGGTGATGGTCCGCAGCGTCGTCGCGCCGCCCTGGGTCGAAGGCATGCTCCGTGGTACGCCGCCCCCGAGATGCACGCACGGCGACGACTTGTACGTTCGTTCACATGGTTGCTCACCCGAACGGACCACGAGGCCCGCGCATCCGGCACCGCCGGGCGCTCCGCACCGCGAGCGCCGCGGCCCTGGCCGCACCGCTCGCCCTGACCGCCGCGGCGGCCGACGGGACGGAGGGCCGCACGGCCTCCGGCCTCGCTCCCCCGGCCTCCGCCCTCGTCACCGACGACCCCCCGGGCCCGACGGGCGGCATCGACGGCGACGCGTTGCGGTACCGGCTCCAGCACGAGGTGTCGGACGACGCACGGACCGCCTCCCCGCAGACCGACGACGCGACCCGGGTGCAGGAGGAGGACGCCGGCGACACCGTCCGGGACCGCGGGGCGTCCGCCCAGCGCCTTCCCGGGAGCCCCGACGCGCGGGCCGCCGCCGGCTGGGAGGTGCGGGTGGACGGCGGGCTCGGCACCGCGGCGATCGAGCCCGAGGAGGTCGCGCCGAACCCGGAGGACGACGGCTCCCTCTCCCTGGCCCGCGACCTCGGGCTCGGCGCCGAGCGCCGCGGGATCACGACCGACGGGGTGGTCGGGGACGGGCCGCACGGCTCGGAAGGCTCCGCGACCGGCGACTTCGACTTCTACCGCGTGGACGCGGCGCGCGGTGAGACCCTCACCGTCGACCTCGCCCCGGAGGGCGCGCTCGCGCCGAACGCGCTCCTGTACGACGCCGACGGGGAGCTGCTGGTCGGCGCGCAGGACATGACCGGCGACGGGGCCGTGCACCTGGCGCAGCGCCTCGAGACCGGCGGCACGTACTACGTCGCCGTCGGCGCGTACCTCCCGGGCGACCCCACCGACCCCGCGTCCGGGCCGGGCGTCGTCTCCGAGGGGCCGTACTCGATCGACGTCACGCTGCACGCGCGCGGGGCGGCGGACACCGACGTGTACGCGGTCCCGCTGCGCCGGGGCGACGTCGTCGGCGCGTCCGTCTCGGGCGGCGCCCGCCAGGTCGCGCTCCACGAGCTGGACGGCGACCTCGTGCAGTCCTCGGCGAGCGACCCCGGGCCGATCTACCCGGACGGCTCGCCGCTGCCCCGGGGCGGGAACGCCACCGCCAACCACGTCGTCGACCGGACGGGGCTCTACCTCGTCGCGGTGTCCGACGGCGCCGGCGACTACGAGCTCACCGTGGGCGCCCACCGGGCGCCGTCGGCCCGCGGCGCGCAGGAGCAGACGGTGCTGCTCGACTTCAGCGGGCCGTCGTTCGACAACCGCGTGTTCGGGGCCGCGGTCACCGATCCCGGGGTGCGCGACGTCAGCCCGATGCGCGACTTCCTGCCCCGCTGGGGCCTCACCGCGGCGGACGAGCGCGCGGTGGTGGACGCCACGACCGCGCTCGTGCGCCAGACGCTGCGCGACGAGATCCCCGGGTCGCGGGTGCGGGTGACCAACGACCGGGAGGACCCGGACCTGTGGGGCGCGCCGGGGGTGAGCCGCGTGATCGTCGGCGGCACCGTCGCCGAGGCGGGCATCATGCCGGCGTTCGGGCTCTCCGAGTCCATCGACCCCGGGAACTTCGCGCGCGAGGAGACGGCGATCGTCATGCCGGAGCTCATGAGCGGCGACCATGCCGCGTCGCTCGACCGGTTCCTCACCGCGGACAGCGACCGCGTGCAGGCCGTCTCGCAGGCGCTCGGCTACACCGCCGCCCACGAGATCGGGCACTTCGTCGGCAACTTCCACACCGACGACCACGACGTCGGCACCAGCGTCATGAACACCGGCAACCTGCTGCACATGTTCGCGGTCGGGCCCGACGGCGTCGCGGGCACCGCCGACGACGACCACGTCGCGATGCGCACCGCCCGGTACGACCGCCTGCAGGGCATCTCGGGCGTCGAGGACACCGTGAGCCGGACGGCCGTCGCCCTGCGCTGACGGACGGGCCCGCGGCGGGGCGTCGCCGGCCGGTGGTGGGGCCGTGGTGGGGCAGGTGGTGGGGCAGGTGGTGAGGCCGGTCGTCACGGTCGGCGACGCGCCAGCCCGGACAGCTCGACGCGGTTGCGCGCGCCCGTCTTCGCCAGCAGGTGCGAGACGTGGGTGCTGACGGTCTTCTCGCTGATCGTGAGCGCGTCGGCGATCTCGGCGTAGGTCCGGCCCGCGGCCACGAGGGCGAGGACCTCGCGCTCGCGCGCGGTGAGCCCGGCGACGGGGCCGGCCGGCACGTCGACCTCGCCGGCCGCGGCGGGCTCGTCGAGCGGCACGCGGGCCCGCACGGCGAGATCGCGCAGCGCGTCGGAGACAGGGACCGCGCCGAGCGCCTCCGCCGCTGCCAGACCGCGGCGCAGCAGGCGGACCCCAGGGGCCCGGGAGCCCGCGGCGAGAAAGGCCTCCGCGCCGCGCCGGCAGGCGTACGCCTCCTCCCAGGCGAGCTCGCCCGCCGCCGACGTCTCGGCCGCCACGACCCAGAGCGCGCCGTCGTCGGCCCCTCGGACGCGCGCCGCCTCGGCGGCGACGAGCGCCTCGAGCGCGGTGACCTGCGCCTCCCCCAGGGGCGTCGACGGCCCGACGTCGCGGACGACGCGCGGGAAGCGTGCCTCGAAGGCCTCGCCCCGGCGGGCGACGGCGTCGCGCGAGCCGGGGCGCCCGGTCCGCGCCGCGTCCGCCAGGTCGGCGAGAGCGCGCAGGGCGAGCGGCACGAGCCACTCGGACATGGTCGGCACCGGGCCCTCGCGTGTCAGGCCCCGCAGCGCCGCGTCGTACGCCCGCTCCGCGTCGCCGCCGGCGAGGTGGACCTCCGCGCGGACCGTGTCGAACTGGAACGCGACGAAGTCCCCCAGCTCGGCGAACCGCTCGTCGGCCCGCGCGAGGTGCGCGGCGGCCTCCTCCGGGCGTCCCTGCAGGGCCGCCAGCCGCGCGGCGACGATGCGCGCCTTGACGTCGGCGAGCGGGCCCGGGTCCGCCGCGAGCGCGTCGCGGAGCCGGTCGACCGCGCGACGCCAGTCCCCGACGGCCAGCCAGCTGTCCGCCTCGTCCGCCGACATCACCGCCGAGTACGTGTGCGGCGCCCCGAGCGCGACCATCTGCTCGCGGTACCGGCGCAGGCCCTCCGCGTACGTCCTCGAGCTCCCCACCTCGACCGCGTTCAGCCGCCACGCGACGGCGTGGACGTACGCCCACCAGTTCCGGACCCGGGCCGCGACCTCGACCGCCTCGCCCCCGTACGCGATGCCGGCCGTGGCGTCCGCCGCGAACACCGCGAGCATCGCCGCCGCCGTGAGCGCGTAGGTGAGCGACTCGTCGTCGCCGGCCGCCCGCGCGATCTCGATCGCTCTCGGCGCGAGCGGTTCCAGCCCCTCGACGCCGTGCCAGGTGCCGGAGTGCACGAGCTCGGCGAGGGCGAGCGCGTGGGCGCCGCTGCGCGGCTGCGCCTCCGACAGCCGCACCGCCTCGCGCACCACCGCGACGTTCATGAAGTCCCGGCCGGTCGAGTACTCGAGGTGCACGCGGCGCACGAGCAGCCGCGCGACGGACAAGGGCTCGGCGACCGGGTCGACCGCGCCCAGCAGCGCGTCGACCGCCGCGAGCTCGGCGTCGAACAGCCCGGCGTCCTTCGCGGCCGTCCGGGACCGCTCGAGCAGGTCGCGCCGCGACTCCGCCGGCGACTCCTGCTGGGGGTGCAGGTCGAGGGCGCGCGCCAGCAGCCGCTGCTGCTCGGCGGCCCCGCCCCCGGCGCCCGCGACGTCCGCCGCGCGCAGGGCCGCCGCGTAGGCGCCCGCCGCGTCCCCGGCCCGGTAGGCGTGATCGGCGAGGGAGACGACATCGCGCACGTCGTCGCCGCCGGCCCGGTGCCCCCCGGCGACCGCCTCGGCCGCGAGCGCCGCGCACCGCCCGTGCAGCAGGTGCCTGCGGGAGTCGTCCAACGACCGCTCGAGGACCTCCGCGCTCAGCGGGTGCCGGAACCACGCCGCCCCGTGGGCCCCTGACGCCAGGAGTCCTGCGGAGACGCCCTCGGCCAGCCCGGCACGCACCGCGTCGACGGGGACGCCGCACACCCGAGCGAGCGCGTCCGGTTGGGCCGGCGCCCCCACCACGGCCAGCCCCTCGGCCACGGCCCGATCCCCCGGCCCGAGGCGGTACCAGGCCGCCACCACCGCGTCGCGCAGGTCCTCGGAGTACGCGTCCGGCAGGTGCCGGGCGTCCGGGGCCAGCCCGTCGGCGAGCAACCTGGTGAAATACGGGTTGCCGTGGCTGCGGGCGTACACGTCCTCGACGAGCGACTCGTGCGGAGGGGCGCCGAGCAGCGCCGCGAGCTGCGTCGCGGTGGCGACCCGGTCCAGCAGCCCCAGCCGCAGCTCCGTGCAGCCCGGCATCCGGCGCACGTCGGCGAGCCACCGCCGCACGCGCTGCCCGTGCGGGTCCTCGCCGCTGCGCACCGTGGCGACGATCCGCCGCGCCGCGCGGCGCGGCGCCCCGACGAGGTACAGGAGGACGTCCAGGGTGCTGGTGTCCGCCCACTGCAGGTCGTCCACGAAGAGCACCACGGGCCCGGCGTGGTCCAGCCCGTCGAGCCACGCGTCGAGGCGCACCGGCGCGGCCGCGTCGTCGAGGTCGGGCGGCGGGGGCGCGTCCACGCCCGCGGCGGCGCCGTCGCCGAGCGCCGTGCGCAGCGGCAGGTACGGGATCGAGATCGCGTCCAGGGGCAGACAGGGCGCGTGGAGCGTGACGAGCGGGTGAGATTCCGCGGCGGCACGGATCGCGGCCTCCACGAGCACCGTCTTGCCCACGCCGGCATCGCCCTCGACGAGCACGGCCCGCGGGCCATCGTCCGCCGTCGTGACCAGCAGGGACGACAGGCGGGAGAGCTCCGGCTCACGCCCGACGATCGTCGTCGTCGACGGTCCGGCGGTCCCGGCCATGCCTCCAGGATGGCACCGCCGCGCGGGGCTCAGGGGGTGAGGTCCTGATCTCAGGGACCGATCCCGATGCCCCACGGCAGGCGCGGCCCGGACGATCGCGGCAACGGCACCTTCTGCCGCTACCCCCTGGAGGCCCGTCATGTCCACCCATCGCCTCGCCCCGGCCGTGCCCGCCGGCCTGATCGTCGCCGCCGTGCTCCTGCCCGCACCGGCCGGCGCCGACGAGATCGGCGCCGGACCGACCACATCGCCCCCCGGCTGCGCCCTGGAGCGCGTCGACGACCAGCTCGTGCGCTGCGACGAGCTCACCGGCGCCGGCGTCCCGGCGCCCGGTTCCGTCCCGGAGTGGAGCCCCGGCTCGCTCCGCTGACACCCCCGGCGACGGCGGCCGCCCCGGGAGGGCGGCCGTCGTCGTGCCCGGCGGGGGCGGGCGGGACCCGGTGTCACGACATCGACACGATCCGCAGCGGCGCGTTGACGCTGCGCACCGGGGCGAATAGCGTGCTGTGGCAGGTACTTTGAATCGTTTTTAGGCATCGCTCGCGACAACGACGTCGGAGGGAGTGGCCCATGGCGAGCCCACCTGAGGGGCCCGTGCTCGAGCTGCGGGACGTGCGCAAGTCGTTCGGACCCGTCGTCGCGCTGCGCTCCGGCGCGCTGAGCGTCGACGCCGGGTCGATCCACGCCCTCGTCGGCGAGAACGGCGCCGGCAAGTCGACCCTGGTGAAGATCCTGTCCGGCCTGTACCGCCGCGACGCGGGCACGTTCCGGCTGCACGGGCACGACGTCGACTTCACCACCACCGCCGAGGCGAGGGCGGCGGGGGTCGCGGTGATCTACCAGGAGCCCACCCTGTTCCCGGACCTCAGCGTCATGGAGAACATCTTCATGGGCCGTCACCCGCTGCGGACCGGACGCCGGGTCGACCGCCGGGCGATGCGCGACGACGCCGCCGCGCTGTTCGCCCGGCTCGGCGTCTCCCTCGACCCCCTGCGCCCCGCGGAGGGCCTGTCGATCGCCGACCAGCAGATCATCGAGATCGCCAAGGCCATCTCCCTCGACGCGAGCGTGCTCGTCATGGACGAGCCCACCGCGGCGCTGTCCGGGCACGAGGTGCGCCGGCTGTTCCAGGTCGCCCGCGGTCTGCGCGACGAGGGCCGGGCCCTGGTGTTCATCTCCCACCGCCTCGACGAGGTCTTCGACCTGTGCGACGCGGTGACCGTGCTGCGCGACGGCGAGTACGTCGCCACCGCGGCGGTCGACGCCACCACGGTCACCGAGGTCGTGACGCACATGGTCGGCCGCACCGTCGACGACCTGTACCCGAAGGTCCCCGCGCCGATCGGCGACGTCCGGCTGGAGGTCCGCGGCCTGCAGCGCGCGGGCGTGTTCCACGACGTGTCGTTCGACGTCCGGGCCGGGGAGATCGTCGCCCTCGCCGGGCTCGTCGGCGCGGGCCGCAGCGAGATCGCCCGGGCGGTGTTCGGCGTGGATCCCTACGACGCCGGCAGCGTCCGGCTCGACGGCCGCCCGGTACCTCCGCGCAGCCCGCGCGCGGCCGTCCGGGCCGGGATGGCCCTGGTCCCGGAGGACCGCCGCCAGCAGGGCCTGGTCACGGACTCGACGGTCGCACGGAACGTCACCGCCGTGATCCGGTCCCGGATCGCCCGGCTCGGGATGCTCACCTCGCGGCGCGAGAGCGACGCCGCCGCGCCCTGGGCGTCGCGGCTGGAGGTCAAGACGAACGCGCTGGACATGCACGGCAGCACGATGAGCGGCGGGAACCAGCAGAAGGTCGTGATCGCCAAGTGGCTCGCGACCACGCCGACCCTGCTCATCATCGACGAGCCCACGCGCGGCATCGACGTCGGGACCAAGGCCGAGGTGCACCGCCTGCTCTCAGAGCTCGCCGGGCAGGGCATGGCGATCCTCATGATCTCCTCGGAGCTGCCGGAGGTGCTCGGCATGGCCGATCGCGTGCTCGTCGTCGCGGAGGGCCGCGTCACCGCCGACCTGTCGCGCGACGAGGCCACCCCCGAGGGCGTCATGCACGCCGCCACCGCGACCCTGGAGCACCAGCCGTGACCGAGCAGCTGGTGGAGCCCAGCCGCCTCTCCCCCGCCCGTCGCGCCTGGCGCACGGTGCGCCGCTCCCGCGAGCTCGCCATCGCGCTCGTCCTGCTCGCCGTGATCGCGGCCGCGACCGCCGCGAACGACAGCTTCCTGCTCAGCCCGAACAGCTGGCGCGACCTGCTCCTCACGCCGTCGGTGCTGGTGGTGCTCGCGGTGGGCCAGGCGGTCGTGATCATCACCCGCAACGTCGACCTGTCGGTGGGCTCGATCCTGGCGCTCACCGCCTACCTCAGCGGGCGGCTGTTCATCGCCAACCCGGACCTCCCGGTGCCGGTGGTGTTCCTCGTGGCCATGCTCGCGGGCGCCGCTCTCGGCCTCGTGAACGGGCTGCTCGTGGGCCTCGGGCGCGTGCCCGCCCTCGTGATCACCCTCGGCACGCTGTACGTGTACCGGGGCGTCGTCCTCACCTGGGCCGGCAGCGACCGGGTCAACGCGTCCGACCTGCCCGGCACGTTCCTCGCCCTCGGGACGAGGACCGTGCTGACGGTGCCCGTCCTGGCGGTGGTCGCGCTCGTCGTGCTCGCCGCCGTGGGCTATTACCTGCACACGGCCCGCGGCGGCCGCGAGCTGTACGCGATCGGGTCCGAGCCCGAGGCCGCGGTGCTGTACGGGCTGCCCGTCCGCCGCCGGGTGATCGGCGCGTTCGTGCTCTCGGGCGCGCTGGCCGGGCTCGCCGGGATCATGTTCGCGGCCCGCTACGGCACGATCAGCTCCGGGGCGGGCCTCGGCACGGAGCTGCAGGCGGTCGCCGCCGCGGTCATCGGCGGGGTCGCCATCTTCGGCGGCAGCGGCACCGTCTGGGGCGCCGCCCTGGGCGCCGTCCTGCTCGTCACGATCAACCGCGCCCTGCCGATCCTCGGCATCCCCGACTTCTGGCAGCAGGCCGTGGTCGGCGTCCTGATCATCGGCGCGATCGTGCTCGACCGGCTGCTCGCGAACCGCACGGCCCGCCGCCTCGTCCGCGCGAGGGACGCCCGATGACGGCCCCGGGACGCCCCGAGCAGGCCGGGCGCACGTACGCCGCCCACGCCCGACCCTGGTGGCAGCGCGCCCTGCTCACCCGCGAGGCGGGGATCATCGTCCTGCTCGTGGTGGTCGTCGCGCTCTCGCTCCAGTACGTGGACAACTTCCGCAGCCCGCTGACGCTCCCCTACCTCGTGCTGGACACCGCGCCGATCCTGCTCATCGCGCTGCCGATGACGCTCGTGATCATCACCGGCGAGATCGACCTGTCGGTCGCCTCCGTGGTGGGGCTCTCCAGCGTGACCGTCGGCCTCCTGGTCGAGGCGGGCTGGTCGGTGCCGGCCGCCGCCGGTACCGCGCTGCTCGTGGGCGTGGCGTGCGGCGCCCTCAACGGCTTCCTCGTCGCGTTCGTCGGGCTGCCCTCGCTCGCCGTGACGATCGGCACGCTCGCCCTGTACCGCGGCGTCGCCGTGGGGCTGCTGGGCACCAAGGCCGTCACGGACTTCCCCGAGCGCTGGACGGACCTCGCGACCGCCCGGCTCGGGGACACCCAGCTCCCGGTGGTCCTGGTGCCGATCGTCGTGCTGGCCGCCGTCTTCGTCGTCCTGCTGCACTTCACGCCGTTCGGCCGCGGGGTCTACGACATCGGCCTCAGCCCCGACACCGCGCGGTTCAGCGGCGTGGGCGTGGCCCGGACCAAGCTCCTGCTCTTCGTCCTCACCGGCGCGGTCGCCGCCTTCGCGGGGGTGTTCTTCACCCTCCGCTACGGCAGCGCGCGCGGCGACAACGCGACGGGCATGGAGCTGCAGGTGGTCGCGGCCGTCCTGCTCGGCGGCGTGTCGATCTTCGGCGGCCGGGGCGCGCTGCACGGGGTGCTCGCCGGCGTGCTGCTCATCGGCGTCGTCTCGAGCGCCCTGCGGCTGGAGAGCGTCACCGTCAACGTCATCAACATCATCATCGGCGCGCTCCTCGTGCTGTCGGTGATCTCCCCGAGCGTCACCGCCTGGATCGTCCGGCGCCGACGCCCGACCACCCTGCGGCCCGTCGGAAAGGAAGAACGATGAAGCTCACGAACCAGCGGTCGGCCGCCCTCGCGGCCCTCGCGATGACCGCGGCACTGGCCCTCGCCGGATGCTCCTCCGGGGGCGACGACGGCGGCGGGGGCGGCGGTGAGAGCGGCGGCGGGGGCGGCGACGTGTCGGTCGTCATGCTGCCGAAGAACCTCGGCAACCCCTACTTCGACACCAGCACGAAGGGCGCGAAGGCCGCCACGGACGAGTTCGGCGGCTCCTTCTCGGAGGTCGGGCCGGACACCGCCACGCCCGACGCGCAGGTGCCCTTCATCAACACCGCGGCCCAGCAGGGCACCCAGGCGCTCATCGTGTCGGCCAACGACCCGAAGGCGATCTGCGACGCGCTCGACGAGGCCCGGCAGGCCGGCACGAAGGTCGTGACCTTCGACTCCGACACCGACCCCGCGTGCCGTGACCTGTTCGTCAACCAGGCCTCCGCCGAGGGCATCGCCGAGGTGCAGGTCGACATGATCGCCGAGCAGATCGGCGACGCCGGCGAGGTCGCCATCCTCTCCGCCAGCGCGAACGCCACGAACCAGAACGCGTGGATCGAGCTCATGGAGAAGGACCTGGCCGACAACCACCCGGACATCACCCTGGTCGACACCGTCTACGGCAACGACGACGACCAGACCTCGTTCGACAAGACGGCGGCGCTGCTGCAGTCGCACCCGGACCTCAAGGGCATCATCTCGCCCACCACCGTGGGCATCGCCGCGGCGGCCCGGTACGTGTCGACGTCGGACGCGAAGGGCAAGGTCGCCGTCACCGGCCTGGGGACGCCGAACCAGATGCGCGAGTACGTCAAGGACGGCACGGTCACCGAGTTCGCGCTCTGGAACCCGGAGGACCTCGGGTACCTCGCCGCGTTCGCGGCGGACGCCATGGTCGAAGGCACCATCACCGGGGCCGAGGGCGACTCCTTCACCGCCGGCAAGCTCGGCGACTTCACCGTCGACGCCGACGCGACCGTGCTGCTCGGCGACCCCTACCGGTTCAACAAGGACAACATCGACGACTTCGACTTCTGACGGTTCGGGGCCTGTCGGCCACGGCCCGACGGCCGGTCGCCCACGCCGGGTAGGTTGGCGGCGTGGGCGGACCGGGCGGGGCAGACGACGAGGCGCCCCGGCGCGGCTACGCGAAGGGGGCGGCGCGCCGGGCTCAGATCCTGGACCAGGTGCTCCGGATGGTCGCGGAGCACGGGGTCGACGCGTCGTCGCTGCGGTCCGTCGCCGACGCGGTCGGCGTCTCGCACGCCACGCTGCGGCACTACTTCCCGTCGCGCGACGACCTGCTCGTCGCCGTCTATCACGAGCACGAGGTCCAGCGGAGCGACGCCGGCGGGCCGCCGTCGTCGGCGGTCGGCGGGATGCGCGAGAGCGCCGTCCTCAACCGCGAGGTGCCCGGCCTCGTCCAGCTCTACACGACCCTCGCCGGCGACGCCGCGGGCGCGGGCCATCCGGTGACGCGCGAGTTCTTCCGCGAGCGCTTCGCCCGCCTGCGGGCCGAGCTGTCCGACCAGGTCCGCGCCGACCAGGAGGCGGGCCGCATCGACCCCGCCGTCGACGCCGGGGACCTCGCCGCGCTGGCGATCGCCGCGTCCGACGGCATCCAGGTGCAGTGGCTGCTCGACCCCGACGCCGTGGACGGCGCGCGCGTGCTCGAGCTGCTCGAGCGGCTGGTGCCGCCCCCGCCGGAGGTCTGACGCGACGAGGGGCCGGGTCCCGCAGGACCCGGCCCCTCGGCGTGACGGCGAGGTCAGAAGGTCGACGCCGCCGGGTCGAAGTCCTCCGCCAGCGGCGGCGGCGCGCCGACCGTGGACGCGACGTCGATCGGCGTCCCGGACTCCGCGGCGTCGCGGATCGCGAGGAGCACGTCGAGCACGTGCAGCGCGACGGCACCGGACGCCCGCTCGGGCCGCCCCTCCCGGATCGCGCGGGCCAGCTCGACGACGCCGGTGCCGCGGCCCCAGGTGGATCCGGTGGCGGGGACGGTCTCGGGCTCGTCCTGCCCGTAGCGCCACAGGGTGGAGTCGCCGTCGAACACGTTCGGGTCGGGCAGCACGATCGTGCCCGTCGTGCCGTTGATCTCGACGAACCCGGCGCGCGGCAGGGCGTGCTGGAACGAGAACGTCGACTGCGCCGACTGCCCGCCGCGGAACTGGATCAGCGCCGCGTGGTGGGTCGGCACCTCGACGGGGAACGTCGCGCCGGCACGCGGGCCGGACGCGATCGTGCGCTTCTCGAGCGACTTCGACGACACCGCCTGGACGCGGGACGCCGCCCCCAGCGCGTGCACGAGCGTCGTGACGTAGTAGGGCCCCATGTCGAACAGCGGGCCCGCGCCCGTCGCGTACAGGAAGTCGGGGTCCGGGTGCCATGCCTCGGGGCCCGGGACGTGGAACATCGTCGTCGCCGTCAGAGGCTCGCCGATGTCCCCGCGGGCGATGGCGCGCAGCGCGGACTGGATGCCCGCGCCGAGCACGGTGTCCGGGGCGCACGCGACGCGCAGCCCCTTCGCCTCGGCGGCGGCCAGCAGGGCGGCAGCGGACGCGTGGTCGGTCGCGATCGGCTTCTCGCTCCACACGTGCTTGCCGGCGGCGACGATCTGGTGCCCGACCTCGGCGTGCACCGCCGGGATCGTCAGGTTGACGACGATCTCGATGTCGTCGCGGGCCAGCAGCTCCTCCACCGTGCCCGACGACGGGACGCCGTAGGCCTCCGCCTGCGCGCCGGCCCGGTCGAGCAGCACGTCGGCGACCATGCGGACCTCGACGTCGGCGAACTTCGTGAGGTTCTCGAGGTACTGCGTGGAGATGTTCCCGGCACCGATGATGCCGACACCGACGCGGCTCACTTGTCGTTCTCCTGCAGCCAGGCGAGGGACGCGGCGACGCCCTCGAAGACGTCACCCGCGTAGGAGTCGAACTCCACGACGCGGATGGCCTGCGGCGCGGCGGCGAGGATCGCCGGCACGTCGACGTCGCCCTGCCCGGCGGGCACCTGGTTCTCGTACGCGGCCTTGAGGGCAGGCGGCACGTCGAGGGCGCTCTCGCTGGAGGGCAGCACGGTCGCGATGTCGCCGGACACCTCCCCGTCCTTGACGTGGATGGCGACGACGCGGTCGCCGAGCGTCTTGAGCACGGCCGGTGCGTCGGCGCCGCCGACGGTGGCCCAGAAGGTGTCGACCTCGAGGACGGCCTCCGGGTCGAGGTGCTCGGCGAAGATCTCGAACACCGGGCGCCCGTCGACCTTGTTGGTGAACTCCCACTGGTGGTTGTGGTAGCCGAAGCGCAGGCCGTGGCCCGCCGCCCGGGCCGTCAGCTCGTTGACGCGCTCGGCGAGCTTCTTCGCGTCGTCCGCCGTCTGCCACCGCTCGGTCGGGACGAACGGGTCGATGACGATCCCGATCCCGAGGCGGGCGGCGGCCTCGAAGACGACGTCGGGCTCGGCGACGTCGATGACGGCGGCGTGGCCGGACGGCGCGGCGAGACCCGTGGCGGCGAAGGCACGCTCGAAGTCGGCGGCGCGCTCGACGAACGCGTACGGCTCGACGTGCTCGTACCCGATCTCGCGCACGCGCGCGACGGCGGCGTCCAGGTCGGCGGCGATGGCATCCCGCAGCGAGTACAGCTGCACGGACGTGATGGGCATCTGGGGCTCCTTCGCGTGGTCGGCGGTCCGACTTCCGTCGATGCCCGTACAGAAGTACGTCGCACCGCGCCGGAAGCCGTGGACGAGCCTACCCCCAAAACCTCACAGTGGAAGGTTTCTGCGCCGATGAGTTCCTCCGACCCGGGAGGTCCTTCCCGTGAGCCGGCCGACCATGTGGGCCGGACGACCTTCCGGAGGACACCATGGGACTCATCCACCTCGAGCTGTTCGCCACCCTGGACCTGGTCGCCCAGGCGCCGGGCGGCCCCGACGAGGACCCGCAGGGCTTCCCGTTCGGGGGCTGGCAGGCCCCGCTGATCGACGAGGTCGCCGGGGAGCAGATCGACGCCGCCTACGGCGAGGGGACGGACGCGCTCCTGCTGGGCCGGCGCACCTACGACATCTTCGCCGCGTACTGGCCGCACCAGAGCGGCGGCGGCCAGGACGGCGACATCGCGACCCTCTTCAACAGCATCCCGAAGTACGTCGCCTCCCGCGGCACCCCCGACCTCTCCTGGGCCGGCTCCACCCAGCTCGGCCCGGACCTGCCCGCCGCCGTGCGGGAGATCCGCAACCGCCACGAGCACGTCCGCGTCGTCGGCAGCCTGAACCTCGTGCAGACCCTCCTGCACGAGAAGCTGTTCGACCGCATCGACCTCTGGGTCCACCCCATCGTCCTGGGCGTCGGGAAGAAGGTGTTCGACGGCGGGGAGGTGCCGACGAACCTCCGGCTGCTCGAGCCCCCTGCCGCCGGCCCCAGCGGCACCGTGTACCTCCACTACGGCCTCGCCGACGGCGTGCCAGCCACGGGGGACATGGGTGCTCCGGACCGCGGCGCCTGACGACCGCCGCGCCCGCCGGTTCAGTCCTGCGGCGGGCGCCGCATCCGCTTGACGCCCGCACGACGCTTCTTCGCGTCGATGCGTCGCTGCGCCGACCCGCGCGTCGGCCGCGTCGGGCGGCGGCGCGGCCCCGGCGGCGCGAGCGCCTCGGCGACGAGCGCCGCGAGACGGGTCCGGGCGACCTCCCGGTTGCGCAGCTGGGCGCGGTGCTGGGAGGCCGCGACCGTCACGACCCCGCGCACGGCACGGCCCGCCAGGTGCTCGAGGACCCGCGCGCGCTGCGCCTCCGTGAGCGACCTCGACTCCCCCACGTCCCACGACAGCTCGACGCGCGAGTCCGCCGTGTTCACGCCCTGACCGCCCGGACCCGACGAGCGCGAGAACCGCCAGGACAGCTCCCGCTCGGGGACGACGAGGGCCGCCGTCACGCGCAGGCCGGAGTGAGGGTCGTCGGGCACGCGTCCATCATGCCCGGTGCGTGCCCGCGAGCGCGGCCTCGACCTCGTCCACGTCGCGCTACGCCAGGACCAGGTCCGAGCCGTCGGCCGGATGGTCGGCCATCGCGACGCTGCGGATCGCCGGGTCGTCGTAGGTGTTCCAGTAGTACGTCGAGGTCTGGGAGGAGAAGAGCCCCGTGTAGATCGTGATCTCGAACTCGCCCGAGCCCATCGCGGCGCAGCCGTCGACCATCGCCACCTGCTGCAGGGTATGGAACGCGCGGCTGACGTTCTCCGCCTCGCTCTCCCTGCCGGGGTAGTGCGCGTTGACGTACGCCGCGCGGACGAACCGGGACGGCGAGTAGTAGTCGCCGGGGATCCCGCGCATGTGCGAACCCGACCCGAACGGGCCGAGGAGCGCCCTGCCCAGCGCGACGTCCTGAGGAAACTCCGGCGAGGTGTTGAGGTAGTTGCGCAGGTTCTCGTGGTGCCAGGCGAACCCGGGCTGGTTCGTCAGCACGTCGACGTCGTCGTCGAACACGTGCATGCCGTCGCTCGTGTGCTCCACCACGATCGCCCGCGTGCCGTCGGCGACGATCCAGTGGAGCAGCGAGCTGGGGAACTTGTCGTTGATCGGCCGGTCGACGATCACCACGTCCGCGAGCGCGGCCTCGACCTCGTCCACGCTCGCGAACTGCGAGCAGACCCACAGGGGGAACTCGAACGCGGCGACGTTGACGGCGCCGTCCACCGGGGCGGGGGCGTAGGCCGCGTATCCCGGGAAGTTGAGCCCCGCGACCGCCAGCCCCGCGTCGTTCCCGCAGTCGAAGTAGAGCGGCGTGGCCTCCTCCACGATGCCCATGCCGATGGTGGCGTGCTTGATGTCGGGCACGGCACCGAACGGCGACCTCGGCGCGAACCCGGTGGGCGTCATCACCACCTGCTGCCCGTAGCCGGTCGTCCAGTCGAGGTTTCGTGCGAGGTAGACGCTGCCGTGACCGTCGGAGAACCGGATTCCCGTGCACATGTCGTGTTTCCCCTCGTCGTCGTGTCGATGCGACGTGCCTGAGGCGTGCTCACTCTTGCCGCGTCGTGTCCCGTCTCGTGGCCATCGTCGCCCGCAGCGGACCGGGTCGCCCGGGGGCGACGCACGGGGCCGCAGACGCGTTCGTCCGGTGGCGGGGTCAGGACACGTCGGCAGCAGGTCCGGCGGGCGCGAGGGTCAGCAGCCTGTACCGGGCGCACGCGTCCACGTGGATCGCGTGCAGCCCGCCGACGACGGCGGCGGGTATCCGGTACTGCCGCAGCTCTCCGTCGATGACGAAGAACTCGCTCGCGACGGCCTCGGCGAGCTGCTCGTCGGTGTACCGGCGTTGGCGTCCCATGGGGAGGACGGTCGGGCGCGGGACCGACAGAGAGCGCAGGGCCGATCGACCCGAACGACGAGAGGCTCGGACCGTCTCCGGTCCGAGCCTCTCGTTCGTGTGCTGGTCGGGCTGACAGGATTTGAACCTGCGACCCCTTGACCCCCAGTCAAGTGCGCTACCAAGCTGCGCCACAGCCCGTCGACCCCACCTGTGGCACCGTGGTGCCACCCCGCAGGGCCGACCGAAATACTACCCCAGGTCAGACACTGCTCCTGCATCGACGCGAGCACCGCCGACGGGTGTCGCCCGGACGTCGCCGAGGACGCGCGCGGTGGCCAGCGCCGCCGCGGTGGCCTCGTAGCCCTTGTCCTCGTGCGAGCCGTCCAGCCCGGCGCGGTCGAGTGCCTGCTGCTCGTCGTCGCACGTCAGGAGCCCGAACCCCACGGGGACGGTGTGGTCGAGGGCTACCCGGTTCAGCCCGTCGGTCGCGGCGGCGCACACGTAGTCGAAGTGCGGGGTGCCGCCCCTGATGACGACGCCCAGGGCGACGACGGCGTCGTACCCGGCCTCCGCGAGCGCCTGGGCGGCGACGGGCAGCTCGAACGAGCCGGGCACGCGCACGACCAAGGGGGCGCCGACCTGGTGGTCGGCGCACGCGCGCAGCGCGCCGTCGAGCAACCCGTCCATGACCACCTCGTGCCAGCTCGCCGCGACGACGGCGACGCGCAGGTCGGAGCAGTCGACGGGCGCCGCGGTAGGGGCGCCGGCGCCGCTCATCGGGCGGCTCCGGCGGCCGTCGGGGCGGGCCGGGTCGCGGGGAGAGTCGAAGGGAGAGTCGGGGCGTCGTGCATCGTTCCTCCGGTGTCGTGCGGGACGTCGGTCAGGTGGGGCAGGTCGTGCCCCATGCGGTCGCGCTTGGTCCGCAGGTAGCCGAGCGTGCGCGGGTGGGCGGGCAGGGTGAGGGGCAGCCGCTCGACGACGTCCGCTCCCCCGGCGACGAGGCCGTCGACCTTGGCGGGATTGTTGGTCAGCAGGCGCACGGCCGGCACGCCCAGGTCCTTCAGCACGTGCGCGGCGGCGGTGTAGTCGCGGGCGTCGGCGGGCAGCCCCTGGTCGAGGTTGGCGTCGACGGTGTCGCGCCCGACGTCCTGCAGGGCGTAGGCGGCGAGCTTGGCGGCCAGCCCGATCCCCCGCCCCTCGTGCCCGCGCAGGTAGACGACGACACCTCGGCCGGCCTCGGCGATCCGCCGCAGCGACTCGTCGAGCTGCGGCCCGCAGTCGCACCGCAGGCTGCCGAACGCGTCCCCCGTGAGGCACTCGGAGTGCACCCTCGTCAGTACGGGGCCGTGCCCGGGGGCGGCCAGGGCGTCCAGGGCCCCTGCCACCAGCGCGACGTGCTCGTCGCCCGAGCGGGTGTCCCGGTAGGCCACGGCGGTGAGGTCGCCGTGCCGGGTGGGCAGGGTCGTCACGGCGACGCGCTCCACGAGCAGCTCGGTCGCCCGCCGGTGGGCGACGAGGTCGGCCACGCTGATCAGCGCGAGCCCGTGCTCGGCCGCGAACTCCCGCAGCGCGGGCAGCCGCATCATCGTGCCGTCGTCGTGCACCAGCTCGGCGAGCACGCCGGCCTCGCCCCGCCCGGCGAGGCGCGCGAGGTCGACGGCCGCCTCGGTGTGCCCGCGCCGCTCCAGGACGCCGCCGGGACGGGCCCGGAGCGGCAGCACGTGCCCGGGCCTCGTGAGGTCCGCGGGCCCGGCCGCCGGGTCGGCGAGCAGGCGCGCGGTGCGGGCCCGGTCGGCGCCGGAGATCCCGGTCGAGACGCCCGTGGCGGCGTCGACCGTCACCGTGTAGGCCGTGCGGTAGGCGTCCTGGTTCGCCTCGACCATGAGAGGCAGGCCGAGCCGGTCCAGCTGGTGGCCCGCCACGCCCACGCACACGAGGCCGCTGGTGTGCCGCACCAGGAACCCCATGAGCTCGGGCGTCGCGGCGTCCGCGGCCAGGATGAGGTCGCCCTCGTTCTCGCGGTCGGCGTCGTCCGCGACGACGACGGGGCGCCCGGCCGCGACGTCCGCGATCGCCCGCTCGACCCGCCCGACGGCGCTCACCGCGCCGCTCCTGCCGCAGCCGCGAGGCCGTGCGCGGTGCCGGACGCCAGGTGCCGCTCGACGTACTTGCTCAGCACGTCGACCTCGAGGTTGACCTGCTCCCCCACGGCGCGGGCGCCGAGCGTCGTGCGCGCCCGCGTCTCGGGGATGAGGCTCACGGTGAACGCGTCGTCCCGCGCGTCCACCACGGTGAGGCTCACACCGTCGACGGCGATCGAGCCCTGCGCCCCGACGTACCGCGCCAGCTCCGGGGGCAGCGCGATCTCGACGACCTCCCACTGCGTGCCCGGCGTGCGCGCGAGCACCGTGCCGACGCCGTCGACGTGCCCCTGCACGACGTGCCCGCCGAACCGCCCGTCGGCCGCGAGCGCCCGCTCGAGGTTGACCGGGTCGCCGGCACGCCGCCCGCCGAGGCTCGTGCGGGCCAGGGTCTCCGCCATGAGGTCGGCCGTCCAGGTGGCACGACCGTCGTGCTCCCCCGTCTCCGCGACGGTCAGGCAGCAGCCGTCGACGGCGATCGAGTCGCCGAGCCGGACGCCGTCGAGCACCCTCTCGGCCGCGACGGTGAGACGGGCGCCGTCCGCGTGCTCGCGCACGGCCACGACGGCGCCGAGCTCCTCCACGATTCCGGTGAACATGGCTCAGTGCTCCTTCCGCGGCCGCAGGGCCAGCCGCACGGTGGGGATGTCGGTGGGGTCGTCCGGGTCCCGGGGCAGGACGGCGACGTCGAGGAGGTCGAGGCGCGCGGCGTCCGCGATGGTCCCGATGCCGAGGTCGGCGACGGCGGAGGCGCCGACGCCGAGCAGCACGGGGGCGACGTAGGCGACGACGTCGTCGACGAGACCGGCGCGCCAGAAGGCGGCGGCGAGGGCGGGACCGCCCTCGAGCAGCACGTGCCGGTGCTCGCGGTACCAGAGCAGGTCCAGCACCTCGTGCGGGTCGTGGGTGCGCAGGTGCATCACCGCCTCCCCGGCGGCCGCGGCCCGCGCGAGCCGGGACGACGCGGGCAGGTCCCTCAGCCCGACGACGACCCGGTCCGGCTGCTGCCCCGTCAGCGGGACGTGCCGCACGGTGAGGTCGGGGTCGTCGGTGAGCGCGGTGCCGGTGCCGACGACGACGGCGTCGACCCCGGCCCGCAGCCGGTGCACGTCGTGCCGCGCGGCCCGCCCGGTGATCCAGCGCGAGGTGCCGTCGGCGGCCGCGGACCGTCCGTCGAGCGTGCTCGCGACCTTCCAGGTGACGACGGGACGGCCGAGCTCGAGCGCGCGCGTCCAGATGGCGTTGAGGGCGCGGGCCTCGTCGGCCAGGACGCCGCCGACCACCTCCACGCCCGCGGCACGCAGGCGCGCGGCACCCCCCGACGCCGCCGGGTTGGGGTCGTGCTGGGCGTGCACGACCCGCGCGACCCCCGCCTCCAGGAGCGCGTCCACGCACGGCCCGGTGCGCCCGTGGTGGTTGCAGGGCTCGAGCGTGACGACGGCGGTGGCCCCGCGCGCGGCGCCCGGGCCGCGGGACTCGGTCGCGCGGCGCAGCGCCTCGACCTCGGCGTGTGGCGTGCCCGCGCCACGGTGGAGACCCTCCGCGATCGTCGCGCCGTCGGCGTCGAGGAGCACGCACCCGACGCGCGGGTTGGGTCCTCGGGCCGGCACCTGCGCGGCCAGCTCCAGCGCGCGCTGCATCGCGGCGCGCTCCGCCGTCGTGGCACTCATCCGTCCTGCCCCTGTCGTCCGGTCGCGGACCCCGGGGCAGGAAGGCGGGGTCGGGACGTGCTCGCACCTCCGGTCCCGGACGTCGTCACGACGGACGGCGCCGGCCACGAGGGCCGGGGGACGGACCGGACGGGGAGCCGTCGCGTGCGCTTCCCATCCGGACTTTGACCGTCGGTCCAGGAGTTCCACCTGGTCAACCGGTCACAGGCTGTGACCGGGTCGCGGACTTTCACCGCCGGCTCGGAATTTCACCGACCCCAGAGCACGCGAGCTTTTCGCTCGTCACCGCCGACCGTGCCACGCTCCGCGACCACCTGGCAAGCCCGAGTGGCGGACGTCTCACGGGCCGGCCGTCGCTCCGTCGGGCCCGTGCGTCCGCGCGACGGCGCTCAGCGCGCCCGCGGCCGGACGGAGCGTCGCTCGTCGTCCCGCCCCAGGGCGACCCCGAGGGCGACGAGCACGACGAGGTCGACCGCCAGCCCCGCCACGGCCACCCACTGCACCGCGCGGAACGCGAGGAGCTGGGTGACCAGCAGGCTGACGAGGACGCCCCGGCGCACCCACACCGCGCCCGCGCGATGGTCGCGCGGGCCGACGACGAGCGCCCGCACGACGCACGCCACCGTCACGGCGACGGCCGCGAGGATGCCGACGCCGACCCAGGTCGGGACGGCGACGCCGCCGAGCAGCACCCGCAGTGCCACCACGACCGACCCCGCGCTGGTGCCGAGCACCGCCACCGTCACGACCGCGGCCGCCCAGCGGTGCTCCATCGCGTCGGCGAACCACGCCGACACCCGGACGACCAGCGCCCGCACGGGGTCCGGCACGGCGACCGCGTCCGCGGGCACGGCCTCGACGAGAGCGGCCACCTCGTCGGCGGCGGGCTCGCCGCGGCCCCGCTCCACCAGCGCCCGCGCCTCCTCGCGCTCCGCGTCGGTGAAGCCGCCCGCCACCCCGGCCACGGCACGGTCGGTCGCCACCGCGAGGTACTCGGCCGGGTGGTGCGACCGCCTCCCGTGCAGGGCCTCCACGAGCAGCACGAGCACGACGACGACCGCGTAGATGAGCGCCGCCGTCGGTTCGTAGAAGTAGTCGTTGTCCGAGGTGACGAACTTGCCGATCTCGTCGACGAACAGCCCGAAGCCGACGCCGCCCAGCACCGCGCCGAGCGACCGCGGCGCCGGCCCCACCCAGGAGAGCAGCACCACCACCGCGAGCGCCATGCCGAGACCGCCCCAGAGCACGTGCGCCACGTGCAGACCGCCGCCGCCCACCTGCGGGTAGCCGGACGCGGCGAGGAGGAACCGGGTCACGAGCACCGTCGCCACCGCAACCACCAGGAACGTCACCAGGTGGCGCACCGCGGACGTGTCGCGCGCCACGCCCAGGCGCAGCAGGCGACCCCGGCGGGCCAGCGGGGCAGCGCTCAACGGCAGCTCATCGGCGCCGCTTCTCCCGCACGCGGACGCTGATCTCGATGGGCGACCCCTCGAACCCGAAGGTCTCGCGCAGGCGGCGCTCGATGAACCGGCGGTAGCCCGCCTCGAGGAACCCGGTCGCGAAGATGACGAACCGCGGCGGGCGGGTCGAGGCCTGCGTGCCGAACAGGATGCGCGGCTGCTTGCCGCCCCGCAGCGGGTGGGGGTGGGCGGCCACCAGCTCGCCGAGGAAGGCGTTGAGGCGGCCGGTGGGGATGCGGGTGTCCCACGACTCGAGCGAGGTCTCGAGCGCGCGCGTCAGCTTGTCGGTGTGCCAGCCCGTGCGGGCGGAGACGTTGACGCGCGGCGCCCACTGCACCTGCACCAGGTCCCGCTCGATCTCGCGCTCGAGGTACGGGCGACGGTCGTCGTCCATGAGGTCCCACTTGTTGTACGCGATGACGAGCGCCCGGCCGGCGTCGACGGCCTGGGAGATGACGCGCGTGTCCTGCTCGGTCATCGGCTCCGAGGCGTCGACGAGCACGACGGCGACCTCGGCCTTCTCGATCGCCGCCTGCGTGCGCAGCGACGCGTAGAAGTCGGCGCCGCGCGTCTGGTGCACGCGGCGGCGGATGCCGGCCGTGTCGACGAACCAGTACGGCACGCCCTTGATCTCCACGAGCTCGTCGACCGGGTCGCGCGTGGTGCCCGCGGTCTCGTCGACGACGACGCGCTCGGCCCCGGCGATCTTGTTCAGCAGCGAGGACTTGCCGACGTTCGGGCGGCCCACGAGGGCCACCCGGCGCGGGCCGGCGGGCCGCAGCTCCCCGTGCTCGGAGACCTCGGGCAGCACCTTCATCGCGGCGTCCAGCAGGTCGCCGGTGCCGCGGCCGTGCAGCGCGGACACGGGGTGCGGCTCGCCCAGGCCGAGCGACCACAGGTAGGCGGCGTCCGCCTCGCCCGACGGCCCGTCCACCTTGTTGGCGGCCAGCACGACGGGCTTGCCCGAGCGGCGCAGCAGCTCCACGACGCGCTCGTCGGTCGACGTCGCGCCCACCGTGGAGTCGACGACGAAGATGACCGCGTCGGCCAGCTCGACGGCGACCTCTGCCTGCTCGGCGACCTTCGACTCGATGCCGGCGACGTCGACCTCCCAGCCGCCGGTGTCCACGAGGGTGAAGTCGCGGCCGGCCCACTCGCCGGGGTAGCTCACGCGGTCGCGCGTGACGCCCGGGGTGTCCTCCACGACGGCCTCGCGGCGGCCGAGGATGCGGTTGACGAGGGTCGACTTGCCGACGTTGGGGCGCCCGACGACGGCGAGCACCGGCAGCGGCGCCTCGCCCGGGCCGAAGCCCTCCTCGTCCCACTCGGCGTCCAGCAGCGCGCGGTCGGCCTCGTCGAGCTCGAAGTCCTCCAGGCCGACGCGCAGCGCGCGCTCGCGCGCCTCGTCGTCGCCGTCGGACTCGAGGACCTCCGCCACGGCGTCACGGCCCTCGGTGTCCGCACGGTCCGCGGGCGCCGCGGCGATGCCGGGCGCAGGCGGGGCGGTGGGCTCGTCGGTGGGCTCGGCAGCAGGCACGGAGCCGTCGGCGGGAGTGGTCATGCGCACCATTCTCCCAGGCCGAGCGACGTGTCACGAACGAGACCCGCGTCACCGCGTCCGGCGCGGCGTCGCGCATCCGTCGCGGCGGCGCGTCAGGCGGTGACCTGCGCGACGACAGCGAGCACGGCGTCGACCGTCTGGTCGAAGTCGAGGTCGGAGGAGTCGACGGTGACGACGCCGTCGGCGGCGACCTGGAACTGGCTGACGGTGGAGTCGTCGCGGTCGCGGCGCAGCACCTGGTCGCGCGTCGCCTCGACGGCCGACTCGTCGGCCGCGCCGTGCACCTCGAGGGAGCGGCGGCGCAGGCGCGCCTCCTCGCTGGCGGTCAGGAGCACGCGGGCGTCGGCGTCGGGCGCGACCACGGTCGTGATGTCGCGCCCCTCAGCGACGATGCCCTTGCCGCCCGAGAAGCCGCCCGGCGCGCCCTCGGTCTCGATGACGGCGCGCTGCCGGCGTCGGAGCTCGGCGCGCACCTCGAGGTTGGTGGCCACCTGCGAGACGGCGGTGGAGACCTCGGTGGTGCGGATCGCCGCGGCGACGTCGCGACCGCCGAGGTGCACCGTCGGGGCCGCCGGGTCGACGCCCATCTCGAGCGGCATGGCGCGCACGGCGTCGGCCACCGCGGCCTGGTCGGCGAGGTCCGTGCCGCCGTCGACGCACCACAGCGTCGCGGCCCGGTACATCGCCCCGGTGTCGAGGTAGGCGAGCCCCAGCCGGGCCGCCACCGCCTTGGAGACGCTGGACTTGCCGGACCCGGAGGGACCGTCGACGGCGATGACGACCACGTGTGCTCACCTTCTGTTGTCGCGCGGTTCTGCCGCGCGGGACTGCGGGACTACGGGTGCTGCTGGGACTGCTGGGACTGCTGGGACTGCTGGGTCGACGCGGGTCGGTGGTGCGACGGCGTCACATGTCGACGTCGCGCATGAGGGTGCCGAGCTCGGTGCGCCCGAGCACCCGCGAGCGCCCGACTCGCAGGTCGCCGAGGGCGATGGGGCCGATCCGGGTCCGCACCAGGCGCGTCACCGGGAAGCCGACGGCCTCGAGCATGCGCCGCACGATCCGGTTGCGGCCCTCGTGCAGCACCACCTCGATCATGGTCTCGCCGGGCACCGAGTCCACCACGCGGACCTTGTCGGCGCGCGCGAGGCCGTCCTCGAGCTCGACGCCGTCGGTGAGCTGCTTCGCGTGGCGGGGGTAGAACTCGCCGCCCGTCACGGTGACGAGGTACGTCTTGCGGATCTCGTACCGGGGGTGCGCGAGCCGGTTCGCGAGCTCGCCGTCGTTCGTGAGGAGCAGCAGGCCCTCGCTGTCGGCGTCGAGCCGGCCGACGTGAAACAACCGCTCCGACCGGTCCTTGACCAGGTCGGCGAGCGTGGGGCGGCCCTCGGGGTCGCTCATCGTGGAGACCACGCCGAGCGGCTTGTTCAGCGCGAGGGTGATCTTCGAGGTGTCGAGCTGCACGCGCATGCCGTCCACGTGCACGGCGGCGGTGGCGGGGTCGACGCGCACGCCGAGCTCCGTGACGAGGACGCCGTCCACCTCGACGTGGCCCTCGGCGATGAGCTCCTCGCACTTGCGGCGCGAGCCCAGGCCCGCCTGGGCGAGCACCTTCTGCAGGCGGACGCCGTCGGCGACGTGGACGTCACGGTCGGGCTCGCCCGAGCGCGGTGCGGGGCGACGGGGTGCGGCCTTGCGGGGGCGCTGCGCAGCGGGGCCCTGCGGACGGCTGGTGCGGCGGCTCCCGCCGCGGCGTTCGGTGCTCATGGTGCTCGATTCTCTCAGGTCCCCCCGAACCTGCTCGACACACCTGCTCGACACACCTGCACGACTGCCGCCCGACGCCCGGGCGGTCACCCCCGGTGGGCGGCCAGGACCGCGGCGAAGCCCGCGGCGAGGCGCGGCGCCACGACGCCCGCGTCGTCCACGTCCCCGCACACCATCGCCCCGTCGCGGAGCATCATCAGCTCGGCGGCCGCGGCCGCGGGGTCGTCGGCGCCGCCGTCGCGGGCGACGGCGGCGAGGAAGGCCGCGTACCAGGCGCGATGGTCGGCGACCGCGCGCCGGACGGGGTGTGCGGGGTCGGCGAACTCGGCCCCGGCGTTGACGAACGCGCAGCCGCGGAACCGGTCGCCCCGCGCCACCTCGCCGAGCGCCCCGGCGAGCGCCGCGAGGGCCCCGGCCGCGTCGCCCGCGTGCTGCGACCGGATCTCCTCCAGCCGCTCGCGCTCGGCGGCCGCGAGCTCCCCGAGGTAGGCGACGACCAGGTCGTCCTTCGTCGGGAAGTGCCGGTAGAAGGTGACCTTCGACACGCCGGCCGCGGCGATGACCTTGTCCGCGCTCACGGCACGGATGCCCTCCGCGTAGAAGAGCCCGCTCCCCGCCTCGACGATCCGCTCGCGCACCCGCCCGCGGCCGTGCCCGCTCGCCCGCCCGGCCGGTCCGGTGGCCGTCTCCTCCGGCGCGCTGGTCTCCATCTGCCCAACCTCTCACGTCCGGCCCGGCACCGGGCCCTTGCTTGCGGCGACGGTCGCCGCATGATCTAGTAGACGAACTAGTAACTCTACCGAGAGGACACACCATGAGCGCGATCTACACGGCGGTCGCCACCGCGACCGGCGAGGGACGGGACGGGCGGTCCCGCTCCGACGACGGGCTCCTCGACGTCGACCTCGCGATCCCGAAGGAGATGGGCGGCGCCGGCGGCGCCACGAACCCCGAGCAGCTCTTCGCCGCGGGGTACGCCGCGTGCTTCCATTCCGCGCTGAAGCTCGTCGCGCGGCGCGAGCGGGCCACCGTGAGCGACTCCGCGGTCGTGGCCGAGGTCTCCCTGCACCCGACGCCCGAGGGCGGCTTCGCGCTGACGGTCGCGCTGCACGCCGAGCTCGGCGGCGTCGACCAGGCCACCGCGGACGCCCTCGTCGCCGCCGCGCACCAGGTCTGCCCGTACTCCAACGCCACGCGGGGCAACGTCGACGTCACGGTCGACGCGACGGTCGCCTGACAGCCGCGGACGCCTGATCCTCAGGCGTCGGGCCCGTCCTCCGCCAGCCCGCGACGCAGGGCCGAGGACGGGTCCAGGGCGATCGCCTCCCCCACGTCCGGCAGGTGCGGCGCCAGGGGCGGCAGCTCCTCGAGCGACGACCAGCCCATCCGGTCGAGGAACTCGCCCGTCGTGCCGAACAGCACGGCCCCCGTCATCGGGTCCTGGCCCGTCTCCGCGATCAGGCCGCGGGCCAGCAGCGTGCGCACCACGCCGTCCACGCTCACCCCGCGCACCGCCGAGACCTGCCCGCGGGTCACGGGCTGGCGGTACGCGATCACGGCGAGGGTCTCCAGCGCCGCCTGGCTGAGCCGGGACGACTGCCCCTCGAGGACGAAGGCGCCCACGACGTCGGCCTGTGCCCGCGCGGAGTACACGCGCCATCCCTCGGCCCCCTGGCGCAGCTCGAAGCCGCGCGGGCGCCCGCCCGTCTCGCCCCGGTACTCCGCGGCCAGCTCCTCGAGCGCCCCGGCGACCACCGGCACCGGTCGCGCGACGCCCGCCGCGAGCCGCTCGACCGGCACCGGGGACTCCGCGACCATGAGCACGGCCTCCAGCGCCGCCGCCAGCCCGCCCGGCAGGTCGTCGACGTCCACCTCGACCTCGGCCGTCCGCTCGGCCTCGGCCGCCGGCCCGACGGCCTCGGCCTGCTCGTCCGTCTGCTGCGTCATGCCACGACCTCCGTCACGCCGGCGCCGCCTGCGGCGGGTGCGCCGGTCCCCTCGTCCTGCCCGGGCGTCCCGTCGAACTCCTCGAAGCCCGCCGCGAGCTCGCCGTCGTCGTCCTCGTCGTCCTCGTCGTCGCGGTCGCCTCCGGCGCCCGCGGTCCACCGCACGGTGAGCTCACCCAGCGCCGTGGCCTGCTCGAACGCCACCCGGCCGGAGCGGAACAGCTCCAGCAGGGCGAGGAACCTCGCGACGGCCACGAGCCGCTCCTCCCCCGCGACGAGCGCGCGGAAGGTCGCGACGTGCTCGCGCCGCAGCCGGCGCGCGATCACGCCCGCCTGCTCCCGCACGCTCACGGCGGGGGCGTGGAGATGGTCCAGCCCGACGACCGGCGGGGGTTTCGGCTCCAGCGCCTTGGCCGCCAGCTCGGCGAGACACGCGCCGTCGAGGGTCCACACCAGCTCCGGCAGCAGCGCCACGAGGTGCGGCTCGAGCGGGACGGACCGTGGCACGCGGCGCCCCTCGGTCTCCAGCCGCTCGGCGAGGAGGCCGGAGACCTCCTTGTACGCGCGGTACTGGAGCAGCCGGGCGAACAGCAGGTCGCGGGCCTCGAGCAGCTCCAGGTCCTCGGCGTCCTCCTCGACCACGCCGGGCAGCAGCCGAGCGGCCTTGAGGTCGAGCAGGGTGGCCGCGACGACGAGGAACTCGCTCGCCGTCCCGAGGTCCCACGACGGGTGCTCCTCGCCGCGAGCCGTCGCCTCGCGCGACGCGGCCTCGGCCGCGCGGATGTGCGCGACGAACTCGTCGGTCACGGCCGCGAGCGCCACCTCGGTGACGTCCAGCTCGTGCTTCGCGATCAGCGACAGCAGCAGGTCGAACGGGCCCGTGAAGTTGTCGAGGTGCACCTCGAACCCCGGCCGGGCGTCGGAGCCGTCGACGGCGTCGACCGCCTCCCCCTGCTCCGGGGCGAGGTCAGGCAGCGTCACCACGGGCGACGAGCTCCCGCGCGAGCTGCCGGTACGCGGCGGCGCCGGCGTGGGTCGGGGCGTAGTTGGTGATCGGCTCGGCCGCCACGGACGCGTCCGGGAACTTCACCGTGCGTCCGATGACCGTGTGCAGCAGCGTGTCGCCGAACGCCTCGTGCACGCGCGCCACGACCTCCCGCGAGTGCAGGGTGCGCGAGTCGTACATGGTCGGCAGGATGCCGTCGATCTCCAGGGCCGGGTTGAGCCGGTCGCGCACCTTCTCGATCGTCTCCACGAGCAGGGCCACGCCGCGCAGCGCGAAGAACTCGCACTCCAGCGGGATGAGCACGCCGTGCGCCGCGGTGAGGGCGTTGACCGTGAGCAGGCCCAGCGACGGCTGGCAGTCCACGAGGATCACGTCGTAGTCGTCCAGGGCCGGGCGCAGCGCACGGGCGAGGACCGACTCGCGGGCCACCTCGCCGACGAGCTGGACCTCCGCGGCCGAGAGGTCGATGTTCGCGGGCAGCACGTCCATGCCCTCGATGTTCGTGGGCTGCAGCACGTCGGTGAAGCTGACGTCGCGCTCCATGAGCAGGTTGTAGACGCTGAGGTCGAGGTCGTGCGGGCTGACGCCGACGCCCACCGAGGCGGCGCCCTGCGGGTCGAAGTCGACGAGCAGGACGCGGCGGCCGTACTCGGCCAGCGCGGCGCCCAGGTTGATCGTGGTCGTGGTCTTGCCGACGCCGCCCTTCTGGTTGCACATCGCGACGATGCGCGCGGGCCCGTGGGACGCCAGCGGCGCCGGGTCGCGGAAGTCGGGCAGCGGCCGCCCGACGACGTCGGTACGCGGTTCCTCGAGCCCGCCGGCCGGACTGCCCGGCGCGGGGCTGGTCGCGGTGGCCGCGGCCGGTGAGGCGTCGCTCGTGGTCGTCTGCGTCATGGTGTCGCTCCCGAGTCCCTCGCTCACCTGCGTCACGCTACCCCAGGGCCTGCCGGGGTCCGGGCGGCACGCCGGGCGCGCCGTCGTTCCGGCGGGCGGGCCGCGGCGGGCGTGCTGACGGGGGTTCAGCCGAGCGCGCGGGGATGCGCCGCGGCGTACACCTCGCGCAGCGCATCGCGCGTCACCATCGTGTAGATCTGCGTGGTCGTCACCGAGGCGTGTCCCAACAGCTCCTGCACCACGCGGACGTCGGCGCCGCCCGCGAGCAGGTGGGTGGCGAACGAGTGCCGCAGCGTGTGCGGCGACACGTGCTGCGTCAGGCCGGCGCGCTCCGCGGCGGCCTGCAGCACGGACCAGGCGCTCTGCCGCGACAGCCGGGCGCCGCGGGTGTTGAGGAACAGCGCCGGCGTGCCGCGTCCCGCCGACGCGAGGGGCGCCCTGGCGCGCACCAGGTACGCCTCCAGCGCGGCCCGCGCGTACGAGCCCACGGGCACCACGCGCTCCTTGTCGCCCTTGCCCCGCAGGCGCACGGACCCGGCGCGCGGCACCCCGTCGTCGTGCGCGTCGGGCGGGTCCGTGCGGCGGCCCACGCCGTCCAGGAGGCCGTCGACGTCGTCGACGTCGAGACCCACGACCTCGCTGATGCGCCCGCCGGTGGAGTAGAGCAGCTCCAGCAGGGCGCGGTCGCGCAGCGGCACCGCGCCGTCGCCGGCGCCCGCCGCGTCGAGCAGACGGGCCACCTCGTCGATCGACAGCGCGTGCGGCAGCCGGCGCAGCGCGCTCGGGGCGTGCACCTGCGACGCGGGGTCGGCGCTCGTGGCGCCCTCGGCGTGCGCGAACCGGTGCCAGCCGCGGACCGCGGCCAGCGCGCGGGCGGTGGAGGACGGCGACAGCGGGGCCCCGCCGTCCGATCCCTGACGGAGCACGACGACGTAGTCCTCGACGTCGCGCTCCCCCACGTCGTCGAGCCCGGAGCGACCCGTGGCGTGCAGGTGGCGCGCGTAGCGACCGAGGTCGCGGCGGTAGGCCGCGACCGTGTTCGCCGACAGCCCGCGCTCGACGCCGAGGTGCGCCAGGTAGTCCTGCAGCGCGGCCGTCAGCGCGGGCGGGAGGGGCGGGGCGAACGTGGTGTCGGGCACCGGAACATCATGCCCCGGGGCCACGACGTCCCGGACGGGCCGCGTCACCGGGAGGGTCAGAACGGCAGGAAGACGTCCACCGCGACCGCGATGAACAGCACCGTGAGGTACGTGATCGAGCCGTGGAAGACCTTCATCGCGCCGAGCTTGCCCCGCTCGGGGTGGCCGGCGCGGCGCAGCATCGCGATCACGAGCCAGAGGAACCAGCCGCCCGAGGCGACGGCGACGGCCGAGTAGAACCACGACATGCCCGCGAGCGGGATGAGCGCGAGCGAGCAGGCGATCATCGCGACCGTGTGCGCGACCATCTCGACCGCGACGCGACGGTCCGTCGCGACGACCGGGAGCATCGGGACGCCGGCGTTGGCGTAGTCCTTCTTGAACTTCACGGACAGCGGCCAGTAGTGCGGCGGCGTCCAGAAGAAGATGACGCCGAAGAGCGCCACCGCCGCCCAGCTGAGCGACTCCGTGACGGCGGCCCAACCGATGAACACGGGCATGCAGCCCGCGATCCCGCCCCACACGATGTTCTGCGGCGTGCGCCGCTTGAGGATCATCGTGTAGCCGACGACGTAGATCGCGATGGCCGCGAAGGTGAGCCACGCCGCCGGGACGTTGACCAGCAGGGCGAACCACAGCAGCGACACGACGCCGAGCACCGTGGCGAACACCAGGGCCGCCCGCGGCGTGATCTCCCCCGTGGCCAGCGGGCGCCGCTTGGTCCGGTTCATCACCTGGTCGATGTCGCGGTCCAGGTAGCAGTTGAAGACGTTCGCCGACGCGGCCGCGAGCGTCCCGCCGACGAGCGTCTTGACCACGAGCCACAGCGAGGGCAGGCCGCCCTGCGCGAGGATCATGGTGGGGAGCGTCGTGACCAGCAGCAGCTCGATGATGCGCGGCTTGGTCAGCGCGACGTACGCCCCGACGCGGTCGCGCCATCCCGTGCTCGCCCCCCGGCCCTGCTCCGCGTTCCCTCCGCGGCGGTCCGCCCGGTCCGCATCGGCACGCTCCCGCTCGGCGCGCGCGGCCGCGCGGGTCGGCGCCTGGGGGTGGGACGTCGTGGTGCTCGTGGTGCTCACGCGCGTGCTTGTCCGTTCTCGGCTGGGGGTCCGGGGAGCTCGGGCGACGTGGGACGGTCGCCGCCTCATCGTACGCCGAGGTCAGCGACCCGGCGGCCCGGACGGTGGCCGCCCGGCTGTGAGAAATGCCCGCGCCGGCGTCATCTCCCCGGACATCCTCCGGCGCGCACGGCGCGCCGCTCAACTGGTGGGACGAACGGCTCCGGGACGGGCGTGACGGGAATGCTCGGCGCTAGGGTGGTGCTGCACAACGGTGAACAGCGGGCCGCCCACCCGGTCGGCCCCTCGACGCCGTGCCCCGCCGTCGCCCCCAGGACCCCGTGCGGCGTCCGACGCGACGGCGCCCCGTACCGGCAGAGCAGCAGCAATCACCCGGGGCTCGCTCCGGGCAGGAAAGAGGCACATCTGTGAACGCGTTCGACCCCGTCGTCGCCCCGCTCGAGTGGAGCTCGCTCGACGACCGCGCGGTGAAGACCATCAAGGCGCTGGCGGCCGACGCCGTCGAGAAGGTCGGCAACGGCCACCCCGGCACGGCGATCTCCCTCGCCCCCGCCGCGTACCTGCTGTTCGGCAAGACGATGCGGCACGACCCCTCCGACCCGCACTGGGTCGGTCGTGACCGGTTCGTCCTCTCCGCGGGCCACTCCTCGCTCACGCTGTACCTGCAGCTGTTCCTCTCCGGCTACGGCATGGAGCTGGAGGACCTCGAGGCGCTGCGCACCTGGGGCTCGCAGACCCCGGGCCACCCCGAGTACCGCCACACCCCCGGCGTCGAGATCACGACCGGCCCGCTCGGCCAGGGCCTCGCGTCCGCCGTCGGCATGGCGTTCGCGGCCCGCCGCGAGCGGGGCCTGCTCGACCCCGACGCCGCGCCCGGCGAGTCGCCGTTCGACCACCACGTCTACGTCATCGCCTCCGACGGCGACCTGCAGGAGGGCGTCACGTCCGAGGCGTCGTCGCTCGCCGGCACGCAGAAGCTCGGCAACCTCGTGGTGATCTGGGACGACAACAAGATCTCCATCGAGGACGACACGGACATCGCGTTCACCGAGGACACCCTCGCGCGCTATGCCGCCTACGGCTGGCACACCCAGCGGGTGGACTGGACGCAGGGCGGCACCGGCTACGCCGAGGACGTCGACGCGCTCGCCGCGGCCATCGCGGCCGCGAAGGCGGAGACCGACCGCCCGTCGTTCATCGCGCTGCGCACCATCATCGGCTGGCCGTCGCCCACCAAGCAGAACACGGGCGGGATCCACGGCTCCGCGATGGGTGCCGACGAGGTCGCGGGCCTCAAGGTCGCCCTCGGTCTCGACCCGGAGGCGACCTTCGCCGTCGACGACGAGGTGCTCGGGTACACGCGCGACGTCGCGGCCCGCCAGGCCGAGCAGCGCGCCGCCTGGGACCGCTCGTACGACGCGTGGCGCACCGCCGCCCCGGAGCGGGCGGCCCTGCTCGACCGCCTCGTGGCCCACGAGCTGCCCGCCGGCTGGACCGACGAGCTGCCCGTCTTCGAGGCCTCCGAGAAGGGCGTCGCCACGCGCGCCGCGTCCGGCAAGGTCCTCACCGCGCTCAAGGACGTGCTGCCCGAGCTGTGGGGCGGGTCCGCAGACCTCGCCGGCTCGAACAACACCACGATGGACGGCGAGCCGTCGTTCATCCCCGTCGAGCACGCGACCAAGAAGTTCCCGGGCAACCCCTACGGGCGCACCCTGCACTTCGGCATCCGCGAGCACGGCATGGGCGCGATCCTCAACGGCATCGTGCTGCACGGCCTCACCCGCCCCTACGGCGGCACCTTCCTCCAGTTCGCCGACTACATGCGGGCCTCGGTCCGCCTCGCGGCCCTCATGGAGATCCCGACGACGTTCGTGTGGACGCACGACTCCATCGGGCTCGGCGAGGACGGCCCCACGCACCAGCCCGTCGAGCACCTCGCGGCGCTGCGCGCCATCCCCGGCCTCGACGTCGTGCGCCCCGCCGACGCGAACGAGACCGCGTGGGCCTGGCGCGGCATCCTCGAGAACACCGCCAACCCGGCCGGCATCGTCCTCACCCGCCAGAACGTCCCGACGTTCCCGCGCGGCACCGACGGCTTCGCCGGCGCCGAGGGCACGCTCAAGGGCGGCTACACGCTGGTCGACGCCACGAACGACGAGACCGGCACGCCCGACGTCGTCCTCGTCGGCACCGGCTCCGAGGTGCAGCTCGCCGTCCAGGCGCGCGAGCAGCTCGCCGCCGAGGGGATCGCCGCCCGCGTCGTGTCGATGCCGAGCCGCGAGTGGTTCGACAAGCAGGACGCCGCGTACCGCGAGTCCGTGCTGCCCTCCGCGGTGAAGGCGCGCGTGTCCGTCGAGGCGGGCGTCGCGCAGGGCTGGCGCGACGTGGTCGGCGACGCCGGCCGCAGCGTCTCGCTCGAGCACTACGGCGCGTCGGCCGACTACCAGACGCTGTACCGGGAGTTCGGGATCACGGCGGAGGCCGTCGCGGCCGCCGCCCGCGAGTCGCTCGCCGCCGTGCGCGGCGCTGGCGACGCCGCCTGAGCGCTCGTAGATTCCCAGGGTGGGGCGTCGCCGGCCGGCGCCCCACCCGGCCCCTGTCGAGACCTCCCGCTCAGGGGCTTCCGACCTGGAAGGACGTCCGATGACGCAGAGCACCGTCCCCGCACCGATCACCGACCTGACCGGCGCCGGGGTGTCCATCTGGCTCGACGACCTGTCGCGGGAGCGCCTGCGCAGCGGCAACCTGGCGGCCCTCGTGGCCGAGCGGGGCGTCGTCGGCGTGACGACGAACCCCACGATCTTCGCCAAGGCGCTGTCCAGCGGCGACGCCTACGACGCCCAGCTGGCGGAGCTCGCCCGCCTCGGTGCGGACGGAGACGTGGACGCCGCCGTCGAGACCATCACCACCGACGACGTGCGCGCCGCCGCCGACCTGCTGCGCCCGGTCTACGACGCCACCGACGGCGTGGACGGGCGCGTGTCGATCGAGGTCGACCCCCGCCTCGCGTACGACGCCGACAAGACCGTGGTCGTGGCGGAGCGCCTGTGGCGCACCGTCGACCGCCCGAACGTCTTCATCAAGATCCCGGCGACCGTGCCCGGCCTGGACGCGATCTCGCGGACCCTCGCCCAGGGCATCAGCGTCAACGTCACCCTGATCTTCTCGATCGAGCGCTACCGCTCCGTCCTCCAGGCGTTCGCGATCGGCCTCGAGCAGGCGCGCGCCGACGGGATCGACCTCGGCCCGATCGGGTCGGTGGCGTCCTTCTTCGTCTCCCGGGTCGACTCCTCGGTGGACGCCGCGCTGGAGAAGATCGGCACGCCGGAGGCCCTCGACCTGCGCGGGCAGGCCGCCGTCGCGAACGCCCGGCTTGCGTTCGAGGCCTACGAGCAGTTCGTCGGCACGGACGAGTGGCGGTCGCTCGCGGCGTCCGGCGCGCACCCGCAGCGGCCGCTGTGGGCGTCGACCGGCGTGAAGAACCCCGAGTACTCGGACACCCTGTACGTCTCCGAGCTGGTCACGGACGGCGTCGTGAACACGATGCCCGAGCCGACCCTGCAGGCGTTCGCCGACCACGGCGTCGTCACGGGCGACACGGTCCGCGGCACCGCGGGCGCCGCGCGGCGCACGATCGAGACCATCGAGTCGTTCGGCGTCTCCCTCGCCGAGGTCACCGACCACCTCGAGACGGACGGCGTCCGCAAGTTCGAGGACTCCTGGACCGAGCTCCTGGACACCGCGTCCGCCGGGCTGAAGGCCCAGGGGGCCTGAGCCCTCACCCCGGGGGCGCCACGGCGCCCCCGGGCCCGCACCACCTCCCGCCCGCACGACGAAGAACGGTGCCCACCTCGTGAGACCGGCCAAGATCACCGCCGAGCACAACCCCCTGCGCGACCCCCTCGACCTGCGGCTCCCCCGCATCGCCGGCCCCAGCGGCCTGGTGATCTTCGGGGTCACGGGCGACCTGTCGCGCAAGAAGCTCATGCCCGCCGTCTACGACCTGGCGAACCGCGGCCTGCTGCCGCCCGGCTTCGCGCTGACGGGCTTCGCCCGCCGCGACTGGGAGGACGAGGACTTCGCCCAGGTCGTGCACGACGCGGTCAAGGAGCACGCCCGCACACCGTTCCGCGAGGCCACGTGGCGCCAGCTCGCCGAGGGCATCCGCTTCGTGCAGGGCTCGTTCGACGACGACGAGGCGTTCGAGCGCCTGCGCCAGACGGTCGAGCAGCTCGACGCCGAGCGCGGCACCGGCGGCAACCACGCCTTCTACCTGTCCGTGCCGCCCAGCGCGTTCCCGATCGTGTGCCGGCAGCTGTCCGAGTCGGGGCTCTCCAAGTCGTCCCCGGACGCGTGGCGCCGCGTCGTCATCGAGAAGCCCTTCGGGCACGACCTCGAGAGCGCGCGCGAGCTGGACGCCGTCGTCTCCCAGGTCTTCGACCCGGAGTCGGTGTTCCGCATCGACCACTACCTCGGCAAGGAGACGGTCCAGAACCTCCTCGCCCTACGGTTCGCGAACCAGATGTTCGAGCCGCTGTGGAACAGCAACTACGTCGACCACGTGCAGATCACCATGGCCGAGGACATCGGCATCGGCGGGCGGGCGAGCTACTACGACGGCATCGGCGCCGCCCGCGACGTGATCCAGAACCACCTGCTGCAGCTCCTGGCGCTCGTCGCCATGGAGGAGCCGGTCAACTTCGACGCCGAGGCCCTGCGCGCCGAGAAGATCAAGGCGCTCTCCTCGGTGCGGCTCCCCCGCGACCTCGGGCGTCACACCGCACGCGGCCAGTACGCCTCCGGGTGGCAGGGCGGCGAGAAGGTCGTCGGGTTCCTCGAGGAGGAGGGCTTCAACCCCGACTCCACGACCGAGACCTTCGCCGCGGTCAAGCTCGAGATCGACAACCGGCGCTGGGCGGGCGTGCCCTTCTACCTGCGCACGGGCAAGCGCCTGGGCCGCCGCGTCACCGAGGTGGCCGTCGTCTTCAAGAAGGCGCCGCACCTGCCGTTCGAGTCGTCGCTCACGTCCGACCTGGGCAACAACGCGCTGGTCATCCGCGTGCAGCCCGACGAGGGCGTCACCCTCCGGTTCGGCGCGAAGGTGCCCGGCACCGCGATGGAGGTCCGCGACGTCACGATGGACTTCGGCTACGGCCACTCGTTCACCGAGTCGTCCCCCGAGGCCTACGAGCGCCTCATCCTCGACGTCCTCCTCGGCGACCCGCCGCTCTTCCCGACGCGCGAGGAGGTCGAGCTCTCCTGGAAGATCCTCGACCCGGTCACCGCGTACTGGGCGGGCAAGGGCAAGCCGGAGCAGTACGCCTCGGGGACCTGGGGCCCGGAGTCCGCCGACAAGATGATGGCCCGCGACGGCCGCTCGTGGCGGCGCCCGTGAGGCCCTCCGGCGCCCCCGACGACGCCGCCCGCGCCGCGGCGAGCCGCATCCACCCGCGCCGCATCCACCCGCGCCGCACCCAGCGAGGAGAGCCCCGATGATCATCGACATGCCGGACACGACCACGAACGCGGTCGGCAAGCGGCTCGCCCACCTGCGCGACGAGGGCGGCGCCGTGGCGCTCGGCCGGGTGCTCACCCTCGTCGTCGTCGCGGAGGAGGCCGACATCGAGGACTCCGTCCGCGCCGCCAACCAGGCCAGCCACGAGCACCCGTGCCGGGTCGTCGTCATCGCGCCGCTCGCGCAGCGCGACCGCTCCGCGCCGCGGCTCGACGCCGAGATCCGCGTCGGCGGCGACGCCGGCGCCTCGGAGGTCGTCGTCCTGCGGGCCGGCGGGCCGATGCTCGACCACCCGGACACGCTCGTCATGCCCCTGCTGCTGCCGGACGCCCCGATCGTCGTCTGGTGGCCCACCGGCGGCCCGGACGCCCCGTCGGCGGACCCGATGGGCGCGATGGCCCAGCGCCGCATCACGGACACGACGACGGCAGCGGACCCGGTCGCGATGCTGCACCGGCTGGCGGGCACGTTCAGCCCCGGCGACACCGACCTGGCGTGGGCGCGCGTCACCCTGTGGCGCGGGCTCATCGCGGCCGCGGTGGAACAGCCGCCGTTCGAGCCCGTCACCGCGGTGACCGTCGAGGGTCAGGAGCAGCACACGTCGCTCGACCTGCTCGCCGCCTGGCTCGGCCAGCGCCTGCGCTGCCCTGCCACGGTCGTGCGCACCGACAGCGACGACGCGATCACCCGCGTGACTCTGGAGCGCAGGAGCGGGCCGATCGTGCTCGACCGCCCCGACGGCCGCGTCGTGTCGATCACGCAGCCCGAGAAGCCGGAGCGCCGCATGGCGCTGCCCATCCGCGCGCTGAGCGAGGCCCTCATCGAGGAGCTGCGGCGCCTCGACCCCGACGAGCTCTACGGCGAGGTGCTCACCAAGGGCCTCACGCGGGTCGAGACCGTCAAGGCGAAGTCGACGGCGAAGGCCCGGGCGTGAGCGCGCCGCTCGTCGTCGTGCACCCGGACCCGGCCGTCCTCGCGGAGGCCGCCGCGGCCCGGCTGCTCACCCGCCTGCTCGACGCGCAGTCGGTCCGCACGCCGGTGCACGCGGTGCTGACGGGCGGCACCGTGGGCATCAAGACGCTCGAGGCCGTTGCCGCGAGCCCGCTGCGTGCGGCCGTGGACTGGTCCGGGGTGCACCTGTGGTGGGGCGACGAGCGGTTCCTGCCGGACGGCGACCCCGACCGCAACGAGACCCAGGCCCGTGCCGCCCTCGTGGACTCGCTCGTCGCGGACTCCGGCCTGCCCGGCGCCCACGTGCACGCGATGCCCGCGCGCGGTGCCGTGCTCGACGGCGACACCGTCGAGACGCCGGAGCAGTCGGCCGCGGCCTACGCCGCCGAGCTCGCGGCCTTCGCCCCCTCGCCCGCGGCCGACTCGCAGGAGCCGGCCGTCCCGGCGTTCGACGTGCTGCTGCTGGGCATGGGCCCGGACGGGCACGTCGCCTCGTTGTTCCCCGGGCATTACGGCCTGTCGGCCCGCGGCGCGACGGTCGGGGTGCACGGTTCCCCGAAGCCGCCGCCGGAGCGCGTCTCGCTCACGTTCGACGCCCTGCGGCGGGCGCGCGAGGTGTGGGTCGTCGCGGCCGGTGCCGAGAAGGCGGCCCAGGCCGCCGCCGCCCTCGCCGGCGGCGCGGTGACCGACGTCCCGGCGGCCGGGGCCCGCGGCACCGAGGGCACGTTGTGGCTCCTGGACGCCGCCGCCGCGGCCGGCCCGGCCGCCTGACCTGCTAGCTCGCCGACCGGTGCCGGTCGGCGAGCAGGCGGGCGGGCGTCTCGTCGTCGAACTCGGCGAAGAACTCCCCCACCCGTTCGGTGAGCTCGCTCATCCCGTCGCACGCGAACAGGGTCGGTTGGTAGTGCGAGATGTCGTACTCCACGGTGCCCATGGAGTAGAAGTCGAGCGGCAGGATCGTGGCGCCACGGAACTCCTCGATCTCGCCGTACGAGGACAGCAGGCCGGCGCCGTACGCCCGCAGCTCCCCGTCCTCGTACATCACGCCGAACTCGATGGTGAACCAGAAGACGTCCGCCACGAACTGCAGTCCCTCGGCCGTCTCGCAGCGCCGCGCGGCCTCGCCCGCCCGTCGCTTCACCTCGGCGATCGCCGGGTTGGCGAGCAGGTTCCCGTGCCCGACGACCTCGTGGATGATGTCCGGCTCGGGGGTGTACAGGGGCTGCGACCCGTGGCGCAGGTACTGCGTGGAGTGGAAGACGCCGTCGGCGAGCGACCCGTAGAACTGGTCCAGGGGCACCAGCCCCGCGGCGGGGTGGAGCCGGAAGCCGCTGAGCGGCTCCAGGCCCGCGCTCACCTCGTCGAGCTGCGGCACCCGGTCGGTCGGCAGGCCGAGGGCTTCCTTGCCCTCGAGGTACCCACGGATCGCCAGGCGCTCGTGCTTGGGCGCGAGCTCGGCGCACACGGTGCGCCAGATCTCGTTCTCCCCGTCGGTGTACTCGACGCGGGGCACGGGGTCTCCCGGCGACCAGCGCAACGCAGGGCCGGCGATGACCTCCCGGCGGCGCCGGTACTCCGGGTCGTTCGCGCCGGGGTGGTCGTCCGTGAGGTGCACCGTGACGCCGTGCTCGTCCTCGGTGACGGGGGCGTAGAGCTGTCCTTCCTCGAACATGCGGCCAGACTACGCCACCGTCTCGACAGGTGGACACCCCGTCGGGTCGGAGCCCGACCCGCCGCCGTCAGCTCGCCCGGCGCAGGCCCGTCCGGCGTGCCCGCAGGGTCGCGAGCGCCTCCTCGAGGAGGGCGGCGCCGTCCTCCTCGGACCGGCGTTCCTTCACGTATGCGAGGTGCGTCTTGTACGGCTCGTTCCGCACCGGCTCCGGCGGGTTGGCCGCGTCCAGCCCGGCGGGGAAGCCGCAGCGCGGACAGTCCCAGAACTCCGGGGGCTCGACGCCCTCGTTCGCCGAGAAGCTCGGCGTCGTCTCGTGCCCGTTCGCGCACCAGTACGAGACCCGCACCCGGGGTGCCGCCTCGCCGCGCTCGGACTCTCCCAGCGGACCCGCGCCCACGCGCGAGCCCCGGATCGCATGACCGGCTGTAGCCACGTCCTGTCGTCCTCACCTTCGACTCAGTGGGCGTACGCCCACGGACGATCTTCGTGAACCGTGGAGCCGGGCTCGCCACCCGGCTCCGTTGCCCCCGCACCGGCCGAGCCTGAGCCCGGGCCGGTGACGGTCGCGGTCGTGCGGCCTCAGCTCACCTTCGTGATGAGGCCGAGCAGCACGATCACGACGAACCAGACGAGTGCGAAGCTCACCGTGATCCGGTTGAGGTTGCGCTCGGCGACGCCGGAGCTTCCGGCGGCGCTCGAGATCCCCCCGCCGAACATGTCGGACAGACCGCCGCCCTTGCCCTTGTGCATCAGGATGAGCAGGGTCAGGAAGGCGCTGGTGATCACCAGGAGAACCTGAAGGATGATCTGCAAAACGTCCACGGTGTCCTCGGCTGTCCTCGTTCGTCGTCCGTCCCGCGGGGCGGGCTTCTGTTCGTCACCCGACCAGGACGTCGTCCCGGCCGGGTCAAGAGTAAGTGACGGACGCCTCTCGAGGCGAACACCGATGTTTCCATCGGGTGACGATCCTCGGGAGGCGTCCGTCGGACGGGTCCGGGCCCGCCGTGGGGTGTCGCGTCAGGCGACGTGCGACTGGTAGCGCGCGATCTTCGCGAACTCGACCGGGTCGAGGCTCGCGCCACCGACGAGCGCGCCGTCGACGTCGGGCTGCGCCATGATCTGCGCGACGTTGCCCGACTTGACCGACCCGCCGTACAGCACGCGCACGCCCGCGGCGAGCTCGGCGTCGTACAGCTCCGCGAGGCGGCCGCGGATCGCACCGCAGACCTCCTGCGCGTCGTCCGGCGTCGCGACCTCGCCGGTGCCGATCGCCCAGACGGGCTCGTAGGCGATGACGACCTGCGCGGCCTGCTCCGCCGGCACGTCGGCGAGGGCGGCGTCGACCTGCGCGAGGGTGTAGGACACCTGCTCGCCGGCCTTGCGCACGTCCAGCCCCTCCCCGACGCACAGGATGGGCACGAGCCCGTGCTCGAAGGCGGCACGCACCTTGGCGTTCACGAGCGCGTCGTCCTCGGCGTGGTACTCGCGGCGCTCGGAGTGCCCGACCGCCACGTACGTGCAGCCCAGGCGGGCCAGCATCGGGCCCGAGATCTCGCCCGTGTAGGCGCCCGACGCGTGCGTCGACAGGTCCTGGGCGCCGTAGCGCACCCCGAGCTTGTCGGCGTCCACGAGGGTCTGCACGGAGCGCAGGTCGGTGAACGGCGCCAGGACGGCGACCTCCACGGCCTCGTAGTCGTGCTTCGCGTCCTTGAGCGTCCACGCGAGCTTCTGCACCGCGGCGATCGCCTCGGTGTGGTCCAGGTTCATCTTCCAGTTGCCCGCCATCAGGGGCGTGCGGGTGGTGGCCACGATGGGCTCCTCGTTCTCTCGTGCTGGGGTGGGAAGGATCGGAAGGCTGTCAGTCCGCGAGGACCGCGAGGCCCGGGAGCTCCTTGCCCTCGAGCAGCTCCAGGCTGGCGCCGCCGCCGGTGGAGATGTGGCTGAAGCCGTCCTCGTCGAAGCCGAGCGCGCGCACGGCCGCGGCCGAGTCGCCACCGCCCACGATCGAGAACGCGCCGGCCGCGGTCGCGTCGACGATGCCCTGCGCGACGGCGCGGGTGCCCGCGGCGAACGCCGCGAACTCGAACACGCCCATCGGGCCGTTCCAGACGACCGTCTTCGCGTCCGCGAGCCGCGCGGCGAACAGGGCACCGGACTCGGGGCCGATGTCGAGGCCCATCGTCCCGTCGGGGATCTGGTCGGCCGGGACGGTGCGGTGGGGCGCGTCGGCGGCGAACGAGTCGGCGGCGACGATGTCGGTCGGGAGCACGATCTCCACGCCCGACTCGGCGGCCTGGGCGAGATACCCCTTGACGGTGTCCACCTGGTCGGCCTCGAGCAGCGACGAGCCCACCGAGTGGCCCTGCGCGGCGAGGAAGGTGAAGACCATGCCGCCACCGATGAGCAGCCGGTCCGCCTTCGTCAGGAGGTTCTCGATGACGCCGAGCTTGTCGGAGACCTTCGAGCCGCCCAGGACGACGGCGTACGGGCGCTGCGGGTCGGTGGTGGCGCGCGAGAGCGCCTCGACCTCCTTGAGGACGAGGTCGCCGGCCGCGGCCGGGAGCAGCTTCGCGACGTCGTAGACCGACGCCTGCTTGCGGTGCACGACGCCGAAGCCGTCGGACACGAACGCGTCGGCCAGCGCGGCCAGCTCGCCGGCCAGCTCCTCGCGCTCCGCGTCGACCTTCGAGGTCTCGCGCGCGTCGAACCGGACGTTCTCCAGGAGCGCGACCTGGCCGTCGGCCAGGGCGGCGACGGTCTCCTGGGCCGACGGGCCGGTGACGTCGGCCGCCAGGGCCACGTCCTGGCCCAGCAGCTCACCGAGGCGCGCGGCCACGGGCGCCAGGGAGTAGGCGGGGTTCGGCTCGCCCTTGGGGCGGCCGAGGTGGGCGGTCACGACCACGCGCGCGCCGGCGTCCGTGAGGCGCTTCAGCGTGGGCAGCGCGGCCTTGATCCGGCCGTCGTCGGTGATGGTGGTGCCGTCGAGCGGCACGTTGAAGTCCGAGCGGACGAGGACGCGCTTGCCGCGCAGCTCGCCCAGGGTGTCGATGGTCTTCATGGGGCACACCTGTCCGTCAGGGCCCGGTGCGCGCGGCGCGACCCTCATGCGTCCGCACGTCCTGGGCCGGGGTGATCTGGTCCGTACATGACGACGTCCGCGTGCGCGGCCGGAGTTCGGCGCGCACGCGGACGTCGTGACTCACGCTCGAGCGGTGTCGGGCGCCGGAGTCGTCAGAGCTTCTCGCCGACGTGGACGGTCAGCGCGACGAGCGAGTTGGAGTAGCCCCACTCGTTGTCGTACCACGAGACGACCTTGACCTGGTTGCCGATCACCTTGGTCAGCTTCGAGTCGAAGATGCTCGTGTGCGGGTTGGTGACGATGTCCGACGACACGATCTCGTCGTCCACGTACTCCAGGGTGCCCTTGAGCGGGCCCTCGGCGGCGGCCTTGACCGCGGCGTTGACCTCCTCGACCGTGACCTCCTTCGGGGCCTCGAAGGTGAGGTCGGTGGCCGAACCGGTGATGACCGGGACGCGCAGGGCGTAGCCGTCGAGCTTGCCCTTCAGCTCCGGGAGCACCAGGGCGACAGCCTTGGCGGCACCCGTGGTGGTCGGCACGATGTTCTGCGCGGCGGCGCGGGCGCGGCGGAGGTCCTTGTGCGGGCCGTCCTGCAGGTTCTGGTCGCCGGTGTACGCGTGGATCGTCGTCATGAGACCACGCTCGATGCCGATCGAGTCGTTGAGGGCCTTGGCGAGCGGCGCGAGGCAGTTCGTCGTGCACGACGCGTTGGAGATGATGTGGTGCGCGGCCGGGTCGTACTGGTCGTTGTTCACACCCATGACGAAGGTCGCGTCCTCGTTCTTCGCCGGGGCGGAGATGATGACCTTCTTGGCGCCGGCGTCGATGTGCGCCTTGGCCTTGGTGGCGTCGGTGAAGAAGCCGGTGGACTCGATGACGATGTCCGCGCCCAGCTCGCCCCAGGGGAGGTTCGCGGGGTCGCGCTCCGCGAGCGCACGGATCTTCTGGCCGTCGACGATGATGTTCTCGTCGTCGAAGTCGACCGACTTCGGGAAGCGGCCGAGCACCGTGTCGTACTTGAGCAGGTGGGCCAGAGTCTTGTTGTCGGTCAGGTCGTTGACGCCGACGACCTCGATGTCCGCACCCGACTCCACGAGAGCGCGGTAGAAGTTCCGTCCGATCCGACCGAAGCCGTTGATCCCGACGCGGATGGTCACGATTGCCCTCCTCAGGGCGCGCCGGTGAGATCCCGGCGCACACGGTTGATGCCGACTTCCGCACGCCGCGAGGGGCGTGCTGATGATTCACGTCGTGACCCCGGAACCACCCGACGTTCTTCCACCGGGCGGTCAGCCTCGGGTCACGTCGTCGTCACCTGACGGAATGAGCCTATACCCGAACGGGCCGTGCCGCTGACCCTCGACGGCACCGTGAGACATGTGGTCTGACCATATGGACAGGACCCGGGCCAGAGCCGGCCGACGCGCGTCGCGAGGCCTGTCCGCCCGGGCGGCCGGACGCCGTCAGAGGTCGAGGAGCTCCGGGCTCAGGCCGGACTCGGTGTCCGGGATCCCGACCTCGAGCGCCCGCTTGTCCGCCGTCGACAGGAGCCGCCGGATCCGGCCCGCGACGGCGTCCTTGGACAGCGGCGGGTCCGCCAGCTGCCCCAGCTCCTCCAGGGAGGCCTGCTTGTGCGCCAGGCGCAGCTCCCCCGCCTGGCGCAGGTGCTCGGGCACGTCCTCGCCCAGGATCTCGAAGGCGCGCTGCACCCGGGCGCCCGCCGCCACGGCGGCCCGCGCCGACCGCCGCAGGTTCGCGTCGTCGAAGTTCGCGAGCCGGTTGGCCGTGCCGCGCACCTCGCGCCGCGCACGCCGCTCCTCCCAGATCTCGCGGGTGCGGACGGCACCCATGCGCCGCAGGATCTCCCCGATCGCCTCGCCGTCGCGGACCACGACGCGGTCCACGCCCCGCACCTCCCGGGACTTCGCCTGCACGCCCAGGCGCCGCGCGGCGCCGACCAGCGCGAGCGCCGCCTCGGGCCCGGGGCACGTGACCTCCAGCGCCATCGACCGGCCGGGCTCCGTGAGCGACCCGTGCGCGAGGAACGCGCCCCGCCACACCGCCTCGGCCTCCGCGACGCCCGCCGACACGACCTCCGGTGCCAGGCCACGCACCGGCCGCCCCCGGGAGTCCAGCAGGCCCGTCTGGCGGGCGAGCGACTCGCCGTCGCGCACCACCCGCACCACGTACCGGTTGTTCTTGCGCAGCCCCCCGGCCTGCACCACGATCAGGTCGCTCGTGTGCCCGTAGAGCTCCGTGATCGACTGCCGCAGCCGCGCCGCGGCCGCCTCGTCGTCGAGCTCCGCCTCGATCACCACGCGGCCCGAGATGATGTGCAGCCCGCCGGAGAACCGCAGCGTCGCCGAGACCTCGGCCTTGCGGCACGACGTCCGGGTCACCTTGATCCGCGCGAGCTCGTCCTTCACCTCTGCCGTCAGCGCCATGGCGTCATCCTGCCACGCGAGGCAAGCACCCCGAGCCGTCGGCAGCGTGCCGCCGGGCAGCGGTCACACGTCCCCGTAGACGCCCTCGAACACGTCCCGGTAGGCCGCCGCGAGGCGCAGCGGGTCGTGGCGCGCCGTCCCGTCGCCGCGACGCACCTGGCGCATGAGGAGCCGGGCGCCCACGGCCTGGGCGGCGTCGGCGAGCTCGTCCACGTCCTCCACGGCCGACGGGTCGGCCAGCACCGCGTCGACGCGCAGCCCCGGCGCGTGCCGGTACAGCGCCTCGAGATGGTCGGTCGCGGTCAGCCCCTGGGTCTCGCCGCGCTCGGCGGCCAGGTTGAGCGTCACGCACACGCGCGCGTCGGTCTCGTGCAGAGCCTTCGCGAGCTCCGGCACCAGCAGGTGCACGAGCACCGACGAGTACCAGGATCCCGGGCCCAGCACGACCCAGTCCGCGGTGCGGACCGCCTCCACCGCCTCCGGGCACGCCGGCGGGTCCGCCGGCACCAGCCGCAGCTGCTCGATCCGGCCCTCGGACACGGCGACGCGGCTCTGCCCGACGACGGTGTCGAGGGTCGCCACGCCGTCGCGACGCACGTCCGCCTCGACCACGAGGGGCACCGACGCCATGGGCAGCACGCGACCCCGCGCGCCGAGCAGCCGGCCGACCCAGTCGAGCCCCGTCACCGTGTCGCCGAGCAGCTCCCACAGCGCGACGATCAGGAGGTTGCCCATGGCGTGCTTGTCCAGGCTGCCGCCCGAGACGAACCGGTGCTGCAGCAGGTCGCTCCAGGTGCGACCCCACTCGGAGTCGTCGCACAGCGCCGCGAGCGCCATCCGGAGGTCGCCGGGCGGCAGCACGTCGAGCTCGTCACGCAGGCGGCCCGACGACCCGCCGTCGTCCGCGACCGTCACGACGGCGGTCAGCCGGTCGGACATCAGGCGCAGCGCGGACAGGCTCGCGAACAGGCCGTGCCCTCCCCCGAGCGCCGTCACCGCCGGCGCCCCCGGGCTCCCGACCGGCGCCGTCACTCCTTCCCCAGGTCGCGCGCCGTGAGGGAGACCCGCTGGCCCGCGTCCCGCAGCCGCTGGGCGATCTCGCCCGCGATCGCGACCGAGCGGTGCTTGCCCCCCGTGCACCCGACGGCGATCGTCACGTACCGCTTCTCCTCGGCCAGGTAGCCGGCGAGGACCGGCTCGAGCGCCGCCACGTACCGGTCCACGAACTCCTGCGCCCCGGGCCGGGCGAGCACGTACTCCCGCACCGGGGCGTCGCGCCCCGTCAGGTGACGCAGCTCGGTGATCCAGTACGGGTTCGCCAGGAAGCGCACGTCCACGACGTGGTCGGCGTCGAGCGGGATGCCGTACTTGAAGCCGAAGGCGAGCACGTTCACGCGCAGCGCGTCGGGCGCGCCGTCCGCGACGGCGGCGCGCACCTCGCGCGCGAGGTCGTGCACCGACAGCTCCGACGTGTCGATGACGACGTCGGCGCGCTCGGCGATCGACGCGAGCGCACGACGCTCCTCGCCGATGCCGTCGAGGATCCGGCCCTCGCCCTGCAGGGGGTGCGGGCGGCGGACGCTCTCGTAGCGCCGCACCAGGGTCTCGTCGCGCGCGTCCAGGAACAGGATCCGGTAGTTCACCCCGGCGTCGCGCAGGTGCTGCAGCACCCGGGTGAGCTCGGCGAAGTACTCCCGCCCGCGCACGTCGACCACGACCGCCAGCCGCTCCACGGAGGAGCCGGCCCGGGTCATGAGGTCGACGAGCGGCACGATCATCATCGGCGGCAGGTTGTCGACCACGAACCAGTCGAGGTCCTCGAGGACGCCCGCGGCACGCGAGCGCCCGGCGCCCGACATGCCGGTGATGATCAGGACCTCGGTCTCGGCCTGCTCCGGAGCCGGGGTCGTGGCCTCGATCTCGGGGATGCCCTGCGGGACGGTGATGGGGTCCGGCTCGCTCATGCGCCCAGCATGCCAGGACCCGCACCGTCGTGGCTGGTCGGCGCGCTGCCAGCGCCGGTCGGCACGTCCGCCGAGGTCGCCCCGGACGCCGCGTCGGGTGCGCCGCCGTCCCTGCCGAGGGCGGCGACCACCGCCTCCGCCGTGCGCCTGCCCATCCCCCGCACCGCGGCGATCTCGTCGACGCTGGCCGCGCGCAGCTTCTTCACCGACCCGAACGTGGTCAGCAGCGCCTTGCGACGGGTGGGCCCGAGGCCGGGCACGTCGTCCAGGGCCGACGTGATCATGCCCTTGCTCCGACGCCGCCGGTGCTGCGTGATGGCGAACCGGTGGGCCTCGTCGCGCACGCGCTGCAGCAGGTAGAGGCCCTCCGAGGAGCGCTGCAGGATCACCGGGTAGTCCTCGCCGGGCACCCAGACCTCCTCGAGCCGCTTCGCGAGCCCGCAGAGCGCGACGTCGGTGACGCCCAGCTCGTCGAGGGCGCGCTGCGCCGCCGCCACCTGCGGCGGCCCGCCGTCGACGACCACGAGGTTCGGCGGGTACGCGAACCGCTTGCGCTCCCCCGGCTCCTCGGCGGGCACCTCGCCCGAGCGCGGACGGGCGGGGACCCGTGCGGACGCCCTCGCACCGTCGCGGTCGTCGTCGCTGTCGTCGAGCTCCACGTCGCCCGACGCCAGCCGGTCGGCCAGGTATCGCCGGAACCGGCGCGTGATCACCTCGTGCATGGCCGCCGTGTCGTCCCGTGCCCCGTCGCCCTCGGGCCCGCGGACCGAGAAGGTGCGGTACTCGCTCTTGCGCGGCAGACCGTCCTCGAACACCACCATCGACGCCGACTGGTACGTGCCCTGCGTGTGGGAGATGTCGTAGCACTCGATGCGCAGCGGGGCGGACTCCAGCCCCAGCGCCTCCTGGATCTCCCGGAGCGCCTGGCTCCGGGTGGTGAGGTCGCCCGCACGGCGGGTCCGGTGCAGGGTCAGGGCGTGCTCCGCGTTCGCCCTCACGGTGGCGGCGAGCTCGCGCTTGTCGCCACGCTGCGGCACCCGCAGCTCCACCCGGGCTCCGCGCAGGCCGCTCAGCCACGCCGTCATCTGCTCCGGGTCCGGTGGCAGCACCGGGACCAGCACCTCCCGCGGGACGGCGTCGCGCGTCTCGCGCCGGGACGCGGCGCGGCCCTCGGAGTCGAGGTCCGCCACCTCCGCCGCCGCGCGCGCGTCCTCGACCGCGCCGTACACCTGCTGCAGCAGGTGCTCGACGAGCTCCGCGTCCGTGACGTCCTCGACCTTCTCCACCACCCAGCCGCGCTGCCCGCGGATGCGCCCGCCGCGCACGTGGAACACCTGGACGGCGGCCTCGAGCTCGTCCCCCGCCAGGGCGAAGATGTCGGCGTCGGTCGCGTCCGGGAGCACGACGGCGTTCTTCTCCGTGGCGCGGCGCAGCGCCTGGATGTCGTCGCGCAGCCGGGCCGCCTGCTCGTACTCCATGGACGCGGCGGCCTCGTTCATGCGTGCGGTGAGGCGCCGCTCGAACCGCTGGGTGTCGCCGGCCATGAAGTCGCAGAAGTCCTGCGCCAGCTGCTTGTGGTCGTCGACGGTGATGCGCCCGACGCAGGGCGCCGAGCACTTGTCGATGTACCCGAGCAGGCACGGTCGGCCGGTCTGGTGCGCTCGGCGGTAGACGCCCGCGGAGCAGGTGCGGATCGGGAAGACCCGCAGCAGGAGGTCGAGGGTCTCGCGGATCGCCCAGGCGTGGCCGTACGGTCCGAAGTAGCGCGTGCCGGGGCGCTTGGCGCCGCGCATCACCTGGGCGCGGGGCACCTCCTCCCCCATGGTCACCGCGAGGAACGGGTACGACTTGTCGTCGCGGTACTTCACGTTGAACCGCGGGTCGTACTCCTTGATCCACGAGTACTCGAGCGCCAGGGCCTCGACCTCGGTGCCCACCACCGTCCACTCGACCGACGCCGCCGTGGTCACCATGCTCTGCGTGCGGTGGTGCAGGTGGGCGACGTCCTGGAAGTAGCTCGACAGCCGCGCCCGCAGGTTCTTCGCCTTGCCCACGTAGATCACGCGGCCGTGCGCGTCGCGGAACCGGTAGACGCCGGGCGACGTGGGGATCTCCCCCGGCTTCGGGCGATAGGTCGCTGGGTCGGCCATGCCGTCAGCCTAGGTCAGGCCACCGACGCCCCGGCGTCGCGACCGGCGGCCCGGAGCCGGGGCCGGCTACTTCATCGTGCCCGCCGAGACCGACCCCTGGAGCTGTCGCTGGAAGATCAGGTACGCGATGAGCACCGGCACGATCGTCACCACCACCGCCGCGAACATCGCGCCGAAGTCCACGGCGTACCCCGCCGACGACACGAACGCGGCCAGCCGTTGGGACAGGACGTAGTTCTGCTGCTCGGGGTTCAGCGCGATCGGGAGGATGAACTGGTTCCACAGTCCCAGGAAGTTGAAGATCGCCACCGACGCCATGCCCGGCCGCGCCATGGGCATCATCACCTGGAAGAAGGTCCGCCAGTGCCCCGCGCCGTCGATCGCCGCCGCCTCGGCGATGTCGTCCGGCAGGCCTCGGAAGAACGCGTAGAGGAAGAACACCGTGAAGGGCAGCGCGAACGCCACGTACACGACGATCAGCCCTGGCAGCGTGCCGAGCAGGCCGGCGTTCTGGAGCACGAAGAACAGCGGGACGATCGCGAGGAAGACCGGGAACGTCAGGCCCGCCAGCATGAGGTAGTAGATCGCCCGTCGCCCGGGGAACTCGAAGCGGGCGAGCACGTAGGCGCACATCGCCCCGAGGAGCATGACGAGCACCAGGGCGGTCCCGACCACGATGATGGTGTTCACGAAGGCTCGGCCGATCTGGGCGTCGACCCACGCGTTCTCGTAGTTCGTGAACGACCAGTTCGCCGGCAACGAGAACGGCGAGGCGAAGATCTCCGCGCTCGTCTTGAAGGATCCGATGAACACCCAGATCATCGGCGCGATGACGAGGATGCACCAGATCACGAGGACGGTGTGGGAGACCCCGGCCGCGAGACGGTCGCCGCCGGCCGCGTGGGCGGCGCGGGACCGCGGGACGGCGCGAGCCGTGCGCGGCATCGCCTGGGCGTGGGCGGTCATCCTCGGCCCCTCTCGCTGCGCCCGCCGGCGAGGCGGTTCACGGTGAACACCAGCGCGGCGAACACCAGGGTCACGATCGCCATCGCCACGCCCATCGCGCTGGCGTAGCCGAACTTCCCCTCCGTGAACGCCGTGCGGAACAGCTGCTGGGACATCACGAGCGTCGAGTTGTCCGGGCCGCCCTGAGGGTTGAGCGCCTGCACGTACACGAAGAGGTCGAGCGCGATGATCCCGAGGTAGATGTAGGCGGTCTGCACGTTGTCCCGGATGAGCGGCAGGGTGATGGACCATGACGTGCGCCACCGTCCGGCGCCGTCGATCCGCGACGCCTCGTAGATCTCCGACGGCACGCCCTTGATCGCCGCGATGAACAGCAGCATGTAGAAGCCGACGAACCCCCACACGACGACGAACATCGTCACCGGCATCGCGGTGCCCACGTTCCCCAACCAGGCGAACGACTGGAAGCGGTCCAGCCCGAGCCCCGTGAGGACGCCGTTGACGAGCCCGTTGCTCGGGTCGAGGATCAGGCGCCACATGATGCCGACGGCGATGGCCGGGATCACGTAGGGGAAGAGGGAGACCACGCGGTAGAAGCCCGCGGCGCGGACGCCGCGCACCTGTCCCTTGCCCGACCCGCCGACCGTGATGAGGATCGCGAACGTCAGGGCGATGGCGATGGTGATGAGCGGGATGAACAGGCCGAACATCACGCTGTTGCCGACGGCGTTGACGAACCGCGGGTCCTGCAGCAGCGTCGTGAAGTTGGCCATACCGACGACGTCGAACTGGGTGGAGAAGCCCGACCAGTTGGTGAGGGCGTAGAACGCGGCCTGCACGAACGGCCAGATCACGAAGACGAGGAACAGGGCGAGCGGCAGACCGAGGCAGACGACGAAGAAGCTCACGGTGTCGAACGACCACCCACCGGCCCGCCGCCGGCGGGGCCCGTTGCCGGGCCCCGCGGCAGCCCCCTCGCCGGTGGGCAGGATCTGCCCGGCGCCAGGGATGGCGGTCATGACACCTCGATCTTGTCGATCGTGTCGTCGTTCGCGATGCGGTCCGTGATCGCCTGCAGCTCCTTGGTCAGGTCGGCGACCGACTTCTTGCCGTCGAGGAAGGAGTTCCAGATCGGGAGCTGCTCCTGGTTCATGCCGTACGTGTTGACGAAGTTGAACGTGAAGATGTCGGTCCCGGCCGCGCTGAGCATCTCGGTCTGCGACACCAGCGCCGTCGACCCGAACCCGTCGGCGGGGACGATGTCCTTCACGATCGTCGGGGCCAGCTTCGTCTTGGAGAAGTTGGTGGCCGCCTCCTTCGAGAGCATGACGCGCAGCAGCTCCTTGCCGCCCGCGACGCTCTTCGCCTGCGACGGCACGATGAACGGCTCGCCGGCGGTCGAGTGCAGCGCGGTGGCCGGCATGGCCGGGCTCGCCGTGACAGAGAAGCTCGGGACGCCCTTCATCTGGAAGTCCGACGCCGTCTGGTCCTTCATCTCGTTCTCGATCCAGGAGCCCGACGGGTAGAGCAGCGCCTCCTGCTTGTTGCTCCACTGCGCCTGCGCGGCCGTGAACTGCGTCCCCGACCCGCCGGGCTTGAAGTACCCGGCGTCGATGATCTCCTTCATGATCGTGAAGGTCGCCTGGAGCGCGTCGTTCGACCAGCAGTCGGGCTTCAGGTTCTCGAGCGACAGCCGGACCTCGTCCCCACCCTCCTTGATGGCCGACTCGATCGCGAGCGTCTGGTAGTAGGTCGCGGCCTCGGTGCCCCACAGGAACAGGTACTTGCCGGCCTTCTTCGCCTCCGCGCCGAGTGCCTTGGCCTCCTCCCAGGTCGCGGGCGGGGTCCACCCGTTCTTCTCGAACAGGCTGCCCGAGTACCAGACGCCGTAGACGGTGAGCACGTAGTTGAGGGCCGCGAACTTGTCACCGTAGGTCCCCGGCGCGAGGACGCCCTCGTAGAGGGTCTCCCGGATGGTCGTGCCCTCGACGTTGGGCGCGTCGATGATGTCCGTGAGGTCCTCGAGCTGGTCGAGGATCGTGTTGAACCCGATCGACTGGGCGCCGGAGTTGTCCACCAGGTCGGGCGGGTTGCCGCCGACGAACCGTGGCTGCAGCTCCGTGGCGATCTGCGTCGAGGGCGAGACCTTCACGGTCGAGCCGGCGTGCAACCCGGCGAGGACCGTGCCGGCGAACTCCACGTAGTCGACGCCGTAGCCGCCGTCGAAGATCACCGCGTCGACCGTGGTGTTCTCGGCCATGCCGAACGGGTTCTTCGCGTCCTGCTCGCCGCCGGGTGCGGCGCTGGTGGTCTCCTCGCCGCCTCCCCCACCCGTGGCGCATGCCGCGAGGGGGAGGCCGAACGGGACGGCGGCGGCCGTGTACATCACGGCACGGAGCACCGACCGACGGGAGGGCTGGGGGGTGATGTTGCTCTGGTCAGTGGTGAGGTTGTTGGTCATCGTCGTTGATGCCCTTCGTGTCAGGGTGCGTCGCTGGACGCCCCGTCAACCGTGCTGCCTGCCCGCTCGGGCCCTGCGCCGACCTCCTCGTCTCGCGCCACGGTGAGCCGTTGCGGCGGGTTCCGCACCGCTCACGGAAATATCTCCCATCCACCACGGGGATGGAGTGGAAAATATTCACGCGCGGACGCCACGTCAACAGCCGACACGACAGTGTGACCGGACTGGTATAGATCACCCGCTCGGGTCGGGGCGGCCCCTTACGGAGCCGGCGCCGCGAGCCGCACCGGCGCGGGCTCCACGAGAACCGCGAAGTTGACCGACCGAGCGATGAAGCACAGGGCGTGCGCGCGGTGGTGCAGCGCCGCCACCGCCTCGTCCGTCGCCTGCGGCCCCGCGTCGACGGTCACCCTCGGCCGCAGCGTGACGTCCGTGAACTGCCCCTCGCCCCGGGACTCCACGCGCATCGTGCCGGTCGTCTCGTCCACGTACTCACGGACCACGAGGCCGTGCTCGGCGGCCAGGTGCAGGAACCACAGCATGTGGCACTGCGCGAGGCTCGCGACGAACAGCTCCTCCGGGTTGTACCGCGCCGGGTCGCCCCGGAACGCCGGGTCGGCGCTGCCCGGAAGCGGCGGCTTGCCCGCGACGAGCACCGTGTGGTCCCGGGAGTACGACGTGTAGGACGTCGTCCCCGGACCGCCACCGGGAGCAGCGGCACCGCCCTCGGCAGCATCGGGCCAGGCGACGGTCACGGCGTAGTTGTGGTGCGCACCCATGGCCACACGCTAGGGCGTCAGGCGGCGCTGCGCTTACCGGGACGCTTCGTCGTGGACTTCCCCGTCGCCTTCGTCTTCCCGGAGCCCTTCGCCGCCCCCTGGGCGGTGGCCTTCGCCGAGCCGCGGGCCCGCGGCGCCGACGAGGTCGACGTCGCGGCGGCGGACCTCGCCCGGCCGGCCGGGGCCGCCACCGGCACGGCCGGGTGCGCCTGGAGGATCGGCGCGAGGAACCGACCCGTGTGGCTGGCCTCGACCCGCACGACCTCCTCAGGAGTCCCTTCCGCCACGACCGTCCCGCCGCCCGAGCCACCCTCCGGCCCCATGTCGACGATCCAGTCGGCGCTCTTGATGACGTCGAGGTTGTGCTCGATGACGAGGACGGTGTTGCCCTTCTCCACCAGCGACTGCAGCACGCCGAGCAGCTTGCGGATGTCCTCGAAGTGCAGGCCCGTGGTCGGCTCGTCCAGCACGTAGATCGTGCGGCCCGTGGAGCGCTTCTGCAGCTCGCTCGCGAGCTTGACCCGCTGCGCCTCACCGCCCGAGAGCGTCGGCGCCGGCTGCCCGAGGCGGACGTATCCGAGGCCCACCTCGACCAGCGTGGTGAGGTAGCGCGAGATCGCGGGGAACGCCGCGAAGAACTCCGCGGCCTCCTCGATCGGCATGTCCAGCACGTCCGCGACCGTCTTGCCCTTGAAGTGCACCTCGAGGGTCTCGCGGTTGTACCGCGCGCCGTGGCACACCTCGCACGGCACGTAGACGTCGGGCAGGAAGTTCATCTCGATCTTCAGCGTGCCGTCGCCCGCGCACGCCTCGCACCGGCCGCCCTTGACGTTGAAGGAGAAGCGCCCCGGCCCGTAGCCGCGGACCTTCGCCTCCTCCGTCTCCGCGAAGATCTTGCGGATCCGGTCCCACACGCCGGTGTAGGTGGCCGGGTTGGACCGCGGCGTGCGCCCGATCGGGCCCTGGTCGACGTGCACCACCTTGTCGAGCTGGTCCACGCCCGTGACCCGGGTGTGGCGGCCCGCCACCTGGCGCGCGCCGTTGAGCTCGTTGGCGAGCACGGTGTGCAGGATCGAGTTGACGAGCGTCGACTTGCCCGACCCCGAGACGCCGGTGACCGCCGTGAGCACCCCGAGCGGGAACGACACGTCGATCCCCCGCAGGTTGTTCTCCCGGGCACCGACGACCGTGACCTTCCGGCCGGGGTCGGTCGCGCGACGCTCCGCCGGCAGCGCGATGCTGCGCCGGCCGGAGAGGTAGGCGCCGGTCATCGAGCCCTCGGCCTCGAGGAGCCCGGCGTAGTCGCCCGAGTGCACCACGCGGCCGCCGTGCTCGCCCGCGCCGGGGCCGACGTCGACGATCCAGTCGGCCGCGCGGATGGTGTCCTCGTCGTGCTCGACGACGATCAGCGTGTTCCCGAGGTCCCGCAGGCGGGTCAGCGTCTCGATGAGGCGGTGGTTGTCGCGCTGGTGCAGGCCGATCGACGGCTCGTCGAGCACGTACAGCACGCCGACCAGGCCGGAGCCGATCTGGGTCGCGAGCCGGATGCGCTGGGCCTCCCCACCCGACAGGGTGCCCGCCGGGCGCTCGAGCGACAGGTAGTGCAGGCCCACGTCGACGAGGAAGCCGAGCCGGGCGTGGATCTCCTTGAGCACCTCGGCCGCGATGGCGCGCTCGCGCTCGCCCAGCTCGAGCCCGTCGAGGAAGTGCTTGGCCTGGTCGATCGGCAGGCGGCACACGTCCCAGATCGACTTGCCCCCCACCGTGACCGCGAGGACCTCGGGCTTGAGCCGCGCCCCCGAGCACACGGGGCACGGCACCTCCCGCATGTACGCCTCGTACTTCTCCTTCGACCAGTCGGACTCGGTCTCCCGGTGCCGCCGCTCCAGGAAGGTCACCGCGCCCTCGAAGCCCGTGGAGTACTGCCGTTCGCGGCCCCACCGGTTCTTGTACCGCACGTGCACCTGGTGGTTGCGGCCGAACAGGATCGCGTCGCGGGCGCGCTGCGGCAGGGCGCGCCACGGCACGTCCATGGAGAAGCTCATCTCCTCCGCCAGGGCGGTGAGCACCCGCTCGAAGTACTCGGACGACGTCTGCGCCCACGGCACGACGGCGCCGTCGCGCAGGGTCCTCTCCTCGTCCGGGACGACGAGGTCGGCGTCCACCTCGAGGCGGAAGCCGATGCCGGTGCACTCCGGGCACGCGCCGTACGGCGCGTTGAAGGAGAAGGTCCGCGGCTCGATCTCGTCGAGCGCGAGCGGGTGGTCGTTGGGGCACGCCCGCTTCTCCGAGAACTTGCGCACCCGGTCGAGGTCGTCGATGTCGGCGTCGACGAGCTCGACCATGACGAGGCCGCCCGCGAGCCGCAGCGCGGTCTCCACCGAGTCCGTCAGGCGACGCTGGACGCCGTCCCGTGACACGAGGCGGTCCACGACGACCTCGATGTCGTGCTTGAGCTTCTTCTCGAGCGTGGGCGGGCTGGTCAGCTGCACCACCTCGCCGTCGACCCGCGCGCGGGCGAAGCCCTGCGTCTGCAGCTCGGCGAACAGGTCGGCGTACTCGCCCTTGCGCCCCCGCACGACGGGCGCGAGCACCTGGTAGCGCGTGCCCTCCGGCAGCTCGAGGAGCTTGTCGACGATCTGCTGCGGCGTCTGCGAACGCACCGGTTCCCCGCACACGGGGCAGTGCTGCGTCCCCGCGCGGGCGAACAGCAGGCGCAGGTAGTCGTAGACCTCGGTGATCGTGCCGACCGTCGACCGGGGGTTGCGGTTGGTCGACTTCTGGTCGATCGACACCGCGGGCGAGAGGCCCTCGATGAAGTCGACGTCGGGCTTGTCCATCTGCCCGAGGAACTGGCGCGCGTACGCGGAGAGCGACTCCACGTAGCGTCGCTGCCCCTCGGCGAAGATCGTGTCGAACGCCAGGGAGGACTTCCCCGAGCCGGACAGGCCGGTGAAGACGATCAGCTCGTCGCGCGGGAGGTCGAGCTCGATGTTGCGCAGATTGTGCTCGCGGGCGCCGGAGATGACGAGGCGGTTGCTCACCCGGGCATCCTACGTCGGAGCGCCGACATTCGTACAGGCGTTCTATGCGGTTTCCGATGCCTGACCGGTCACACCCGGACGCTCTCCCTGACCCGCCTGGACGCCCACCGCCGGCACCGGCCCGGGGTGCTTGGATACGGCCATGTCCGTCTACGCCGTCACGTACGTCTACGTCACCGACCCCGACCGCCTCGCGGAGGTCCGGCCCGAGCACCGGGCGTTCCTTCGCGGCCTGCACGAGAGCGGCGCGCTCCGCGTGTCCGGCCCGCTGCCCGCCACGCCCGACGGCGAGCCCGGCGGCGCGCTCCTGGTCGTCGAGGCTGCCGACGCGACCGGGGCGCTCGAGCTGCTCGCGGCCGACCCCATGCGCCGCGAAGGACTGGTCGCGCACCGCGCGGCACGTGAGTTCGTCCCGGTGATCGGCGGCTTCGCCGCTTGACGCCCGTCGACGAGCGCGGGCCCCGGACGGCGTACCGTCCGGGGCCCGCGCTCGTGTCGTCAGCGCCCCGTGGCCTCCGGCCCCGGTGAGGCGGACGAAGAGGCGGACGAAGAGCTGGACTCCGGCTCCGCGTCCTGCGTCACCGCCGTCGACGACGGCTCCGGGCCGGTCGCGTCCGTCGGGGTCGTCTCCTTCGCGGCCACCGCGGCCGTGCGCCGCGTCTTCGCCAGGCTCGCGACGGTGGCGATCGCGATCGAGCCGAGGATCACGGTCAGGGACAGCCAGATCGGGATCTCGGGGGCCCAGGCGACGTGCTCGCCCCCGTTGATGAACGGGAGCGTGTTGGTGTGCAGCGCCTCAAGGATGAGCTTGACGCCGATGAACCCGAGGATGACGGCCAGGGCGATCGGCAGGTACACCAGCCGTTCGAGCAGGCCGCCGAGCAGGAAGTAGAGCTGCCGCAGCCCCATGAGGGCGAAGATGTTCGCGGTGAAGACGATGAAGGGGTCCTTCGTCAGCCCGAAGATCGCCGGGATCGAGTCGAGCGCGAACAGCAGGTCCGTCGAGCCGATCGCCACGAACACGACGAGCATCGGGGTGAACAGCTTCTTGCCGTCGACCACCGTGCGCACCTTGGCGCCGTCGTACTCCTTGCTCACCGGCAGCACGCGGCGCAGGAGGCGGATCGCGACGTTCTCCTTGAACTCCTCCTCGTCGTCACCGCCCGCCACCAGCTTCACGGCCGTGTAGATGAGGAACGCGCCGAAGAGGTAGAACACCCACACGAACTGCTCGAGGATCGCCGCACCGGCGAGGATGAACGCGCCGCGCAGCACCAGCGCGATGATGATGCCGACCATCAGCACCATCTGCTGGTGCTGCTTCGGCACCGCGAACCGCGACATGATGATGACGAAGACGAACAGGTTGTCCACGCTCAGGGAGTACTCGGTGAGCCAGCCGGCGTAGAACTCCCCGGCAGGGGCGGAGCCGCCCACGGCGAGCACGACCAGTCCGAACACCAGCGCCAGGGCCACGTAGAAGCCGACCCACAGGCCGCTCTCCTTCATGCTCGGCACGTGGGGGCGCCTGCCGACGATCGCGAGGTCGACGGCGAGCAGGACGATCAGCGCCGCGAGCGACGCCCACTCGAACCAGATCGGCAGCTCGTGGATCATGCATCTCCTTCGGAGGACGGGGCCACGACCGCGCGGGCCCGACGGTCGCGCCGGTCACGGGCGAGCGAGGCGATCGTCGTGACGGCGAGCACCACCACGATGAAGCCCAGCGACAGGGTGGTCGGGATCTCGGGGATGGCCTCGACGTGCTCACCGCCGTTGACGAACGGCAGCTCGTTGGTGTGCAGCGCGTGGATCACCAGCTTGACACCGATGAAGCCGAGGATCGCCGCCAGCCCGTAGTTGAGGTAGACGAGCCGGTCGAGCAGCCCGTCCACGAGGAAGTAGAGCTGGCGCAGGCCGAGCAGCGAGAACGCGTTGGCCGCGAACACCAGGTACGTCTCCTGGGTGAGGCCGAAGATCGCGGGGATCGAGTCCACCGCGAACAGGAGGTCGGCGCTGCCGATCGCGACCATCACGATGAGCATCGGCGTGATGAACCGCTTGCCGTCGATCTTCGTGGTCATCCGGTCGCCGACGTAGGAGTCGGTCGTGGGGAACACCCGGCGCGTCAGGCGCAGCAGGCCGTTCTCGTTCCACTCCTCGTCGTGGCCCGTGCCCGAGCGCGCCTGGGCGATCGCGGTCCAGATGAGGAAGGCGCCGAAGATGTAGAACACCCAGGCGAAGTTCGCGATGATCGCGGCGCCGGCGATGATGAACACCGTGCGCAGCACCAGCGCGATCGTGATGCCGATGAGGAGCACCCGCTGCTGGTACTCCCGGGGCACCCGGAAGCTCGTCATGATCAGGACGAAGACGAACAGGTTGTCGACGCTGAGCGACTTCTCGGTGATGTACCCGGCGAAGTACTCGCCGCCGTACGTCCCGCCCCACACGATCCACACGATCACGCCGAACACGACCGCGACCGCGACATAGGCCAGGGACCACGTGGCCGACTCGCGCAGGGTGGGGGCGTGGGGGGTGCGCACGTGGCCGACGTAGTCGACCGCGAGCATGGCGAGGATCACGCCGACGGTGACGATCCAGACCCAGACGGGCACATCCATGGAAACTCCTCCGGTACGTAGCACTGAGCACCGGAGGTCTTCCCCACCCGGAGCGGCTGCGAGCCTGACGTCCGGGCCGACGAGGCCGGTCCGGCATCCGTGCCGGACGTGATGACGACCTCACCGTGGGCGGGGTACTCCCCTCCAACCCGCACACCTTACATGAGACCTCGGACCGGCCATCCGCGCATGTCACGACGCGATCGCCGCCTGCCGCGGTGGCCACGAACGTGCGCCGCGGCGCACGGCTCGCGCGCTCAGGCCGTCGCGGCCTGCATCTGCCGCAGCTCCTTCTTCAGCCCGCCGATCTCGTCGCGCAGGCGCGCCGCGACCTCGAACTGCAGCTCCGCGGCGGCGGCGTGCATCTGGTCGCTGAGCTCCTGGATCAGCTCCGCGAGCTCGCCCGCGGCGGCGCCGGCGAGCCTGTTGCCGGTGGTGGCGCCCTCCTTCGGCGAGCCCGGCACGGGCGCGCGGCCCTTGCCCTGCGCGGACGCCGGGGCCTTGCGGTACCCGCCGGACAGCAGCTCCTGCGTGTCGATGTCCTCGCGGGCGAGCATGTCGGTGACGTCCGCGATCTTCTTGCGCAGCGGCTGCGGGTCGATCCCGTGCTCCTCGTTGTACGCCACCTGCTTCGCACGTCGGCGGTCGGTCTCGTCGAGGGCGTACCGCATGGCCGGCGTGATCTTGTCCGCGTACATGTGCACCTGGCCGGTGACGTTGCGCGCCGCGCGACCGATCGTCTGGATGAGCGACCGCTCGGAGCGCAGGAAGCCCTCCTTGTCGGCGTCGAGGATCGCCACCAGGGACACCTCGGGCAGGTCCAGGCCCTCGCGCAGCAGGTTGATGCCGACCAGGACGTCGTACTCGCCCAGCCGGAGCTCGCGCAGCAGCTCGACACGACGCAGCGTGTCGACCTCCGAGTGCAGGTACCGCACGCGCACGTCCTTCTCGAGGAAGTAGTCCGTGAGGTCCTCGGCCATCTTCTTGGTGAGCGTCGTGACCAGCACGCGCTCGTCCTTCTCGACGCGCTCGCGGATCTCGTGCAGCAGGTCGTCGATCTGACCCGTGGTCGGCTTGACGACCACCTGCGGGTCCACCAGGCCGGTGGGCCGGATGACCTGCTCCACCACGCCGTCGGACATGGAGAGCTCGTAGTCGCCCGGGGTCGCGGACAGGTAGACCGTCTGCCCGATCCGCTCGACGAACTCCTCCCAGCGCAGCGGCCGGTTGTCCATCGCGCTCGGCAGGCGGAACCCGTGCTCCACGAGCGACCGCTTGCGCGACATGTCGCCCTCGAACATCGCGCCGATCTGGGGCACGGTCTGGTGCGACTCGTCGATGACGAGCAGGAAGTCCTCGGGGAAGTAGTCGAGCAGGGTGTTCGGGGGCGAGCCCTGCTCGCGGCCGTCGATGTGCCGCGAGTAGTTCTCGATGCCGCTGCACGTGCCGATCTGGCGCATCATCTCGATGTCGTACGTGGTGCGCATGCGCAGCCGCTGCGCCTCCAGCAGCTTGTTCTGCCGCTCGAGGTCCGCCAGGCGGTCGGCGAGCTCGGCCTCGATGCCGCCGATCGCCCGCTCCATCCGCTCCGGGCCCGCGACGTAGTGCGTGGCCGGGAAGAGGTAGACGCTCTGCTCGTTGCGGATCACCTCGCCCGTGAGCGGGTGCAGGGTCTGGATCGACTCGATCTCGTCGCCGAACATCTCGATGCGGACGGCGAGCTCCTCGTACACCGGGATGATCTCCACCGTGTCGCCGCGCACGCGGAACGTCCCGCGCGTGAACGCCAGGTCGTTGCGCGTGTACTGCATCTGCACGAAACGACGGAGCATGTCGTCCCGGTCGACCACGTCGCCGACGTCGAGCCGCACCATCCGGTCGACGTACTCCTGCGGGGTACCGAGGCCGTAGATGCACGACACGGAAGCGACGACGATGACGTCGCGCCGGGTCAGCAGCGACGACGTCGCCGAGTGCCGCAGCCGCTCCACCTCGTCGTTGATCGACGAGTCCTTCTCGATGTAGGTGTCCGTCTGCGCGATGTACGCCTCGGGCTGGTAGTAGTCGTAGTACGACACGAAGTACTCGACGGCGTTGTTCGGCAGCAGCTCGCGGAACTCGGTGGCGAGCTGCGCGGCGAGCGTCTTGTTGGGCGCCATGACGAGCGTGGGCCGCTGCAGCTTCTCGATGAGCCACGCCGTCGTCGCGCTCTTGCCGGTGCCGGTCGCGCCGAGCAGGACGACGTCCTTCTCCCCCGCCTGCACACGGGACGCGAGGTCCGCGATGGCGGTGGGCTGGTCCCCCGAGGGTTCGTAGTCGGACACCACCTCGAAGGGGGCCACCGCACGCTGCAGGTCGGTCACGGGTCGCATGGCACCACCGTACGGCGCGCCCCCGACACCCACTGCCGCCCCGGGGAACGACCCGGACAGGGGGTGAAATTCCGACATTTATTTTGTAAGGAAAGAGTCGCAACCCTAGGGTGACGGCGAGCCCGTGCCCGGGCACCGCACGTCCGCCCGCGCCCTCGCGGCGCGCCCGAGTCCCGTGGAGACCTATGCCCGCCGTCGCCCCCCGTGTCCCCCGTGTCACCCTGCGTCGCCCGGTCGTCCTGGGTGCGTGCGCGGCGCTCGTCGCCGCGCCGGCCCTGGCCCCCGTCGCCGCCCTCGCGACCGACGGCGCGGCCCCGGTCGCGTGGTGCGCCGACCTGGGGGCCGACCGTCCCGTCGGCGTCTACGACGAGGCCGTCGTCGTGGACGACGGGGTCGGCATCTACGTCGGCGGCGACCTCGCCGTCTCCCGCGCCAAGGAGCTCGAGGGCAGGGTCGTCGTCGCGGGAGACGCCGACCTCGCACGCGACGGCGGCCCCGACTCCCTCAACGTCGGCACGGCCGGGGGCGGCGGCTCCGCGATCGCGCCCGCGGGCGGCCGCGACCACCTCGTGGTGGGCGGTGACCTGGCGGCCGGACCGCGCCTCCAGGTCGGCTTCAACACTCCCGGCGGCGGCAACGTCGTGGTCGGCGGACGGATCGTCGGCGACGTGAGCACGGAGTCCTTCGTCGACCGCGCCCGGGGCAGCGTCCGCGCGGAGGTCGGACGCGAGGCCGCGCTCGCCGCCTACTCCGGCTACCCGGCCCTGGCGCGCGCCCTGTCCGACCAGGCCGAGGCGTCGGCGACCGACGTCGATCCCGAGAGCGGGGTGCTGACCCTGCGGGCCCCCGGTTCCTACCGGATCACCGCCGCCGAGGCGCGCGACCTCCAGGTCCTCAGGATCGACGGGAGGGAGCCCGTCACGATCACGGTCTCGGGGGCAGCCGTGTCGATGACGCTCGACCACGTCGAGGTCGCCGGCGACCGGGTCTACCAGGCCACCCAGTTCCTCGGCAGGTCCCTCCTGTGGTCCTTCCCCGACGCCGCCTCCGTCGACCTCGGCACGAACGGCCAGCTCCCGGGCAGCCTCGTCGTCCCCGGCACGGACAGCACCCTCACCGTCGCGACGAGCACGAACGGCCGGGTCCTCGCCGCGGGCGACGTCTCCTACACGGGCGGACACGGCATCGAGCACCACAACTACCCGTGGACCGGCGAGTGCGTCGACCTCCCCGCGGTCACCCCGCCGGGCGGCGCCACCGACGAGGGCGACGGCGACGACGGCGGGGACGGGTCGCAGACCCCGGCGCCGACCACGGAGCCGTCCCCCACGACCACCGAGGACGCCGCCCCCGGCCCGTCCACGACGTCACCGGCCTCGGAGGCGGACGGCGAGAGCCCCGCGGACGGCGCGGCTCCCGTCGGCGGGAGCGACGAGGGCACGACGCTCCCGGACGACGACCTCGCCGCCGCGGCGGCCGTGGCCGGCGCGGAGCCCACGCCGGCGTCCTCCGACCGACCGGCCGAGGACGCGCTGCCCCGCACCGGCGCGCAGGTCGGCCTCGTCGCCGCCGCGGCCGCGGCCCTGCTCGGTGCGGGCGCGCTCCTCGTCGCGCTCCGTCGTCGGACGACCCGAGGCACGTCCCGCGGCTGAGCCGTCGCCCGGGCAGACGGCAGCGGCCGACGCCCGCCGCGCTCCGGGTGGCCACCGGCGCACCGGCCGTGATCGCCGCCCCGCCGGGGTCGCGGCCGACCCGACGACGAGGGCGCCCGACCGGATCCCTCCGGTCGAGCGCCCTCGTGGTGTCGTCGTGCCGTCGCCGGCCGCCCGGGCGTGCGTCGGCGGCGTCAGGCCGACGACGCGGCGTCGGACTCCTCGTCCACCTCCGCGCGCAGCCGCTGCCAGAGCGCGTCGACCTGCTCGCGCAGCCCGTCCTCCGTGCCGGAACCGTCCAGCACCACGTCAGCGACGGCGGTCCGCTCCTCGTCCGTCGCCTGCGCCCCGACGCGGGCCCGCGCCGCACCGTCGTCGAGGCCGCGTCCGTCGACGAGGCGCGCGACCCGCTGCTCCGCGGGGGCGTGCACGACCACGAGCAGGTGGAAATGATCGGCCTGGCCGGTCTCGACCAGCAGCGGGATGTCGTGGACCACGACGGCCCGGTCGTCCGCGGCCCCGGCGAGCGCCTCCCGCTCGGCCGCCAGGCGGCGGATCTCCGGGTGCAGGATGCCCTCGAGCCGTGCCCGGGAGGCCGTGTCGTCGAAGACGAGCCGCCCCAGCGCCGGGCGGTCGAGGGAGCCGTCCGGGGCGAGGACGCCCTCGCCGAAGGCCGCGACGACCTCCTCGAGCCCCACCGTGCCGGGCTCCACCACCTCCCGGGCGAGGACGTCGTGGTCAATCACGACGGCGCCCAGCTCGGCGAGGCGGCGCGCGACGACGGACTTGCCTGCGGCGATGCCGCCCGTGAGGCCGATGCGAAGCATGGGCCCATCCTGCCCCCGGCGTAGGCTTCCCGCCATGAGCGCCCAGCGGCACCGGGCCGGGGCGGGCCGGGAGGTGCCATGGCGGGCGGACCGATGATGCGGTCGTACCTGAACGACGCGACCGTGAAGGACCGTCGGCTCGCGGGCTCGACGCTCCGCCGCATCCTCGGCTTCGCCCGCCCGTACCGGGCACAGCTCGCGGCGTTCGTCGGGCTGCTGGTGCTCAGCGCGGCCGCCGGCGCCGTCACGCCGCTGCTGTTCCGCCGCCTCATCGACGACGGCATCGGGACCGGCGACCGCGGGCTCGTGCTGGCGATGGCCGCCGCCGCGGCGGGGATCGCGCTCGTCACGGCCGCCCTGGCGGTGGCGGAGCGCTGGCTGTCGTCGCGGGTGGGCGAGGGACTGATCCTCGACCTGCGGTCCGCCGTCTTCGACCACGTCCAGACGATGCCCCTCGCCTTCTTCGCCCGGGCGCGGACCGGCGCTCTCGTGCAGCGGCTCAACGGTGACGTGCTCGGCGCGCAGCAGGCGTTCACGTCCACGCTCCAGACCGTCGTCTCCAACGGGCTGACGATCGCGTTCACCCTCGCCGCGATGCTCGCGATGTCGTGGCAGCTCACCCTGGTGTCCCTGGTGCTCGTCCCGGCGTTCGTGCTGCCCGCCCGCTGGTTCGGGCGCCGACTCGCCGGGCTGGCGCGCACCGGGTACGACCTCAACGCGGACGCCGGGCAGATGATGAACGAACGCTTCAACGTCGCGGGCGCCCACCTGGTCAAGGTGTTCGGCGACCCGGAGGCGGAGAGCGCGCGGTACGCGGCCCAGGTGCGCCGGCTGCGGGACCTCGGCGTCCGCACCGCGCTGCTCGGCACCTGGTTCCGCGTCGGGCTGACGACGCTCGCGTCCCTGGCGATCGCCGCCGTCTACGGTCTGGGCGGGCTGCAGTCGATCGCCGGCGAGCTCACCGTCGGCACCGTCGTCGCGCTGACCGCCTACCTCGGTCGCCTCTACGGGCCGCTCACCGCGATGTCGAACGTCCAGGTCGACGTCATGACCGCCCTGGTCAGCTTCGAGCGCGTGCTCGAGGTGCTCGACCTCGAGCCTGCACTCGCCGAGAAGCCCGGCGCAGCCGACCTGAGGGCGGCCGTGGCCGCCCGGGGCGCCTCCGTCGAGCTGGACCACGTGACCTTCCGGTACCCGAGGGCCGACGAGGTCTCTCTCGCCTCCCTCGAGTCGGTCGCGACGCTGCGCTCCGACCCCACCGAGGACACGCTGCGCGACGTGTCGTTCTCCGTGCCCGCCGGCGCGATGGTCGCGCTGGTCGGGCCCTCCGGGGCCGGCAAGACGACCGTCTCCCAGCTCGTCTCGCGCCTGTACGACCCCACCTCCGGTGCCGTGCGCATCGCCGGCGCGGACCTCCGGGACGTCACCGCCGCGTCGCTGCGGGGCACGGTCGGCGTGGTCGCCCAGGAGGCTCACCTCTTCCACGACACCGTGGCGGCGAACCTCCGCTTCGCCCGGCCCGACGCGACCGACGAGGACCTCGAGCGGGCGTTGCGCCAGGCGCGCATCTGGGACCTGGTCGGCCGGCTGCCCGAGGGCGTCGACACCGTGGTCGGCGACCGCGGCTACCGCCTGTCCGGCGGCGAACGGCAGCGGCTCGCGATCGCGCGGCTGCTGCTCAAGGCGCCGGACGTCGTCGTGCTCGACGAGGCGACCGCCCACCTGGACTCGGAGTCCGAGGCCGCCGTGCAGGCGGCGCTCGACCAGGCGCTGGCGGGCCGCACGTCCCTCGTCATCGCGCACCGGCTGTCGACCGTCCGGGCGGCGGACGCGATCGTCGTCCTCGCCGAGGGCCGCGTGGTGGAGACCGGCACGCACGCCGAGCTGCTCGCCGCGGGCGGCCTGTACGCCGAGCTCCACGCGACGCAGTTCGCGGGCGCTGCGGCGAGCACGAACGAGTAACGACCGGCCGGGCGCACGACGGCGGCCCGCCACCCCGAGGGGTGACGGGCCGCCGTGGGCTACCGGTGGGTCGCGGACGACCCGACGGTGTCAGTCGCCGATCAGTTGCCGGTGAGCTTCTCGCGGAGCGCGGCGAGCGCCTCGTCCGAGGCGAGCGTGCCCGCGGCCTCCTGCGCCGGCGGGGCCGACGAGTAGGAGGAGGACGAGGACGACGACGAGCTGCTGGAGCTGCTGCCGGGGACCGCGTCGTTCACAGCCGCGTCGGCGTCCGCCGCGATGGCCGCACGGACCTGCTCGCGGTGCGACTCCCAGCGGGCGTGCGCCTTGGCGTACTCCGCCTCCCAGGCCTCGCGCTGCGTCTCGAAGCCCTCGAGCCACTCGTTGGTCTCCGGGTCGAAGCCCTCGGGGTACTTGTACTCGCCGTTCTCGTCGTACTCGGCAGCCATGCCGTAGAGCGCGGGGTCGAAGTCCTCGGACTCCGGGTCCATGCCCTCGTTGGCCTGCTTGAGCGACAGCGAGATGCGGCGACGCTCGAGGTCGATGTCGATGACCTTGACGAACACCTCGGCCCCGACGCTGACGACCTGCTCGGGCAGCTCGACGTGGCGGACGGCCAGCTCGGAGATGTGCACCAGGCCCTCGATGCCGTCCTCGACGCGGACGAACGCACCGAACGGCACGAGCTTCGTGACCTTGCCGGGCACGACCTGGCCGATGGCGTGCGTGCGGGCGAAGGTCTGCCACGGGTCCTCCTGCGTCGCCTTCAGCGACAGGGAGACGCGCTCGCGGTCGTGGTCGACGTCGAGCACCTCGACGGTGACCTCCTGGCCCACCTCGACGACCTCGGACGGGTGGTCGATGTGCTTCCAGGACAGCTCCGAGACGTGCACCAGACCGTCGACGCCGCCGAGGTCCACGAACGCACCGAAGTTGACGATCGAGGAGACGACACCGGGGCGCACCTGGCCCTTCTGCAGCGTCTGCAGGAAGGTGGAGCGGACCTCGGACTGCGTCTGCTCGAGCCAGGCACGGCGCGACAGGACCACGTTGTTGCGGTTCTTGTCGAGCTCGATGATCTTGGCCTCGATCTCCTTGCCGACGTACGGCGCGAGGTCGCGGACGCGACGCATCTCCACGAGGGAGGCGGGGAGGAAGCCACGAAGACCGATGTCGAGGATGAGGCCACCCTTGACGACCTCGATGACGGTGCCGGTGACGACGCCGTCCTCCTCCTTGATCTTCTCGATCGTGCCCCAGGCGCGCTCGTACTGAGCGCGCTTCTTCGACAGGATCAGGCGACCCTCCTTGTCCTCCTTCTGGAGGACGAGAGCCTCGACGGCGTCGCCCACGGCGACGACCTCGCCCGGGTCCACGTCGTGCTTGATGGAGAGCTCCCGGGACGGGATCACACCCTCCGTCTTGTAACCGATGTCGAGGAGGACCTCGTCGCGGTCGACCTTGACGATCGTGCCTTCCACGATGTCACCATCGTTGAAGTACTTGATGGTGGCGTCGACGGCGGCAAGGAAGTCCTCCTCGGTGCCGATGTCGTTGACGGCAACCTGCGGGGCGGACTTCGTGGTGGAGATGGTCATTGAGTAGATGCTCCGATGCGGACAGGACGTAGTGCGGACAGGGTCTGTGGCGAGGGCACCGGGTTGTCGACGTGACGATCGATCCGCCGCAACGTCGTGACGACGGCGATTCGAGCTCAAGGACGGCCCCGGGCGCACTGCACCGCGGACAATCTTATCGATGGCCAGGCGAGGGGTCAACGCGGGGCCCCGTGCCACGATGGCCGGGTGAGCGACCATCCTCCCGCGCCCCGTCCCGTCACGCACGCGGGGTACGACGACGTCCCCGACGACGCCGGCAACGCGGCCGCGCGCGGCTGGTGGGACGAGAACGCCGACGACTACCTCGCCGACCACGGGTCGTTCCTCGGCGACGCGGGCTTCCGCTGGGGCCCGGAGGGCCTCACCGAGGCGGAGGCCGGCCTGCTCGGCGACGTCGCCGGGGCACGTGTCGTCGAGATCGGCGCCGGTGCGGCGCACTGCTCGCGCTGGCTGGTCGGCCGCGGCGCCCGGGTGGTGGCCACCGACGTCTCCGCACGGATGCTCTCCGGCGCGGCACGGCTCAACGCGGCGACGGGCACACCGGTGCCGCTGGTGCAGGCCGACGCCCGGTCGCTCCCGTTCGCCCCCGCCAGCGTCGACATCGTGTTCACCTCGTACGGGGCGATCCCCTTCGTGGCGGACGCGGCGCGGGTGCACGCCGAGGCCGCCCGCGTGCTGCGGCCCGGCGGCCGGTGGGTGTTCTCCGTGACGCACCCCGTCCGCTGGGCGTTCCCCGACGACCCCACCGCCCGGGGACTCACCGTGCACCGCTCCTACTTCGACCGGCGTCCCTACGTCGAGACCGACGACCTCGGCGACGTGCGCTACGCCGAGTACCACCGCACCGTCGGCGACCACGTGCGCGACGTCGCCGCCGCCGGCCTGCGCCTGCGCGACGTCGTCGAACCCGAGTGGCCGGACTGGAACGACGCCACCTGGGGCGGCTGGAGCCCGGAGCGCGGCGCCGTGCTGCCCGGCACCGCGATCTTCGTCACGACCAAGGACTGACCCGAAGGGCCCGACCGGCTCAGGCGGGCCCGAGCGCCCGGTGCGGCACCCAGCCGGCGCGGCCGTCCCGCGCGACGCACCAGCTCCACCCGGACTCGGCGTCGTCGGCGGTGACCTCGACCCGCTCGCCCGCGGTCACCGCCAGCTCCTGCGTGTCGTAGGCCGTGCGGACCACCGCGACAGGACGGGCGCCGTCCAGGTGCCGCGCGGGCACCCACCCGCTGCCCCCGTCGTCGGTCGTGACGAACACGAACGCGGGCCAGGTGTCGTCGCGGTCCCCGACCCGCACCACGGTGCCCGGCGCGACGCGCAGCGCCGCGCGCGTCGGGATCTCGTGGTCGGCGACCGCGCGGGCCGGACCGAGGTCCATCGTGCTCCCCTCCCCGTCGTGGCCGGCGTCCTGTCGCGTGCGCCGGCCGGGCCGTCAGCCGTCAGTGCCCGGCGTCGTGCCAGGTCGCCCCAGCGCCGACGGAGACGTCCAGCGGCACGTCCAGCTCCACCGCGGAGCCCATCTGCGACCGCAGCACGTCCTCCGCCGCCTCGCGCTCCCCCGGCGCCACCTCGACCACGAGCTCGTCGTGCACCTGGAGCAGCAGCCGCGACGCGAGCCCGCGCTCGTCGAGCTCGCGCTGCACGCCGAGCATCGCGACCTTGATGATGTCGGCCGCGCTGCCCTGGATGGGCGCGTTGAGCGCCATGCGCTCCGCCATCTGCCGCCGCTGGCGGTTGTCGCTCGTGAGGTCCGGCAGGTAGCGGCGACGTCCCAGGATCGTCGCGGTGTACCCCGTGGCCCGCGCCTCCTCGACCACCCCGGTGAGGTAGTCGCGCACCCCGCCGAAGCGGGTGAAGTAGTCGTCCATCAGCGACTGCGCCTCGCCGGTCGGGATGGTGAGCTGCTGCGACAGCCCGAAGGCGCTCAGCCCGTACGCGAGCCCGTAGCTCATCGCCTTGATCTTCGAGCGCATCTCGGGCGTGACGTCCGCGGGAGCCACCTCGAACACGCGGGAGCCCACGTAGCGGTGCAGGTCCTCGCCGGACCGGAAGGCCTCGATCAGCCCCTCGTCGCCGGACAGGTGCGCCATGATCCGCATCTCGATCTGGCTGTAGTCCGCCGTGAGCAGCGTCTCGTAGCCCTCACCGACCCGGAAGGCGCGGCGGATGCGCCGCCCCTCCTCCGTGCGGATCGGGATGTTCTGCAGGTTCGGGTCCGTGGAGCTCAGGCGGCCCGTCGCCGCGATCGTCTGCTGGAACGTGGTGTGGATCCGCCCGTCGGGCGCCACGGACTTGAGCAGCCCCTCGACCGTCGAGCGCAGCCGGGTCGCGTCGCGGTGCGCCAGCAGGTGCTCGAGGAAGGGGTGCTCGGTCTTGACGTAGAGGTCCTGCAGGGAGGCCGCGTCGGTGGTGTAGCCCGTCTTGATCTTCTTGGTCTTGGGCATGCCGAGCTGGTCGAACAGCACCTCCTGCAGCTGCTTCGGGCTGCCGAGGTTCACCTGCCGGCCGATCACGTCGTACGCGTCGGCGGCCGCGTCGGCCACCATCGAGGCGAACTGCTTCTCGAGCTCCGTGAGGTACTCGACGTCCGCCGCGATGCCCGTGGCCTCCATCCGGCCCAGCACCTGCGTGAGCGGCAGCTCCAGGTCCGTGAGCAGCCCCGCGGCTCCCCGGTCCGCGAGCTGCCCGGCCAGGGCCTGCGCCAGGTCGACCACGGCCGCCGCGCGCACGGCCGCCTGCCGCGCCCGTGGGTCATCGTCACCGCCGTCGAGAGCGAGGTCCAGGGCGCCCTGTCCGGCGGCGTCGGGCGCCTCCCCCGCGGACAGCTCGCGCCCGAGCAGGCGCACCGTGAGGTCGGCGAGGTCGTAGCCACGCTGGTCGGGGTAGCAGAGGTATGCCGCGAGCTCGGTGTCGAAGGACACGCCGCGCAGGTCCAGACCGCGCCCGGCGAGCTCGTGCCAGGCGGCCTTGGCGCCGTGCACGGCCTTCGGCGCCGCGGGGTCGGCGAGCCAGGTCGCGAGCGCGCTCTCGTCCTCCGGCGTCACGTCCGCCAGGTCGACGACGGCGGCGGCGGTCTCGCCGTCGTGGTCGTCGGCGAGCGCGACGTCCCACGCGTCGCCGGCACCCGGCGTCGGCGTCCCCGTGACCTCGAGCCCCAGGGCGCGACCGGAGCGCGCCGCCAGCCAGGCACCCAGCCCGCCCGGCTCGAGCGCCGCGAGCGCGACCTGCACGCCCGCCACCTCGACCGCCTCGACCGGCTCCGCGGACGGGTCCGCCGCGAGCAGGCGGTCGCGCAGCGCGCCGAACTGCAGGGTGTCGGACACCCGGTGCACGGCCTCCCGGTCGAACCCGTCGAGCCCCAGCTGGTCCACCGACAGGGGCAGCTCGACGTCGTCCAGCAGCCGGTTGAGCTCACGGTTGAGGCGCACCTGCTCGACCGCCTCCCGCAGGTTGCCCGCCGCCTTGCCCTTGAGCTCGTCGACGTGCTCCAGCAGCGGCTCGAGGCCGCCGTACGTGGTGACCCACTTGGCCGCCGTCTTGGGGCCGACGCCGGGCACGCCGGGCAGGTTGTCGCTCGACTCCCCCACGAGGGCCGCCAGGTCGGGGTACTGCTGCGGGGGCACGCCGTACTTCTCGGCGACGGCCTCCGGCGTCATGCGCGCGAGCTCCGACACGCCGCGCTTCGGGTACAGCACGGTGACGTCCTCGGTGACGAGCTGCAGCGAGTCCCGGTCACCGGAGCAGACCAGGACGTCGAAGCCCGCCTCGCGCCCCTCGCGGGCGAGCGTGGCCAGGATGTCGTCGGCCTCGATGCCCTCGCGCTGCAGCGCGGGGATGCGCAGCGCCTCGAGGACCTCCTTGATGAGCGGCACCTGCCCGCGGAACACCTCGGGGGTCGCGTCACGGTTGCCCTTGTACTCGGGGAACCGCTCGGTGCGGAACGTCACCCGCCCGGCGTCGAACGCGACGGCCGCGTGCGTCGGCTGCTCGTCGCGCAGCAGGTTCGTCAGCATCGAGGTAAACCCGTAGACGGCGTTCGTCACCTGGCCGCTGGAGGTCACCAGCGTGTCCGGCAGCGCGAAGAACGCTCGGTACGCCATGGAGTGGCCGTCGATCAGCAGGAGGCGTGGGCGGGTCCCGGTTCGCGCGGAGGTCGTCACGGGTGCCAACCTATCGCCCATGTCTGACACCACCGCCGACGCGCCCCGGTTCCCCCGCACCCTCGAGGAGTGGACCGCCGCCGCGCAGGGCACGCTCATCGAGCGACTCGGGATCCGGCTCACGGAGGTGGGGGCCGAACGCACGGGCGGCACCATGCCGGTGGCCGGCAACACCCAGCCGGCAGGGCTGCTGCACGGCGGCGCGACGGCGTCGCTCGCGGAGACCCTCGCCTCCGTCGCCGCGCAGCAGCACGCGGGGCCGGGGCGTGCCGCGGTGGGCCTGGAGCTCAACGCGACGCACCACCGCGGCGCGCGGTCCGGAAGCGTGCACGGGGTCGCCACCGCCCTGCACCTGGGGCGGTCGACCGCCGCCTACGAGATCGTCGTCACCGACGACGACGGCCGCCGGGTGTGCACCGCGCGACTCACCTGCATGATCCTCGACGCCCGCTGAGGTCCCGGCCGGGGTGCCGGGGGACGCGGCGCGGGCCGCGGGACCACGGAGGGCTCCGCTCGAGGCGGACGGCTCAGGACGGGACGGACTCGCTCGCCGGGTCGCGACGGGTCGCGACCCCGAGCGAGGTCACGCCGTCCGGGCCCTCCGGGCCCTCGCCGCGGTCGGCCGCCCGGTCGGCGGCCTCGCGCAGCGCGGCGTCGCGCTCGGCCTGGAAGGCCCGCAGGTCGACCGGGCCCGTGGGCAGGCCCGCGGCCCGGGCGCGGCGACGGCGGGCGACGAGGTCCTCGATCGCCGCGCGGGTCGCCTCCCGGCGCCCCGCGCGGGCCGCCGTCCGCGTCCCGCGGGGGTTCTCCTGGACCAGGCGGCGCTGCAGCGTCGCCGTGGCGACGACGCGGTGCCCCGACGTGGGGGCGAAGCCCAACCGGGCGAGGAAGCGGTGCATGCCGCGGGCACCCGGGGCCGGCGCGCAGTAGACGTTCTCGGCGCCGCGCTCCCCCGCCACGGCGGCGGCGGCCGCGAGGAGCGCGTGGCCGACACCGCGGCGCCGGGCCGACGGGCTGACGAAGACGGCGTCGACGTACAGGCTCGTGGTCGTCGCGAACAGCAACGGGTCGATGACGCGCAGCACGGCGAACCCGCAGATCTCGCCCTCGTGGCTCGCGACGAGGACCTGCCCGCCCGCGCCCAGCAGCACGCTCAGGTGCTCCAGGAGGCGGGAGGCGTCCGAGGGGGTTCCCTGCGCGGCCGACGGCGACTCCTCGACGGCACGCTCCGCCAGGCGCGCGACATCGACCATGTCGTCCTGCTCGACCGGCCGGACCTCGACCGCTGCACGCATCGGCACCTCCTCGACGAATGACCGTCCCCGCGCGGTGCGGTGGGAGCCTTCCCACCCGTCTCCGGGGGCCCGCCCCGGCAGCCCCGGGGTCACGGTCGTTGAAGCATGAATATCACAGATTGGTCACGACACCCAGGCGACGATAGCGACCCTGTCGCCCTCGCACAATGGGCAGTGGCCCGGTCGCAGGACTCCTCCTGCGACCCGGGCCCCCGGGGGGGGGTGAAGCTCCGCCGGCCCGCACGCTGTCGGGCGCCCCGGCCACCCGCCACCGGGGGCGGGGGGGCCAACACGGCGTGAGGGAACAGCCG
>NZ_JBHTUY010000011.1:170424-171484 GCF_042793335.1 Isoptericola sp. NPDC056573
TAACCAATTAAAAAAACTTTTTGAACACCCCCCCCCGCCACCTACCGCGCCCCGGCCCCCCCCCAACATGGGGCTGGGCCCCGGCCCCTGCACCCCCCCGGCCCCCGGGCCACCGTGGTGCGGATCAGGCTCCGCCGACCTGCTCGATGACGGCGTCCGCGACCTCGCGCATCGTGAGGCGGCGGTCCATCGACGTCTTCTGGATCCAGCGGAAGGACTCCGGCTCGCTCAGGCCCATCTTGGTCATCAGGAGGCCCTTCGCGCGGTCCACGCGCTTGCGGGTCTCGAACCGCTCGGTGAGGTCCGCGACCTCGGCCTCGAGCGCCCCGATCTGCTGGTAGCGGGAGATCGCGATCTCCACCGCCGGGAGCAGGTCCGCAGGCGTGAAGGGCTTGACGACGTAGGCCATCGCGCCGGCGTCACGCGCCCGCTCGACGAGCTCGGTCTGGGAGAAGGCGGTGAGCAGGACGACGGGCGCGGCGTGCGCCTTGCCGATCCGCTCGGCCGCCGAGATGCCGTCCAGCTCGGGCATCTTGACGTCCATCACGACGACGTCGGGCTTGAGCTCGGTGGCGAGCCGCACCGCGGTCTCACCGTCGCCCGCCTCGCCGACGACGTCGAACCCCGCCTCGCGGAGCGTCTCGACGACATCCATCCGGATGAGCGCCTCGTCCTCGACGACGACCGCGCGACGCGCGGGTCGCTCCGGCGTCTTCGGGGCCTCGGGCTCCTGGTCGATCAGGGGCGGCAGGTCGAGCGGCACCGTCGCCTCGGGCTTCGCGTCGTGGGGCTTCTCGTCGGTCACCCGTCCATCCTAGTGGCCGCGAGGGGGCGCCGCGTCCCGTGCCGGGTGTGACGAGGGCGACGGCCTGCCCGCCGACCAGCGGTCGGACGGTTCGGCCACCGCCTCGAGCGCGTGGTTGGATGGGCGGCGCGCCCCGGTAGCCCAACCGGCAGAGGCAATCGGCTCAAACCCGATCCAGTGTGGGTTCGAATCCCACCCGGGGCACCCCGCAGCCGCACGACGACGGCCCGTGCCCCTCGGCGAGAAGCCGAGGGG
>NZ_JBHTUY010000012.1:0-115453 GCF_042793335.1 Isoptericola sp. NPDC056573
GGACCGCACGTGATGCGGTCCGCCCTCTCGTGCTACCTCGGCGAGTCCAGGGCGGCGTCGACGACGAGCGTCAGGGGCGGGCGGGGGTCGGTCGGGTCGTGGCGGGCGATCGCGTGGAGCAGCAGGCCCTCGTAGGCGCCGGAGACGGCGATCATCGCCGCGCGCGCGTCGGCGGCCCCGAGGCGGCCCACCATCCGCTCGCCCCAGTCGAGGAGCGCCTCGCGGCCGCGGTCGACGCGCCCGCGGAGGTCGGGGTCGTGGCTCGCCTCCAGGAAGAGGACGAGGCGGGCGGTCGTGGCGGCGCGGTCGGGGCCGGTCGCCTGCGCGAAGCCGGCGCACAGCATGTCGACGAAGTCGGCCGCAGACCGGGGTTCCGGCGCGGCGGACAGGCCCGCCAGGTCGCGGGCGGCGAGCTCGTCGGAGACGCCCGCCAGCAGCGCGGCGCGGGTGCGGAAGTAGTTCGACGTCGAACCGCGGGGGAGCCCGGCGCGCTCGTCGACGCGTCCGTGGGTGAGGGCGCGGAGCCCCTCGGTGCCGAGCAGGTCCACCGCCGCGTCGAGCGCGCGGCGTCGGGGCGGGATGCTGGTGGTCACCACGGCACCCTAACCCCGGTACTACAGATCTAGTGACATGGCACTATGAACGTAGTACCGTCGAGGGATGGACGAGAACGTGGTGGGCGAGGGGCGGGCCGCCTCGGCGCGGCCCGAGACGTCGGCCGAGGTGCCGATGCCCGAGCTCGCCGGCGTCACCCACCGGTGGGTCGACGTCGACGGGCTCGCGATGCACGTCGTCGAGCAGGGGACCGGGGACCCGGTGCTGCTGCTCCACGGGTTCCCGGAGCACTGGTGGGAGTGGCGCGGCGTCATCGGACCGCTCGCCCACGACCACCGGGTCGTGTGCCCCGACCTGCGCGGGTTCGGCTGGACCGACGCGCCGCCGGACGGCTACACGCGCGACCGGCTCCTGGCCGACGTCGTCGGCCTGCTCGACGCGCTCGCCGTCGACCGGACGCACATCGTCGCGCACGACTGGGGCGCGCTGGTCGGCTTCCACCTGTGCCTCGAGCGACCCGACCGCGCCGTCTCGTTGCTGAGCATGGGCGTGCCCCACCTGTGGCTGCGGTTCGACCCGCGACTGCTGCTCATGATGCGGCACACCTGGTTCCAGGTGGTCATCGCCTCGCGACTGACCGGACCGCGCGCCCTGTCGCGGGGCCGGCAGCGGCTGCCGCGCCACCTGCTCCAGGAGTACGGCAGCGACGCGCCCGTGATGACGGAGGCCGACGTCGAGGCGTACCTCGCGCCCTTGCGGCAGCCCGCGGGCGCGCGCGCCGGCTCGGCGCTCTGTCGAGACTTCGTGCGGCGCGAGCTGTGGGCGGTGCTGCGCGGCGCCTACCGCGACCAGCACCTGGCCGCGCCGACCGTGGCGCTGCTCGGCGAGAACGACATCCTCAGCGACCCCGCGCTGCTCGGCGGCTACGAGGAGCACGCCGACGACCTCACCGTCGACGTGCTCCCCGGGGTCTCGCACTTCATGGTCGACGAGCGTCCGGACCTCGTCGTCGACCGCGCGCGGGAGCTGTTCGCCCGCGCAACGTGACGGTGCTCAGGTGCTCAGACGTCGGCCGAGTGCGCGCCGGTGACGGGCGGGTCGGCCGACCACGGGAACGTGATCCACAGGTCGGTGTCCCGCCAGGAGTAGTCCGGCCGGATGATCGTGCGGGGCTTGGTGTAGAGCACCACCGACCGGGCGTCGGCGCCCTGCTTCGCGAGCATGTCCATGACGAGCGCGAGGGTGCGGCCGGAGTCGGCGACGTCGTCCACGACGAGCACCTTGGACCCGGGCAGCTCGGACGTGTCCATGAGCGGCGGGAGCACGCGCGGGTCGTCGAGGGTCTTGCCGATGTCGGTGTAGAACTCGACGTTCATCGTGCCCACGCCCTTGGTTCCCAGGGCGTACGCCATCGCGCCGCCGGGCACCAGGCCGCCGCGCGCGACGGCGATCACGACGTCGGGCAGGAAGCCGCTGTCGACGACCTGCTGGGCGAGCTCGCGGATCGCGACGGGCAGCAGGGTCCAGGTGAGGACCTCGCGCTCGGGGGCGACGTCGGCGTCGGCGGGCACGGTCGCTTCGGCGGGGGTGGGCTCTGCGCTCATGGCACCCGAGACTACGCGCGACGGCGGGCCCCCGTGACCGGGGGCCCGCCGTCGTGGTGGGGCCGACCTGCAGCCGACCTGCACGGCCGTCGTCGTGACGTGCTCGACGTCACGACGACGGCGGGAGGTCACTGCGCGTCGAGGATGTCCACGACGAAGACCAGCGGCTGGCCGGCGAGCTCGTTGTCGTCGCTCTTCTCGGCGCCGTACGCCTGGTCGGCGGGGATGACGAGCAGCACCTGGCTGCCGACGGTCTGCCCGGCGAGGCCGTCCGTCCAGCCGGCGATGACCTGCTGGAGCGAGAACGAGCTCGGGGTGCCGCGGTCCCACGACGAGTCGAACGACTCGCCGTCGAGCGTCCAGCCCGTGTACTGCGCGGTGACCGTCTGGTCCTTCTCGACCTTGGCGCCGTCGCCCTTGATCAGGGTCTGCGCGACGAGGTCCTTGGGCGCCTCGTAGCCGTCCGGGATCTCCACCGAGGGCTTGCCGGAGTCGTCCAGCGTGACCGCCGGCAGGCCCTTCTCGGGCTCGACGGCCGTGCCCTCGGCGCGCGTCGGGATCTTCGTCGCGTCCGTGATCTCGACGAGGTTGACCATGGTCGCCGTCGAGCCGTCCTGGCCCTGCACGGGGTTGGCCACGAGGAGGCGCGTCCCGACCTTCTGCCCGGTCAGCGGCTCGGTCAGCACGCCGTAGTTCGCGTCGCCGAGGATGAAGCTCTGCGGGGTCTTCTGCTCCCAGGTGGAGCCCTGGGTGGAGCCGTCGGTGCCGAGGAAGGCGACGGTGTCCATGGTGATCTTCATGCCCTCGGTGAGGTCGGCGCCGTCGCCCTCGTCGATCACGCGCGACGTGGGCACCGAGACCTCGAGCGGGGTCTTGAAGGTCACCTTCGGCTCCGCACCGGCCTTGCCCTCGACCTTCACGGTCTCGAGCGCGGCGACGTCCTCCTTCGTCGGCTCCGGAGCCTCGGTGGCCGGGGACGACGACGCGGAGGCGGACGGCGTGGCGCCGTCACCGGAGGAGTCGTCGGCGCAGGCGGTCAGGGTCAGGGCCGCGGCCAGCGCCAGCGCGGCAGCGGCGGCGGACGTGCGGAGCTTCACGGGGAGTCCTTCGGTCGGCGGGGACGAACCGGGCCACTGTAACGGCACGACCTGACCGCGCCGTCCAGGGTCCGCCGGGACCACCGCCGGGCGGACCGGCCGGCCCTCGCCGGGCGACAATGGGTGCCATGCCGTCCCGCCGACCCTCCCGCAAGCGCCCCTGGGGCGCCGAGACCCCGCCGCTCGACCTCGACCGTGCCCTCGGCGGCGTGCGGCGGGAGAGCGCGGCGGACGGCGAGTGGACGGTGCGGCGGCTGCGCGGCGGGGACAAGGCGTACCGGTGCCCCGCGTGCCGGCAGGAGATCCCGGCGGGCACCCCGCACGTCGTCGCGTGGCAGCGCGACGCGGTCGGGGGAGAGGCCGCGGGCCTCGAGGACCGCCGGCACTGGCACTCCTCCTGCTGGGAGCGGCGCGCCCGGCTGCGCTGAACGCCCCGCAGGACCGGCCTGGAACGCCCGGCCGAACTACGCTGGAGGCGATGAACGACGACGCCACCGGCCACCAGATCCGCTCCCTCACGATGCTCCCCGCCCGCCGTGAGGACGTCGAGCTGCACACCGCGGACGGGCTCACGCTCGTCGGCGAGCTCGCCCTCCCGGCCGACCGGGACCCGGTCGCGACCCTCCTCACGTTCCACCCCCTGCCCACGCACGGCGGTTACATGGACTCGCACGTGTACCGCAAGGCGGCCTGGCGGCTCCCCGCGCTCGCGGACCTCGCCGTCCTGCGCTTCAACACCCGCGGCACGTCCTCGCCGCGCGGCACGTCCGACGGCGCGTTCGACGGCGGCGAGGCGGAGCGCTACGACGTCGCCGCCGCGATCGAGCTCGCGGAGTTCCGCGAGCTGCCGCGGCCGTGGCTCGTCGGGTGGTCGTTCGGCACGGAGCTGGTGCTCAAGCACGGCACCGACCCGGCCGTCGAGGGCGCGATCCTGCTGTCGCCGCCGCTGCACCGCGCCACGGACGCCGACCTCGACCGCTGGGCCTCCTTCGGCCGCCCGCTGGTCGTGCTGGTGCCCGAGCACGACGACTACCTGCGTCCCGACGAGGCCCGCCGGCGGTTCGCGCGCGTCCCGCAGGCCGAGGTGATCGGCGTCGACGGCGCGAAGCACCTGTGGGTCGGGGAGCCGGCGGTGCGCCGGGTGCTCGACGAGATCGTCGGGCACGTGCTGCCCGGCCACGCCCCGCTGCCCACGCACTACGACGGCGAGGCGCAGCAGGCAGAGACGGTGCCGCGGTGACACGGCACACCCCCCGCAGCGGCCGGCTCGGCCCGCCGAGGTGAACCGCTGACGACATCCCTGACGACATCCCTGACGACATCCCTGACGACACTGCTGACGACGAGGAGTCGACGATGACCACCCCCTCCGCGCTCCTGGCGACCTACCCGCTCCACGACGGGGCGGGCACGCCGGTCCTGCTGCTGCACGGCTTCCCGCTGGACCACCGCATGTGGGCGGCCGCGGCGCAGGCCCTGCCCGAGGGGGTGCGCGCCCTCGGCGTGGACCTGCCCGGTCAGGGGCACTCCGACCTCGGCGGCATCCCGCCGCGGCTCGAGGACGTCGCCGACGCCGTGCACCGCACCATGCGGGAGCAGGGCGAGGGCAACGCGGTCGTGGTCGGTCTGTCGATGGGCGGCTACGTGGCGCTCGCCCTGGCGGAGCGCCATCCGGGGTTCGTCGTCGGGCTCGGGCTCGTCGACACCAAGTCGACCGCCGACCTCGACGCCGCGCGCGCCAACCGGCTGCGGATCGCGGACGCCGTCACCGCGGGGCAGACGCTCGACCCGGTGCTCAGCATGCCCGGCGCGCTGCTCGGGCCGACGAGCGTGGAGCGGCGGAGGAACCTCTTCCCGCTGCTGGAGTCATGGATCCGTGCGCAGTCGCCGTCGGGCGTCGCCTGGGCGCAGCGCGCGATGGCGGCCCGTCCGGACCGCACCGACGTGCTGCGCACGTTCGACGGCCCCGTCTCCGTGGTGGTCGGGGCGGAGGACCAGGTGACCCCGCTCGTCGAGGCCGAGCACATGGTGCACGCCGCGCGGGACGGCGCGCTCACCGTCGTCCCGGCCGCCGGTCACATGAGCGCGGTCGAGGACCCGGCGACCGTCGCCGCCGCGATCGCGCTGCTGCACCGGCGCGTGGCCGAGCGCACCAACCCGCCCCGCTGGCCCTGGCAGTACCGCCCGGCCCCGACCAGCTGACGCGCCGGGCGGACGAGACGCCGCGGGCCCGCCACCGAACGGTGGCGGGCCCGCGGCGTCGGGGCGGGGTCGCTCAGGCCTTGGACGGGGCCGGAGACTCCTCCTCGACGTCGGCCTCGGCCTCGGTCGTCGCCTCGGTCTCGGTCTTCGCGGCGGTGTCGTCGCCGTCGGCGGTGTCCTGGGGCGCCGCGTCGTCCGGCTGCGCGTCGAGGGCCTCGGCGCCCTGCTCGTCCGCCTGCTCGTCCGCCTGCTCGTCCGCCTCCGGCTCGACGTCGGCGGTCTGGTCGACCGTCTTCGCCTGCGGGGCCGGGGGTGCCGGGACGGCCTTCTGCACCAGGGCGACGGGCTGGCCCGCGCCGGCCGGGGTCTCGGACTTCTCCGTGCCGAGCAGGCCGCGGAGCTCCTCGAGGTAGGAGTTGATCGAGTCGTGCCGGCGGGTGAGGTCCTCGAGCTGGCGGGTGGCCGTGGAGCGGTGGTTCTCCGCCTCGACGCGCGCGTCGTTGACCATCTGCTCGGTGAACTCCCGCGCCTCGGCGACGATCCCGTCCGCGGTGCGGCGGGCGTCCGCGACCAGGGACTTCACGTACGCGTCGGACTCCGCGCGGACCTTCTCCGCCTGCTGCAGGGCCAGGGCGACGCGCTGCTCGGCCTCCGCCGCGTGCTCCTCGGCGGCGCGGACGAGCAGGTCCGTCTCCTGGCGTGCGGTCTCGTGCCGCGCGGCGGCCTCGTGCTCCACCTGCTCGCGGCGCTGCGCGATCTCGAGCTCGGCGTCGGCCAGCGCGGCACGGGCCTGCTCGCGCAGCTGCTCGAGCTCGGTCGTCACGGCGTCGGACGCCTCGGCGGCCTGGTGCTTGGCCTCGGCGACGATGCGGGCGGCCTCGCGGCGGGTGCGCTCCAGGAGATCGCTCGACTCGCGGTCGGCCTCCTCGCGCTGCGCCGCGGCCTCGGCGGCGGCCTGGGCCCGCTGCTGCGCGGTGTCCCGCTCGGCGGCGACCCGCAGCTCGGTGGTCTCGCGCTCCGCGGTGGAGCGCTGCACGCCGATCTCGCGCTCGAGGGTGGCGCGCCGCTCGCTCTCCTCCGCGGACAGGGTGCTGGTGATGAGGGCGGCCTCGCGCTCGGCGGATCCCACGAGCTCCTCGGCGCGGCGCTGGGCGGCGAGCAGGGTGCCCTCCGCCTCGGCGGCCGTGGTGGACCGGATCTCCTCCGCCTCGCGGCGGGCGCTGCCCAGCAGCTCGGAGGCCTCGGACTCCGCGCGGGCGCGCACCTGGCCCGCGGACAGCTTGGCGCGCGCCATGATGTCGGCAGCCTGCTGGTTCGCCTGCGTGAGGACCTCGGTGGACTGCTCCTCCGCGGACCGCAGGAGCCGCTCGACGCGCGAGCCGAGCCCGGCGTACGAGGGCTTCTCGTTCTCCCGCAGCTGGCGCTGCGCGAGCGCGAGCTCCGAGGAGATCTGCATGGCGCGCGCGTCGGTGCTCTCGACGTTCCGGCGGGCCTCCTCGAGCGCCTGCTCGAGTCGGGCGATGTGACCGTCCACCTGCGGGCGGTCGTAACCGCGCATGGTGATCGGGAAGAGCGTGCGCTCGTCGGACACGTGCAGACCTCCGTACATGGTGGGTGCCCCGGCGTCGCCAGGATAGTGGCGGGGGCAGGGCGCCGATACTCGGGACATTCTGGCCCTCGCGGGACGAGTCGGACATCCTCCCACGCCGGGTCGGTGCGGCGCCACGGCGTCGCCACGGCAGTGTTCCACGGGTCGTGACGACGCGCAGGAGCCCGGGCGCGTCGGTCGTACGCGAGTCGTGAAGGGTTGGTGAACCGCACCCTGCCAGGGCGGTCACGTGGACGGAGCCCGCCGCGCCGTCCCTATGCTGGACTGTCCACGTCGAAGGGAAAGCTCGGTGCTGCAACGCATTCTGGGCGGTGTCCTGGTCCTGGTCGGACTGGCAGCCGCCGCGCTCGGTGTCGCCTCGGCCACGGTCTGGCGCGACACCGACACGGTGGTCGCCACGGCCAAGCCGACCGGTGACGGCACGCTCGTCGTCACCGACCCCGGTGTCCTCGGGCTCGTCGGTGGCGACGTCACCGTGAGCGCGTCCGTCCCCGAGGGTCAGAAGGTCACCCTCGCCGTCGGTCGCGACGTCGACGTCAAGGGGTGGGTCGGCAACGACCCGTACTCGCGCGTGACGGGTCTGAGCGACTGGGAGAACCTCTCCGTCGCGGCGGGCGAGCCGGCCGACGCCGACGCCGAGACCAACGAGGCGCCGGAGTCCGGCCCCGACCCGGCAGGGTCGGACATGTGGGTGGCCGAGGCCACCGACGAGAACAGCGTCACGCTGCGCTGGAGCGACCGCCCCGGCAGCTGGACGCTCCTCGCCGCCGGCGTCGGCAAGGGCGCGCAGGCGCCGACCCTCGAGCTCAGCTGGCCGCGCACCGTGAGCACGCCCTACCTGTGGCCCGGCGTCGGGGTGGGCGCCGTGCTGGTGCTCGCCGGGGCCCTGCTGCTCGTGCTGGGGGGACGGCGTACCCGCGCCCGCCAGGCCGACCTCGCCGAGCAGGGCGCGGGCGACGAGACCGCCACCGACCTCCACGACGGGCCGTCGGCAGGTGGCCTCGGGGCGCCGTTCGCCCCGGTGCGCCCGTCGACCGAGTCCGCCGGCCCCTGGTCGCCGGCGACACCCGCCGGGCCGTCGGTGGACGACGTCCCGCCCGTCGAGCCCGCGCCGGACGGCGAGAGCGAGGACGACTCCCGGGAGGACGGCACCGCCCGCGACTCGGCCTCCGGCACGGCCGAGGTACCGCTCGCCGGCCGGCTCCTGCGCCGGTCGCGACGCCGCCAGCGCGAGGAGACCGCCGACGCGGCTGTCGACGCACCGGCGTCGTCGGCCGACCCGGCGCCCGAGGCGACGCCGGTCGGCGTCGACGCGGCGGCGCCCGCGCCGTTCGGCAGCCTGCCCGCCCCGGCGGTGCCGGTGCCGGCGGAGGCGTCCGTGCACGAGCCCGTGCCGGCCGAGCCGACGACCGCCACCGGCGCCCTGCGCATGACGCGGCGGGAGCTGCGTGCCCAGGAGGAGGCCCGGCGGGCCGCGGAGCAGGGCGGGATGACCCGCATGCTGCGCGCCATCACGGGCTCGATCCCCACGGTGCGCCCGGCGCAGCCCGACCAGGCGTCCGAGCAGGGCGCACCCCGACCCGACACCTCCACGCCCGCGGGGCGCGCCGCCGCCTGGCGCGCCACCTGGGGCTTCGGCGACGCCACCCGCACCGGGCAGGCCGCCGACCCGACGACCGACGACGACGGGGAGAACCGATGAACCGCCGTACCACCCGCGGCCTGGCCGTGGCGAGCGCCCTCGTCGTGTCGACGACGCTGCTCGCCGGCTGCGCCGACGAGCTGCCCCAGCCCCAGCCCGGCGAGGCCGTCGGCGGGCCCGTGCTGACCGAGGAGCAGGACACCCAGGTGTTCACCGCGGTCGCGGACACGGTCGCGAAGGCCGACAAGGCCCTCAAGGGCAAGGATCTCAAGGCGCGCGTGACCGGCCCGGCGTACGAGGTGCGCACCAGCCAGCTCGCGGTCGCGAAGAAGCGGGACAACGCGGAGTTCGTCACGGACATCCCGAGCGAGTCCCAGCAGATGATCATCCCCACCACCGAGGGGTGGCCGCGCACGAGCTTCTCCATCACGGCCAGCACCGAGGACCTCGAGACGCCGCGCCTCGTCGCGTTCGAGCAGGGGTCCGCGCGCGCCGACTACAAGATGTGGTCGTGGGTGCAGCTCATCCCGGGGCAGAGCATGCCGTACTTCGCCGACTCGGCCGTGGGCTCGGCCGCCGTCGCGGGGGACGACGACTCCCTGGCGGCGTCCCCGGTCGACGCCCTCGCGCAGTACGCGGACCTCGTCACCCTCGGGGCCAAGAAGTCGTCCTTCGCGAAGGGCTTCGAGCTGCCCGACGGCGACCTGGTCGCGGCCGTCGCGGCCGACGCGGCGGCGTGGAAGGAGGTCGACGGCTTCGAGGAGTCCGGGACCGAGTACACGCAGAAGTACAAGGCGCGCAAGGACGAGGTCCGTGCCGTCCGCACGGCCGACGGCGGGGCGCTCGTCATGGGCGTCCTCGACGGCACGACCACGGTCAAGGCCGAGGACGAGGCCAAGGTGCCCGCCCTCTCCGAGACGCAGAAGGCGCTGCTCGGCGACGCCGCGCAGACCAACGTGCTGAAGACCGAGTACACGGACATGGTCGCGCTGTACGTCCCGGCCAAGGGCTCGGACGAGAAGATCCGGCCGCTCGGGTACTCGCACGTGGCGACGGCGGCCTCGAACTGACGCTCCGCTCGTAGGATGGCGCCCATGACCAACCCCACGCCCGACCCGACCTTCAGCACGCGTGGCGCCGTCGACCTGTCGGCGCTCAACCGCCCGCAGTCGCCGCCCCCGGGGGAGCCCGGTGGGGCGCCGTCGGCGGGCGGCTACGTGCTGGACGTCACGGACGCGAACTTCCAGCAGGTGGTACAGGACTCGACCACGTACCCCGTGGTCATGCTGCTGTGGATCCCCACCGACAAGGCCAACGCCGACCTCGGCGAGCTGCTGGGCCGGCTCGCGGAGGAGTACGCCGGCAGGTTCCTGCTCGGCCGTCTCGACGCGCAGGCGTACCCCCAGGTGGCCGCGGCCTTCCAGGTGCAGGGCGTGCCGACCGTCGTCGCGGTGCTGCAGGGCCAGCCGCTCCCGCTGTTCCAGGGCGCGGCGCCCGAGGAGCAGGTGCGCGGCGTGCTGGACCAGGTGCTGGCCGCGGCCGAGCAGAACGGCGTCACGGGACGCGCCCCGGCCCAGGGCGCCGAGGGCGAGGAGCCCGCCGAGGCCGCCGACCAGGAGCCGGTCGAGGAGCCGCTGCCGCCGCTGCACCAGGAGGCGTACGACGCGATCGAGCGCGACGACCTCGACACCGCCGTCGCCGCGTACGAGAAGGCGATCAAGCAGGACCCGAAGGACGCCCTCGCGGTGGCCGGGCTCGCGCAGGTGCGCCTGCTGCAGCGCACGCGCGGCGTCGACCTCCAGACGGCCCGGACCGCGGCGGCCGACGCCCCGGCCGACCTCGACGCGCAGCTGGGCGTGGCCGACATGGACATGCTCGGCGGCAAGGTGGAGGACGCCTTCGCCCGGCTGCTCGAGCTGCTCCCCGGTGCCGACGCGGACGCCAAGGAGAAGCTGCGCGTGCGGCTGGTCGAGTACTTCGAGATCGTCGGCCCCACCGACCCCCGCGTGGTCAAGGCCCGTCAGCGCCTGGCGATCAGCCTCTACTGACGGCTCTGCCTGACCGGCGGCTCTACCGATCGGCGGGGCGCAGCACCAGCGCGCCGAGCGGCGGCACCCGCAGCGTGACGGAGTGCCGCCGCCCCTTCCACGGCACGTCCTGGGCGTGCACGCGGCCGAGGTTGCCGACGCCGGAGCCGCCGTAGACCTCGGCGTCCGTGTTGAGGACCTCGTCCCAGGCGCCGCCGTCGGGCAGTGCGAGCCGGTAGCCCTCGTGCGGGACGCCCGCGAAGTTCACGACCACGACGACGGGGGCGCCGTCGGCGGACCGGCGCACCCACGAGAGCGTGTCGTGGTCGGCGTCGTCGGCGTCGAGCCACTCGAAGCCGGCGGCGTCGAAGTCCCGCTCCCAGAGGGCGGGCGTGGCGCGGTAGACCGCGTTGAGTTCGCGCACCAGGCGCTGCACGCCGGCGTGGCCCGGGGTCTCGAGCAGCCACCAGTCGAGGCCGGAGCCCTCGTCCCACTCGGCGTCCTGCGCGAACTCCTGCCCCATGAACAGCAGCTGCTTGCCCGGGTGGGTCCACTGGTAGGCGAGGAAGGCGCGCACCCCGGCGAGCTGCTTCCACCGGTCGCCCGGCATGCGGCGCAGCAGCGAGCCCTTGCCGTGCACCACCTCGTCGTGGCTGATCGGCAGCACGTACTGCTCCGAGAACGCGTAGACCAGCGAGAACGTCAGCTCGTGGTGGTGGTAGCGCCGGTACATCGGGTCGTGCGCGACGTACCGCAGGCCGTCGTTCATCCAGCCCATGTTCCACTTCAGCCCGAAACCGAGCCCGCCCGCGTCGGTGGGCCGGGTGACGCCGGGGAAGGCCGTGGACTCCTCGGCGATCATCATGACGCCGGGGGAGCGGCGGTAGGCGGTGGCGTTGGCCTCCTGCAGGAACGCGATGGCCTCGAGGTTCTCCCGCCCGCCGCGGACGTTCGGCTCCCACTCGCCGGGCTTGCGCGAGTAGTCGAGGTAGAGCATCGACGCCACGGCGTCCACGCGCAGGCCGTCGGCGTGGAACTCCTCGAACCAGTACGTCGCGTTGGCGACGAGGAAGTTGCGCACCTCGCGGCGGCCGAAGTCGAAGACGAGCGTGCCCCAGTCGGGCTGCTCCCCGCGGCGGGGGTCCGGGTGCTCGTACAGCGGGCCGCCGTCGAACCGCGCGAGGGCGAACTCGTCGCGGGGGAAGTGGCCGGGCACCCAGTCGAGGATGACGCCGACGCCGGCCCGGTGCAGGCGGTCCACGAGGTAGCGGAAGTCGTCGGGGTGCCCGAACCGCGCCGTCGGCGCGTAGTAGCCGGTCACCTGGTAGCCCCACGACCCGCCGAAGGGGTGCTCCGCCACGGGCAGCAGCTCGACGTGGGTGAAGCCCTGCTCGACGACGTACGAGGTCAGCTCCTCCGCGAGCTCCCGGTAGCCGAGACCCGGCCGCCACGAGCCCAGGTGCACCTCGTAGACGCTCACCGGGCCGGAGTGCGGGTCGGTCGCCGCGCGGCGTGCCATCCACTCGCCGTCCGACCACTCGTACGCCGAGTCGACGACGACCGACGCCGTGGCGGGCGGCACCTGGGTGCCCTTGGCGAGCGGGTCGGCCTTGGCCCGCCACACGCGGTCGGCGCCCAGCACCTCGAACTTGTACCGGGTGCCCTCGCCCACGCCGGGCACGAACAGCTCCCAGACCCCGCTCGCGCCGAGCGAGCGCATCGGGTGCACCGTGGTCCAGCGGTTGTGGTCGCCCACCAGCCGCACGCCCCGGGCGTTCGGCGCCCAGACGGCGAACGCCGTCCCGTCGACGTCGCCCAGCGCGCTCGGGAACCGGCGGGGGTTGGCGCCGAGCGCCCGCCACAGCTCCTCGTGCCGGCCCTCGGCGATCAGGTGCAGGTCCACCTCGCCCAGCGTGGGCAGGAAGCGGTACGGGTCGTCGACGGTCTGCACGTCGTCGTCGTACCGCGTGCGGACCCGGTAGTCCGGCGCGTGGCGCCCGCCGCCGGCGTCCACGCCCGCCGGTACCACCGACTCCCACACCCCCGCGGCCACGTGCCCGGCCGGGTGCTCGCCGTCCGTGGTCACGACGGTCACCTCGTCGGCCAGCGGCCGCAGCACGCGCACGACCGCCCAGGCCCGGTCGGCCGGCGTCCCCGGGTCGTCCAGCAGGTGCGGACCGAGCACGGTGTGCGGGTCGTGCAGGGTGCCCTGCGCGAGGGCGGTCAGCACCTCGGGGTCGACGGGCGGTGGTGCGGGGGCGGCGGCGGACCCGGTCATGGCCTCACTGTTCCACGTCGGTCGGGCGACTACCGGGTGGACACGTCGCCGGCGGCCTCGACCGTGCCCCGCGGCGGCGCCGTCGACCCGCGGACCAGCAGCCGGGGGAACGGTGCGGTGCGGGTGGTCGGCACGGTGCCCTCGACGGCGTCGAGCACCGCCTCGCCGATCAGCCGTCCCATGCCGTGCACGTCGTGGTGCATCGCGGACAGCGGGGGCGAGGACAGCCGGCACAGCGCGGAGTCGTCCCACGCGACGATCGACAGGTCCTCGGGCACCCGCAGGCCCGCGGAGCGGGCGTGCTCGAGGCCGCCGATGGCCATGACGTCGTTGTCGTAGACGACGGCGGTGGGCCGGGGGTCGAGCCCGAGCAGCTCGTCGGTGGCGCGGGCGCCGGACTCCTCGGTGTACTCGCCCTCGACGACGTGCGGCACGACGCCGGCGGTGCGGCAGCGCTCCAGGAACGCGTCCGTGCGGGTGCGGGTGTGCGCGAACACCGCCGGCCCGGTCACGCGCGCGACGACGGAGTGCCCGAGGTCGGCGAGGTAGCCGACGGCGTCCCGGGCGGGGCGGGCGTTGTCGATCCACACGTGCGGCGCGTCGTCCTCGGGCCGCGGGCCGCCCGCGACGACGTAGGGCAGCCCGAGCTCGCGCAGGGTGGCGGGGCGGGGGTCGTCGGTGCGGACGTTGGTGACGACGACGGCGCCGACGGTGCCGTTGCGGGTCCAGCGGGCGTACGTGGCGAGCTCGGCGTCGAGGTCGTGGACGACGTGCAGCAGCAGGGACCGGTCGGTCGCGGTGAGCACCTCCTCGATCCCCGCCACGAGCTCCATGAAGAACGGCTCGATGGCGAGGAGCCGGGCCGGACGGGCGAGGACCAGGCCGACGACGTCGGGGGACGGGGAGGGCTGCACGGCCACACCGTACCCGGGCCCGGGCCCGACGCCACTCGTTCGGAAGGCGAACAAAGATCGGCGTCCCGCGCCGCGGATCGCGGAACGGAGCACGGGCGGCGCCGGTCCGCGTCGACACGACAGGGCCTGGGATCATGCCGATTCTCTCCGACCGGGGACTCTCTGTCGTCCCGAATTCCGGTCCACCTCTTGCGCGAACTTTGTTAAACCGGCTACAAAAGTCTCTGCCGGCTCGCAGGCTCGCCGCACCGATGGGGGTGCGGGCTCGAGGAGCGGCACGGGTGTCGCCAAGGACGGCGACCGACAGAAGGACTCCTGATGACCGACATGACACGACGCCGTGCCCGTCGCCGGGTGCTCACCGGGGTCGCCGCGGCCTCGGCAGCCCTGCTCGCGCTGACCGCCTGCTCGGGCGGCGGCTCCGGCGGGGGCGGCGCCTCGCCGTCGGGCGGGGGCACGGACGCATCGATCACCGTGTTCAACGGAGCGACCGGCACGATCAACGAGAACTGGAACCCGTTCTCGCCCACCGCCCTGCAGCCCACCCTCGGCGTGATCTACGAGCCGCTGTTCTGGTACAACCTCGCCGAGACGTCCGACCCCACGCCGCTGCTGGGCACGGAGTTCTCCTGGAACGACGACGGCACCGAGCTGACGATCACCACCCGGGAGGGCGTGAGCTGGTCCGACGGCGAGCCGTTCACCGCGAAGGACGTGGCGTTCACGTTCAACCTCATCCAGAAGACCCCGGAGCTCAACACGTCCGGCCTGTCGGCCACGGCCGAGGCGACGGACGACACCCACGTGGTGCTGACGTTCCCGGAGAAGAACTCGTTCATGCAGGAGGCGCAGGTCCTGGGCAACCAGGCGATCGTGCCCGAGCACGTGTGGTCCGGCATCGACGACCCGATCACGACGATCAACCCCGACCCCGTGGGGACGGGTGCCTACAAGCTCAAGGACTTCACCCCGCAGAGCTACGTGCTCGAGAAGAACCCGGAGTACTGGGAGGAGGGCAAGCCCTCCGTCTCGGAGGTCCGTTACATCTCGCTCGACACGGCCGACGCCGCGTCGGCGGCGCTGCTCGCGGGCGACGTCGACTGGATGAGCTCGTTCCTGCCGGGCCTCGACAAGATGCTCAAGGACAACCAGGAGATCTCGTACGTCAACACCCCGGCGCTGACGACGTCGATCTACACCTGCTCGAGCACGGACCTCGGGTGCGAGGGGCCGCAGACGGACCCGGCCGTGCGCCAGGCCATCTACTGGGCGCTCGACCGTGACCAGCTCAACCAGCTGGCCGGCGGCGGGTTCGCCGGGACGGGCTCGCCGACGCTCCTGCTGCCCGAGCGCGACGCCGACTGGATCGCCGACCCCGCCAACCTCGAGACCCCGGCGGGTGCCGACGTCGACAAGGCGAACCAGATCCTCGACGACGCGGGCTGGACCACGGGCTCCGACGGCGTGCGCACCAAGGACGGCGAGCGGCTGAGCATGACGATCCAGACCGTCACGGGCTGGTCGGACTTCATCTCCCTCAACGACACGATGAAGCAGCAGCTCGCCGCCGTGGGCATCGAGCTGGAGCCATCGCAGCTCGCGTGGAACGAGTGGAACGACAACCAGGTCAAGGGGACCTACCAGCTCTCCCTCGACTCGATCGGCCTCGGCGCGTCGGACAACCCGTACTACACGTACAACGGCAAGTACTCCTCGACGAACTCGGCGAAGGTCGGCGAGATGGCGTCGGGCGGCAACTACGCGCGCTACTCCAACGAGAAGGTCGACGCCGCGATCAGGGCCGCGTCGGAGACCTCGGACGAGGCGGAGCAGAAGGCGCAGTACGCGATCGTCCAGGACGAGATCGTCACCGACCTGCCGTACATCCCGATCTACATCAACTCCACCCTCACGGAGTTCAACAACACCCGGGTGACCGGCTGGCCGGACAACGAGAACAAGTACGCGTTCGCCGCGTCCTGGAAGGCCTGGGACAACGGCATCGTCCTCAAGACCATCCAGCCGGCCGGCTGACGTGCGGGCGCCGAGGAGGAAGACCGCGAGGTCAACGACATGACGTTCGTCGCACGCAAGCTCGGGTTCTACCTCGTCGCCCTCTGGGCGGCGCTGACCCTGAACTTCCTGATCCCACGGCTCATGCCGGGCAACCCGGTGGACCAGCTGGTGTCCAAGCTGGCCCAGAAGGGCCAGGTCACCCCGGCCACCCGGCACGCCATCGAGCTCCTCCTCGGCGCCGACACGTCGTCGCCGCTGTGGCAGCAGTACGTGGACTACCTGCGCCAGCTCGCCCAGGGCGACCTCGGCGTCTCGGTCTCGTACTTCCCGGCACCGGTGACGCAGGTGATCTCCCAGACCCTGCCCTGGACGGTGGGCCTCATCGGGCTGTCCACGATCATCTCGTTCGTGCTCGGCGTCGGGCTGGGCACGCTGGCGGGCTGGCGGCGGGGGTCGTGGCTGGACAACCTCATCCCGGTCACGACGATGTTCCAGTCGGTGCCGTACTTCTGGCTGGCCCTGGTGCTGCTGTACGTCTTCGGCTCGATGTGGCAGGTGTTCCCGCTCCACGGGGGCTACGACGTCTACACGACGTCGCCCGGCTGGAACGCGGCGTTCATCGGCTCGGTGATCTACTACGGCACCCTGCCCGCGCTGACCATCGTGCTGTCGTCGATCGGCGGCTGGATGCTCGGGATGCGCAACATGATGGTGTCGACGCTGTCCGAGGACTTCATCGTCACCGCGGAGGCCAAGGGGCTCCGGCGCGGGCGCATCATGCGGACCTACGCGGCGCGCAACGCCGTCCTGCCGTCGATCGCGGGCTTCGCGATCTCGCTCGGCTTCGTCGTCGGCGGCTCCATCGTCACCGAGGCGGTCTTCAGCTACCCGGGTGTCGGATCGGCCCTGCTCTCCGCGGTCAACAGCAGCGACTACGCCCTGATGCAGGGGATCTTCCTCGTCATCACGCTCTCCGTGCTGGGCGCCAACCTCCTGGTCGATCTCCTGTACTCGGTGATCGACCCCCGAACCCGCGCGCGCGGCTGACGCGGCCGAGACACCGCAGAGAAAGGACGGATCGATGTCGATCACCTCCTCCGAGATCGTCGACGCGGCGAGCGTCGACGCGCCCGCCGGGGCGCCGCCCCCGGGCGGCGGGCGGCGCCGGGTCCCGCTGCCGCCGCTCACCCCGAAGCTCGTCGTGGGCCTGTCGATCGTGGTGGCCTTCGTGCTCTTCGGGCTGCTGGGCCCGCTGGTCGTGCAGGACCCGTCGGCCGTGGACAGCATCGGGATGACCGCGCCGAGCGCGGACCACCTGCTCGGGACCACGCAGACGGGCCAGGACGTGCTGGCCCAGATGGCCTACGCGACCCGGGGCTCGTTGCTCATCGGGGCGATCGTCGGCGTGCTCACGCTCGTGCTGTCCGCCTTCTTCGGCGTGGTCGGCGCGTACGCGGGCGGGCTCACCGACGAGGCGTTCTCGCTGCTCTCGAACGTCATGCTCGTGATCCCGGGCCTGCCGCTGGTGATCGTCATCTCCAGCTACGTGCAGGACAAGAGCATCTTGCTGGTCGCGCTCGTGCTGGCGATCACGGGGTGGGCGGGGTCGGCGCGCGTGCTGCGCGGCTTCACCCTCAGCGTGCGGGGGCGGGACTACGTGCTCGCCGCCCGCGTGGCGGGGGAGCGGCCCTGGCGCGTGCTCGTCGTCGAGATCCTGCCGAACCTCATCCCGCTGCTGGCGTCCCAGGTGGTCATGGCCGTCATCTTCGCCATCCTGGGTGAGGCCGGCCTGTCGTTCCTCGGCCTCGGCGCCACGGGCTCGTTCACGTGGGGCACGATGCTGTACTACGCGCAGAACGGGCTGGCCCTGCGCCTCGGGGCGTGGTGGTGGTTCGTGCCGCCGGGCCTGGCGATCGCCGTCTTCGGCGCGGCGCTGTCCCTCGTCAACTACTCGATCGACGAGATCATCAACCCCAAGCTGCGCAGCCAGACCCGCGCGGAGCGCAAGGGCTGGCGACGCCGGGCCCGGACCGCGGCGGTCGCGACCGACCCGACGGAGGTGGCCGCATGAGCGCGGCGACGCAGGTCGCGGCTCCCGCGACGGGGACCGCACGCCCCCCGGTGCTCTCGATCGAGGGGCTCAGCATCACCTACCAGACGGCCACGCCGGTGCACGCCGTGCGCGACGTCAGCCTCGAGCTCGGCCGGGGCGAGGTGCTGGGCCTGGCGGGCGAGTCGGGCTGCGGCAAGTCGACCCTGGCATACGGCGTGACACGGCTCCTCAAGCCGCCGGCCGAGGTGACCGCCGGGTCGGTCGAGTTCCACTCCCGCGAGGGGTACGCGCTCGACGTCATGCGCATGGACGGCGAGGAGCTGCGGCAGTTCCGCTGGTCGAAGATCTCCATGGTCTTCCAGGGCGCGATGAACTCGCTCAACCCGGTGAAGAAGGTCCGCGACCAGCTCGACGACGTGCTCACCACCCACCGGCCCGGCATGTCGAAGGCCCAGCGGCGCACGCTGTGCGGAGAGCTGCTCGAGCGTGTGGGCGTGGAGCGCAACCGGCTCACCGCGTACCCGCACGAGCTGTCGGGCGGGATGCGGCAGCGCGTGATGATCGCGATGGCGATGGCGCTCGACCCCCAGGTGATGATCATGGACGAGCCGACGACGGCGCTCGACGTCGTCGTCCAGCGGGAGATCCTGCAGGAGATCGGGCGGCTGCGCGACGAGCTCGGCTTCGCGGTCATGTTCATCACGCACGACCTGCCGCTGCTGCTCGAGATCAGCGACCGCATCGCGGTGATGCGGGAGGGCCGGGTGGTGGAGCTCGCCGACGCGCTCACGCTCTACACCAGCCCGCAGCACGAGTACACGCGCACGCTGCTGTCGTCGTTCCCCAGCCTGACCGGGGAGCGCGGCGGGTTCGTGCGGCACGGGTCGCGGGCGGTGCCCGCCGGCACGGCCACGACCCGGCACGACGCCGAGGAGGAGAGGGCATGACCACGCTCGAGGTGCGCGACGTCACCAAGGTGTACAAGCTGCGCTCCGGCTTCCGGTCCGCCGACCTGCGGGCCGTGGACGGCGTGTCCTTCCGGCTCGACCCGGGCCGGACGACCGCGCTGGTCGGGCAGTCCGGTTCCGGCAAGTCGACGGTCGCGAAGATGCTCATGCACCTGGAGCGCCCGACGTCGGGCCAGATCCTCGTCGACGACGCCCGGGTGGGGCGGGGGCGCCGCGCCGAGGTGGCGTACCGCAGCAGGGTGCAGATGGTGTTCCAGGACCCGTTCGGCTCGCTCAACCCGTACCACTCGGTGGGGCACCACCTGGAGCGCCCGGTGCGGCTGCACCACCCGCGCCTGGGCGACACGGAGGTCCACGAGCGGGTGCTCGCGCTGCTGCGGCGCGTGCGGCTGGACCCCGCGGAGGACTACGCGCAGCGGCGGCCGCACGAGCTGTCCGGCGGCCAGCGGCAGCGCGTGGCCATCGCCCGCGCGCTCGCCCCGGAGCCGGGGATCCTCGTGGCCGACGAGCCCGTCTCGATGCTCGACGTGTCCATCCGGCTCGGCGTCCTCAACCTGCTGGCCTCGCTGCAGGAGGAGGACGACCTGGGGGTCCTGTACATCACCCACGACCTGGCGACCGCGCGGCACTTCTCCGACGAGATCCTGGTGATGCACCGGGGCGCGATCGTGGAGCGCGGACCGGCCGACGACGTCATCCTGCGCCCGCAGCACGACTACACCAAGACGCTCCGAGCGGCCTCTCCCGACCCGGAGCGGCGTCTCGCGGAGCTCGCGTGACCCCGCGCCGTGCGCGGAACGGTGCGCGGCGCCCAGGTCGTGACACCCTGAGCCGGGAGGTTGACCATGACAGAGGTGCTCGGGCCCGCGGGGCCGTCGACGGGCGTGCCGTCGAGCCGTGCGGCCGTGCTGGACGCGATCCGCGCCGCGGGGACCGTCAGCCGGGTCGAGCTCACGGCCGCCACCGGCCTCACGGGGGCCACCGTGTCCACCACGGTGCGCCGCCTCATCGAGGACGGGCTGGTGCAGGAGACGGGCCTCGCGGAGTCCACCGGCGGCAAGCGCCGGGTGCTCCTCGAGCTCGTGCCGACGAGCCGGCACGCGGTGGGGGTGCACCTGGACGGGACGGACGTCACGTACGCCCTGGTCAACCTCGACGGCGCCGTCGTCGCGCGCCTGCGTCGCACGTCGCCCGCCGGCGACCCGGAGTCCGTGGTCCACGGCATGGCCGAGACCGTCCGGGGGCTCGTCGACAGCGCCGGGGCGAGCTGGGAGAACGTGCTCGGGCTCGGCGTGGTGTCGCCGGGGCCCCTGTCGCGCGGCTCGCGCCTGGTGCTCACCGGGCCCGCGATGGGCGGCTGGGCGGACTTCCCGCTCGGGCGGCGGCTCGGCGAGGCGACCGGCCTGCCGGTCGTCGTCGACAACGACGCGACCGCCGCCGCGGTCGGCGAGCACTGGACCGGCGGGGCCGGGGGGAGCAGCGCGTTCGCCGCGCTCTACCTGGCGACGGGGATCGGTGCCGGCGCGGTGCTGGACGGTGTCCCGCTGCGGGGCGTCAGCTCCAACGCGGGAGAGGTCGGGCACGTCTGCGTCGAGGTGGACGGGCCCGAGTGCTGGTGCGGGTCGCGGGGCTGCGTGGAGGCCCTGGGCGGCCCGCGGGCCGTGGTCGCCGCCGCCGAGGCGGCCGGCTTCGACCTCGGCGGCACGGACCGGCCGGTGTCGGTCCGGTTCGCGGCCCTGGCTCGCGCGGCGCTCGCGGGCGACGCGGTCGCCGCGAACCTGCTGCACCGGTCCGCCCGGTACGTCGCCGTCGCGGCCCAGACCCTCGCCCAGGTGCTCGACGTCGACCGCCTCGTGCTCACCGGCCCCGCGATGGCGCTGGCCGGCTCGCTCTACCTGCCCGCGGTCCGCGAGCGGCTCGCCGCGTCGTCCGTCGCCCGGCACGTGCACGACGTCGAGGTGGTCATCTCCTCGGCGGCGGCCGAGGCCGCCGCGATCGGCGCGGCCGCCCTGGTGCTGCAGGGCGAGCTCGTCTCCCGCGCCGGCGGCGTCCGCATCGCCGTCGGCTGATCCCGACCCGCTCCGCCGGCGCGGCCCCGGCCCGACCCACCGGCGTCGCCCCGGCCCACCCACCGGCCTCGCCCCGGCCCATCCACCCCTTGTGACGACCGTCCCCGGAGGAACCGCATGACCCGCACCACCGCCGTCCCGCTGCACGACGGCTGGACCGTCCGCGCCGTCGCGGGCGCCGTCCCCGAGGCGCTCGCCGCCGCCCTGCACGACGAGCGCGGCGTGCCCGCGACCGTGCCCGGCACCGTGCACACCGACCTGCTGGCCGCCGGCCTGATCCCCGACCCGTACCTCGACGACCACGAGGCCCTGCTGAAGTGGGTCTCCGCGTGCGACTGGGAGTACCGCACCACGATCGCGTGGCAGCCCGACGGGCATGACCGCCAGGACCTGGTCTTCGACGGGCTGGACACGGTCGCCACGATCACGCTCAACGGCGTCGAGGTGGCGCGCACCGCCAACCAGCACCGGCGCTACCGCTGGGACGTCTCGGCGCTGCTGCGCCCGGGGGCCAACGAGCTGGCGGTGCGGTTCGCGTCGCCGGTGCGCGAGGCGGACGCCCGGAGCCTGGCCCTCGGCTACCGCCCGCAGGTCAACCACCACCCGTTCAACGCGCTGCGCAAGGCGGCCTACAACTTCGGCTGGGACTGGGGCATCGACGCCGCGACCGTCGGGATCTGGCGCCCGGCGCGGCTCGAGTCCTGGAGCGGCGCCCGGCTCGCGGAGGTCCGCCCGCTCGCGACGGCGGACGCCGCGCGCGGCGCCGGCCTGCTGGACGTGCACGTCGAGGTCGAGCGGTCTGCGCTCGAGGGGGTCGCGACCGGTCCCCTCGACGTCGCCGTCCGCGTCGCGGGGCACGGCGCGGACGTCGCCGCGACGGCGCACCTCGCGGCGGGCGAGAGCGCCGCCGTCGTGCGGCTCGAGGTGCCCGACGCGGCGCTGTGGTGGCCGCGCGGGTACGGCGACCAGCCGCTGCACGACGTCGCCACGACGCTCGCCGACGAGGACGGCGCCGTCCTCGACTCCCGCGTGGCGCGGACCGGCTTCCGGTCCGTGCGGCTGGCCGTCGAGCCGGACGAGCACGGCACGTCGTTCACGATCGTGGTCAACGACCGCCCCGTGTGGGTCAGGGGCGCCAACTGGATCCCGGACGACGAGTTCCTCCCGCGCGTCACCCGGGCGCGCTACGCCGCGCGCCTCGACCAGGCGGAGAGCGCCGGCATCAACCTGCTGCGCGTGTGGGGCGGCGGGGTCTACGAGGCCGACGACTTCTACGCCGGGTGCGACGAGCGCGGCGTGCTGGTGTGGCAGGACTTCGCGTTCGCGTGCGCCGCCTACGCGGAGGAGGAGCCCTTGCGCGCCGAGGTGGAGGCCGAGGCCCGCGACAACGTGTCCCGCCTCGCGCCGCACCCGAGCCTCGTGCTGTGGAACGGCAGCAACGAGAACGTCTGGGGCCACCGGACGTGGGGCTGGATCAAGCGCCTCGACGGCCGCACGTGGGGCCTGGACTACTACGAGAACCTGCTGCCCGCCGTCGTCGCGGAGCTGGACGGCACCCGCCCCTACACCCCGTCGAGCCCCTGGTCGGGGGACCTGCCGATCAAGCCCGACCTGTTCCCCAACGACCCGCGCCACGGCTCGATGCACTCGTGGGAGCTGTGGAACCGCGAGGACTGGCCGCACTACCGCGACGTCGTGCCCCGCTTCATGGCCGAGTTCGGCTGGCAGGGCCCGCCCACCTGGTCCACGCTCGTGCGTTCCGTCAGCGACGACCCGCTGACCCCCGAGTCGCCCGGCATGCAGGTGCACCAGAAAGCCGCGAGCGGCAACGACAAGCTCACCGACGGCCTGCTCGCCCACCTGCCACTGCCCGACGACATGGACGACTGGCACTGGGCCATGTCGTGGAACCAGGCGACCGCCGTGCAGGTCGCGGTGGAGCACCTGCGCTCGTGGAGCCCGCGCTGCATGGGGTCGGTGATGTGGCAGCTCAACGACTGCTGGCCGGTGACGTCGTGGGCGGCGGTGGACGGCGACGGGCGCCCCAAGCCGCTGCTGCACGCCCTCGCGCACGCGCACGCCGACCGGCTCGTGACGATCCAGCCGCGGTCCGCGTCCGGTGGCGAGCCCGTCGGGGACGGCACGGACGTGCTCGCCGTCGTGGTCGTCAACGACACCGACCAGGCCTGGGGCGGCGAGCTCGTCGTCCGCCGGCTCGGGTTCGACGGCACCGCGAGGGCGGAGTTGCGCGTCCCCGTCGAGGTCGGGCAGCGCGGGACGTGGACGTTCCTCCCGGACCGCGTCTCGACCCGGTTCGCCGACGCCGCCGCAGAGCTGCTCGTGGCGGACCTCGACGACGCACGCGGCCTCTGGTTCCCCGCCGAGCCGCGCGACTCCGCCCTGGCCGCACCGCGCCTGGAGACCGAGGTGCTCGTCGCCGACGACGGCCTGACCGTGCGCGTGACGGCGGAGAACCTGGTGCGGGACCTCACGCTTCTCGTCGACAAGGTCTGCCCGGACGCCCGCGTGGACGACATGCTCGTCACCCTCCTTCCGGGCGAGAGCGTCGACGTGCGCGTCACCGTGCCCGACGGCGTCCGGGTCGACCCCGACGCGCTGGTCGCGCCGCACGTGCTGCGGTCGCTCAACCAGCTCGTGGGCGCCCCGTGACGTCGGGCGGCGCGCCCCGGCACGTGCACCTGCGGGCCGGCGGCGTCAGCCTCCTGCTGCGGCTGGAGGGCGACCGCCTGCCCGTCGTCGCGCACTGGGGTGCCGACCTCGGCGACCTCGACGACGACGCCCTGGCGGCGCTGGCGCTCGCGACGGCGCCGCAGCCGTTCGGCTACCCGGTCGACGGGCCCATGCGGGTGTCCCTGCTCCCGGAGGCGTCCGCGGGGTGGCCGGGCCTGCAGGGGGTGACGGGCCACCGCGCGGGGGCGGCTCCCGCGCCGCGGTTCGTCGTGACGGGCGTCCGGAAGACGCTTCTGCCGGCGCCCTGGTCGGCCGGGGTCGTCGTCACGGCCGCGGACGACGACGCCGGCCTCGGCCTGCGGCTCGAGGTGGAGCAGGCGCGCTCGGGCCTGGTCCGGCTGCGGGCGGCCGTGACGTCGACGGCGGGCGAGCCCGGCGGCGTCACGGCTGACGACGAGCCCTACGACGTCTCCGGAGTGCTGCCGGCGCTGCCCGTGCCGGCGCGCGCGACCGAGCTGCTGGACCTCACCGGGCACCAGCTGCGCGACCGGTCGCCGCAGCGGCTGCCGTTCGTCCACGGCAGGCACGAGCGCGGCAGCCTGCGCGGGCGGCCCGGCTTCGACACCGGCTTCCTCCTGTGCGCGGGCGAGGCGGGGTTCGGTGCGCGGCACGGGGAGGTGTGGGCCGTGCACGCCGGGTGGTCGGGCAACCAGCGGATGGTCGCGGAGCGCTCGCCGCACGGCGTCGGCCTGCTCGCCGCGGGGGAGTCGCTGCTGCCCGGCGAGGTGCGGCTCGGGCCGGGGGAGGAGTACGTCTCGCCCTGGACCTACGCCGTGCACGGCGTCGGGCTCGACGGGGTGAGCGCGCGGGTGCACGACTGGCTGCGTGCGCGACCCGAGCATCCCCGGTCCCCGCGCCCCGTCGTCGTGAACACGTGGGAGGCGGTGACCTTCGACCACGACCTGGGCCGCCTCACGGCGCTCGCCGAGGCGGCCGCCGAGGTGGGCGCGGAGCGGTTCGTGCTCGACGACGGCTGGTTCGGCGCGCGGCGTGACGACGGCGCCGGCCTGGGCGACTGGGTGGTGTCGCCCGACGCCTGGCCGGACGGCCTGTGGCCGCTCGTGGACCGGGTGCGTGACCTCGGCATGGACTTCGGGCTGTGGGTGGAGCCCGAGATGGTCAACCCGGACTCGGACCTGGCGCGGGCGCACCCGGAGTGGATCCTCACGGGCGCGGGCGGGCGCTCGCTGGGGCCCGCCCGCCGCCAGCAGGTCCTGGACCTGGCGCACCCGGGCGCGTACGCCCACGTGCTCGGCCAGCTCGACGCCCTGCTCGACGAGTACCCGGTCGCGTCCCTCAAGTGGGACCACAACCGGGAGCTCGTGGGTGCCGGGCACGCGCCGTCGGGCCGGGCGGCCGCGCACGAGCAGACGCTCGCCGTCTACCGGCTCGTCGACGAGCTGCGGGCCCGGCACCCCGGGCTCGAGGTCGAGACCTGCGCCTCCGGGGGCGCGAGGATCGACCTGGGGATCCTCGGGCGCACCGACCGGGTGTGGGCGTCCGACTCCACCGACGCGCACGAGCGGCAGGAGATCCAGCGCTGGACGAACCTGCTCGTGCCGTACGAGCTGCTCGGGGCGCACGTCAGCGCGCCCGTCGCGCCGACGTCGGGACGGGCGCTCCCGCTCGACCTCCGCGCCGCGACGGCGCTGTTCGGACACCTCGGCATCGAGTGGGACCTCACGGAGGCCACGGCGGCGGAGCGCGCCAGGGTCGCGCGGTGGGTGACGTACTTCAAGGAGGTGCGAGGGCTGCTGCACGGCGGCACGGTCGTGCACGCCGACCACCCCGATCCCGCCTACCGGTTGCACGGCGTCGTGGCACCCGACGCCGGCGACGCGCTGTTCGCGTGGGTGTGCCTCGCGACGTCCGACTCCTGGCCTCCCGGCCCGGTGCCGCTCCCCGGCCTGGACCCGCGCCGGGAGTACCGCGTGCGGCTCGACGGGCCCGCGCGGACGCTCGACGGCGTCGCCGCCCGCTGGGGCGCCGCGCTGCCGTGGGCGGACGCGGGTGGCGTCATGCTGCCTGGGAACGTGCTGACCGACGTCGGCCTCGCGCTGCCCGTGCTCGACCCCGACCGCGCGCTGCTGCTGCGGGTGACGGCGACGGACCGCGTCAGCGCCGCCGGCTGAGCACCCGGTCGACGGCCGACAGCGGGATGTGCACCCAGGTGGGGCGCTGCCGGGTCTCGTAGACCACCTCGTAGAGCGCCTTGTCCAGCACGAGGGCGGCGAGGACGGCGTCGGCGGTGGGCGGGTCGAGCTCCGGCGGGCGGCGGGTGGTCAGGCCGCTCACGGCCGCAGACGTGTCCGCCGACTGGCGGTAGCGGGCGAGGAAGGCGTGCACGGCCTCCGCCTCCCACCACGGGTCGGGCGCGCCGCCGACCGCGGCGGCATAGGCGAACGAGCGGACCATGCCCGCGACGTCGCGGAGCGGGAGGTCGGGGGCGGTGCGCTCGGCGGCGGGTCGCTGCGGCTCGCCCTCGAAGTCGAGGAGCTTCCACCCGGTCTCGCCGTGCAGGGCCTGGCCGAGGTGCAGGTCGCCGTGCACGGTCTGCAGGCGCAGCCGCGGCAGGCGGGCCTGCAGGTCGTCGAGGAGCGCGTCGATCGCGGGGGCCCGGACCGCCAGGCCCGGCGCCTCGGAGACGGCGAGCGCCGCCCGGTCGCGCAGGCCCCCGACGAACGTCGCCGGGTCGAGCAGCGGACCGGGCGGCATCGCCTGGCGCAGCACCGCGTGCAGCTCCGCCACGACGCGGCCCAGGTCGGCGGCGAGGTGCGCGAACGACTCGCCGCGGCCGGCGTGCTCGCAGGCCAGCTCGAACCCGTCGCGGGCGCGCGGCACCAGCTCGCCGACCACGGCGAGGGCGGTGGTCGTGCCGGGGGCGGTGGCCACCTGGAGGGCGCCGAGGAAGCGCGGCACGCCGTCCCAGCCGGCGCGGGTCAGGGCGCGGGGCACGACGACGTCGGGGTGCGGCCCGGGGGCCACGGTGCGCAGGATCTTGAGCATCCCGCCGGTGCCGTCGGGCGAGGGCACGCCCGGCAGCACGACGCTCGTGTTCGACTGCTCGCCGGCGACCACGCGCCCGCCCGCGACGAGCGCGTCGGCCGCCACGCCGTCGCCCACGCCGGCCGCCCGCAGCAGGGCGAGCCAGCAGGCGGGGTGCGCGCCGCCGTCGTGCACGGCGACGTCGCCCGCGGCGGTGCGGACGTCGGCGACGAACCCCGGGCCGCGCGCGGCCGGGTCGGTGAGCACGAGCGGCACCTGCGCCACCACCTCGCCGCCCGGCACGCCCGGGCCGCGCAGGCGCACGAGGAGGACGACGACGTCCGCCCCGTCGGGCTCGTCGAGGCCACCCGGGGCGTCGTCGTCGAACGTCACCGCGAGCCACGGCTCGACCCGCACGCCGGCGGCGCTCGCGCCGCCCGCGGGGAACCACCGTCGGCCGGGCAGCCACGCCGCGAGGAGCTCCCCGACGCTCGGGTCGGGCACTCCCGCGGCCGGCCGCACGGCGGTCATGCCGGCTCGTCCCCGACGGTCTGCGGTGCGGGCGGGGTGAGGAGCAGCCAGTAGAAGTCGCGCGACCCCCACGTCATCGACACGGTGCCGTCCGGGCCGACGTCGGGGAAGCGGGCCCCGCCGAACAGGTCGGTGAGCGTCCAGCCGGCGCGCCCCGGCACCCGCACGAGGGACGACCGCGCCGTCGCGGACAGGTTCGCCGCCACGAGCAGCGTCTCGTCCGCCGAGGTCCGGGTGAACGCGATCACGGCGTCGTCGTCGGCCTCGAGAGGCGCGAACGCCCCGGTGCCGAACGCGGGGTGCAGCCGCCGCACCGCGAGCATGCCGTGCACCCAGTGCAGCAGCGAGGACGGCTGCGCGAGCTGCGCCTCGACGTTGACGTGCTGGTAGTGGTGCACCAGCGACTGCACGAGCGGCAGGTACAGCTTGCCCGGGTCGGCGGTGGAGAAGCCGGAGTTGCGGTCGGGCGTCCACTGCATGGGGGTGCGCACGGCGTCCCGGTCGGGCAGCCAGATGTTGTCGCCCATGCCGATCTCGTCGCCGTAGTACAGGCACGGGCTGCCCGGCAGGCTGAGCAGGAGCGCGTGCGCCAGCTCCACCTCCTTGCGCGAGTTGTCGAGCAGCGGCGCCAGGCGGCGTCGGATGCCGATGTTGGCGCGCATGCGCGGGTCCGGCGCGAACCACCCGTACATCGCCGCCCGCTCCTCGGTCGAGACCATCTCGAGGGTGAGCTCGTCGTGGTTGCGCAGGAACGTGGACCACTGCCCGCCCGGCGCGGGGATGTCCGGCGTGTCGGCGAGGATGTCGAGCAGGGGCCGCGCGCGCTGGTCCCGCATGGCGTAGTACACCCGCGGCATGACGGGGAAGTGGAAGCACATGTGGCACTCGGGCTCGTCCGCCGTGCCGAAGTAGTCCACCACGTCCTGCGGCCACTGGTTCGCCTCGGCCAGCATGATGCGGCCGGGGAACTCGTCGTCGATCATCCGGCGCACCCGGCGCAGGAACGCGTGCGTCTCCGGCAGGTTCTCGCAGTTGGTGCCCTCGGCCTCGAACAGGTACGGCACCGCGTCGAGGCGGAAGCCGTCCACCCCGACCCCCAGCCAGAACCGCGCCACGTCGAGCATCGCGTCGACCACGCGGGGGTTCTCGAAGTTGAGGTCCGGCTGGTGGTGGAAGAACCGGTGCCAGAAGTACTGCCGCCGCACCGGGTCGAACGTCCAGTTCGACGTCTCCGTGTCGACGAAGATGATGCGCGCGTCCTCGTAGCGCGTGTCGTCGTCGGACCACACGTAGAAGTCGCCGTACGGGCCCTCGGGGTCCGACCGCGACGCCTGGAACCACGGGTGCTGGTCGCTGGTGTGGTTCATCACGAGGTCCACCACCACGCGGATGCCGCGCGCGTGCGCCGCCTCGATGAGCTCCGTGAAGTCCGAGATCGTGCCGTACTGGCTCGCGATCGACGTGTAGTCGGCGACGTCGTACCCGCCGTCGCGCAGCGGCGACGGGTAGAACGGCGGGAGCCACAGGCAGTCCACGCCCAGCCACTGCAGGTAGTCGAGCCGCTCCGTGACGCCGCGCAGGTCGCCGGTCCCCGCCCCGCCCGTGTCCGAGAAGGCCCGGACGATGACCTCGTAGAACACGGCCGTGCGGTACCACTCCGGGTCCTCGGACAGGCCCGGCTTGTCCAGGGGCGGCGGCGCGGGCTGCGGCCGGGTGGGCAGCGCCTGCACCGGCACCTGGCGCGTGACCGGGCGCGGCACCTGGGGCGTCATCGGGGCCTGCTCATGTCGGCCCCGTCATGCCAGCCCGATCGTCAGGACGTGGGCCACCTGCTCGCGCGGGTCGAGGCGGACGTACGGGTGGGCGCCCCACGGGAAGGTGGCGCCGGACAGCTCGTCGTGGGCGACGAAGAACGGCTGGTCCTCGACGCCGTCCGGCCGCGTGAGCCCCAGCGCCTCCAGGTCGAGGAACAGCGTGGACTCCTGCGTCGTCCACGGGTCGAGGTTGAGCACGACCAGCACGACGTCGTCCTGCGTGGCGCCCGGTCGGCCCGCGGCGGGCAGGTGCTCGGCCCGCACGCGCCGCGAGAACGCGACGACCTGGTCGTTCGTCGTCGGGTGCACCGTGAGGTCGCGCAGCTGCCGCAGCGCCGGGTGGGCGCGCCGGACCTCGTTCAGCCGCCGCAGCAGCGTCGAGACGCCGACGACGTCGGCCTGCGACCAGTCCCGCGGCTTGAACTCGTACTTCTCGTTGTCGATCTGCTCCTCGACGCCCGGGCGGGGCACGTTCTCCACCAGCTCGTACCCGGAGTAGACGCCCCACGTGGGGCTGCCGAGCGCCGCCAGCACGGCGCGCACCGCGAAGCCGGCCACGCCCCCGTGCTGCAGGTACGGGGGCAGGATGTCGTGCGTCGTGGGCCAGAACGACGGGCGCAGCACGGAGCCCTGCGGCCCCGAGACCTCCTGGAGGTACTCCTCGACCTCCTCCTTGGTGTTGCGCCAGGTGAAGTACGTGTACGACTGGTGGAAGCCGATCCGCGCCAGGGTCTGCATCATCGCGGGCCGCGTGAACGCCTCCGACAGGAAGATCACCTCGGGGTGCGCGGCGTGCACCTGCGCGAGCAGCCACTCCCAGAAGTCCAGCGGCTTGGTGTGCGGGTTGTCGACGCGGAACGCGCTCACCCCGCGGTCGATCCACAGCAGCACGATCCGCAGGATCTCCTCCGACAGCCCCTGGGGATCGCGGTCGAAGTTCAGCGGATAGATGTCCTGGTACTTCTTCGGCGGGTTCTCGGCGTACGCGATGGTGCCGTCCGCGCGCACGGAGAACCACTCGGGGTGCTCCGTGACCCACGGGTGGTCGGGCGAGCACTGCAGCGCGAGGTCCAGCGCCACCTCCAGGCCCTCGGCGCGGGCGGCCGCCACGAAGGCCCGGAAGTCCCGCTCCGTGCCCAGGTCGGGGTGGATCGCGTCGTGCCCGCCGTCGGGGGAGCCGATCGCGTACGGGCTGCCGGGGTCGCCCGGCTGCGGGTCCAGGGTGTTGTTGCGGCCCTTGCGGAACGTCGTGCCGATCGGGTGCACGGGCGTGAGGTAGACGACGTCGAAGCCCATCTCCGCGATCGCGGGCAGCCGCTTCGCCGCCGTGGCGAACGTGCCCGACCGCCAGGTCCCGTCCTTGCGGCGCTTCGCGCCCTCCGAGCGGGGAAACATCTCGTACCAGCTCGCCGCCAGCGCCAGGGGACGGCTCACGCGCAGCGGGTACGCGGCGCTCGCGGTCACCAGGTCGCGCAGCGGCGCGCGGCGCAGGGCGTCCTTGACCGCGGCCGTCATCGCCATCGCGAGGCGGGCCTCGGGCGGGCGCGTGGCGTCGGCCAGCTCGCGGGCCGCGGCCTCCAGGACGGCGGCGTCCGCGGCGGAGCGGGTCGCCTGCAGCCCCGGCGCGACGATCCGCTCGAACAGCAGCCGCCCCTCCGCGAGCACGAGGTCGACGTCCTGACCGGCGTCGAACTTGATCACCGCGTCGTGGGACCAGGTGCCGTACGGGTCCGACCACGCCTCGACGCGGAACGACCAGTCGCCCGTGGGGTCCGACGGAGCGTCGGGCTGGAGGAACCCGCGGAACCGGTCCAGCCCGGGCGCGACGTCGGACATCGGCGCGGTGGAGTGCACCGTGCCGTCCGGCGCGAGCAGGACGGCGGTCGCCCCGACGGCGTCGTGCCCCTCCCGGAACACCGTCGCCTCGACGGGCACCACCTCGCCGACCGCCGCCTTCGCCGGCCAGCGCCCTCCCTCGACGACGGGGGAGAGCTGCAGGACGGGGATCCGTCCGATGGGCGCGTGCGGCGTGGGCTGCGGAGACGTCACGGCCTCCACGCTAGCCAGACGGTCAGCCCGGCGCGCGCCCAGGTCGCGGCGAGGGCTCGAGGTCGATGTCCCGGACCTCGATCTCGGACGCTTTACCTCGACCTGGCGACACGCAGGGCGTGCTCGACCCTCGCGACGAGGCGGCGGACGTCCCGCAGGTCGGCGAACGTGACCCGCAGGATCGTCCACCCCGCCTCGACGAGGGCGTCGTGCCGGCGCTTCTCCGCCAGGAGCACCTGCCGCGGGTCGCCCGCCCTTCCGTCGTACTTGACCGCGCCGTCGACCTCGAGCGCGACCTTGAGGTCGGGCCAGGCGAGATCGACCCAGAACGTGCCGGCCGAGGTGTCGACCGGGGTCGCGTGGACGGGACGCGGCAGCCCCGCGGCGAGCAGGTGCCAGCGGACGAGCGACTCCAGGGGCGACTCCGACGCGCCGTCCGCCGCGGCGAGCACGCGCCGCGCACGTCGTACGCCGCGCGCGCCGCGGGACCGGTCGAGCCGTCCCGTGAGCTCGTCCGGGTCGACGCCCAGCGCGAGAGCGGAGTCGGCCACGACGATGGACGACGGCTCCGCGAGCGTGCGCGCGCAGTCGACGACCGTGCGGCCCAGCGACGTCACGGGGACGCCGTCGAGGTCGCCGCGATCATGCTCGGGCACGGGGGAGACGTGGCGCCGGAGGACGTCGTCGGCCGGCCCGGGCGCGGGGCGGGTCAGCTGGGTCACGTGCACCTGGGGCCCGAGCTGCCAGGTCCAGCACCCCCACGCGACCGCGGCACTCGCATGGCTGAACCAGAACGTCGTGGTCAGACACTCGGCCACGGCCGTCATCTGGGCCAGCACCTGCGCTCGGCGGCGGACGGCGGTGGTGAACGACGGGTCGACGGACGGCAGGTAGACGCCGCGCCGGAGCCGCACCAGGTCGTCGTCCCGGGTCCGTTCCCGCAGCTCGGCCCTCCGCTCGGGGTCGTACCGCACGGCGGCCGGCAACAGGGGGCGGTCGGGGGTCGGTGCGCCTGGCCGGCGCGTCGCGATCCTGGACATGGGTCGATCGTGGGGGCCGCGGCCGCCGCGCGGGGCCGTGGGTGCAGATCTGTGGACGACGGTGCCCCGAGGTCGCGGCGAGGGCTCGAGGTCGATGTCCCGGACCTCGACCTCGAGCGCTCCGCTTCGATCTCGGCGTCAGGCGTCCGCGGCGAGTGCCCGGCCGGTGGTGCGGCCGGTGTGCAGGCAGCCGCCGAGGAAGGTGCCCTCCAGCGCGCGGTGGCCGTGCACCCCGCCGCCGCCGAACCCGGCGGCCTCGCCCACGGCCCACAGGCCGTCCAGGACGGAGCCGTCGGCGCGCAGCACCCGTCCGGACGGGTCGCACCACAGGCCGCCGAGGGTCTTGCGGGTCAGCACCGACAGCCGGACGGCGAGCAGCGGGCCGTCCTTCGGCGTCGTGAGGGGCCGGGGCCTGGCGACCCGGATCATCTTGTCGACGCGGTAGTCCCGGGCGGCGCGCGTCGCGACCACCTGCGGGTCCTTGCCGAGGCCGGACGCCACCTGCGCGTCGCGCGCGGCGACGACGGCGGCGAGCGCACCCGGGTCCACGTGTCCCTTCGAGCCGGGCGTGGCGTCCACCAGCGCGTTCATCTTCGCGGCGAGCTCGTCGGTGGTGTCGGCCCAGAGGAACTCGGGCGACTCGTTCGCGAACCGTTCCACCGGCCCGACGGCGCGCGGCAGCACCCGCTGCGCGAGGAGCTTGACGTCCTTGCCGGTGAGGTCAGGGTTCTGCTCCGAGCCCGAGAGGGCGAACTCGGACTCCATGATCGCCTTGTTGAGCACGAACCAGGAGTGGTCGTCGCCCCGGCGGGTCACGTGCTGCAGCGCACCGAGCGCGTCGAAGCCCGGGAACAGCGGGGCGGGCAGGCGGCCGCCGTCGGCGTCGAGCCACAGCGACGACGGGCCGGGCAGGATGCGGATGCCGTGGTTCGTCCAGACGGGCGAGTGGTTGGCGATGCCCTCCGGGTAGTGCCACATCCGGTCCTCGTGCACGAGCGCGGCGCCGGCGTCCGCCGCGATCCCGAGCATGAGGCCGTCGGTCGAGTCGGGGACGCCGGAGAGCATGCGCTCGGGCAGGGTGCCGGCCTCGGGGTCCCAGTGCGCACGAGCCAGGTCGTGGTTGGCGCCGATGCCGCCGGTCGCGACGACGACGGCGCCCGCGGCGATCTCCTCGATGCCCACGACGTCCCGGTTCGACGGTGTGCCCCGGCCGCCGAACGGCAGCCCGGTGAGCGGCTGGTCGGCCAGCACGTCGGCTCGGACCCCGGTCACGCGGCCGTCCGTGGTGACCAGCCCGGTGACGCGGCGGCGGAACCGCAGGTCGAGCAGGCCGGCGTCGCGGGCGGCCAGCGCGGCGGCGACAAACGGCGCGACGATGCCGGGGCCGGTGCCCCACGTGACGTGGAAGCGGGGCACGGAGTTGCCGTGCTCCACCCTCCCGTCGTCGTGCCCCACCGTGTACCCGCCGCGCTCGGCCCACTGCACGAGCGGGAACCACCGCACGCCCTTGCCGCGCAGCCAGGACCGCAGGTCGCCGGCCGCGAACTCCACGAAGCGGCGGGCCCACGCGTAGCCGTGCCGGTCGGGGCCCTCGCCGCGGTCGGCGCCGGGCGCGAACTGTGCGGAGCCGAGCCAGTCGGACCACGCCAGGTCGGCGGAGTCGTGCACGCCCATCGCGCGCTGCTCCGGGGAGCCGACGAGGAACAGCCCGCCGAACGACCACCACGCCTGGCCGCCGAACGACGCCTCCGGCTCCTGGTCGAGCAGCACCACCCGGCGGCCCGCGGCGGTCAGCTCCGTGGCCGTGACGAGTCCCGACAGGCCTCCACCGATGACGACGACGTCAGCATCCATGCGCGCAGTCTGGCAGAGGAGCGGCTCGGGGAGAACGGTCCGCGGACGGCGGCTTCACCGCCCGAGGAAGACCTGCACGCTCAGCGACTCGAGCACGGCGTCCTCGGCCTCGTCGTCGGGGGCCTCGGGACGGTCCCACGCCGAGCTCCAGACCCGCTCCCACGCCCCGCCGCCGGGCGTGGCGGGAAGGGTGACGTCGACGTCGTCGAGCCCGCCGTTGAGCACGAGCAGCACGGCCGCGTCGCCGTCGTCCGGCCCGGGCCGCAGCATCTGCACGACGCGGCGCCCCGCGACCGCCCAGGCGTCGCGGTCCATGGGAGCGCCGTCGACGGCGAACCACAGCAGGTCGGTCTCGTCCTCGCCGGGGCGGGGCGAGCCGAGGAAGAACGAGTCGGCCCGCAGCGCGGGGTGCTCGGCGCGCAGCGCCAGGAGGAAGCGCGTGGTGTCCAGGAGGTCGCGGGCGGCGTCCTCGAGGTCCCAGCCGACCCACGAGATCGGGTTGTCCTGGGCGTACGCGTTGTTGTTGCCGCGCTGGGTGCGGCCGAGCTCGTCGCCGGCGGTGAGCATGGGCGTGCCCGCGGACAGCAGCAGCGTCGCGAGCAGGTTGCGCTGCGAGCGCCGCCGCAGCGGCACGACGGCGGACCAGGGCTCGGTGCCCGTGTCGCCCGCCCCCTCCCCGTCCTCGGCGCCGGGCGCGTGCCCCTCGACGCCGTGGTTCCACGACAGGTTGTGGTCCGAGCCGTCGCGGTTCTCCTCGCCGTTGGCCTCGTTGTGCTTGTGGTCGTAGGCGACCAGGTCGGCGAGGGTGAACCCGTCGTGGGCGGTCACGTAGTTGACGGACGCCACCGGCCCGCGCACCAGCGGCGGGTCGGAGTGCCCGAACAGGTCGGCCGAGCCCGCGAGGCGGGTGGTGAGCTCGCGCAGGCCGTGCATGGGCCGGCCGTGCGAGCCCTCGCGCGCGGCATCGAGCCAGAACCCGCGCGCGGCGTCGCGGAAGCGGTCGTTCCACTCGGCCATGGGCGGCGGGAAGTTGCCGGTCTGCCAACCTCCCGGCCCGACGTCCCACGGCTCCGCGACCAGCTTGAGGTTGTTCAGCACGGGGTCGGTCTGCAGCGCCACGAGGAACGGGTGGTCGGGGGAGAAGCCGTGCTGGCCCCGGCCCAGCGTCACCGCCAGGTCGAAGCGGAACCCGTCCACGCCCACCACCTCGGCCCAGTAGCGCAGCGAGTCCAGGGCGAGCTGCACCACCCGCGGGCGGCGGAAGTCGAGCGAGTTCCCCGTGCCGGTGACGTCGGCCAGCGCGGCCGGCGACGCGCCGTCGTGCAGGTAGTAGCCCGCGTTGTCGAGGCCGCGCCAGGCCACGTGCAGCGCGTCGTCGCCGCCCTCGCAGGTGTGGTTGTAGACGACGTCGAGCAGCACCTCGATGCCCGCGTCGTGCAGCAGGTGCACCATGCCGCGGACCTCGTCGAGCACGGCCGCCGGGCCCGCCTCGCGCGCCGCGCGCGTCGCGTACGCCGCGTGCGGGGCGAAGAACCCCAGCGTCTGGTAGCCCCAGTAGTTCGTGAGGCCGCGGGCCACGAGGTGCGGCTCGCTGGCGAACGCGTGGATCGGCAGCAGCTCGAGCGTGGTGACGCCCAGGCTCGTCAGGTGCGCGATCGTCGCCGGGTGCGCGGCCCCCGCGTACGTGCCGCGCAGCTCCGGCGGCACGTCCGGGTGGGTCGCCGTGAGGCCCCTGACATGCGCCTCGTAGACGACGGTGTCCGCCCACGGCACGCGCGGGCGGCTGAGCGGCGGCGGCCCGGGGTGCGACGCCACGACGACCGAGTGCGGCACGAAGGCGAGCGAGTCGCGGTCGTCCGGGGCGCCGTACCGCTCGGCCACCCACGAGCGGCCCTCCGGGGAGTCGGGGTCGTCCGGGTCGAGCGGCGCGCTCACCGCTCCCCGCGTCTCCGGGCCGTAGGTGAGGTCGCCCGCCAGCCCCCGGGCGTACGGGTCGACGAGCAGCTTGGCCGGGTTGTGCCGGTGCCCCGCCTCCGGGTCCCACGCGCCGTGCGTCCGGAAGCCGTACCGCTGGCCGGGCCGCACGTGGGGCACGTGGGCGTGCCACACGCCGTACACCGGCCCGTCGAGCGGGATCCTCCGCTCCGCGTACCGCGCCGGGTCGTGCGCGTCGCGGTGCGGCTCGACGACGTCGATCAGGCAGAGCTCCACCGCGTCCGCGTGCGCCGCGGCGACGGCGACGTCGATCCCGCCGTCCGGTGTCGGGTGCACCCCGAGCGGGGGGACGTGGCTGCGGCGCGCCGTCGGGCGCGTCAGCGGCGTGACCTTGGGTCGCGACTCCATGGGGGACATGGTGCCCGGGGTCGCCGACAGGCGCGCGGGCGCAGGTGGGGGAGGGTGCGGATCGGGTCTCAGGGGAGGATCGAGTCGACGTAGCCGCCGTCGACGCGGACGGCGCCTCCGGTGGTGGCGGACGCGAGCGGCGAGGCGAGGTAGGCCACCAGGTTCGCGATCTCCTCGGGCTCGATGAGGCGCTGCAGCAGCGACTGCGGCCGGTACCGCACCATGAACTCGCGCTGCGCCTCGTCCCACGGCAGGTCACGGTCCACCAGCTGGTGGACGAAGTCCTCCACGCCGCCGGTGTGCGTCGGGCCGGCGATGACGGAGTTCACCGTGACGCCGGAACCGGCCGCCTCCTTGGCGAAGCCGCGCGAGACCGCGAGCAGCGCCGTCTTGGACGCGCCGTAGTGGATCATCTCCGCCGGGATGACGACGGCGGAGTCGCTCGCGATGTCGAGCACCCGGCCCCACCCGCGAGCGGTCATGCGGGGCAGGTGGTGGCGGATCAGGCGGATAGCGGCCAGCACGTTCACCTCGAAGTAGCGCCGCCACTCCGCGTCGGTGATCTCCAGCGCGGGACGGGACTCGAAGATGCCGAGGTTGTTGACCAGCACGTCCACGTCGGGCAGCGCGTCGACGGCGGCGGCGAACCCGTCGTCGGTGGCGACGTCGGCCACCACCGCCACCCCCTCGAAGCCCTCGACGTCCCGGGCAAGCTCGTCGAGCGCGCGGCCCACGGACTCCTCCGAGCGGCCGTTGATCCCGACGCGCGCCCCCGCGGACGCGAGCCCGCGCGCGATGGCGAGGCCGATGCCCTGCGTCGATCCGGTCACGAGCGCCGTCCTGCCGGCGAGGTCGATCCGCATCCCCCGACCGTAGGCCGCGTCACACCCGTCCGCCCCTGGACACAGGGTCGGACCCGGGAGGGCCGCGGGTAGGCTCGGCACCGTCGGCCGCAGCGCGTGCGGCCGCCGTCACCACCGTGAGCTGGAGGTCGCGCCCGTGCGCATCGTCGTCGCCGTGAAGTACGTGCCGGACATCAACGCGGACCGACGCTTCGTGGACTGTCGCGTGGACCGCGACCCGGGCGTCGGCACCCTCAACGAGCTGGACGAGAACGCCCTCGAGGCGGCGCTGCGGATCCTCGACGCCCTGCCCGAGGACGAGCGCGCGGCCAGCGAGGTCGTCGCCCTCACGGTCGCGCCCGCCGACGGCGACGTCGCGCTGCGCAAGTCGTTCCAGATGGGCGTGGACCGCGCGGTCCGCGTCACCGACGACGCCCTGGCCGGCTCGGACTACTTCGGCACCGCCGCGGCGCTCGCGGCCGGCGTGCGGAGGCTCGAGGCCGACGGCGCGCCCGTCGACCTCGTGATCACCGGGATGGCGGCGCTCGACGGCCTCGGCTCGGTGGTCCCGGCGCTCGTCGCGGCCGAGCTCGGCCGCCCGGCCCTCACGCTGGCGAAGAAGATCGCCGTCGCCGACGGCACGCTCACCGTCACGCGCGAGACCGACGAGGCCACCGAGACGCTCGCCGCGCCGCTGCCGGCGGTCCTGTCCGTCGCGGACACCGCGAACACGCCGCGCATGCCGAACTTCAAGCTGATCATGGCGGCGCGCACCAAGCAGATCGAGGCATGGTCGGCCGCCGACCTCGGCCTCGACCCCGCCGCCGTCGGCACGGCCGGGGCACGCACCGAGGCGGTCTCCGCCACCCCGCGCCCCGCCCGTCCCGAGGTCGAGCTGGTGGTCGACAAGGGCGAGGGCGGCACCGCGCTGGCCGAGTACCTCATCCGCAACGAGCTGGTCTGAGAGGACGCGACCGTGACGACATCGACCGAGCCCACCCGCAACCGCACCGTCCTCGTCCTGCTGGACCCGGCCACCGAGGTGCGCTCCGGCGCGCTCGAGCTGCTCACCATCGCGCGCGGCCTCGGTCGCGTCGAGGCCGTCACGCTCGAGGCGCCGACCGTCGAGGCGCTCGCCCAGCTCGGGGCGTACGGCGTCGAGACCGTGCACCAGGCCGAGGTGCCCACCGACGTGCTCGCCGCCGCCGGGGGCGACGGCGCCCGCCACCTGCCCTCCGTCGTCGCGGCGACGCTCGCCGCCGCCGTGCGGCGCACCGACGCGGACGTCGTCCTGGCGCCCGCCACGTTCGGCGCGAAGGAGGCGGCCGCGCTGGCCGCCCACGCGCTCGGCGCCGGGCTGGTCATCGACGCCGCCGCCGTGGGGGAGGACGCCGACGGCCGGATCGTGGCCGGCAAGCGGGTCTTCGCCGGTGCCTGGGACACCCGGTGCGTGGTGACCGCCGACGTCGCCGTGCTCACGGTGCGGGCCAACGCCGTCGTGCCGGAGCCGGCCGACGCGGCCGTGGCGACCGAGATCGACGCGCTGCCCGTGGCGCAGGCCGGCACGGCCGGGGTGGTCGTCACGTCCCGCGAGGTCAAGGAGCGTGCGCCCGGCCGCCCGACTCTCGAGGAGGCGGCCGTCGTCGTGGCCGGCGGCCGCGGCACCGGTGGCGACTTCGGCCCCGTCGAGGAGTTCGCCGACGCCGTCGGCGCCGCGATCGGCGCGTCGCGCGACGCCGTCTTCGAGGGCTGGTTCGACCGCTACATCGGCCAGACCGGCGTCACCATCGCCCCGCGCCTGTACGTGGGCGCGGGCATCTCCGGCGCCCCGCACCACCGCGGCGGGATGCAGGCGGCGCAGGTGATCGTGGCCGTCAACTCCGACCCGGAGGCACCGATCTTCGAGATCTGCGACTTCGCCGTCGTCGGCGACCTCGCGGACGTGCTGCCACAGGCCGCCGCCGCCCTCCGCGCCCGCCGGGACGGCTGAGGCAGCCCGCCCTCGCCCGACCCGTCGCGCCGATGGGGAGTACTGCCCATCGGTCCGGGCAGCCTCGCGCCGGTCCGAGTCGGTATGCTCCGGCGAGGAAAGCATCGTGCTGTTCCCCATCACCGCCCCCAGATGGGTCACGCCGTGCCTCCGTCCACGTCGCCAGGTGGCGCGCGGGCTGTCGCACCTGGTCAGGGGGCCGAGGGGTAAGGCATGAGCTTCGTCTCGCGCGTCCTGGAGAACCGCCGCTCCATCGCGTCCGCAGGCGTCGTCGCCCTGTTCGGCGCGGGCCTGACCGGCTTCGCGCTCTGGTACGACGGCGAGGCGACGGTGGACGTCGACCTCAACGACTCGGGCGTGTGGGTCACGCAGACGTCCACGGGCACCCTCGGCCGGTTCAACTACCAGGCCCGGGCCCTCGACGGCACGCTCCTCGCCAACTCGGTGAGCTTCGACGTCGAGCAGGACGCGCAGCACGTGCTGCTCGAGAGCTCCGTCGACTCCTCCGCGAGCCCGGTCGACCCCGCGCAGCTCGCCCTGCGGAGCACGCTCAAGCTGCCCGCCGGGTCCGAGGTCGCGACCGGCGGCAACACCGCGGCGGTGCTCGACGGGGAGACGGGGCGGGTCTGGGTCGTGCCGTTCGACGGCGCGATGGCGTTCGACGCCGAGGAGACGGAGCCTGAGCTCGAGGACGTGGGCGCGGGCGCCCAGGTCGAGGTGAGCACCGGTGGCACGGTCGTCGTCGCGGCCCCCGGCGTGGGCACCGTCTACACCGTCGAGACGGGCCCCCGGGGCACGGCGGAGTCCACCACGGAGGAGCGGCTGTCGGTCTCGAAGGACGCCGAGGTGCAGGTGACCACGGTGGGCGACGCCGCCGTCGTGCTGGACCGGTCGACGGGCAAGGTCGTGCTGCCGGGCGGTGACGCGGTGGAGATCGACGGCGGCGCGGCCGCGCAGCTGCAGCAGCCGTCGGCCGACTCCGACGTCGTCGTCCTGGCCACGTCCCGCGGCCTGGTCTCGCAGCCGCTGGACGGCAAGGCCGCCGTGAAGCGCACCGCGAACGGCACGCCCTCCCGCCCGGTCCAGCTGGGCGAGTGCGTCTACGGCGCCTGGTCCGTCTCGGGCCAGGTGGTGCGCGACTGCCCCGGCACGGACGCCGACGAGGACACCGTGCTCGAGGGCGTCGGCACCGACACCCACCTCGTCTACCGCGTGAACCGCGACGTCATCGTGCTCAACGACGTCGTCAACGGAACGCTGTGGATGGCGGCGGACGAGTTCCAGAAGGTCGACGACTGGGACCTGACCATCCCGGAGAACGACGAGGGCGAGAAGACCGAGTCCGAGGAGACGACGCCGGAGCAGGTCGACCAGTTCGTCGCCGACCGGGACAAGAAGAACCGGCCGCCGCAGGCGAAGGACGACCGCTTCGGGGTCCGCGCCGGGGGAACCACGGTGCTCAACGTGCTGGGCAACGACGTCGACCCCGACGGCGACGTGATGACGGCGTCGGTCGACGGCGAGCCCGAGGGGGACATCGCCGTGGACCGGGTGCTGGACGGCGCCGCGCTGCAGGCCGACGTGCCCGCGGACGCGAGCGGGAGCACGACGTTCACCTACCAGGTCGACGACGGCCGGGAGGGCGGCACGGACACGGCGAAGGTCACGGTCTCGGTGGTGCCGGAGTCCGAGAACGACCCGCCGACGCAGTCGGGCGAGCCGGTGCTGCGGGTCGGCCAGGGCGGCACCGCCGACATCAAGGTGCTGCCCTACTTCAAGGACCCGGACGGCGACGACCTCTTCCTGTCCCACGCGGGGACGAACGACCCGAACGACGAGGTCCGGTTCCGTCCGGACGGGACCGTCGAGTTCCGCGACGGCGGGGCGGCCACCGGCCGCAAGATCGTCGACGTCACGGTCTCCGACTCCTACGGCGAGCCGGTCGAGGGCCGGCTGCTCGTCGACGTGCTGGCCACGAACGAGCCGCCGGTCGCGGTGCAGGACCACGTCACGGTGCTCGCCGGCCAGCCGATGACGATCGAGCCGCTGGCCAACGACTCCGACCCGAACGGGGACGAGCTGCGCCTCGTGCACGTCACGGAGCAGAAGGGCCTCAAGGTCACGAACAACCTGTCCGCCGGGGTGTTCTCCGTCCAGGGGCAGGAGCCGGGCTCCTTCGACATCACCTACCAGGTGAGCGACGGCCCCAACGTGGCCCTCGGCCTGGTCCGCGTGGACGTCGTCGCGCCGCCGGAGGACGCGGCCCCGCCGGTCGTGGTCTCCGACCAGGTGCTGCTGCCGTCGGACGGCTCCGCGCTGCTCGACGTGCTGGCGAACGACACCGACCCGGCGGGCGGCGTGCTCGTCGTGCAGTCGGTCACCGTGCCGGACGACTCGCCCGTCGACGTGGCGGTGCTCAACCACGAGATCCTCAAGGTCACGGAGAAGCGCCGCCTCAGCGAGCCGGTGACCTTCGAGTACACGGTCGCGAACGGCACCGGCTCCGCCACCGGCCAGGTGCGCGTCGTGCCGATCCCCGCACCCGACCGGCTGCGTCCCCCGGAGGCCGGCGCGGACAAGGCGCTGGTGCACGCGGGCGACGTCGTGACGATCCCGGTGCTGAAGAACGACTCGCACCCCGACGGCCTCGAGATCGTCCTCAACGACGAGCTGCAGGAGGAGCCCGAGGCGGAGCTCGGCGAGGCGTTCGTCTCCGAGGACACGGTGCGCTTCCGGGCCGGCGCCGACGCGGGGACCGCCCACCTCGTCTACGAGGTGCGGGACAGCAACGGTCAGAAGGACTCCGCGCAGGTCACCATCACGATCAAGGACGACGAGGAGAACGCGGCACCCCAGGTGCCCGACACCGAGACGCGGGTGCTCAGCGGCAAGACGGTGCGCATCCCGCTCGCCCTCGACGGCACCGACCCCGACGGCGACCAGGTCACCCTCAGCGCCATCGCGGACGCGCCGAGCCAGGGCACGGCGACGATCGTCGACGGCTTCGTGGACTACACGGCGGAGCAGGGCGCGGCGGGCTTCGACTCGTTCGCCTACGAGGTGATCGACACGCGCGGCGCCGTGGGCCGCGGCGTCGTCCGGGTGGGCATCGCGGTGCCCCCGGAGACCAACCAGGCGCCGCAGGTCGTCGACGACGAGAGCACCGTGCGGCCCGGGCGCACGGTGGCCGTGCGCGCGCTGGAGAACGACAACGACCCCGACGGCGACGAGATCGGCCTGGTCAAGGACGGCTTCAGCGGCATGCCCGAGGGCGTCGAGCCCGAGGTCGTGGAGGACGAGGTCGTGCTCACGGCGCCCGACAAGGACGGGGCGTACTCCTTCTACTACACGGTCCAGGACGCGTTCAAGGCGCGCGCGACCGGCGCGATCACCGTGACCGTAGACGCCGAGGCGCCGCTGCTCCGGCCGGTCGCGCACGACGACGTCGTCACGGCCGACCAGATCCGCGACACGTCCACGGTGACCGTGGACGTGCTCGCCAACGACGTCGACCCCGACGGCGTGGCGTCCGACCTCGAGGTGTCGGTGGACCAGACGTCCGAGGGCGTCACGGTCGGCGAGGACGGCACGATCCAGGTCGCGGTGGGTGCGAGCGCGCAGGTCGTCACCTACACGGTCACCGACGTGGACGGGCTGCAGGCCAAGGCGTTCGTGCGCGTGCCGGGCGACCAGTCGCGTCCCTACCTCAAGCCGGGCTCGACCCCGCTCCAGGCCGTCAGCGGCGAGCCGCTGCCGGTCGAGCTGGGCGACCTCGTCGTGGTGCGGGAGAACCGCACCCCGCGCGTCACCGAGGAGAAGACCGTCAAGGCCACCGGCGGCGCGGCCGAGGTCCAGGACCGCGACACCATCGAGTTCACCTCCGCCGAGGACTTCGCCGGCGGCGCGTCGGTGAGCTTCGAGGTGACCGACGGCAAGGGGCCCGACGACGAGGAGGGGCTGACGGCCGTCCTCACGGTCCCGATCGACGTCGTGCCGTCCAAGAACCAGCCGCCGGAGGTGGTCGGTTCGCCGACGCTCCAGGTGGCTGCGGGCGAGGAGAACGTCGTCGACCTGTCGCGGTACGCCCAGGACCCCGACAAGGACGAGCTGACCTTCGACGTCGAGGGCGCCGAGGGCATCTCGACGTCCGTGTCGGGCGGCACCGTGACCGCGCAGGTCGAGCCGTCGGTGCCGAAGGGCACCGCCGCGGACGTCGCGTTCACCGTGTCCGACGGCAAGAACCCGCCGGTCGCCGGCACGCTGAAGGTGACCGTCGTGGGTTCCACGCGCCCGCTCGTGCAGACGACGCCGGACAAGGTGCCCGACGCCCACCAGGGGCAGCCGGTGACGGTCCCGGTGCTGGAGAACGACACCAACCCGTTCCCGGGCGAGGACCTGACCGTGGTGGGTGCCGTGGGCGAGACCGGCTCCGGCGACGTCGCGTTCGACGGCTCGCTCGTGACGATCACCCCGGACGCCGACTTCCACGGCGTGCTCACCGCGCGCTACACGGTCGAGGACGTCACGCAGGACCCGGACCGCCAGGTGGACGGCACGGTGTCCGTGACGGTGCTGGGCCGGCCGGAGCCCCCGTCGGCGCCGACGGTCGAGGAGGTGCGGTCCGGCACGGTGGTGCTGAGCTGGGAGCAGCCGAACGACAACGGCGCACCCATCACCGGCTACACGCTGCACGCCACCGACGGCAAGACCAAGGAGTGCACCACCACGACCTGCACGTTCGACGGGCTGACCAACAACGTGGAGTACACGTTCACGGTCACCGCGACGAACGACGTGGGCGAGTCCGACCCGTCGGCGGCGTCCGAGATGGCCCGCCCCGACGAGAAGCCGGACCCGCCGGCGGCCCCGACGCTGACCTTCGGCGACCAGCAGCTCACGGTCGACTGGACGAACAAGACGTACACCGACCGGTCCCCGATCGAGTGCGTCAACCTGGAGATCAGCCCCGCCCCCACGAGCGGCGCGATCCAGCAGCAGTGCGTCACGGGCGGCACGTACGTGTGGGAGGGCCTGACCAACGGCACCCCCTACACGGTGCGCCTGCAGGCCGTGAACGCCGCGCCGGACCCGTCCGACTGGGGCGACACCTCCGCGCCGGAGACCCCGGCCGGCCCGCCGGCCGCGCCCGCCGCGCCGTCGGCGACCCGGGTCGACACCGCCCTGGGCGGCCAGACCACCGTGTCGTGGCAGCAGCCCGACACCAACGGCGCCCCGATCGAGATGTACTACCTCGACGTCTACGAGGACGGGACGAAGGTCCGGACCATCGAGGCCGGCACGGCGCTCTCCCAGGCGGTGGAGGGGCTCAAGACGACCGCCTCGTACACCTTCCAGGTGCGCGCCCAGAACAAGGCGGCGATCTCCGAGGCCAGCCCCTCGTCCAACGCCGTCGTGCCCTACGGCACGCCGGGCGTGCCGGGCAACGTCTCGGCAGCGCTGGGCTCGAACACCAGCGGCCAGGCGAACGTGAGCTGGAGCGCCACGGACGCGTTCCGTGGGACCGGCGGGTACTACGTGGTGCGGGCCAGCGGGGCCGGCACGAAGAACGTCGGGGACACCACGTCGACCACCTACGGCGGCCTGTCGAACGGCACCGAGTACACGTTCCAGGTCCAGGCCTGCAACGCCTACACCTGCTCCGACTGGTCGGGGTCGTCGGGCGCGGTGACGCCCTACACGACGCCCGGTACCCCCGGCATCTCCGCCTCCAAGGTGTCCCCGACGCAGGGGCGGTTCACCGTCTCGGCGCCGAGCAACAACGGCGGTCGCGCGGTGGAGCGCATCGAGTGGCAGCGGAACTGGGGCACGGGCAGCGGGTCGTCGACGTCGTTCCCCATCACGTGGGACACCGGGTCCGCCTACTCGACCACGTACACGGTCCAGGCCCGGGCGTGCAACGCCGCGGGCTGCGGCGCGTGGGCGAGCGGGAGCCACACCACGGACGCCCCGCCGAACCCGCGTGCGGTGGTGTCGCGCGGCAGCTCGGTGAGCAACAGCGACTGCAACGACGGCACCTGCGCCAAGCTGGTGATCACCACGCACGACTTCCAGGACACGGGTAGCCAGAGCGTCGCCTGCTGGACGGACTTCGGCGGCAGCGCGCACCAGTTCTACGGGTCGTCGACCTACTCCCGGAGCATCCCGGCGAACGGCTCGCTCGAGCTGCTGTGCTTCATCGGCAGCGCCGCGCCGCAGTACGGCGGCCACAACGTATGGGTCGTCATCAACGGCAAGCACTACGAGAAGACGTGGTGGACCAAGTAGGCGCGGTGATCAGGGCCTGAACGGGCCCTGGCCCGGCGTCTGAGCCGGCGCCCCGCAGGGCGCCGGCTCAGCCCCCGGCGAAGGGCGGCAGCAGGTCGAGGCTCGCGCCGGCCGGCACGACGTCGGACGGCGCGGACCGGCGACCGTCGAGCAGCACGCTGCAGCGCTCCAGCACGGGCGCGGCCGCGGGCGTCGCGGCGGCCAGGCGGGCGACGACGTCGGCGACGGTCGCGCCCGCCGGGACGGCGAGCGTCTCCTCCGAGCGCCCGAGCGCGGCGCGCGCGGCGGCGAAGTAGCGCAGCGCCACCGTCTGCTCGAGGCCCGGCGCCGCGTCCGTCGGCCGGCCCGGCGCCGTCGTCTCCTGGGTCATGCGTGTCATCCTCCGATGGCGCTCATGGTGCGCTCGGGCTGCGTGAACCCCGAGCCGTCGAGGTCGGTGCCGGAGCCCGTGTCGCTCATGCCGTGCCCGGCCTGCTTGGCCCACATCGCGGCGCGCCACAGGTCGGCGAGCACGGCGTCGTCGGCGCCCGCGCGCAGCGGCCCGAGCAGGTCGGTCTCGGTGTGCGCGAACAGGCAATCGCGCACGCCGCCCTCCGCGGTGAGGCGGGTGCGGCGGCAGTCGTCGCAGAACGGCTCCGTCACCGACGCGATGATGCCGACGCGCCCCAGGCGCGCGCCGTCGGCGCCGCGCACGACGAACCGCTCCGCGGGGGCGCCGTCGCGCGGCTCCTCGTCGGCCTCGAGGGCGAACCGGGTGCCGAGCTGGTCGCGCACCTCGGCCGCGGTGACCATCGCCGCGCGGTCCCAGGCGTGGTCGGCGTCCAGCGGCATCTGCTCGATGAACCGCAGCTCGAAGCCGCGCTCCAGGCACCAGGCCAGCAGCTCGGCGGCGTGGTCGAGGTTGACCCCGCGCACCAGCACCGCGTTGATCTTCACGAGGTCGAACTGCTGCGCCGCGGCGTCGATCCCCGCGAGCGTGCGCTCGAGGAACGGGCGCCGGGCGAGCGTGGCGAACGTGTCCGGGTCGAGGGTGTCGAGGGAGACGTTGACGCGGTCCAGCCCGGCCTCGCGCAGCGCGGCGGCGCGGGAGTCCAGCCCGACGGCGTTGGTCGTGAGGCTCAGCTCCGGGCGCTGGGGGAGGGCGGCGCAGTCGCGCACGATCTCCACGAGGTCGCGGCGCAGCAGCGGCTCCCCGCCGGTGAACCGCACCTGCCGCACGCCCAGGTCGCGCGTCGCGATCCCGACGAGCCGCACGATCTCCTCGCGCGTCATCACCGAGTCCTTCGGCAGGGTCGGCAGGCCCTCGGCCGGCATGCAGTACGTGCAGCGCAGGTTGCAGCGGTCGGTGAGCGAGACGCGCAGGTCGGTCGCGACCCGGCCGAACGTGTCGACGAGCCCGCCGGTGGCAGGCCGGTCCGCGGGCAGCCGCACGTCGGGCACGCCCGCGCCGGGCAGGCGCGGCATCCCGAGGGAGACGGTCGTCATCCGATCAGCTCCCCGCCCCGGTCCCGGTGACGGCCTCGGCGCCGGGGCCCGGGTCCTGCCAGGACAGCGCCGACGACGTCGCGCGGTCGAGCGCGTCGGAGGACTCCCCGCGCGCGGCGGCCAGACCGGCCGCGTAGCCGACCGCGTACGCGGTGACGGGGGCGGCGGGCCGCGCTACCTGATGCGCGGCGTCCCGCGCGAGGTCGAGCACCGCGCCGACGTCCACGCTGCGCGGGGGCAGCCCGAGCTCCGCCTCGAGGGCGTCCACCCACCGGTCCAGCACGCTGGAGCCCGGTTCCGAGGCGCGGGGGGCGGCGGGGGGAGTCTGGTCGGTCATCGGGGTCCTCCCGGGCGGTCGGTCGGCGGTCGGGTCGTCGCGGGTCCCGTCCCGGCGCGGGCCGCCACGACCGTGTGGCTTCCTGTGTGGAGTCCTACCGTAAGCCGTCGCAGGTCGTCCCAGGTGTCGACGTCCGCGCTCGCGCCGACGTCGTCGGGCACCTCGACGCAGGACAGCTCCGCGACCAGGCGGCGCACCGGCACGCCGGCGAGCGCGGCGGGGTTCCCCGGCCCGGCGACGACGTCGAGGGCGCGGCGCAGCGCGTCGCGCCGGTACAGGCCGACCAACCACTGCGCGCGGCCCGCGCGGACCAGGTACGCGCCGTCGGACGTGGTGCTCCCCGGCCCCGCGACGGCGGCGCGCAGCACGGGCACCGCGTCGCCCGCCCGCGGCACGTCCACGGCGAGCACCAGCACCCACGGCGGCCCGTCGTGTCCGGGGCCCGGCGCCGCGTCCAGGGCCCGCAGCCCGGCGTCGAGCCCGGCGACGGGGCCGCCGAACGGCGGGTCCTCGCGCGCGACGAGCACCTCGCGGCCGGGCGGCAGCGCGGGGTCCGGGCCGACGACGACGGTGCGGTCGGCGTCGCGGGCCGCGGCCAGCGCGCGGTCGAGCAGCGTGGCGCCGTCGAGCACGACGGTCGGCTTGGGCACGCCGCCGAGGCGCGTGGCGCGTCCGCCGGCGAGGATCACGGCGTCGTACCGGAGGTCGTGCCGCGCGGGGGCGGCTTCGTCGGGGACCACGTCAGGTCCCGGTGCCGAACGGCAGGTCGAGCGGCAGCACGTCGAGCTCGTCGCCGGCCTCGACCTTCTCGACGTCCGGCGGGACGAGGGCGAGAGCGTCGGCACCGAGCAGGGTCGACGTCGCGTGGCCGCCCGAGCGGTGGTCGGCGCCCGGCGCCGTGGCCCGCGCGACCGCGCCCGAGGGCAGCGTCCGCACCGGCACGACGTGCGTGCGACCCGGCGGGCTCGGCCACGCCTCGGCGGCGGGGCGCCGCACCGGCCGCGCGGGCTCGCGGCCCGCGAGGACGGCGACCGCGGGACGGACGAACAGCGCGAACGACACGAACGCGCTCACCGGGTTGCCGGGCAGCGCCACCCACGGCACCCCCCGCCAGCGCGCGAGCGCCTGCGGCCGGCCGGGTCGCAGCGCCACGGCGGCGACGTCGACGTCCGTCAGCCGCGCGTCGTCGGCGTCGAGCACCGCCCGTACGACGTCCGACGCGCCCGCCGACACCCCGCCGGTCGTGACGACCAGGTCGACCGTGCCCGAGCCGCCGGGCGTGCTGCCCACGACGCCGTCGAGGGCGGCGCGCAGGGCGTCGGCGTCGTCGGGGACGGCACCGACGCGCACGACGTCGGCGCCCACGGCCCGCGCGAGCGCCGTCAGCAGCAACGAGTTGGAGTCGGGGATGCGGCCCGCGCCCGCCACGTCGCCGGCCGCGACGAGCTCGGAGCCCGTCGACAGCACCGCCACGCGCGGCCGCGGGCGCACCGGCAGGTCGGTCAGCCCGCCCGAGGCCGCGACGGCGACCAGCGCCGGGGTGACGGCGTCGCCCGCCCGGCCGAGCAGGTCGCCGGGCCGCACGTCCTCGCCCCGGTGCCGCACGTGGGCCCGGGGCTGCCGGGCGAGGGTGACCTCGCGCTCCGTCGTCGGGCCGCCCGCCACGAACCGGCCCGTCGACGTGCGCTCCACCGGCACGACGGCATCCGCCCCGCCGGGCACCGGCGCGCCGGTCATGATGCGGACCGCCCCGTGTCCCCCGAGAGCGCGCCCAGGATCGGGGGGCGAGCCGGGGCGGAGGTCGCCGACGACGGGCAGGGTCACGGGGGAGCCGTCGGCGGGCAGGTCGGACAGACGCACGGCGTAACCGTCCATGGCGGCGGCGTCGAACGGCGGCACGAGCGCGACGGAGCGGACCTCCGCGCCGAGCGAGCGACCGGGCGGCTCGACGGCGAGGTCCGCCAGCCCGACGTCCTGCACGGGCAGCGGCGCGACGCGACCCAGCACGGCGGCGACGTGCTCCGCCAGGCTCCGCGGCGTGGTGGTCATGGGGCCACGCTAGGCCGGGGACGTGTCGCCTGTGCGGCGCGGACCTCACGGCAGGTCGCGTGCCGGGGTGAGGGGGCGCGGGGCGCGGGCACCGCCGTCATCCGGCGTTCGCCCGCACGCGCTTGCGCACCGGGCCGAGCGTGAACAGCAGGGTGAGCAGCGCCGTCAGCGCGAGCAGGCCGAACCCGATGCCGTAGTCGCCCTGCGCGCCGTAGACGGCGCCCATGATGAGCGGCGGGATGAAGCCGCCCAGGCCGCCCGCGGCACCGACCACGCCGGTCACGGCGCCCACCGTCCCGGGCGGGGCCATCTTCGCGACGAGGGCGAAGGTGGCGCCCGACGACCCGCCGAGCGCCGCCGCCATCGCGAGGAACGCGACCGTCGCCACGGGGATCAGGGCGGGCTGGAAGATGATCACGGCGGCACCGACCGTCACGACCGCGTAGCACACCAGGTTCACCGCCACGCCGCCCACCTTGTCCGACAGGGTGCCGCCGAGCGGCCGGCAGACGACCGCGAGCACGACGAAGCCTGCGGTGCGGAACGACGCGTCGCTGGCGCTGAGGTCGTACGCGTTCTGCAGGAACGTCGGCAGGTACACGGAGAACGCGACGAAGCCGCCGAACCCGATCGCGTACAGCCAGGACAGCTGAAGCGTGGCGGGGATCTTCAAGGTCGCCCAGGTGCGCGCCCACATGCCGCCGCCGGTGCCCGGCGACCAGGCGGGGGAGTCCTGGAGCAGTGCCCGCGAGGCGAGGGCGAAGACCGCGAGGAACACCGACACGATGATGAACGGGGCGCCGTCGCCCCACGCGTCGCGGATCGGCACCGTGGAGAACGACGCGATGGCCGTGCCGCCCATGCCGGCGCCGAAGATGCCGATCGCGGTGCCGCGGCGGGCCGGCGGGTACCAGTTGTTGACGAACGGGACGCCGATGGCGAAGGTCGTGCCGCCCAGGCCGAGGAAGAACCCGCCGATCAGCAGCCACACCAGGCTGTTCGCGACGAACCCGATGAACAGCACGGGGATGATCGTCAGCGCGCTGCACAGCGGGAACATCACCTTGGCGCCGAACCGGTCGGTGAGCGCGCCGATCGGGATGCGGCCGAGGGACCCGACGATCACGGGGATGGCCACGAGCACGGACACCTCGAAGTCGCTGAGGTCGTACAGCTCGCCGTAGCTCTTGCCCAGCGGGCTCAGCAGCGCCCACGCCCAGAAGCAGATCGCGAACCCGATCGTCGCGAGGGTGAGCTGGGTGGCGTTGCCCTGCACGGCCGGGGCGGTCGGCGCGTCGGCCGGTCCGGGGGTGGCTGCCGAGGTCATGGTTCCTCCAGTCGTGACGGACGGACGGACGGTCGTGTCGGACGGTCGGGTCAGCGGGGCGGCGTCGTCGGGTCCCACCCGGGTCGCGGCGCCCGGGACGACACGGACGCCTCGCGGGAGCGGTAGACCACGTAGGGCCGGAACGGGTACTGCACGGGGGCGGAGAACGCGTGCACCAGCCGGGTGAAGGGCCACAGCGCGAACAGCAGCATCGCCGCGACGATGTGCACCTGGAACGCGGCGGGCACGCCCTCCATGAGCGCGGGCTGCGGCTGGAGGTACCAGAGCGACCGGAACCAGGGCGAGATCGTCTCCCGGTAGTCGTACCCGTGCCCGCCCGCGAGGATCTGCGTCTGCACGGTCGCCCAGGCCCCCGACAGCAGCGACGCGGCGAGGAACACGTACATGGTCTTGTCCATGCGCGTGGTCGCGAGGAAGACAGGGCCGGTGGAGCGGCGCCGGTAGATGAGGATGAGCAGCCCGGCCACCGCGACGACGGCGGCGAGCGACCCCATCGACGTGGCGATGAAGTGGTAGAACCCCTCGCTGACCCCGACGGCCTCCGTCCAGGTGTTCGGGATCACGAGCCCGAGGAAGTGCCCCAGCACCACGAACAGCAGCCCGAAGTGGAACAGCGGCGAGCCCCAGCGCAGCAGGCGCTTCTCGTAGAGCTCGCTGGACCGGGTGGTCCAGCCGAACTTGTCGTACCGGTACCGCCAGATCGAACCCACGACCAGGACGGCGAAGGTCACGTAGGGCAGCACGACCCAGAGGATGATCTTGTCGGCGCCCGCGTCCGTCAGGCCCATGGCAGGTCCTTCCCCTCGTCCCCGTACCCCGTGTCACCGGCGCCGCTCGCCCCGTACCCGCTCAGCCCCACCAGCTCCGCGGGCGGCCCGGCGGCCACCAGGTCGGCGACGCGCTCGGCCGTGGCGGCGTCGACGGGCGGGAGGGTGAGGCTCACGGCCTCGACCGCCGCCGTCCAGGGCGAGCGCTGCGCGGCGAGCGCCGAGCGCAGCACCTCGATGCCGTCGCGGTGGGCCGCGAGCAGCGCGCCCGCGATCCGGGCGCCGTCGGGCCCGCCGCGGGCGGACAGCTCCAGGACGGTCGGGAGGTAGTCGGGCAGCTCGTCGCCGGTGGTCTCGAACCCGGCGGCGCGGTAGGCCTCGACGAACCGCACGAGGGCGGCGCCGCGCTTCCGGGTGTCGCCCGCCGCGTAGTACGACAGGTACATGGCGCAGCGGCGCTTGAGGTCGAACGTCGCGACGTACCGGGCCTGCAGCGCGGCGACGTCGTCCGGTCCGTCGGCGTCGAGGAGCGTCGTGGCGAGCCCGGCGAGGCGGTCGCGCACCGGGGCCGGCAGGGCTGCGACGGCGTCGCGCACGGTGGGCGCGGCCGCGAGGGTCGCGTCGTCGGGGTAGGCGAGCAGCACCGACGCGGCCATGTGCGCGACGGCGCGGTCGCCGTCGGGCAGCGGCACCGGCGCGAGCGGGTCGAGCCGCTTCGCGCGCACGCCGGGGCGGGGCAGGAACGCGAGCCGGCTCACGACCGGCCCTCCTCGTCGCCGGTCCCGCCGCCGCCGCCGGGGGCGCCGTCGTCCCCGGGCGGGAACAGGCCGCTGGGCCGCCCGTTGCCGTCCCAGTTGAGCAGGTTGACGCGCCCGGGGGTGGACGGGCCGTAGGGGGAGTCCGCGGTCTGCCGGGCGGCCAGGGCGTGGAAGTTCTCCACGGCGACCGGGGTGGGCTGACCCGACGACGAGCCGAACGGGCCGGCGCCGCCCATGCCGGGGCCGCCCTCGAAGTCGAGGGAGCAGGCCATCTCCTCCAGCTCGCGCGCGACCTCGGTGTGCGCGGTGGGGATGACGTACCGCTCCTCGTACTTCGCGATGGCCAGCAGGCGGTACATCTCCTGGACCTGGTCGCCGGTCATGCCGACGGCGGCGGCGTGCTCCTCGGGGAACTCGCGCCCGAGGTTCACCTCGCGCATGCCCGACCGCATCGCGGCGAGCCGGCGCAGCACCCGCTCGACGGGCCCGGTGTCGCCGGCGGTGAACAGCCCGGCGAGGTACTCCAGCGGGATGCGCAGCTGGGAGATCGCGGCGAACAGCGTGCGCCCGTCCTCGCCGTCGTTGCCGGAGCTGGCCACCACGTCGACCACGGGGGACAGCGGCGGGATGTACCAGACCATGGGCAGCGTCCGGTACTCGGGATGCAGGGGGAGCGCGACCTCGTAGTCGGAGATGAGCTTCCAGATCGGGGAGCGCTGGGCGGCCTCGATCCAGTCGTCCGGGATGCCCTCGCGGCTGGCCGCGGCGACCACCTCGGGGTCGTGCGGGTCCAGGAACACCGACCGCTGCGCGGCCAGGAGGTCGTGCTCGTCCTCGATGGCGGCGGCCGCGCCGACCTTGTCGGCGTCGTACAGCACCAGGCCGAGGTAGCGCAGGCGTCCGACGCAGGTCTCGGAGCACACGGTGGGCAGCCCGACCTCGAGGCGCGGGTAGCACAGCGTGCACTTCTCGGCCTTGCCGGTCTTGTGGTTGAAGTAGACCTTCTTGTACGGGCAGCCGGTGACGCACATGCGCCAGCCGCGGCACTGGTCCTGGTCCACCAGGACGATGCCGTCCTCGACCCGCTTGTACATCGCGCCCGACGGGCAGGAGGCCACGCACGACGGGTTGAGGCAGTGCTCGCAGATGCGCGGCAGGTAGAACATGAACGTCTGCTCGAGCTCCTCGGCGACGTGCTCGCTCATGTGCTTGAGGATCGGGTCGTCCTGCATCGTCGCGGTGGAGCCGCCGAGGTCGTCGTCCCAGTTGGCCGACCACTGGATCGACATGTCGTCGCCGGTGAGCAGGGACTTCGGCTTGGCGACCGGCGTGTGCTCGCCCTGGGGGGCGCTCAGCAGCATGTCGTACTCGTACGTCCACGGCTCGTAGTAGTCGTGGATGGACGGGAGCTTCGGGTTGGCGAAGATCGACGCGAGCTTCTTGGCCCGCCCGCCCGCGCGGAGCTTGAGCTTGCCGCGCTTGGTGCGCACCCAGCCGCCCTGCCAGGTGTCCTGGTCCTCGTAGGTGCGGGGGTAGCCGAGGCCCGGGCGGGTCTCGACGTTGTTGAACCAGACGTACTCCGTGCCCGTGCGGTTCGTCCACGCCTGCTTGCACGTCACCGAGCAGGTGTGGCACCCGATGCACTTGTCGAGGTTCATCACCATCGACATCTGCGCCATGACCTTCACGAGTAACGCACCTCCTGGCTGCGACGCCGGATGACCGTGACCTCGTCCCGCTGGTTGCCCGTGGGGCCGAGGTAGTTGAACGCGTAGGTGAGCTGCCCGTACCCGCCCGCGAGGTGCGTGGGTTTCAGCAGGATGCGCGTCAGCGAGTTGTGGATGCCGCCGCGGCGGCCCGACGTCTCCGCGAGCGGCACGTCCACCGTGCGGTCCGTGGCGTGGTGCATGTACACCGTGCCCTCGGGCATGCGGTGCGAGACGACGGCGCGCGCGACGACGACGCCGTTGCGGTTGACCGCCTCGATCCACTCGTTGTCCGCCACGCCGATCTTCGCGGCGTCCGCCGGGCTCATCCAGATGTTCGGGCCGCCGCGCGAGAGCGACAGCATGAACAGGTTGTCCTGGTACTCCGAGTGGATGGACCACTTGGAGTGCGGCGTCAGGTAGCGCACCGCGACAGCGGCGTGCCCGGTGCCGCTGCCGTCGGGGCCGCCGTCGTCGAAGGCACCGGGCCGCGGCGAGTCGCCGAACAGGTGGTGCAGGTCCAGCGGCGGCCGGTACACGGGCAGCTGCTCGCCCAGCTCGATCATCCAGTCGTGGTCGAGGTAGAAGTGCTGGCGCCCGGTGAGCGTGTGCCAGGGCTTGAGCCGCTCCACGTTCACCGCGAACGCCGTGTACCGGCGCCCACCGTGCTCCGAGCCGGACCACTCCGGGGAGGTGATCACCGTCGTCGGCCGCGACTGCACGTCCGGGAACGTGACGCGCTTGGCCTGGTCGTCGGCGGCGAGGTCCGCCAGCCGCTGCCCGGTGCGCTTCTCCAGGTGCTCGAACCCCTGCACCGCGAGGCGGCCGTTGGTCGTGCCGGACAGGGCGAGGATCGTCTCGCACGCGTGGGTGTCGCGGTCCAGCCGGGGGCGCCCGGCCGCGGGGCCGGACGTCACCAGGCCGTTGACCTGCCCGAGCTTGCGCACCTCCTCGTCCGGCATGAACGCGACGCCCTTGGTGGCCATGCCCTTGGTGTCCGTGAGCGGCCCGAGCGCGGCCATGCGCGCCGCGAACGCCGGGTAGTCGCGCTGCACCACCTGCAGGCGCGGCATCGTCACGCCCGGCACCAGCTCGCGCTCCGCGGGTGGCGCGCCCGCGTCGGTGAGCGTGCCGTGCGGCACCGCGAGCTCGTCGGGGGAGTCGTGCAGCAGCGGCGTGGCGACCAGGTCCTCCCGCACGCCCAGGTGCTCCTCGGACAGCTGCGAGACCAGCCGCGCCAGCGTGTGGAACGTGTCGAAGTCGGTCTTCGTCTGCCACGGCGGGTTGATCGCCGGGTTGAACGAGTGCACGAACGGGTGCATGTCCGTGCTCGACAGGTCGTGCTTCTCGTACCAGGTGGCCGCGGGGAGCACGACGTCGGAGAACAGCGTCGTGCTCGTCATGCGGAAGTCCATCGTGACGAGCAGGTCGAGCTTGCCGCGCGGCGCCTCGTCGTGCCACGTCATCGACGCCGGACGGCGGCCCTCCGGCGCCTCGTCGGCCAGCACGGAGGCATCCGTGCCGAGCAGGTGCTTGAGGAAGTACTCGTTGCCCTTGCCGGAGGAGCCCAGGATGTTGGCCCGCCAGATCGTCAGCACCCGGGGGAAGTTCGCCGGGTCGTCGGGGTCCTCGCAGGCGAACCGCAGGTTCCCGGCCTTCAACTCGTCCACGACGTGCTGCTCCGGCTCCTTGCCCGCCGCGCGCGCCTCGTCCACGAGGTCCAGCGGGTTGCGGTCGAACGTCGGGTAGCTCGGCATCCAGCCGCGCTGCGCCGACTCCACCAGCGAGTCCGCCGTCGTGCGGCCTGCCAGGACCCCGGGCGCCAGCGGGGACGCGAGCGCGTCGGCCGGCATCCCGTCGTACCGCCACTGGTCCGTGGCGAGGTAGAACCAGCCCGTGCCGATCATCTGGCGCGGCGGACGCACCCAGTCCAGGCCGCCCGCGTACTGCGCCCAGCCCGTGATCGGCCGGCACTTCTCCTGGCCCACGTAGTGCGCCCAGCCGCCGCCGTTGACGCCCTGGCAGCCGGTGATCGTCGTGAGCGTGAGGAACGCGCGGTAGATCGTGTCCGAGTGGAACCAGTGGTTCGCGCCCGCGCCCATGATGATCATCGACCGGCCGCCGGAGTCCTCGGCGTTCTGCGCGAACTCCCGGCCGATCTGCGCGGCGTCCGCGGCGCGCACGCCGGTGATCTCCTCCTGCCAGGCGGGGGTGCCGGGCGCCGTCGCGTCGTCGTAGCCGGTGGGCCACTCGCCCGGCAGGTCGAGCTCGGCCCGCTCGACGCCGTACTGCGCCAGCAGCAGGTCGAAGACCGTCGTCACCAGGTGCCCGCCCACCCGCCGGGTCGGCACGCCACGCGTCAGCACGCCCTTGCCGCCCAGGTGCGCCTGCTCGGCGGCGTCCCCGGCACCGGCGTCGGCCTCGGGCACGACGTCGAACCGGGGCAGCAGCACGGCTGCCGTGCCCAGCTCGCCCGGCGCAGCCCCGGCGCCGTCGGCCACCGACAGCAGCGGGTCGACGTCGCCCAGGTCCAGGTTCCACTTCCCCTCGCCCGCCTCGCCGTACCGGTCGGCGAGCGTCCCGTTCGGCGCGACGACCGTGCCGTCGGCGTCCAGGAGCAGGGTGCGGAAGCTCGGGTTCGCCGTCGCCCGTGCGCCCGGCAGGACGGCGTCGTCCACGTCCGAGGCGGTGAGGAACTTGCCCGGCACGTACGCGCCGTCCTTCTCGTCCAGCCGCACCAGGAAGGGCGCGTCCGCGTACCTCTTGAGGTAGTCGACGAACGGCGCGGTGCGCTTCTCGACGAGGAACTCCCGCAGGATCACGTGCCCCATCGCCATCGCCAGGGCTCCGTCGGTGCCCGGCTGCGGCGCCAGCCACTGGTCGGCGAACTTCGTGTTGTCCGCGTAGTCCGGCGAGACCGACACGACCTTGGTGCCGCGGTAGCGCGCCTCGGCCATGAAGTGCGCGTCCGGGGTGCGGGTCACCGGGATGTTGGAGCCCCACATGATGAGGTACGACGAGTTCCACCAGTCCGCCGACTCGGGCACGTCCGTCTGGTCGCCGAACACCTGCGGGGAGGCGACCGGCAGGTCCGCGTACCAGTCGTAGAACGACAGCATCGTGCCGCCCAGCATCTGCACGAACCGTGCCCCGACGCCGTGCGAGACCATCGACATCGCGGGGATGGGGGAGAAGCCCGCCACCCGGTCCGGCCCGTGCGCCTTGATGGTGTGCACGTGCGCCGCCGCGACGATCTCCGCCGCCTCGTCCCACGTGGCCCGCACCAGGCCGCCCTTGCCGCGTGCGCTCTTGTACGCCCGCGCCGTCTCCGGGTCGGAGGTCAGCCGCTCCCACGCGAGCACCGGGTCGCCGCCGACCGCGGCCTTCGCCTCCCGGTACGCCCGCAGCAGGACGCCGCGCACGTACGGGTAGCGCACCCGCGTGGGCGAGTAGGTGTACCAGGAGAACGCGGCGCCGCGCGGGCAGCCCCGCGGCTCGTACTCGGGGGAGTCCGGCCCGACCGACGGGTAGTCCGTCTGCTGCGTCTCCCACGTGATGATGCCGTCCTTGACGTACACCTTCCACGAGCACGAGCCCGTGCAGTTCACGCCGTGCGTGGAGCGCACCACCTTGTCGTGCGACCACCGGTCCCGGTAGAAGACGTCACCCTCGCGGCCGCCCTTGAGGAACAGCTGGCGCAGGTCCTCGGACACGTCCCCCTTGCGCAGGTGCTTGCCGAGCCGCAGCAGGGCGTCGGCGGCCCCGGTCGGCGGCGCCGCCCCGAGGTCGGTCGTGACGGGCGGACGGGTGGTCGACATGCGCACTCCTGGGGCTGGGGAACCGTAGAGTCACTGCTTCGCATCATGGGCCCGGACCTGGGGCAGCGCATGTCGAACCCTCCTGCTCACAGGCCCGCCGGGCCGGCTGTGCGTTCGTGCTCACGCGCATTTCACGGCCCGGCGTCAGGCATCGAAACACCGTCTTCCTAGCGTCGGACCACCGGCCCGACGACGCGCCGGCGGCACCTACCCACCGCCCGCGTCGTCGGGCCCGCGCTCAGGAGGACACGCGATGGCTGCTCCGACCACGGCCGTTCCCACCACGGACGCCGCGCCCCCGGCCCCCGGCGCGCACACCCGCCCGGGCCGCTGGATCGACGACTGGCGCCCCGAGGACCCGGCGTTCTGGGCCGGCGGAGGCCGCCGCGTCGCGCGCCGCAACCTGGTGCTCTCGGTGTTCGCCGAGTTCCTCGGGTTCTGCGTGTGGGCGCTCTGGTCGATCGTCGTGCCGCAGCTGCCCGCCGCCGGGTTCACGCTCACCACCGACCAGATGTTCTGGCTTATCGCGGTGCCCTCGCTCGTGGGCGCCACGCTCCGCATCCCCTACACCCTCGCGGTGCCGGTGTTCGGCGGACGGACGTGGACGGTCGTGTCGGCGTCGCTGCTGCTGATCCCCACGACGGCGCTGGCGGTCGTCGTGCAGCGGCCGGAGACGTCGTTCGGCGTGCTGCTCGCCGTCGCGGCGCTCGCGGGCTTCGGCGGCGGCAACTTCGCGTCGTCGATGGCGAACATCTCCTTCTTCTTCCCGGAGAAGGAGAAGGGCGCGGCCCTCGGCTGGAACGCCGCGGGCGGGAACCTGGGCACCGCCGTCGTGCAGCTCGTCGTGCCGCTCGTGATCGTGACCGGCGCGGGCGTGGCGCTGGAGCGGGCGAGCCTCGTGTTCGTCCCGTTCATCGTGCTGGCGGCGTTCCTCGCCTGGCGGTTCATGGACAACCTCGCGGCGGCGAAGGCCGACCCGCGCTCGTTCGCGGTGGCCGTCCGCCAGCCGCACACGTGGGTCATCTCGTTCCTCTACATCGGCACGTTCGGGTCGTTCATCGGCTTCTCGGGTGCTTTCCCGACGCTCCTGGCGGGGCAGTTCCCGGAGGTGAGCCTGTCGCTCGCCTTCCTGGGCGCGCTCGTGGGGTCGGTGGCCCGCCCGCTGGGCGGCATCCTCGCCGACCGCGTCGGCGGCGCCGTGGTCACGGTGTGCTGCTACGCCGTGATGATCGTCGGGGCGCTCGGCGCCATCTCCGCGCTGGGGAGCCACCGGTTCGGGCTCTTCTTCGCGTCGTTCCTCGTGCTGTTCGTCGCGACCGGCGTCGGCAACGGGTCGGTGTACCGGATGATCCCGGCGGCCTTCCGGGTCGCCGGGGCGGGACGGGAGGCGTCGGCGACGGCCCGCGCGGCGGCCGGCTGCATCGGCATCGCCGGGGCCGTCGGCGCGCTCGGCGGGTTCTTCGTGCCCCGCGGGTTCGCGATGTCGACGTCGCTGACGGGCTCGCTGGTCGCCGCGCTGTGGGTGTTCGTCGGCGCGTACGCCGTGATGGCCGTCGTCACCTGGGCGGTGTACGCGCGCCGCGGCACCGCGATGCGGGCGGCGCGCGTATGACGACGGCGGGGGCCGCGGTCGCCACCCACTGCCCGTACTGCGCGCTGCAGTGCGGCATGGACCTCACGCCCGCCGGCCCCGCCGGCCCGGCGTCGGCGGGCCGGGCGGCGCTGCCCGTGTCGGTGGCGCCCCGGCAGTTCCCCACGAACGGCGGCGGGCTGTGCCAGAAGGGGTGGACCAGCGCGACCGTGCTGCGCGCGACCGACCGGCTCACGACGCCGCTCGTGCGCGGGGCGGACGGCGCGCTGGCTCCGGCGTCGTGGGACGACGCGCTCGATCGGGTGGCGGGCCGGCTCGCGAGGCTGGCCGCCGAGCACGGGCCGCAGGCCGTGGCGGTGTTCGGCGGCGGCGGGCTGACGAACGAGAAGGCGTACGCCCTCGGCAAGTTCGCCCGCACCGTGCTGCGCACGCCGTTCATCGACTACAACGGCCGGTTCTGCATGTCGTCGGCCGCCGCCGCGGGGAACCGGGCGTTCGGCCTGGACCGCGGGCTGCCGTTCCCGGTGACCGACCTGGCGGGGGCCGACGCGATCCTGCTGCTCGGCTCGAACGTGGCCGAGACGATGCCGCCGTTCGTGCAGCACCTCGTCGGCGCGCGCGCCGCGGGCGGGCTCGTCGTCGTCGACCCGCGTCGGTCGGCCACCGCCCGTCTCGCCGGTCCCGGCGAGGGGGTGCACCTGCAGCCCGTGCCGGGCACCGACCTCGTGGTGCTGCTGTCGCTGCTGCACGTGCTGGTGGCCGAGCGGCTCGTGGACCGCGCGTACGTGGAGGAGCGCACGACGGGGTTCGACGACGTCGCGCGGTCGGCCGCCGCCTGGTGGCCCGAGCGGGCGGAGACGGTGTGCGGCGTCCCCGCCGAGGAGCTGCGCCGGGTGGCGCGGCTGCTGGCCGCGGCGTCGCCGTCGCGCGGCGGGCGGGGGGCCTACGTGCTCACGGGGCGCGGCGTCGAGCAGTCGGCGCAGGGCACCGCGACCGTGGCGGCGGCGATCGACCTGGCGCTGGCCCTCGGGCTCCCCGGGCTGGTGGGGTCGGGGTACGGGTGCCTCACCGGGCAGGGCAACGGCCAGGGCGGGCGGGAGCACGGGCAGAAGTGCGACCAGCTGCCCGGCTACCGCAGGATCGACGACCCGGCCGCCCGCGCGCACGTCGCCGGGGTGTGGGGCGTGGACCCGGGGTCGCTGCCGGGGCCGGGCGTGCCCGCCGTGGAGCTGCTCACCTCGCTCGGGACGCCCGGAGGGCCGCGCGCGCTGCTGGTGCACGGCTCGAACGTCGTCGTGTCCGCGCCGAACGCCGACCGCGTGCGCGAGCGCCTCGCCGCCCTCGATCTGCTCGTGGTGTGCGACGTCGTACCGTCCGAGACCGCGCTGCTCGCCGACGTCGTCCTGCCCACCACCCAGTGGGCGGAGGAGGAGGGCACGATGACGAACCTCGAGGGCCGCGTGATCCGTCGCCGCCGCGCCACCGACGCCCCGGGCGACGCGCGCTCGGAACTGTGGATCCTCGCGGAGCTCGCGCGCCGCCTGGGCTCCGACGTCGCCTTCCCGACCGACCCCGCCGTCGTGTTCGACGAGCTGGCGCGCGCGTCGGCCGGCGGCGTCGCGGACTACTCCGGGCTCAGCCACGCCCGGCTCGACGCGCACGACGCCGCCGGCGGCCCCGGACTGTACTGGCCGTGCCCGGCTGCCACCCCCGAGCTGTCAGGACCAGCGCGGGGCATACCCGCCGCGCATCCTGACAGCTCGCGAGAGCAGCACCCCGGGACGCCGCGCGTGTTCCTCGACCGGTTCGCGACGCCGGACGGTCGCGCCCGGATGGTCGCGGTCGACCACGCCGGGCCGGCCGACGACGTGCGCCCCGACGCGCCGACGTACCTCGTCACCGGGCGCGTGCTGCAGCACTACCAGTCGGGCGCGCAGACGCACCGCGTGCCCGAGCTGGAGCGGCTGGTGCCGGACCCGTACGTCGAGCTGCACCCGCTGCTGGGGCTGCGGGTCGGGGTGCCGGACGGCGGCCGGGCGCGGCTCGTCTCGGCCCGCGGCGTCGTCGAGGCGACCGCCCGCTGGACCGACGCCGTCCGCCCGGACACCGTCTTCATGCCCTTCCACTGGAGCGGCGCGGGCAGCGTCAACCGCCTCACGACCGACGCCGTCGACCCGGTCTCCGCGATGCCGGAGTTCAAGGTCTGCGCGGTGTCGGTGACACCGGCCGTGCCCGCCCCGGGCGTGGAGGCCCAGCACGTCGAGACCGTGGAGGTCCCCGCATGAGCGATCCGCAGCAGGGCCTGCGCGTGCCGCACCGGGTGGTCGTCGTCGGCCACGGCATGGTGGGCGCGCGCCTCGCCGACGAGCTGTCCCGGCGCGACGCCGACGGCGCGCTCGACGTCACCGTGCTCGGCGCCGAGCCGTACGAGCCGTACAACCGGGTGCTGCTGTCCGACGTCGTCGCCGGGCGCACGGACGTGGCGGCGATCGGCATGCCCCTGGTCGACGACGGCCGCACCCGGGTGCTGCGCGGCACGACCGCGGTGACCGTCGACCGGGTCACCCGCGTCGTCCTGGCCGACGACGGCACCCGCCACCCCTACGACCACCTGGTCCTCGCCACCGGCGCGGCCGCGCGCCTGCCCGACGTGCCGGGGCTCGGCACGGACGCCACGGCCCTGCCCGCCGGGGTGCACGCGCTGCGCACGCTCGACGACGCCCGCGAGGTGGTCGCCGCCACCGTGAACACCCCGCGCGCGGTGGTCGTCGGCGGCGGCGTGCTGGGCGTGGAGGTGGCGCTCGGTCTGGCCGGGCGCGGGCTGCCCACGACCCTCGTGCACGGCGCCGGCGCCCCGATGGACCGGCAGCTCGACGACCAGGCGGGCGCCGTGCTGCGCGGGGGCCTGGAGGCGGCGGGCGTGGCGGTGCGCACGGGGGTGCGGCCGCAGGAGGTGCTCGTCGTCGGGGGCCGGGCGGTCGGGGTGCGGCTCGACGGCGCGACCACCGAGCCGGGGGAGACGCTCGGCGCGGGCCTGGTCGTGCTGGCGTGCGGCACCGCGCCGGAGACGGCGCTGGCGCGGCGGTCCGGGCTCGCCGTCGAGCGGGGTGTCGTCGTGGGCCCCGACCTGGCGACCGTCACCGACCCCCGGGTCTTCGCGGTCGGCGACTGCGCGCAGCCGCCGGAGGGGTCGCGCGGGCTCGTCGCGGAGGGCTGGGACCAGGCGCGGCGGCTCGCCGAGCACCTCGTGGCGCTCGCGGCACGACCGCGCCCCGCCGCGGCGGTGCCCGCCGGGCCGCGCGAGCACCTGCGCCTGCCCGGCGACGGCGCGGGGCCGTCGATGGCGGTGCGCCTCGGCACGCTGCTGTCGTCGCGGGCCCCCGGGGCGCGGGCCGGCGGCGTCGACACCCGGGGCACGGACGTCGTCAAGGTCAAGGCCGGGCCGCTCAGCGTGGTCGCGATGGGCCGCTGCGGCTCCGGGCGCGTCGCGGCCCCGGGGGAGCGGGCCGTGCGCCTCGCCGACCCCGCCGCGGGCCGCTACGTCGAGGCCGTGGTGGCGGACGGCGTCCTGGTCGGCGCGACGTGCGTGGGCGACGCCCGGGTGGCGGCCGACCTCACCGCCGCGTACACCCGCCGCACCCCCGTGCCCGCCGACCCGGCGTTCCTGCTGCTCACGCCGGTCATGCCCGCCGCCGAGCCGGCGACCAGCCCGGAGCACATGCCCGACGACGCCACCGTGTGCCGCTGCAACGGCGTCACCAAGCACGACATCGCCGCCTGCGTGGCCGACGGCGCGTCGACCCAGGACGACGTCGCGCGCGCCACCCGCGCCACCACCGGCTGCGGCAGCTGCACCGAGGCCGTGTGCGGGCTGGTGGAGTGGTTGGCCCGGGCGCGACCGGCGGGGCCGGAGACGGAGGATCAGGCGGTCGGGGAGGTCCACTCGAGCGTGTAGCGGAAGAACAGCCGGCGCCGGAACCGGGCGCCCGGCAGCACGCGGCGCGCGGTCTCGCGGACCTCGCCGTACGTCTCGCGCGCGTCGCGTACCGGCGCGGGCGGGCCGTCGTCGACAGGGGAGCGGACGTCGCGGGCCGGTCGAGCGTTCTTGACCAGCCCGACGACCGGGTTGGCGAACGACGAGACCAGGTCGACGGCCAGGTCGCGCGGCGCGCCGATCCGCGCCAGCCCGACCACCAGCAGCCGGCCGCCGGGCGCGAGCACTCCGGCGGCGTGCCGCAGCGCGGGCTCGAGGTCCATGTGGTGCAGGGAGGCGACCATGGTCACGACGTCGAACGAGCCGTCGGCGGGGACGTCCTCGAACCGCCCGTGCCGCACGCTGATGCCGGGGTCGCCCGCGAACCGGGCGCGGGTGGCCTCGACCACGGGCCCGTCCACGTCGAGGCCCACCACCGTGGCCCCCGAGGCCCGCAGGCGGCCGACGAGGGCGCCGAGGCCGCACCCGACGTCGAGCGCGCGGTGCCTCCGGCGCGGCAGCCGTCGCAGGATCCAGCCGTGGAAGTGGTCGTTGTGGTTCCACGGGTGCCGGTCGTTGACCCGGCCGAGCCATCCCCCGACGGCGCGGACCAGCGGGTTCGTCGTCGTGCGGGGGTCGCGCTGCGTCCTCGGCATCGGCGTCGGCATGGACAGCGAGGGTAGCGTCACGACCGTGTCGCACCTCGTCCTGCTGTGCGGGCCCGCCGGGGCGGGCAAGTCCACGCACGCCCGCCGCTACGCGGCCGACGGCTACGCGGTCGTGTCGGTCGACGAGATCGCGTGGGAGGCCGGGCACCCCGCCGTGCACCCGCTGCCCGAGGACGACGCCCGCCGGGTGGCGGACGCCCTGCGGTGCCGGGTCGCGACGCTCCTCGACGAGGGCCGCGACGTCGTCGTCGACTCGTCGTTCTGGTCGCGCTCCGCGCGCGACGAGTACCGGGCCCTCGGCGCGGCGCACGGCGCGAGCACGCTCGTCGTCCTCGTCGACACCCCGCGCGACGTCGCCCTCGCCCGCGTGGCCGCCCGGGCCGCCGCGCACCCGCACGACGTCGTGCTCACGCCCGAGGTCGCGGCGGCGTACCACGACGGCTTCGAGGTCCCGACGCCGGACGAGGGGCCCCTGGAGGTCGTCCCGGGGTGGTGAGCACCCGACCCTCTCGCGCGGGATGTTTCGCGCGTGAGGCAGATGTTCCCGTGAGGTAACCGTGGCCTGACGGCGGCGACACGGCGGCTCCCTACGTTCGGGTCATGAGCAGCGAGCCCCCCACCCCAGGCAGCGTCGACCGGCGGCACGTCGTCGTCGTGGGCGGCGGCATGGTCGCGCAGCGGTTCGTCGAGGCCCTCCGGGCCCGCGACGAGGCCGGCGCGTGGCGCGTGACCGTCTTCGCCGAGGAGCCGCGCAAGCCGTACGACCGCGTGGGCCTCACCCGCTACTTCGAGGTGCGCGACGCCGAGGAGCTGACGCTCGGCGACCCGGCGCTGTGGGACGACCCGCTGGTCGACCTGCACCGGGACTGCGCGGTCGCGTCGATCGACCGCGAGGCCCGCACCGTGACGGACCGCCTCGGCCGGGTGCACGCCTACGACGAGCTGGTGCTCGCCACGGGATCGAGCGCCGCGATGCCGCCCATCGACGGCAACGACCTGCCCGGCGTCTTCGTCTACCGCACCATCGACGACGTCGCCGCGCTGCGCGGCTGGGTGGAGGCGAAGCGCGAGGCGGGGCGCGTCGAGACGCGGGGCGGCGTGGTCGAGCGGCCGGTGCGCGGCGCCGTCGTCGGGGGCGGCCTGCTCGGGCTGGAGGCGGCGGGCGCGCTCAAGGCGCTCGGTGCGCAGGCCACGGTCATCCAGTTCGGCACGCACCTCATGGACGTGCAGATCGACCTCGGCGGCGGGCACGCGCTGAAGCGGCTCATCAACGACAAGGGCATCTCCGTCCGCACCGACACGGCGACGAAGGCGATCCGCCCGCACCGCCGCACCGGGCACGTGGGCCGGATGGACTTCGCGGACGGCGGGCGGCTCGACGTGGACGTCGTCGTGATGGCCACCGGGGTGCGGCCCCGCGACGAGCTCGCCCGCGCGGCCGGCCTGGAGGTCGGCGGTCGCGGCGGCGCCGTCGTCGACCTCACCTGCCGCACCGCCGACGAGCACGTCTGGGCGATCGGCGAGGTCGCGTGCATCGAGGGCCGCTGCCTCGGCCTGGTGGCGCCCGGCAACACGATGGCGGAGGTCGTGGCCGACCGGCTGCTCGGCGGCGAGGCGACGTTCCCCGGCGCGGACACTGCCACCAAGCTCAAGCTCTCGGGCGTCGACGTCGCGAGCTTCGGCGACGCGCACGGCCGCACCGAGAAGTCGGTCGAGATCGTGTGGGCCGACCCGCTGCGGGGCGTCTACAGCAAGCTGGTGATGGCCGACGACGCGCGCACCCTGCTGGGCGGCGTCTTCGTCGGCGACGCCGGTCCGTACGCCTCGCTGCGGCCGATGCTCGGCGCCGAGCTGCCGGGCGACCCGAGCGCGTTCCTGCTGCCCGAGGGTGCGGGCGGCGCGCCCACCCTCGAGCTGCCCGACGACGCGAACGTCTGCTCCTGCAACAACGTCTCGGCGGGCACGATCCGCGGCGCCGTGACGGAGCACGACTGCACCGACGTCGCGGGGGTCAAGGCGTGCACCCGCGCCGGCACCACGTGCGGCGCCTGCCTGCCGCTGGTCACCAAGCTGACGAAGACGGAGCTGGCCAAGGCCGGCGTCGAGGTGAGCAACGCGCTGTGCGAGCACTTCGAGCTCTCCCGCGCCCAGCTCTTCGACGCCGTGCGCGTGGCCGACCTGCACACGTTCAGCGAGATCATCGCCCGCTTCGGGCGGGTGCCCGACGCCCGCGGCTGCGACATCTGCAAGCCCACCGTGGCGTCCATCCTGGCCAGCCTCGGCAACGGGCACATCCTGGCGGGCGAGCAGGCGACCCTGCAGGACACCAACGACCACATGCTCGCCAACATGCAGAAGGACGGCACGTACTCGGTGGTGCCGCGCATGCCGGGCGGCGAGGTGACGCCCGAGGGGCTGATCGTCGTCGGGCAGGTCGCGAAGGACTTCGGCCTCTACACGAAGATCACCGGCGGGCAGCGGATCGACATGTTCGGCGCCCGCGTCGAGCAGCTCCCGGAGATCTGGCGGCGGCTCGTGGACGCCGGGTTCGAGTCCGGGCACGCCTACGGGAAGTCGCTGCGCACGGTGAAGTCGTGCGTCGGGTCGACCTGGTGCCGGTACGGCGTGCAGGACTCCGTGGGCATGGCCGTCGAGCTCGAGCTGCGGTACCGCGGCCTGCGCTCGCCGCACAAGCTCAAGCTCGGCGTCTCCGGCTGCGCCCGCGAGTGCGCGGAGGCGCGCGGCAAGGACGTCGGCGTGATCGCCACCGACCAGGGCTGGAACGTCTACGTGGGCGGCAACGGCGGGCAGACGCCCAGGCACGCGCAGCTCTTCGCCGAGAACCTCTCGTCGGCCGAGCTGCTGCGCACCATCGACCGCTTCCTCATGCTGTACATCCGCACCGCCGACCGGCTCCAGCGCACCGCCCCCTGGGTGGAGGAGTACGAGGGCGGCCTCGAGGCGATCCGCCAGGTCGTCGTCGAGGACTCCCTCGGCATCGGCGCGGACCTCGACGCGGCCATGGCGCAGCACGTCGAGGGGTACGAGGACGAGTGGAAGGCCGTGCTCGAGGACCCCGAGAAGCTGGCCCGGTTCGGCTCCTTCGTCAACGCCCCGACCACGCCCGACCCGACGCTCGCGTACGTGCCGGAGCGCGGGCAGAAGCGTCCGGCCACCGCGGACGAGGTCGCGTCCGGCGCTGACGGCCCTGTCGACCCCGAGCTCGTCTCCGCCCTCACCAGCCCCGTCCTCGTCGCCGGCCCCACCCTGGAGGTGCGCGCATGACCGCCCTGACCCCGAGCCCCACCGAGACGAGCACCGTCACGACCCTCGTCGACGGCCCCGGCTGGACCGCCGTCTGCCGGCTGGACGCGCTCGCCCCCGAGCGCGGCGCCGCCGCCCTGGTGACCGGCTCCGACGGCGAGGAGCTGCAGGTCGCGCTGTTCCGCCTGCTCGACGGCACGGTCTGCGCCGTGCAGCAGCTCGACCCGTACTCGGGCGCCCACGTCATGTCGCGCGGCATCGTCGGGACCCGCGGCGGCACGCCCACCGTGGCGTCGCCGGTGTACAAGCAGGTCTTCGAGCTGCACACGGGCCGCTGCCTCGACGCGGCGGGCAAGGAGCCCCGCGGCGGGCTGGCGGGGGACCTCGCGTCGTACCCGGTCGTCGTGTCCGGCGGCGTCGTGCACGTGGGAATCGGATGACGACGTCCGGCGCGGCCCCCGGCCGCGTCACCCTGGTCGGCGCCGGACCGGGCGCCGCCGACCTGCTCACCTACCGCGCGTGGCGCGCGCTGACGACGGCCGACGTCGTCGTCACGGACCGCCTGGTGCCGCGCGAGGTGCTCGACGACCTGGGCCCCGGCGTCGAGGTCGTCGATGTCGGCAAGACACCGGGCCGGCACACGCTGCCGCAGGAGGAGATCGACGCGCTGATCGTGGCGCGCGCCCTCGCCGGCCAGCGTGTGGTGCGCCTCAAGGGCGGCGACCCCTTCGTCTTCGGCCGCGGCGGGGAGGAGGTCGCGGCCTGCCGCGCCGCCGGGGTGCCGGTCGAGGTCGTGCCCGGGGTCTCGTCCGCGCTCGCCGCGCCCGCGCTGGCCGGGGTGCCGCTGACGCACCGGGGCACGACGACGGCGTTCCACGTCGTCACGGGCCACACCCGCGACGGCGGGGCGGGCGGCGACGTGCTGGACGACGTCTCCGTGGCGTGCGTGACCTCGCGGGCGGCGACGCTGGTCGTGCTCATGGGCGTGGCCGCGCTGCCGGGGATCGTCGCCCGCCTGCTGGACGCGGGCGCCGCGCCGGGAACGCCCGTCGCTATCGTGGAACGCGGTTCGCTGCCCGACCAGCGGGTCACGCGCGTCGCCCTCGACCTGGCCGCCAAGCGTGCCGAGGAGGTCGGGGTCCGCGCGCCGGCCGTGGTCGTGATCGGCGACGTGGCCCACGAGGAGCTGCTGGAGGTCGCGCGTGACGCAGGAGGAGCCGCAGGGCAGGCCGGTGGCTGACACCGCGCCGGGCCCCCGGCCGGCGCTGGGCCAGGTGATGGCGGGCTGCACGGTGCTCGTCACGGCCGACCGCCGTTCGGGCGAGCTGGCCGCCGCCCTGGAGCGCCGCGGCGCCTCCGTCCGGCACGCTCCGGCGCTGAGCATGATCCCGCACGTCGACGACGACGCCCTGATCGCCGCGACGCGCACCCTCGTCGCCGACCCGCCGGACGTCGTCGTCGCGACCACCGGCGTCGGGTTCCGCGCGTGGATCGAGGCCGCCGACGCGCACGGCCTCGCCGACGACCTGCTCGCCGTCCTGGGCAGGTCGCGAATCGTCGCCCGCGGCCCCAAGGCGCGCGGCGCGATCCAGGCCGCGGGGCTGCAGGCCGACTGGGTCGCGGAGTCGGAGACGTCGGCCGAGGTCGCCGAGGTGCTGCTCAGCGAGGGCGTGAGCGGGCTGCACGTCGCCATCCAGCACCACGGGGCGGGCGCCGACGGGCTGGACGTCGTGTTCGAGAAGGCGGGCGCGCGAGTGTCAGCGCTGGTCGTGTACCGGTGGGGGCTGCCGCCCGACCCGGCCGCCGTCGAGGCCTCCGTGCGTGCCGCCGCGGCGGGGGAGATCGACGCCGTCGCCTTCACGTCCGCGCCCGGCGCCGAGGCGTGGCTGCGCGCCGTCGAGAGCCAGGGCCTGCGCGACACGGTCGTGGCGCGCTTCGCCGACGGGTCGATGGTCGCCGCCGCGGTCGGGCCCGTCACCGCGCGCCCGCTGGAGTCGCGCGGCATCCCGACCCTGCAGCCCGAGCGCGGCCGCCTCGGCGCCCTCGTGCGGTCGATCGTCGGCCACTACGAGCACCTGGAGTCGGTGGCCCTCGCCACCGTCGCGGGCCCGCTCGTCATCCGGGCCCGCGTCGCCGTCCTGGACCAGCAGGTGCTGCCGCTGTCGCCCACCGGCGTCGAGGTGCTGCGGCTGCTCGCCTCCGCGGGCGGCGACGTCGTGGGGCGCGAGCGGGTGCTCGACGTGCTGCCCGGCAGCTCCCGCGACCCGCACGCCGTCGAGGTCGCCGTCGCCCGCCTGCGCGACGCCACCGGCCGCCGCGACCTGGTCAAGACCGTCGTCAAGCGCGGCTACCGGCTGGAGCTCGCGCACGACGACGCGGTCTGAGGGTCACGCCGGGTAGACGTCGACCTCGGCCGCCTTGACCGACAGCCACACCCGCGCGCCGGGCACGAGGGACAGCTCTGCGGCGGCCTGCGGCGTGACGTCGGCGGCGAGGTGGTCGGTGCGCACGCGCACGAGGTCGCCCCGCGGCTCCAGCGAGGTCACCGTGCCTCGGAAGGTGTTGCGCGGGGAGCCGTGCCGCTCGTCGAGGTAGACGGCGACCGCGGCGGGGCGGAAGACGGCGGTCATGGGCGCGCCGACCGCGGCGTCGGGATCGCCGTGCCCGTGCACCATCTCCCCGGCGGGCGTGCGGACGCCGTCGCCGGTCCACGTCCCGGCCAGGAGGTTGAGCCCCGCGATCTTCGCCGCGAAAGCGCTGCGCGGGCGGCTGAGCACCTGGGCGGTCGGGCCGCGCTCGACGACGCGCCCGCCCTCGACGACGGCGACCTCGTCGGCCAGCAGCAGGGCGTCGAGGACGTCGTGGGTCGTGATGATCGCGGTCTGGTCGGCGAGGAGCTGCTTGAGCGCCTGGCGCAGCGCGGGGGTGACGTCGACGTCGAGCGCGGCCATCGGCTCGTCGAGCAGCAGCAGCCGGGGCTCGGCCGCGAGCGCCCGCGCGACGGCGACGCGCTGGGCCTGCCCGCCGGACAGGGTCGACGGCGGGCGGTCGGCGAGGTGCGCGAGCCCGATCTGCTCCAGCCAGCGTCCGGCGGCGTCGTCCGCGTCCCGGCGTCGCACGCCCTGGGAGCGCGGGCCGAACGCGACGTTCTGCCGCACGGTCAGGTGCGGGAACAGCAGGGCCTCCTGCGCGAGCAGCGCGACCTGCCGGGCGTGCGGCGGCACCCAGGTGCGCGTGCGGCCGGCCTCGGCGCGCACCAGGGGGCGCCCGTCGAGCACGATCTCGCCGTCGTGCGGCCGCAGGGTCCCGGCCGCGAGGCCGAGCGCGGTGGACTTGCCCGCGCCGTTGGGACCGAGCAGCGCGAGGGTGCGGCCCTCGGGGACGTCGAGCTCGACGTGGAACCCGCGGGCCGGCAGCGTGGCGGCGAAGGTGAGCGTCACAGCGGGCTCCGGTCCCGCTGACCCTGCCTGGTGGCGGCGATGACGAGGACGGCGGCGACGACGAGCAGCAGGGAGAGGGCCACCGCGGCGTCGGGATCGGTCTCACGCTGCAGGTAGATCTCCAGCGGCAGGGTGCGCGTGACGCCCTGGAGGCTGCCGGCGAACGTGATGGTGGCGCCGAACTCCCCGAGCGCACGGGCGAACGACAGCACGGCGCCCGACAGCAGCCCGGGCCACACCAGCGGCAGCGTGACGCGGCGCAGCACCGTCGTGGGACGCGCGCCGAGCGACGCCGCGACCACCTCGTAGCGGGCGCCGGCCGTGCGCAGCGCACCCTCGAGGCTCGTGACGAGGAACGGCAGCGCGACGAACGTCTGGGCGAGCACCACCGCCGTCGTCGAGAACGCGATCTGCAGGCCGGCGACCTCGAGGGTCTCCCCGAGCAGCCCGCGGCGGCCGAACGTGTAGAGCAGCGCGATGCCGCCGACCACGGGCGGCAGCACCAGCGGCACCATCACCAGCGAGCGCAGCAGGTCGATCCCGGGGAAGCGGCACCGCGCCAGCACCAGCGCCATCGGGATCCCGAGGACCAGGCACACCACCGTGCTGGCCGCCGACGTCTGGAGGCTCAGCAGCAGCGCGGCCCGCGCCGACTCGCTGGTGATCAGCGACCAGTAGCTCGACCAGTCCACCCGCGTGGCCATCGCGACCAGCGGCAGCAGCACGAACAGCCCGCCCACCGCGGCGGGCACGAAGGCCCACCGCGGCAGGCCGACGGCCGCCTCCGGGCTGTGGCGGAGGCGGCGGTCGGTGGGGGTCGTGGTCATGCGCGTGTCACGGAGATGTCAGGGCCGCGAGGGGCGGTCAGGGTGCCGCGAAGCCGAAGCCGGACAGCGTCTGCTGCCCGTCGTCGGACAGCACGAGGTCGACGAACTCCTGCGCGAGGTCGGCGTGGTCGGTGTCGGCCACCGTCGCGATCGGGTAGGTGTTCACCGCGCTGGCGGACTCGGTGAACTCGATGCCCTCGACGTCGTCGCCCGCGGCGGCGACGTCCGTGACGTACACCAGCCCGGCGTCGGCCTCGCCCGCGGTCACCTTGCCGAGCACGTCGGTGACGCTCTGCTCCTCGCTCACCGGCGTCAGGTCGAGCCCCGCGGCGTCGGCGACCTTCGCGGAGGCGGCCCCGCACGGCACCTCCGGCGCGCAGAGCACCAGCTTCACCGCGGGGTCGGCCAGGTCGTCGAGCGTCTCGACACCGGCCGGGTTGCCCGGCGGGACGGCGATCTCCAACGTGTTGGTGGCGAAGTCCTGGGGGTCCGTGACCAGGTCGTCGGCGACCAGCTTGTCCATGTTCGCGGTGTCCGCCGAGGCGAACACGTCGGCCGGTGCGCCCTGCTGGATCTGCGCCACCAGGTCCGACGACCCGGCGAAGCTCAGCTGCACGTCCACGCCCTCGTGGGCCGCCTCGAACTGCTCGGCGAGGTCCTCGAACGAGCCCTTGAGCGACGCGGCGGCGAACACCGTGAGCGTCGTCGTGCCGGCCTCCGCGCCGTCGTCCTCCGACGCCGTCGTGCCGCAGCCCGCCAGCGCCGTCACGGCAGCGCCGATCGACAGGGCCGCCACCCCGGCGGCGATGTGCTTCCTCATGCGTCTCCTCGGTCGGGGGCCGGTCATGCCTCGGCCTCGATCACGACGGTCGTCGACTTGATGACCGCCACCGCCACGGAGCCGCGCTCCAGCCCGAGGTCGCGCACGGCCTCGCTGCTCATGAGCGACACCACGCGGAACGGGCCGCACTGCAGCTCCACCTGCGCCATCACCGTGTCCACCTGCAGGTCCGTGACGAGCCCGACGAAGCGGTTGCGCGCCGAGCTCTTCATCCCGCCCGGCAGCGCCGGGACGGTCGCGTGCTCGCGCGCGACCATCGCCACCTCGTACCCGTCGACGACCTTGCGGCCCGACGCGTCCGTCGTGGACCCGAGCAGCCCGCGATCGATCCACCGGCGCACCGTGTCGTCGCTGACACCGAGGTACACGGACGCTTCCGAAACTCGCATGTGCGGCACGATCGGAAGCATAGCCCCGCATCTGCGGGGAGTGCTGCGGGGGCGGATCTCGCCGGGGACCGCGGGCGGCGGGGGACATAGGCTGACGCCCGTGCATGACGACGTGACGCGGCGACGGTCGGTGGCCGACCACGCCGCCGCGGTGGCGGAGCTGGTCGAGCCCGCGCTGGCGGCGGCGCGTGGGCGGGCGTCCGCGCGGGTCGACATCTCGACCCTGCTGACGCAGGTCGGCGCCGGCGCCGGGCTCTCGCCCCGGGTGCTGGCGCGCGACGCGACGGCCGCCGTCGCGCTGCCCGGCTTCGACAACTCCCAGATGGACGGCTACGCGGTGCGCTCGGCGGACCTGGACGGCGCGTCCGGCCCGGTGGTCCTGCCCGTCGTCGCGCCCGTCCCCGCCGGCACGCAGCCGCCGCCGCTCGATCCGGGCACGGCGGCTCCCGTGATGACCGGGGCGCCGGTGCCCGCCGGCGCCGACGCCGTCGTCCGGATCGAGGACGCCGACCCGCCGCGCTTCCCGGACCTGGAGACCACGGCGACGGTCCGGTTCGCCGCCCCCGTCGCGCCGGGCACGTTCGTGCGCGCCGCGGGCTCCGACGTCGCGGCGGGCGACGTGCTGGTCGCTGCCGGGACGCCGCTCGGCGCACCCCAGCTCGGCGCGCTCGTCGCCGCGGGCGTCACGACCGTCGACGTCGCCGCACCGCCGCACGTGCTGCTCGTCTCCACCGGGTCGGAGCTGGCCCCCGCGGGCGCGCCGCTCGGCCCGGCGCAGGTGCACGACGCCAACGGCGCCGCGCTCACCGCCGCGCTCGGGCAGGCCGGCGCCCGCGTCACGACCCGCGTCGCGCCGGACCGGCCCGACGCGCTGCTCCGGGTGCTCGCGGACGCGCCGGGCGACGTGGCCCTCGTCGTCACGACCGGCGGTGTCTCCGCCGGGGCGTACGAGGTGGTGCGCCAGACCCTCACGGGCGCCTGGTTCGGGCACGTCGCCGTCCAGCCGGGCGGGCCGCAGGGCCTCGGCACGGTGACCCTCGGCTCCGGGCAGGACGTGCCGCTCGTCGCGTTCCCCGGCAACCCGGTCAGCGCGTACGTGTCGTTCGAGCTGTTCCTGCGCCCGGTGCTCGCCGCGGCGACGGGCGCGGCGCCCGCCCGCCGGGCCACCGGTCGCGCAGCCCTCGCCGAGCCGCTCGACTCACCCCCCGCGCTGCACCAGGTGCGGCGGGGCGAGCTCGACGCCGACGGTCGCGTGCGCATGACCGGCGGCCCCGGCTCGCACCTGCTGACCCACCTCGCCGCCGCGACGGTCCTCGTGCACGTGCCGCCCGGCGTCGCGCACCTCGACGCCGGCGACCCCGTCGACTACCAGGAGCTCCGTTGACCGATCCCTCGACCGACCCGGCCGACCCGACGCGGGGCCTGACCCACTACCGTGCCGACGGCGCGGCGCACATGGTCGACGTCTCCGCCAAGGACGTGACGAAGCGCGAGGCCACTGCGACCGGGGTGCTGCGCACGCGGGCCGACGTCGTCGCGCGGATCGCGTCGGGCGACCTGCCGAAGGGCGAGGCGATCACCACCGCCCGCATCGCGGGGATCCTGGGCGCGAAGCGCACCCCGGACCTCGTGCCGCTGTGCCACCCGCTGCCGATCTCCGGCGTGGAGATCGACGTCGTGCCCGCCTCCGACGGCTCCGGCACGGTGGCGATCACCGCGACCGTGCGCACCACCGGCCGCACCGGCGTCGAGATGGAGGCGCTCACGGCGGTCACCGTCGCCGGGCTGACGCTCTACGACATGATCAAGGCGGTCGACAAGGCGGCCGTGCTCACGGACGTGCAGGTGGTGGCCAAGTCGGGCGGCAAGTCCGGCGACTGGTCGCGCCCGGCGACGTCCTCCGAGACGCACGGGCAGGACGCATGACCGGCACGCGCGAGCACCACGAGGGGCGCGGCGGCGGGCACCCCGAGCGCCGCGTCGCCGTCGTCGTCGCCTCTGACCGGGCCGCGGCGGGGGAGTACGAGGACCGGTCGGGCCCGGCGGCCGTCGCGTGGTTCGCGGCGCGCGGCTGGTGCACGTCGCCGCCCGTCGTCGTGCCCGACGGCGATCCCGTGCGGGAGGCGCTGGCCGACCTGCTGGTCGCCGCCCCCGACGACGTGCCGCACCTGATCGTCACCAGCGGGGGCACCGGGCTCGGCCCGCGCGACCGCACCCCCGAGGCGACGCGCGCCGTGCTGGACCGCGAGGTGCCGGGGATCGCCGAGCTCGTCCGCGCGCGCTCGCTCGCGCCCACCGATCCCACGAAGCGGGCCGTCCCGGCCGCGGCCCTGTCCCGCGGCGTGGCCGGGGTGGCCGGCCGCACGCTGGTCGTCAACCTGCCCGGCTCCGTCGGCGGCGTGACCGACGGCCTCGACGCGCTCGCCGAGGTGCTCACCCACGCCGTCGACCAGCTCGCGGGCGGCGACCATCCCACGCCGGTGGGCCAGGAGCCTGACGCGCCCGCGGATGTCGCCGTGCTGCGCGCCGACGTCGTCGACGCGCCCCTGGACCCGCTGCTCGCGGAGCTGAGCGCGCTGGTGCGCGACGACGCGTGCGGCGCGGTGGCGACGTTCACCGGGTACGTCCGTGACCACGACGGCGGTCGCGGCGTCGCGCACCTGCACTACGAGGCGCACCCGGACGCCGCGACGGTGCTGCGGACGGTGGCGGAGCGCGTCGCGCACCGCACGGCCGCGGCGACGGGGGACCGCGTCCGCGTCGCCGTCGTGCACCGCACGGGCGACCTGAGGATCGGCGACGTCGCGGTGGTGGCGGCCGTGGCCGCGGGGCACCGCCAGGCGGCGTTCACCGCCGCGTCGGACCTGGTCGAGGAGCTCAAGGCCGAGGTGCCGATCTGGAAGGAGCAGGGCTTCGACGACGGCACGTCGGAGTGGGTCGCCTCGCTCGGCTGACTGGTCGCGGAGAGGCCGCGACGGCGACGAGCCAGCAGGTCACCTGCTGTTCACCTGAGGGTCGGTGTCACGACGACGTGACGCCATCGGTGCTCCCTACCGTCGGGCTCGTCACCCCCGGTCCCGTCACCGCCCTATCTCAGGAGTGCCACCGATGACGATCGCCCCCGAGTCGCGCCCGCTGCTGGAGCTCGCGGCCACGCCTCACACCCCCCACTACGCCCGCGGCAAGCGCAGCGCGGTCACGTGCCGGCTCAAGTGCGCCGACGCGTGCTCGCACCCCGCGCCCAACGAGTCCGCCAACGAGTACTTCCGCGACGTCGCGGCGCGGGCCCTGTCCCGCCGCGTCATGCTCGGCGGCCTCGCCGCCGCGGCCGCCACCGTCGTCGTCGGCGCGCAGGTCGCCGGCGCGCCAGGCGCGGGCGCCGTCACGTCTTCCGGAGCTGCCGCGGGCCGCGGCTCCGGCAAGGGCCTGGCCTTCGGCGCCATCGCGCCCCAGGACGCCGGCGTGGACGCCTTCGTCGTGCCCGAGGGGTACGAGTGGTCGCCGATCATCCGCTGGGGCGACCCGATCCTGCCCGGCGGCCGCGCGTTCGACGCGGCGAACCAGACGCCGGAGCAGCAGGCCAAGCAGTTCGGCTACAACGTCGACTACCTCGACATCCTGCCGGCCGACCCGGACGACGTCCGCCCCCGCGGCGGCAAGACGAAGCGCGGCACGCGCGGGCTGCTCGTGAGCAACCACGAGTACACCAACGCCGGGATCATGTTCGACGCGTCGTACGACGCGGCCACGCGGCGCGCGATCGAGCGCGCCGCCTGGGGGCTGTCGGTCGTCGAGGTGCGTCGCGACCGCGAGGGCTCGCCGTGGACGTACTCGCGGATCAGCCGCTACAACCGCCGCATCACGGTGGAGACCGAGTTCCGGGTGGACGGCCCGGCGGCAGGCTCCTACCTGATGAAGACGGTCGAGGACCCGAGCGGCACCCGGGTGCGCGGCACCCTCAACAACTGCGCGGGCGGCACCACGCCGTGGGGCACCGTCGTCTCCGGCGAGGAGAACTACAACGCGAACTTCCGCGTCAGCGGCAAGGACCCGCGGGACGCGCGGTACGGCCTGGCCGACAAGGCGACCAGCTACGGCTGGGAGCTCGACGACCCGCGGTTCGACGGTCGCAACCCCGGCTACGAGTACGAGAGCCACCGCTTCGGCTGGATCGTCGAGGTGGACCCGTACGAGCCCGACGAGGCGCCGGTGAAGCACACGGCGATGGGCCGCTTCAAGCACGAGGGAGCCAACGTCATCCTGTCGAAGCGCGGCCACGCCGTGGCGTACATGGGCGACGACGAGCGCTTCGACTACGTGTACAAGTTCGTGTCGAAGAACCGCTTCCGCGAGGGCAGCAGCCGCGGGGCGCGCCGGCACAACAAGACCCTGCTCTCCGAGGGCGACCTGTACGTCGCGCGGTTCCGGGGCGACTCCCCGGCGTCCGAGATCGACGGCACGGGCGCGGTCCCGTCCGACGGCGCCTTCGACGGCACGGGCGAGTGGGTGGCGCTGGTCAAGGACGGCGAGTCGCAGGTGCCGGGCATGACCACGGAGGAGGTGCTCGTCTTCACGCGGCTGGCCGCGGACGCCGTCGGCGCCACCAAGATGGACCGCCCGGAGGACGTGGAGCCCAACCCGCTCACCGGCCGCATCTACGTGGCGTGCACCAACAACACCGACCGCGGCAAGGAGGGCAAGGAGGGCGCCACCGAGCCCAACCCGCGCACCACCAACCGCGACGGCCACGTCGTGGAGATCATCGAGGACCGCGGCGACCAGACCGCCACCACGTTCACGTGGAACCTGCTGCTCGTCGCGGGCGACCCGTCCGTGAACGACTCGACGTACTTCTCCGGCTTCCCCGCCGACAAGGTGTCCCCCATCTCGTGCCCGGACAACCTCGCGTTCGACGCCGAGGGCAACCTGTGGATCTCCACCGACGGCGCGCCGTCGACGATCCAGAAGTGCGACGGGCTGTTCAAGGTCACGCTCACCGGACGCCAGCGGGGCCGCGTCGAGCAGTTCCTGTCGGTGCCGCGAGAGGCCGAGACGTGCGGGCCGGTCGTGGACTCCCGCGACGCGATGGTCTACGTCAACGTCCAGCACCCGGGCGAGAACGGCAGCACCGCCGCCCAGAACTCCTACTTCCCGGACTACCTCGCCGAGGGGGAGCGGGCTCCGGCCGGCGCGTGGCGCGGCCCGCGGCCGTCCACGATCCAGGTCTACAAGGCCGGCCGCGGCGAGCACCCGGGCAACGGCCACGGCAACGGCAACGGTCACGGGAACGGCACCGGTCACGGGAACGGCAAGGGCGACGGCTGGGACGGCCCCGGCCCGTTCCCCTGGCCCCGCCACCGCTGACCGCGAGGTAGTTCCGGTCTCGCCGAGGTAGTTCCGGTCTCGCCGAGGTAGTGGACCAGACCACTACCTCGGCGAGAGCTGGACTACCTCGCGGGTTCTCGAGCTACCTCGCGGGGGCACGGACCACCTCGGCACGTGCGGACCACCTCGTGGTGACTCGGGCCCCCTCGCGGAGCCCGGGGGAACAGTTCGTAGACTGGGGGACCGTGACCACCCCCGAGGCTCCCGCGGGCGCCTACCTCGACCACGCCGCCACGACCCCCATGTCGCGGGCGGCGCTCGAGGCGTACGTCGCGGAGGCCGGCCGGACCGGCAACGCGAGCTCGCTGCACTCCGCGGGGCGGGCGGCCCGCCGGGCCGTCGAGGAGTCGCGCGAGTCCGTCGCGGCGTCGCTGGGCGCCCGGCCCAGCGAGGTGATCTTCACCGGCGGCGGCACGGAGTCCGACAACCTCGCCATCAAGGGGATCTTCTGGGGCCGGCGCCGCACCGACGCGCGCCGCACCCGCGTGCTGGTCTCCGCCGTCGAGCACCACGCGGTGCTCGACCCGGCGTTCTGGCTCGCGGGGCACGCGGGCGCGGAGATCGTCCTGCTGCCGGTGGACGGCGACGGCCGCGTGGACCTCGCGGCCCTGCGCGCCGAGCTGACGGAGCACGGCGACGAGGTCGCGCTCGTCTCGGTGATGTGGGCCAACAACGAGGTGGGCACGCTGCAGCCGGTGCGCGACGTCGTCCGGCTCGCGCACCAGCACGGGGTGCCCGTGCACACGGACGCGGTGCAGGCCGTGGGCCAGGTCGAGGTCGACTTCGCGGCCTCCGGCGTGGACGCCATGACGGTGACCGCGCACAAGCTGGGCGGCCCGCTCGGCGTGGGCGCGCTGTTCGCCCGCCGCGACCTGCCGCTCGAGGCGGTGCTGCACGGCGGGGGCCAGGAGCGCGGGGTGCGCTCCGGCACCCTCGACGTGCCCGGGATCCGGTCGTTCGCCGTCGCGCTGGCGGAGACCGTCGCCGCGCGGCACGAGCGCGCCGCGGCCCTGAGCGCCCTGCGCGACCGGCTCGTCGCCGGCGTGCGCGCCGCGGACCCGGAGGCGGTGCTCCGCGGGCCCGACCCGGGCTCGGACGACGGCGCCGCCGCCCGGCTGCCCGGCAACGCGCACTTCACCTTCCCCGGCGCCGAGGGCGACTCGCTGTTCTACCTGCTGGACTCCGCGGGCGTGCAGGCCTCCACCGGGTCCGCCTGCCAGGCGGGCGTGCCGCAGCCGTCGCACGTGCTGCTCGCGATGGGCGTGCCGGAGCTCGACGCGCGCGGCGCCCTGCGCTTCTCGCTCGGCGCGACGTCGACCGCCGACGACGTCGAGCGCCTCGTCGCCGCGCTGCCCCAGGTGGTCCAGCGGGCGCGCGCGGCCGGGCTGGTCTCCGCGCCGGCCGGCGCGGGGGGCACGGCATGAGGGTGCTGGCCGCCATGTCGGGCGGCGTGGACTCGGCCGTCGCCGCGGCGCTCGCCGTGGAGGCGGGCCACGAGGTCGTCGGCGTGCACATGGCGCTGAGCCGCAACCGCGACCAGTTCCGCACGGGCTCGCGCGGCTGCTGCTCCATCGAGGACGCCGGCGACGCGCGCCGGGCCGCGGACGTGCTCGGCATCCCGTACTACGTGTGGGACCTGTCCGAGCGGTTCGAGGAGACGGTCGTCGCGGACTTCCTGTCGGAGTACGAGGCGGGCCGCACCCCGAACCCGTGCGTGCGCTGCAACGAGCACATCAAGTTCGAGGCCCTGCTCGACAAAGCCACGGCCCTCGGGTTCGACGCCGTCGCCACCGGCCACTACGCGCGGGTCGTGACGCACGAGGCCCCCGACGGCACGGTGACCCGCGAGCTGCACCGGTCGCCGAACGACGAGAAGGACCAGTCGTACGTGCTGGCGGTGATGGGCCCGGACCGGCTGGCGCGCGCGATGTTCCCGCTCGGCGGCTTCGCCTCCAAGGCCGAGGTGCGCGCGGAGGCCGAGCGCCGCGGCCTGTCCGTGAGCGCCAAGCCCGACTCCTACGACATCTGCTTCGTGGCCGACGGCGACACCCGCGGTTTCCTGCGCGACCGGCTCGGCTCGCGCCCGGGGCAGGTCGTGGACACCGACGGCGCCGTCGTCGGGGAGCACGACGGCGCGTACGCGTTCACGGTCGGCCAGCGCAAGGGGCTCGGACTCGGCACCCCCGCCGCCGACGGGCGCGCGCGGTACGTCGTGGACGTGCAGACGTCGACCAACACCGTCGTCGTGGGCCCGGCCGAGCTGCTGAGCGTGGACCGGGTCGCCGCCGGGAAGGCCGTCTGGCTCGCCCCGCCGCCCACCGCCTGGGTCGACGACGTCGAGGTGCAGGTCCGCGCCCACGGCGCGCCGGTCCCCGCGCGGGTGCGCACGACGACCGCCGCCGACGGCACGACCGGGATCGACGTGGAGCTGACGGGCCGCCCGCTGCGCGGGGTCGCCGCCGGGCAGTCGCTGGTCGTGTACCGCGGCACGCGCGTGCTCGGCCAGGGCACGGTCGCGCGGGCCTGGCGCGGCTGACGCGGCGCCCGGCCGGAGGGTCAGCCCCGGGCGAGCCGCTGCCGGTGCGCCTCGTACAGCACGATCGAGGCGGCGTTCGAGGCGTTGAGCGAGCTGGCCGAACCGGCCATGGGGATCGCGACGGTGACGTCGGCGGCCTCGCGCCACCCCCTCGACAGCCCGGCCGTCTCGTTGCCGACGGCGAGCAGGACGGGGCCGGTGAGGTCGACGTCGGCGGGGGCGGCGTCGCCGTCCTCGTCGGTCGCGACGACGGTCACCGGGCGCCCGGCGGCGCGGTGCGCACCCACCCAGTCCATGACCTCGCCGTGCGAGGCCGCCCGCACCACGGGCAGCGCGAACAGGGAGCCGGTCGTCGCGCGCACGGCCTTCGGGTCGTACGGGTCGGCGGCGTGGCCGGTGACGACGAGCCCGTCGGCGCCGAACGCGTCGGCGGAGCGCACCACCGCGCCGATGTTGCCCGGCTGGGTGGGCCGGTCGAAGACGACGCCCAGGAACGCCGGCCCGACCGGGACTCGCGCCAGGTCGTCGTCCGGCATCGCGACGACCGCCAGCAGCTCGCTGGCGCCCTCGTCCTTCTCGGCGAGCTCGGCGAGCAGGTCGGGAGACATCGCGATCGTCTCGGCGCCCGTCGCCTGCAGCATCTCCTGGGCCCACGACGACAGCCGGCGGTCCGTCTCGTGCAGCAGCGTGCGCACCTGCCAGCCGTGCTCGACGGCCATCGTGATCGGGCGCACGCCCTGCACCAGGAACTCCCCGGCGCGGCCCCGCTTGGTGCGGTTCGTGAGCAGCGTCTGCAGCTGCTGGAAACGGGCGTTGCGCACGGTGATCCGCATGGGCGCAGTCTCCCACGGGTAGCCGGACGGCCCGACGTGCGGCGGCTCCGGTCAGCGGCGCAGCTCGTGCTCCCACCACACCTGGTCGCGCATCACCCAGTGCTCGGCCTCGAGCCCGTCGGCGACGCGGACCAGGTGCATCTCGCGCACGGTGAAGCGCCGGTGCGACGGCGCGACGCCGAGGAAGAACCCCGAGTGCAGGGCGCTGAACGCGACGTGCAGGGCCACCAGGTCACCCTCCGTGACGGCGTGCAGCACCTCGACCCGCTGCTCGTCGAAGGCGTCGTGGAACCAGTGCATGGTCGCCACCAGCGCGTCGGGCCCGCCGGCGCAGCCCGGCAGCACGTCGTGGTTGCGGAAGCCGGGCGCGAGCTGGCGTCGCAGCACCGCCTCCGCGCCCGACGGCATCGCGTTGGCGTGCACGCGCGTCGCGACCGCCCGCGGGGTGGACAGCACGGCCCGTGACCCGCCCGCGGGTTGCGCGAGCGGTGACGCGGAGGCCCGGCCCGCGGGTGCGGCGGGCGCCTGGTCGAGGATGACGGACATCGGGACTCCTTCGTCGGACCGTTACCGTGCTCCTACCCTTCGAGAGCGGCGGTGGGCCGCTGCATGACGGGGTGGGAGAGGTGACATCGGGTGACATCGGGTGACAGCGTGGTGGACGTCGTGGACGGACGACCGGCCGGGGCGGGGGCGGACGCGTGACCGCGGTCTCCGGGCACGGACCCTGGCCCGGCGGCGTGCGCGACGAGCTCGTGGCGCAGCAGACCGTGCTCGACGACCTGGCGTCGTCGCCCACCGGGGTCGATCCTGTGCCGTTCCTCGCCCAGCTCACCGGTCGCGGGCCGGGGGCCGACGCCGTCGGTCGGACGGCGTCGCTGCTGGCGGAGATGCCGGTCGAGCTGGGCCCGCACGGCTGGAAGCTCACCGACCACCCCGGCGCCGACCTGCGCCGCGCGGAGTCCCTGCTGCGGGAGGACCTGTCCGCGCTTGCGGTCGCGGCCGTCGGCCACGACGGCCCGCTCGCCGTCGAGCTCACGGGCCCGTGGACCCTCGCCGCGCAGCTGTGGTCCGCGCGCGGCGACCGGGTGCTCGCCGACGTCGGCGCCCGCCGCGACCTGTCGCTCGGGCTGGCCGAGGCCGTGCGCCGGCACCTGGCGGAGGTGCGGGCCCAGGTCCCCGGCGCGACGCCGGTCGTGCAGCTCACCGAGCCGCTGCTGGGACAGGTGCACGCGGGCGTGCTGCCCAGCTTCTCCGGCTACTCCCGGCTCCGGGCCGTGCCCGGGCCCGACGTCGTCGAGGGGCTGCGGCCCGTCGTCGACGCCGCCCACGACGCCGGCGCCCGCGTCGTCGTGCACCTCGGCGCCACCTGGGTGGGCGTGCCGCCCGTCGCGCTCGCGGGGGCGGACGCCGTCGGGCTGGACCTCGCCGACGTCGGTGGCGCGGGGGAGTCGGCGGGCTGGAACGAGCGCGCCTGGGAGCTGCTCGCCCGCGCCACCGAGCGGGGCATGGGCCTGTGGGCCGGGCTGCCGCCCGCCACCGTCTCGCAGTGCTCCGGGCCGCAGCTCGGCGAGCTGGTCCGCCTGGTCGCCGAGCCGTGGCGCCGCATCGGGCTGCCCGCGGCCGGGCTGGCCGACGTGACGCTGCTCGCGGCGCCCCGACGGAGCCTCGCCGACGTCGACACCCATCGCGCGGAGCTGGCGAACCTCGGGCGGGTGGCGGAGGCGCTCGCGGAGCGCGCGGCGTCCTGAGCCGGCCCTGCGTGCGGGACGGATCGGGGGCGGTCGAGCGACCGATCCGCGAAGATCTCACCGAGGCGCGGCGCGTGCTCCCGGTGCACCCCGGTGACTGCGTAGGCTGAACCTCGGCGTCGGCCCGCAGGGGGCACGGTGCCCGACCCGACCCCGACCCGCGAAGGACTCCCGTGACCAGCCTCCGAGCCGTGCTGTTCGACCTCGACGGCGTGCTCACCCCGACCGCCGAGGTGCACATGCGGGCGTGGGAGCGCCTGTTCGCGCCGTGGTGCGAGGCCCGCGGCCTCGCGCCGTACACGTCCGCGGACTACTTCGCGCACATCGACGGCAAGCCGCGCTACGACGGCGTGGCGACGTTCCTCGCGTCGCGCGGCGTCGAGCTGCCGCGCGGCACCGCCGACGACGCGCCCGGGGAGGACACCGTGAGCGCCCTCGGCAACCGCAAGGACGCGATCGTCAACCGCATGTTCGACGAGGAGGGCATCGCCCCGTACCCGGGCTCGGTGCGCTTCCTCGACGCCGTGACCGCCGCGGGCGCGCAGGTCGCCGTCGTGTCCTCGTCGCGCAACACGCCCGCCGTGCTCGCCGCGGCGGGGCTGACCGAGCGGTTCGGGGTCGTCGTGGACGGCAACGTCGCCGCGCGCGAGCACCTGGCGGGCAAGCCCGCGCCCGACACGTACCTGCGGGCCGCCGAGCTGCTCGGCGTCCCGGCCGCGGAGGCGGTCGTCGTCGAGGACGCCCTGTCGGGCGTGCAGGCCGGCGCGGCCGGGCCGTTCGGCCTGGTGCTCGGCGTCGACCGCGGCGTCGGGGCCCGCGCCCTCGCCGCGCACGGCGCGGACCGCGTGGTCGCCGACCTGGGCGAGCTGGACGCCTCGATCCTGGACGCGCCCGCCGACCGGCAGGAGGGGCGGGCATGATCCGCCGCACCGCCGACGAGCAGCGGTCCGTGGACCACCTGCGTTTCCCCGCCGAGCCGTGGCGCCTCGTGGAGGCCGAGTTCTCCGCGGAGGACCTCGGTGTCACCGAGTCCCTCTTCGCGGTGGGGAACGGCTACCTCGGGATGCGCGGCAACGTCGAGGAGGGCCGCGAGTCCCACTCGCACGGCACGTTCGTCAACGGCTTCCACGAGACGTGGCCCATCCGGCACGCCGAGGAGGCGTACGGCTTCGCCAAGGTGGGCCAGACCATCGTCAACGCGCCGGACACCAAGGTGATCCGGCTGTACGTGGACGACGAGCCGCTGCTGCTGCCGGTCGCGGACCTCGTCGACTACGAGCGCGCGCTCGACATGCGCGACGGCGTGCTGCGGCGCGAGATCCTGTGGCGCACGCCGTCGGGCAAGCGGGTCAAGGTGGCCTCGCAGCGCATGGTGTCGTTCGTCGAGCGGCACCTGGGCGTCATGACGTTCGAGGTCACGCTGCTGGACGCCGACGGACCCGTGGCCATCTCGTCGCAGATCCTCAACCGGCAGGACGGCCAGGACGAGTACCACGTGCCCGCCGCGTCGCTGGGGGAGGGCTTCGACCCGCGCAAGGCGGAGGCGTTCGCCGGCCGGGTGCTGCAGCCGCAGACGCGCTGGGGCGACGACGAGCGGCTCGTGCTGTCCTACCGGTCCACGAACTCGGGCATGACGCTCGCCGTCGCGGCGGACCACCGCCTCGAGACCGTGGACGACTGGGACGTGCGCACGCAGGTGGACGACGACCTCGCGAAGCACGTGTTCCGCGTCGACGCGAAGGCGGGGCACACGATCCGCCTCACCAAGGTCGTCACGTACCACACGTCCCGCGGCGTCCCGACGCGCGAGCTCGTCGACCGGTGCCGGCGCACCCTGGACCGGGTGCGCGCCGGCGGCATCGAGGAGCAGTTCACCCACCAGCGCACCTGGCTGGACGACTTCTGGGCGCGGTCGGACGTCGAGATCTCGGGCCGCCCGGAGATCCAGCAGGCGGTGCGGTGGAACCTGTTCCAGCTCGCCCAGGCGACCGCGCGGGCCGAGGGGTCCGGCGTCCCTGCCAAGGGCCTGACCGGCAGCGGGTACTCGGGGCACTACTTCTGGGACACCGAGATCTACGTGCTCCCGTTCCTCACCTACACGAGCCCGCGGTACGCCCGCAACGCGCTGCGGTTCCGCTACCAGATGCTCGACGCCGCACGACGCCGCGCCAAGGAGCTGTCGCAGAAGGGCGCCCTGTTCCCGTGGCGCACCATCAACGGCGAGGAGGCGTCGGCGTACTACGCGGCCGGCACCGCGCAGTACCACATCGACGCGGACATCAGCTTCGCCCTGGTGCAGTACGTGCGCGCCACGGGCGACACGGACTTCCTGCGCCGCGAGGCGGTGGACGTCCTCGTCGAGACGGCGCGCATGTGGGAGGACCTCGGCTTCTGGCGCGCCAACGGCGACGACAACTTCCACATCCACGGCGTGACCGGCCCCGACGAGTACACGACCGTGGTGAACGACAACCTGTTCACCAACGTCATGGCGCGGTTCAACCTGCGTGCCGCGGCGTTCGTCGTGGAGACGATGCGCGAGGAGTTCCCGGAGGACTACGAGCGTCTCGCGGACCGCCTGTCCCTGGGCGTGCACGAGACCACCGAGTGGACCCGGGCCGCGGACCACATGTCCATCCCGTACGCGGACAGCATCGGCATCCACCCCCAGGACTCCCACTTCCTCGAGCGGGAGATCTGGGACCTGGCCGCGACGCCGGTGACCAAGCGCCCGCTGCTGCTGCACTACCACCCGCTCGTGATCTACCGGTACCAGGTGCTCAAGCAGGCGGACGTGGTGCTCGCGCTGTTCCTGCAGGGGCAGCACTTCTCGGCCGAGCAGAAGCTGGCCGACTTCGAGTACTACGACCCGCTGACCACCGGTGACTCGACGCTGTCGGGCGTGGTGCAGTCGATCGTCGCGGCCGAGGTCGGGTACCACGAGCTCGCGCTCGAGTACTTCGTGTCCTCGCTCCTCGTGGACCTGGCGAACCTGCACGACAACGCGGCCGACGGCGTGCACGTGGCGTCCGCGGGCGGCACCTGGTCGGCGCTCGCGTTCGGCTTCGGCGGCATGCGGGACCACGACGGCGTGCTGTCGTTCGACCCGCGCCTGCCGCAGGGCTGGGAGGCGCTGACGTTCCGCGTGCAGTGGCACGGGTCGCGGCTGCGCGTCACGGTGCGTCCCGACGAGCTCGAGCTCGTCGCCGAGACGGGCGACGGCGCGAAGGTCCTGGTGCGGGGCGAGCAGGTGGCGGTCACCGCCGGCGAGCCCGTCGTCGTCCCGCTCGACGGCCAGGGCCCGGTGCGGCCCGGCCGGCCCAGCCTGCGGGCGCTGTCCGGCAACCGCCGGGACGACGGCACCCTCATCACCGCGACGGTGCCGCACTCCTGACGATCGCTCGTCGAGCCTGCCGGCACCCGGTGCGGACCAGGCCCGGGGCGTGACGCTTGTCACGCCCCGGGCGCTGACGGTACATTCGTCGGCGATGCGCATCGATGCGCATCGATGACCGACGGCGCGGACGGGGGGCCCGGTGGCGAAGATGCCCACGAGCGCCGACGTCGCGCGTGAGGCCGGCGTGTCGCAGAGCACCGTCTCGTACGTCATGAGCGGCAAGCGCCCGATCTCCCCGGAGACCCGCCGGCGCGTCCAGGACGCCATCGATCGCCTGACCTACGAGCCGCACGCCGGGGCGCGCGCCCTGGCGGGGCACCGCACGAGCACCATCGCGGTCGTCGTGCCCGTCAACCCGGAAGCCGGCGCGCGGCAGCTCATGATGTTCGTCGAGGAGATCCTGCTGGCGGCACGGCGTCGCGACCATGACGTCCTCCTCGTGACCGCCGACGAGGGCCCGGCCGGGCTGCGCCGCGTCGCGGGCCGCTCGCTGTGCGACGCCCTCGTCGTCATGGAGGTCGGCACCCACGACGACCGCGTGGACGTGGCGCGGGGCCTGCCGCTGCCCGTCGTGTTCATCGGGATCCCCGACGACGCCGAGGGCCTCGACTGCCTCGACTTCGACTTCGAGGCGGCGGGCCGGCTGCTCGTGGCCGAGCTGGCCGACCTGGGGCACCGGACGGTGGACGTGCTGGGCTGGCGGCCGGACGTCGCGGCGCAGGGCATCAACTACGTGCCGCGCTTCGAGCGCGGGGCGCGCGCGACGGCCGCGGAGCGCGGCGTCGAGCTGCGCTGGCACCGGCCGACCGGCGAGGCGGACGTGCGGCGGGCGGTCGACGGCGCCCTCGCGTCCGGCGGGGTGCCCGGGCTCGTGGTCGCCAGCCCGATCCCCGAGACGCTGCGCGCGCTGGCCGACCGGGGCCGGGTGCCCGGCCGGGACGCCGACGTCGTGGGCCTCGCCATCGACAGCGAGGCCGCACCGTACGGCCTCACCGCCACGTCGCCGCAACCGCGCGACGTCTCCCGGCGCGTGATGGAGCGTGTCTTCGCCCTGCTCGACGGCGAGACGCCCCGCGGCCGCGAGCAGGAGCTCGTGCCGGCGGCGCTGGTGCGGCGCGCGTCGACGCGCACCGCACGACCGGCGGGCTAGCCCTCCCGGCACCCGTACCCGCACCACTACCCGAACCGATGACGAGGAAGGTGGAGACTCATGCATCATCGATGCGCATCGACGACGACCGGAGGGGTGCCCACCCGGGCACCGGCCTGGCCGGACCGCCCGGTCTCGCGCCGGGCCGTCACCGCCGCCGGGCTGCTGGCGCCGCTGGCCGCGCTCCTGGCCGGGTGCGGAGCCGAGGGGGCGGCGACGTCGCCGCGGACGCTGCGAGTCCTCGACACGTACACCAACGACCCCGACCGCACCGTGATCGGCGGTGCGCTCGACGCGGCGGCGTCCAAGGTCGGCGTCACGCTCGAGCGCGTCTCCGTCGCCGGCGACTCGCTGATCCAGCGGGTGCTCCAGCAGGGGTCGTCCGGGACGCTGCCGGACATCCTCATGCTCGACAACCCGGACCTGCAGCAGATCGCCGCCACCACGGCCCTGCGCCCGTTCGACGAGGTCGGCGTGCCCACCGACGGGTACACCGAGGGCGTCACCTCGGCGGGCACCTACGACGGGCGGGTCTACGGGCTCGCCCCGACGGTGAACACCATCGCGCTCTTCTACGACGTCCGTGCCCTGGACGAGGCGGGCGTCGCGCCGCCGACCACCTGGGCCGAGCTCCGCGAGGCGGCGGCCGCGCTGACCCGGGGCTCGCGCTACGGCCTCGCCTTCTGCGGCAACGCGACCTACGAGGGCACCTGGCAGTACCTGCCGTTCTTCTGGTCGAACGGCGCCGACGAGCGGCGCATCGCCACGCCGGAGGCCGCCGCCGGGCTCGACCTGCTCGCCGGGACGGTCGCCGACGGGCACGCGTCCACGTCGGTGCTGAACTGGAGCCAGGCGGACGTCAAGGACCAGTTCGTCGCCGGGCGCGCCGCCATGATGGTCAACGGGCCCTGGCAGATCCCCGAGCTGGAGGTGATCGACGGCCTCGAGTACGACGTCGTCACCCTGCCGGTGCGCGACCCGGCCAGCCAGCGTCCCGTCGCCCCGCTCGGGGGCGAGGTGTGGTGCGTGCCCGCCACCGGGGACCGCGCCAAGGAGCGGCTCGCCGGTCAGGTCCTCACGGAGTTCCTCTCGGACGAGAGCCTCGTGTCCATGGCGGCGGAGCGCTCCACCGTGCCCGGCAGGCCGGCCCTCATCGAGCCGTTCCTCGAGCGCCGTCCCGAGATGGCCGCGTTCGCGGAGCTCGTCCGTGGGGCCCGCGCCCGCACGGCCGAGCTCGGCGCCGAGTGGCCGGCGACGGCGACCGCCCTGTACACCGCCGTCCAGCTCGCGGTCTCCGGCCAGGCCTCGGCGCAGGACGCCCTCGCGGAAGCCCAGGAGTACGTATGACGACGACGACCACCCCCGCCGCCCCGCCCCGGCTCGCGCCGGCGCCCGCCTCGGGCCGGCGTCCCGGGGCCCGGCACCGCAACCGCCGCCTGGTCACGCTTCTGTTCCTCGGCCCGGCGGTGCTGTACCTGCTGCTGTTCTACGGGTACCCCGTGGTCCAGAACGTCGTGATGGGCTTCCAGCACTACACGATCTCGACCTTCTTCACGGGCGCGGCGCCCTGGGCCGGCCTCGACAACTACCGCGAGGTCGTCGGCAGCCCGCTGTTCCGCACGGCCTTGCTCAACACGGTCCTGTTCACCGTGGGGTCCATCGCCGGGCAGTTCGTGCTGGGCCTGGCGGTCGCGCTGTTCTTCCGCCGCCGGTTCCCGCTCTCCGGCTTCCTGCGGTCGCTGATCCTGCTGCCCTGGCTCATCCCGCTCATCGCCGCCAGCGCCGTGTGGAAGTGGATCCTCGACACCGAGTCCGGCGCCCTCAACCGCGTCCTCGTCGGCACCGGCCTCGTGGACACGGGCGTCCCCTGGCTGAGCAGCACCTCGCTGGCCCTGGTCACCGTCATCGTCGTCAACGTCTGGATCGGCATCCCCTTCAACGCCGTCATCCTGCACGGCGGCCTGCAGGGCATCCCCGACGAGCTCTACGAGGCGGGCGCCCTCGACGGCGCTACCCGCTGGCGCGCCTTCCGGCACATCACGTGGCCCATGCTGCGGCCGGTCGTCACCGTGGTGCTGGTGCTCGGCGTCGTCTACACGCTCAAGGTGCTCGACATCATCCTCGGGCTGACGGGCGGCGGGCCCGCGAACGCCACCCAGACGCTGGCCACGCAGTCCTACCAGCTGTCGTTCGCCACCTTCGACTTCGGTCAGGGGGCCGCGGTGAGCAACATCCTCATCGTGATCTCGCTGATCTTCGCTGCCGTCTATCTGCGCCTGAACCGGCGCGCCGTGGATGAGTGAGGCCCATGAACACCGTCCGACACCCCTGGCTCCACACCGCGGCGGGCATCCTCGTCATCGCGGTGCTGCTGTTCCCGATCTACTGGATGGTCAACGCGTCGCTGCAGCCGAACGGCGCGACCGTCGACACGGGCTGGCTGCCGCTGTCGCCCGACCTCAGCGGCTACCGCACGGCGCTCGCGGACCAGGGCGCCAACCTGGTCACGAGCCTCGTGGTCGCCGTCGGCAGCGTCGCCCTGAGCCTGCTGATCGCGGTCCCGGCGGCCTACGCGCTGGCCCAGTTCCGGCTGCGCTGGGCCGGCCTGGTCCTGTTCGGCATCCTCATCAGCCAGATGATCCCGGGCATCGTCATCGCCAACGCCCTGTACGGCGCGTACGCCGACCTCGGCCTGCTGAACTCGATCCCCGGGCTGATCCTCGCGGACTCGACGGCGGGCATCCCGTTCGCGATCCTCATCTGCCGCGCCTTCATGCAGTCGCTGCCGCCGGCCGTCGTCGAGGCCGCCCTCGTCGACGGCGCCGGGCCGGTCCGCGCGTTCGTCTCGGTCGTGCTGCCCATCAGCCGCAACGCCCTCATCACGGCGGGCCTCTTCACCTTCCTGTTCACCTGGAGCGACTTCCTGTTCGCCCTGACCCTGACCACCACCGAGGACGTCCGGCCGGTCACGCTCGGCATCTACAACTACCTCGGCGCCTACGTCAACGACTGGAGCGCGGTGATGGCGACCGCCGTCCTCGCGTCGGTCCCCGCGATCGTCCTCCTCGTCGTCGCGCAGAAGTACGTCGCCGCCGGCGCCACCGGCGGGGCCGTCAAGTGAGGCCCGGCGGCACGCCCCGGCACCTCCCCGAGAACCTGTCCGCAGAACCCTCCCCGAGAAACGGAGCACCCTCATGACCACCACCCCCGCACCGATCCGCGTCACCGTCTGGGGCGAGAACCGCCACGAGCAGCTCGAGCCGTCCGTCGCCGCCCGCTACCCCGACGGGATGCACGGCGCCGTCGCGCAGGGCATCGAGGAGCACCTCGGCGCCGGCGTGCGCGTGCGCACCGCGACGCTCGACGACCCCGAGCACGGGCTCACCGAGGAGGTGCTGCGCGACACCGACGTGCTCACCTGGTGGGGGCACGCCGCGCACGGCGAGGTCTCCGACGAGGTCGTCGAGCGGGTGCACCGCCACGTGCTCGAGGGCATGGGGCTCGTCGTCCTGCACTCCGGCCACTGGTCGAAGATCTTCATGAAGCTCATGGGCACCACCTGCACCCTGCGCTGGCGCGCCGAGCACGACCGGGAGCTGGTGTGGACGGTCGACCCGACCCACCCCATCGCTCAGGGGATCCCGCACCCGATGATCATCGAGGAGGACGAGATGTACGGGGAGTTCTTCGACGTCCCCGCCCCGGACGAGACCGTCTTCCTCAGCACCTTCTCCGGCGGCGAGGTCTTCCGCTCCGGCATCACGTACCGGCGCGGCTTCGGCAAGATCTTCTACTTCCGCCCGGGCGACCAGGAGTACCCGACGTACTTCCACGTCGGGGTCCGCAAGGTCATCTCCAACGCCGTCGAGTGGGCCGTGACCCTGCGCCCCGAGCGCACCACCCCCACCCTGCTGCGCTACGAGACCGAGGACTTCTACCGCGGCCAGGGCTACGGCGGCGCGCTGAACGACGACGCTCGTGCCGCCGCGGCGGAGGCCGGGCTGTGAGCACCCCGCTGGTCCTCGTCGGCGCCGGGGGTATGGGCCGGGCGTGGCTGTCCGCCATCCGGGCCGAGCCGGGGGCGGAGCTGGCCGGCGTCGTCGACCTCGACCTCGACGCGGCCCGCGGGGCGCTCGCTGACGCCGGGCTGGCGGACGTCCCGGTGGGGACGGACGCCGTCGCCCTCGCCCGGGAGACCGGGGCGCGCGCGGTCGTGAACGTCACCGTCCCGGCCGCGCACCACCCGGTCACCACGGCCGCGCTGTTCGCGGGGCTGCCCGTGCTCGGCGAGAAGCCGGTGGCCGAGTCGGTGCCGCGCGCGCTCTCGCTCGCCGCGGCCGCGGAGGTGACCGGGGAGCTCTTCGTGGTGAGCCAGTCGCGCCGCTACAACCGGCAGCTCTTCGCCTTCCGGGAGCAGGCGCGCACGCTGGGCGACCTGGGGGTGCTCACCACGGAGTTCTTCAAGGCGCCCCGCTTCGGCGGGTTCCGCGACGCGATGGCGCACCCGCTGCTGCTCGACATGGCGATCCACCCGTTCGACACCGCCCGGTTCCTGCTGGGCGCCGAGCCCGTCTCGGTGTACTGCGAGGAGTTCAACCCGTCGTGGAGCTGGTACGCCGGCGACGCCGCGGCGACCGCGGTCTTCGAGATGACGGGCGGCGTCCGCTACTCCTACACGGGCAGCTGGTGCAGCCCCGGCCGGGAGACGTCGTGGAACGGGGCCTGGCGCCTCTCGGGGCGGGACGGCACCGCGCTCTGGGACGGCGACCACGAGCCGGTCGTCGAGGTGCCGAGTGACAGGCCGCACGACGCGGCGCAGGGCGTGGACCCCGGCGACGGGATCGCCGGGTCGCTGGCGACCTTCCTGGCGGCGCTCGACGGCGGTCCCACGCCCATGGGCGAGGTGCACGAGAACGTGCTCAGCCTCGTCATGGTGGCCGCGGCCGTCGAGTCGGCCGCCACCGGCGCGAAGGTCCTCGTCGACGACCTGCTCGAGCGTGCCTACGCCGAGGCCCTGGCCACGGAGTCGCGGGAGGACGTGCGCGCGCAGCTCGCGTCGTGGACGTCCGTGCGCGCGGCGCTCGGGCCGGCCTGACGCCGGGTCCCGGCGGGCTCGCCCGCCGGGACCGGCCGGTCAGGCCAGGCGCTCGTGCAGGAACGTCCAGGCCAGGGCGGACATGTGCGCGGCCTGCGCGTTGTTGGCGGCGCCGCCGTGGCCGCCCTCGACGTTCTCGTAGTAGGTCACGTCCCGCCCGGCCTGCCCGCCCGCGGCCAGCATCAGCGCCGCCATCTTGCGCGCGTGGCCGGGGTGCACGCGGTCGTCCTTCGTCGACGTCGTGAACAGCACCGGCGGGTAGCTGCGGTCGCCGTCGAGCAGGTGGTACGGCGAGAAAGTGCGGACGAACTCCCAGTCCTCGGTGTCGGGGTCGCCGTACTCGGCCACCCACGACGCGCCGGCGAGCAGGTGGGAGTACCTCAACATGTCGAGCAGCGGCACCTGCACCACGACCGCGCCGAACAGGTCCGGGTACTGCGTGAGCATGTTCCCCGCCAGCAGGCCGCCGTTGGACCCGCCCTGCGCGCCGAGGTGCTCGGGCGTGGTGATGCCGCGGGCCACGAGGTCGCGCGCGACGGCGGCGAAGTCCTCGTAGGCCTTGTGCCGGCGCTCGCGCAGCGCGGCCTGGTGCCACGCGGGGCCGTACTCGCCGCCGCCGCGGATGTTCGCGACGACGTACACGCCGCCGCGGGCGAGCCACGCCCGCCCCACCGTGCCGGAGTAGCCCGGCAGCAGCGGGATCTCGAAGCCGCCGTACCCGTACAGCAGCGTGGGCGCGGTGCCTAGCCCCGTCCCCGGCGTCGTCGGGTCGGCGGGCTCGACCAGGTCCTGGCGGCCCACGACGAAGTACGGCACGCGGGTGCCGTCGTCGGAGGTGGCGAAGTGCTGCACCGCGACCATGCCGTCCGCGTCGAAGTAGGCCGGCGCGGCCTTCAGCGGCTCGGGTTCGCCCGGCTCCGCGCCGGGACCGGCGACGGTCGCCAGCGCGAGCGTGGACGGCGTGAGGTACCCGGTGGTCGTGACCCAGACGTCGTCGCCGTCCAGGGGGTCGACGGCGCGCACCCCGACGGTGAGCAGCCCGCCGCCGAGCGGGAGCTCCGAGCGGGTCCAGGGCACGCCGGCCGCCGCGTCGAGGGACGTGCCGGCGGGCGGGGTGAGCACGTGCACGGCGTTCTTCACGTCGTCGAGCACGTTGACGACCAGGTGGTGGCGCGTCCACGAGGCACCGACCAGCGACGTCGACGGCGTGGGCGCGAACAGGACCGTGAGGTCGCGCGAGCCGGCGAGGAACGCGTCCGCGGGCGCGGCCAGCAACGACCCGGCGGCGTAGGTGGTGGCCGCGGGCGTCCAGTCGTCGCGCAGCTCCACCAGCAGCCACTCGCGGTGGAAGCCGACCTCGGCGGACTCGGGCACCTCGATCCTCACCAGGCGCTGCTCGGGCGTCCCGACCGCCTCGACGAGGAACGTCTCCGACCGGTAGAAGGCGATCGAGCGGCTCACGAGGTCGCGCTCGAAGCCGGGCGTGCGCGAGCGGCGCGCGGAGATGTACATGTCGTCGTCGGCGCCCTCGTACACGAGCGGCGCGTCGTCGAGCGCCGTCCCGCGCCGCCACAGCCGCACGGTCCGCGGGTAGCCGGACGGCGTCGTCGTGCCCGGGCCGAAGTCGGTGAAGACGTACACCGTGTCCTCGTCGGCCCACGCCAGGCCGCCCTTGGCGCCGGTGCGACCGTCGTCGCGCGACGTGTCGCGCTCGAACCCGCCCTCGGCGGCGGGGACGAACCGCTTGTCGACGAGGTCGAACTCGCGCGTGACGTCCGCGTCGGAGCCGCCGGGGGAGAGGTCGACCAGCGCGCGGCGCCAGGGCTCGCCCGCCGCGAGCTGCGCGGGCGTCGGGCGCAGCAGCGACGCGCCGTGCCACACCCAGCTCTCGCCCTCCGCCGCGGCGAGGGCGTCGAGGTCGAGCACCGTCTCCCAGGCGGGGGAGTCGGTCCGGTACGAGTCGAGGGTGGTGCGGCGCCACAGCCCGCGCTCGTGCTCCGCGTCGCGCCAGAAGTTGTACAGGTGGTCGCCGATCCGGGAGACGTCGGGGATGCGCTCGTCGGAGTCGAGCACCTCGCGGACCGCCGCCTCCGTCGCGGCGAAGCCGGGGGCGCCTCCGACGGTCGCGTGCGCGTGGTCGTTGCGGCCGCGCACCCACGCCAGCGCCTCGGCGCCCTCGACCTCCTCGAGCCACGCGAACGGGTCCGGGCGGGTCGGGTCGAGCGGGGTCGGCGGTGCGGCGTCCAGGGCTGACGGTGGTGCGGGCTCGAGTCGCTCGGCGGTCATGTCCGGCACCCTAGCCGCCGGGCGCGCCGAGGGGTGGCGGTGCCTTTCACCCGGGGGGTGCCCGTGGTAGAAACTCCTGGTCAGGGCATTGATCCCGCTATGGACGATCCAAGGGTTTCGCGGAAAAAGCCGCTTTCGCGCGGCACGGTCACCGCCGACGGGACCCGACCCTTCCACCCACGGGGGTGCGGTGAGCACGACGACCTCTGCCGGCTCGCGCGCGACGGCGCGCGTCCCGGCCCAGCTCTGCGCGGCCGCGGCCGTCCTGTGCCTCGCGGCGGTGCCGGTGCTCGGCGACCGGCTCCCGCCCGAGGGGGCGGCGGCGCTGTCCGGAGCCGCCGCGCTGCTCGTCGTCGTCGCGGTGGTGGCGCTGTCCCGCGCCGTCGCGCGCGGGGACCGCGACCGCGCCGTGCTGCGGACGGAGCGTGACGCGCGCGCGGCGGAGCTCGCCGCCGCCGCCGGTGCGCTGGACGACGCGACGGCCGAGCTCGCGCGCACCCGCGAGGCCCGCGACGACCAGCGCTCCGCCGTGGAGACCGCCGTCGTCGCCCTGGGGCGCAAGGTGCAAGCGTCGGCGCACCGCATCCAGGAGGAGGCGGCGCGGATGGTGCAGCGGCACGCGGCCGACCCGGACGTCCTGCAGACCTCCATGCGGATCGACCACGCCGCCGCGCAGCACGCGCGCCAGGCGCAGAACCTCGTCGCGCTGTGCGGCCGGCGGCCCGGGCAGACGTGGGACGACCCGCTCGCCCTGCCGGACGTCGTGCGCGCGGCCGCCGGCCGGATCACGGCGTTCCAGCGCGTCGAGGTGTCCGGCGACCCGGGGCTGGCCGTGGTCGGCCGCGCGGTCGAGCCTGTCGTGCACGTCCTCGCCGAGCTGCTCGCCAACGCCACCCAGTGCTCGCCCCCCAGCACCCAGGTGCTCGTCGCGATCCGGCAGGTGCAGCGGGGCGCGGTCGTCGAGGTCGACGACTGCGGCGTCGGGATGGCCGCCCGCGAGCTGGAGCGGGTGCGCGCCGTCGCGTCCGGCGCGCGGCCCGTCGGCATCGCCGACCTCGGCGAGGTGCCGCAGACCGGCCTCGCGGTCGTGGGCTCGTACGCCCGTGCCCTCGACCTGCGCGTGGACCTCACGGAGTCCGTGTACGGCGGTCTGCGCGCCGTGGTCATGGTGCCGGCCGAGCTCGTCACCGCGGCCGCCGCGGCGCCCGACACCCTCGCCCCGAGCGTCGACGAGCCCTGGCCGCAGCAGCCAGCCCCGGAGGTGCGGCCCGGGCCGGCGGCGCCCGAGGCCCACGGCGGCGGGACGACGGGGCCGGACGGCGCCCCGACCCTGCCGCAGCGGCGCTCGCGCCGCGGCCCCGCCACGGGGACCCAGCGCGCGGTGCCCGGCGCGCCGCCGACGGCCCCGACCGCGGCGGTCCCGGCACAGACGGCGGAGGAGGCCGGCGCGTGGATCGGCGCGTTCTTCTCCGCCGACCGGGACGCCTCCGCCGGCGCACCCGACGACGCCGCCGGGACCCCGACCACCGACCATCCCAGCCAGCAGCCGTCCGCCGTGCCGGACGTGACCTCGGAGGACACATGACGACCCCGACCACCGACGCGACCCCCGCGCCCGCGCACCCGGACAGCTGGATGCTCGACCTCGTCGCGGGGGTGCGCGGCGTGCGGCACGTCGTCGTGCTCAGCTCGGACGGCCTGGTGAAGGTCCGCACGGACGTCACGCCGCCGGACACGGCCGACAAGGTCGCGGCGGCGTGCGCCGGCCTCGTGGCGCTCGGCATGAGCATGGGCCGGGAGTTCGGCGCCGGCGACGCGCTGCGGCAGGTGCTCGTCGAGTTCGACGGCGGCTTCCTCTTCGTGCGCGGCGCGGGCGACGGCTCGCGGCTGGCGGTCGTCACCGACGCGGCGGTCGACCCGGGGCTCGTGGCCCAGCAGATGCAGGCCCAGGTGCTGATGATCGGCGAGCGGACGCTCGGCACGGACGTCCTGCGCCCCGCCGCCACGCCCGCCGGCGTGCCCGCCGTTCCCGCTGCGGAGGGGACGCGATGACGGGCGGCTACCGCGACCACCCGGTGCGCTCGTACGTCCTCACGGGCGGGCGCGCGCACCCCAGCCGCAACACGCTGCGGCCCGAGACGCTGCTGTGCGCGGTGGACGACGGCCGTGAGCTGCCCGTCGGCGCGGGGCGGCACGAGCGCGCCCTGCTCGAGACGTGCCGCGGCACGCTCGCCCTGGCCGAGCTCGCCGCGTACCTGCACCTGCCCACCAGCCTGGTCGCCGTCCTCGCCTCCGACCTGCTCGACGCCGGCTACCTGGCGGTCCGGTCGTCGGCGCATCACGACCTGCCGGGCGTCGGCCTGCTGGAGGAGGTCCTCGATGGTCTCCGGCGGTTCTGAGGCACCGCCCGTCGACCCGGCCTCCCTGCACCTGGCGCCCACGGTCGAGCGGTCGGTGAAGGTGCTCGTCGTGGGCGCGTACGGCGTCGGCAAGACGACGCTCATCGGCGCGGTGAGCGAGATCCCCGTGCTGAGCACGGAGGAGACGATCACGGCGGCCAGCGTCGGCGTCGACCCGCGGCTGGGGGAGAAGAGCACGACGACGGTCGCGATGGACTTCGGGCGCGTCACGGTGGGCGGCACCACGGCCCTCTACCTGTTCGGCACGCCCGGGCAGAAGCGCTTCTGGGACCTGTGGGCGGGGCTGGCGGACGGCGCGGTCGGCGCGCTCGTGGTCGTGGACACGCGCCGCCTGGAGGAGAGCTTCGAGGTGCTGGACCAGCTCGAGGAGCACACGGCGCTGCCGGTCACGGTCGTCGTCAACGAGTTCCCGGACGCGCCGCGGCACGGCACCGACGCGGTGCGCGCCGCGCTCGACCTGCCGCCGGACACCCCCGTCGTCGCCGGCGACCTGCGCGAACGGCGGCAGGCCGTCGAGGCGCTCCAGGCCCTCGTCGCGCACGCGGTGCGCCTCGCCCGCGCGGGCGCCGCGGCATGAGCCTCACCGGCGCGGTGCGCGTGGTGCGCCTCGAGGACGTGGCCGACCGGCCGCTGCTCGCCGACCTGGTCGGCGCGCCCGACCCGGCGGCGCGGTACGAGGCGCTGCGCTCGCGCTGGGGGGCCCTCGCGCCCGTCGACCTCGAGCCGGGCGTGCCCGCGTGGCTCGCGCTCGGCCACGCGGAGGTCGCCGCCGTCCTGCGCAACGAGGCGATGTTCTCCCGCGACGCGCGACACTGGCGGTACGAGGCGGAGGGACTCGTCGGGCGGCGCTCGGCGGCCCGCGCCCTGCTCGCCTCCCGCGACGGCGCCCACGACCGCGACGGTGCGGAGCACCGGCGACTGCGCACGCCTCTGGCCGACGCGCTCGACGCCGTGGAGGACAAGCGTGTGCGGCGGACGGCGGACGTCGCCTGCACCTCGGTGCTCGATCGCCTGGCCGCCCGCGGCACGGCGGACCTGGTGGCGGAGTACGCCGTCGACGTGCCGGTGCGGGTGCTGGCCGACCTGCTCGGCATGACGCTCGCGGACGCCCGCCGGATGCACGAGCTCACCGTCGCCCAGCGCTCCGGCACCGACGACGCGTACCCGGCGTCCCTCGAGGCGGAGGACCTGCTCGCGGGCTTCGTCGCCGGGCGTCGCGCGGAGCCGAGCGACGACCTGACGTCCGCGCTGCTCGCCCACCCCGCCCACGAGAACGACCTCGAGGTGATGGCCGCCGTCGCGCTCGTGTTCGCCACGGCGCACGACGCCGAGATCGCGTGGATCGCGACCGCGGTGCAGCGGCTGCTCGCCGACCCGGGGTTCGCCGGCCGTCTGCACGGCGGCCGCCTCTCGCTCGACGACGCGCTCGACGAGGTGGCGCGGGACGCGCCCCCGCTGCCGCACCTGCGGCCGCGCTACGCCCTCGCGGACGGCGAGCTGGGCGGCCAGGCGATCGCGGCGGGCGACGCCGTCGTGCCGGCGGTGGCGGCGGCCAACGCCGACCGCACCGTCCGCGCCGCGGACCCGTGGGAGCAGGCCGACGCGCGCTTCCACCTCACGTGGGGGACCGGCGCGCACGCGTGCCCGGCGCACCGCACGGCGCCGCTGATCACCCGGACGGTCGTGGGGCACTTCCTCGCCCGGGTCGCGGACGTGGAGCTGACCGTCGCGCCGGCCGACGTCGTGCCCGTGCGCTCCGCGTGGGTGCGCTACCCGAGCGCGCTCCCCGTGCGCTTCAGGTGACCGGCCGCGTCAGCCGATCCGCTCGCGCAGCCGGCCGGGCAGGTGCCGGTACGCCTTCGGGTCCACCGGCAGCAGCCACTGGCCGGCGCGGGTGGCCGCGGGCAGCTGCAGGTCGAGGTCCGTCAGCATCTCGTCGATCTGGTGCAGCGAGAACGGGATGACGTTGGTGCCGCGGGCGTGCTTGCCCTCGGTGCGCTTCTCCATCCAGTCCACGCGGCTCGCGACGAGCTCGCGGCGCTCCTCGACCGGGGGGACGTCGACGGCGCCCGCCAGGTGGGCGGCGGTCCACAGCGCGGCGACCTCGGCCGACAGCGGGCTGAACAGCGACGAGTTGTACCCGGCGAACGTCAGGTGCGGCACGTCCTGCGGCAGCACCTGCCGGTAGAGCTGGAAGTTGCCGCGGTCGTCGAGCAGCCGCGCCTGGAGGTCGTCGTCGAGGAACGGCACGCGCTGGTGGAAGCCGGTGCCGCACACCACGAGGTCGGCGCGCACGGTGGTGCCGTCGTCGAGCACGGCGACGGGAGCGCCGTCGTCGTCCACGGCGAACCGCTCGATCTCGGACTCGCGGTGCACGTCGATCCGTCCCTCGGACACCTGCTCGAAGAAGCTGTCGGTGGCGAGCGAGACCGTCGAGCGGGCGATGTCGGCGAACTCGCCGCGCGGCACGAGCCCGAGCTCCTTCAGGCGGAACTGCTTGACCGAGACCGCGCCGACGCTGGCGAGCATCGACCTGCGGACGCCGTCGCCCGGCCCGTGCAGGAACTTCTCCACGCCCCCGGACAGCGTCTCGTAGCGGAACAGCCCCTCGCCCATGCGGGTGAGCAGGAGGTACTTGTAGTTGAGCGCGTTGCCGAGCCGCTTGGGCAGCTTCCACAGCAGGTGCCGCGCCACGACCTGGGTGCTCGCGGCGACCGGGGCGATCTCGGCGGCGACGTCGCACGCGGACTTGCCGTAGCCGACGACGACGACGTGCTTGCCGCGCGCGTCCTCGAGGGACGTGAGCTGGCTCGAGGCGACCACCTTGCCGCCGGCGCGCAGCAGCTGCGCCAGGCCCTCGAAGCGCGGGATCACCGGGTCGGAGAAGATGCCGTTCGCGACCACGACGTGGTCGAAGCGCTCCGGCTCGCCGACCGGCTCGCCCGTGCGCCGCGCGGTGACGGACCAGCCGTCCTCCGCGGGCGTGAGCTCCGCGCGCACGACCTCGGTCGACAGCCGGAGCGAGCCGCGCAGGTCGTGGAGGTCGACGTACCGCTCGAGGTACGCCTGCACCTGCTCGCCGCTGGGCCACTCGGGGTAGTCCTTCGGCATGGGCAGGTCCGAGAAGGCGTACGAGCCCTTGTTGTTCTGCGTGGTCAGGCCCGAGTAACGGCGGCTCGCGCTCCACACGCCGCCGACGTCGGGGGCCTTGTCGAGCACGGTGACGTCGTGCCCGAACTCGCGGAGCACCTTGGCGCTGGCCAGGCCGGCGAAGCCGGCGCCGACGACGGCGATCTTCATGAGCGTCCTTGCTGTCGGTCGAGAGGGGCCAAATCGCCAGAATCGTAGCGGTTCGGACAGGGATCGGGACAGGCCTTCTCGCAGGTCGGGCGGGACGGGGCGCCCGACCCGGCCGGTGTCGGCGGCGCGCGGCAAGATGGGCCCGTGACGGACACCGAGAACACCGGCCTCGACTCAGGGCCGGACACCCTGCTCGACGAAGCCGCCGCCCAGCGTCGCTGGGCCGAGCTGGTCGCCCTCGTCGAGGAGGACCAGCGCGCGTACTACGAGGACGACGCCCCCCGGGTGTCCGACGCGGAGTACGACGCACGGATGCACGAGCTGGAGGCGATCGAGGCCGCGCATCCGGCGCTCCAGACGCCCGAGTCGCCGACGCAGCGGGTGGGCGGCGCGGCCGCCGCCGGCTTCGCGACGGTCGAGCACGTCGAGCGGATGCTCAGCCTCGACAACGTGTTCTCCGTCGACGAGCTGCGGGCGTGGGACGCGCGCGTGGCCCGCGACCTGGGCGCGGAGCACGTCGGCTACCTGTCCGAGGTGAAGATCGACGGGCTCGCCATCGCCCTGCTGTACGAGAAGGGGCGGCTGGTGCGCGCGGCGACCCGCGGCGACGGCCGCACGGGCGAGGACGTCACGCAGAACGCGCTGCGGATCGCCGACATCCCGCGGCGGCTGGCGGGCGACGGACACCCCGACCTCGTCGAGGTCCGCGGCGAGGTCTTCATCCCCGTCGCCTCCTTCGAGCGGCTGAACGAGCTGCAGGGGCAGTTGCGCGAGCGCGTCGTGGCCGAGTCGCGGGCGCGGCACGAGGGCCGGGCCGCCGCCGCCCGCCCGTTCGACGAGGAGCGGGCCCGCGTCGCGGCGCTCCGCCGCTTCCCGCAGTTCGCCAACCCGCGCAACGCGGCGGCCGGCGGGCTGCGCCAGCTGCTCGACAAGAAGGAGGGCATGGAGCTCGAGGCGGGCGTCGCCCGCGTCGAGTCCCTGCGCCTGTACGTGCACGGGATCGGCGCGCTGCAGTGGACGGCGGGCGAGCACACGGAGCTGGCCCGGCAGTCGGAGGCGTACGAGCACTTCGCGCGGTGGGGGCTGCCGGTCTCCCCGCACAACCGGGTGGTCGAGGGTGTCGACGGCGTGGTCGAGATGATCGAGTGGTTCGGCGCCCACCGGCACGACATCGAGCACGAGCTGGACGGCATCGTCGTCAAGGTCGACGCCCTCGACGACCAGCGCCGGCTCGGCGCGACGAGCCGCGCCCCCCGCTGGGCGATCGCCTACAAGTACCCGCCCGAGGAGGTCACGACCCGCCTCGTGGCGATCCAGGTGGGCGTGGGGCGCACCGGCCGCGCCACCCCGTACGCGGTGATGGAGCCGGTCCTGGTCGCAGGCTCCACCGTGCGCCAGGCGACCCTGCACAACCAGGACGTGGTGAGGGCGAAGGGCGTGCGCATCGGCGACATGGTCGTGCTGCGCAAGGCGGGCGACGTCATCCCCGAGATCCTCGGCCCGGTGACGGCGCTGGCCGATGACGGCTACCCGCGCGAGGAGTTCGTCATGCCCGCCGAGTGCCCCGAGTGCGGCACCCCGCTGCGGGCGATGAAGGAGGGTGACGTCGACCTGCGCTGCCCCAACGCCGAGACGTGCCCGGCGCAGGTGCGCGGCCGGGTGGAGCACATCGGCTCGCGGGGCGGGCTGGACGTCGAGGCGCTCGGCGAGGTCACGGCGTCGGCCCTCACGCAGCCCGAGGTGCCCGAGGTGCCTCCGCTGCGCACGGAGGCGGGCCTGTTCGACCTCACGCTGGAGCAGCTGCTGCCCATCGAGGTCGTCGTGCGCGACGCCGAGACGGGGCTGCCCAGGGCGGACGACGACGGCGTCGCGCGGCGCCGCACCCCGTTCCGCAAGAAGGTCACGGTCACCAGGGCCCGCCGCGCCGAGGCCGAGGCGGCGGGCGAGGCCCTGCCCGAGTTCGAGCCCACCGCTGCGGCCACCAAGCTCCTCGAGGAGCTGGAGCTGGCCAAGACGAAGGACCTGTGGCGCATCCTCGTCAGCCTCAACATCCGCCATGTCGGGCCCGTGGCGGCCCGGGCGCTCGCGGGCTGGTTCGGCTCGCTCGACGCGATCCGGGCGGCGTCGCGCGAGGAGCTGGCCGCCGTCGAGGGCGTGGGCCCGATCATCGCCGACGCGCTGCTGGCCTGGTTCGACGTCGAGTGGCACCGCGAGATCGTCGACCGCTGGCAGGCGGCCGGGGTGCGCACGTGGATCCCCGACCACCCGGGCCCCGAGGCGATGGCGGCAGCGGCCGACAAGGGCCCGACCGGGCCGCTCGCCGGGCTCACGGTGGTGGTCACCGGCTCGCTCGAGGGCTACAGCCGCGACGGCGCCAAGGAGGCCGTCCTGGCCGCGGGCGGCAAGGCGGCCGGGTCGGTGTCGAAGAAGACGGACTACGTCGTCGTCGGCGCCAACGCCGGGTCGAAGGCCGCGAAGGCGGAGGAGCTCGGCCTGCCGATCCTCGACGAGGCGGCGTTCACGCGCCTGCTGCAGGGCGGTCCGGCCGCGCTGGGCGATGGTGCGCAGGACGGCGCAGAGGAGAGCGCGGACGCCGCCGAGGAGGTCTGACGCCCGGAGCTACGATGCGCGGGTGCCCGACACGCTCTCCTCGCCCCAGACCGCCTCGACCCTGACGCTGCGCGGCGCCCACCTGGTGGGTTCCGTGAACCTCCCCTCGGCGCGCGACACGCTGCGCACGGTCGCGACGCGGCTCGGCCCCCACGCCCGCCGCATCCCGGACGGCGAGGTGGGCGAGCGGTTCCACTGGATCCTGTTCCAGGGCGCGCGGTTCGAGGTGGTCGACGGGCTGGTGCGCGTGGGCGACGCGCCCGTCGTCGTGGCCGGTTTCGACGTGCGGCCGCACGTGCTCGACGGCTCGGTGCCGGCGGACGAGCTCCGGTTCGGGCCGCTGGGCTACGCGGAGGCCGCGCTCGCGTCGTACGCCGACTTCGCGGCCCTGCGCGCCGAGGGCGTGATCGCGCCCGGCACGCGGTTCCAGGTCTGCCTGCCGTCGCCGCTGGCCGCGGTCACGACGTTCGTCGCGCCGGCCGACCGTGCCGCGGTGCACCCGGTCTACGAGGCGGCGCTGGTGCGCGAGCTCGACGAGATCGTCGCCGCGATCCCCGCCGAGGACCTCGCGGTGCAGGTGGACCTGGCCACCGAGTTCGCGTTCGTCGAGGGCGCGAACCTCGGCGGCGGTGCCGCGCGGGCCTGGTTCGATCGCGACGCCGGCGGGGACGAGGACGTCGTGCGCGGCTGTGCCGCCCGCGCGGCGCGGTTCGCGGCGCACGTGCCCGAGGGGGTCCAGCTCGGCTTCCACCTCTGCTACGGCGACGTGGCCGAGAAGCACTTCGTCGAGCCGGCCGACACGGGACACCTCGTGGAGATGGCGAACGCCCTGGTGGCGGCCCTCCCGCGCCCGATCACGTGGGTGCACCTGCCCGTCCCGATCGACCGCGACGACGTCGCGTACGTCGCGCCGCTCGGCGACCTCGCGCTCGACCCGGCCACCGAGCTCTACCTCGGCGTCCTGCACCACGAGGACGGCGTCGAGGGGGCCGCGCGCCGGCTGGCCGCGGCCGCGCAGGTGCTGGGCGACCGGACCGTCGGCGTCGCCACGGAGTGCGGCTTCGGCCGCGGCCCGAGCGAGCGCACGGCGGCCCTGCTGGACCTGCACGTCGCGGTCCTCGACCGCACGTCCTGACGTCCGGCGGTGCGTCAGGGGCGTCGCGCGACGACGGCCTGCAGCTCGGCGTCGTCCGCGGCCGTGAGCGGCACGAGCGTGTCGCGCGGCGGCGCGGTCGGCGTACCGAGCAGGGCGGCGACGGCGTGCAGCGCGGCGACCGGGCGCCCCGTGTCCGCCACGGCCCGCGCGACGTCGAGCAGCCAGTCCCGTGCCGCGTCGGCGGCAACGGTCCCCGCGACCCGGGCCCGCCGGACGGCGACGTACTCGGCCGGCGCGAGCGCCGCGAGCCCGGTGTGCCAGGCGTCCGCGGGCTCGGCGTCGCCGATCAGCGCGGTGTCGCCGCTGAGCCCCACCGCGACCCCCGCCGTCCGCAGCGCGGCCACGCGTCCGCCCGGTCGGGACGGCTGCGACGCCGGGTCCTTCACCGCGACCACGGAGCCGTCGTCGTGCAGCGCCGCGAGCATCTCGGCAGAGACGTCGAACCCGAGCTGCACGGGCTTGTTGTAGAAGCACACCGGCGTGCCCGGCACGGCGGCCGCGACCCGTGCGTACAGGGCGCGCACCTCCGCGTCGTCGAGCGGGAGGTACGCGAACGGGGGCAGCACCAGCCCGGCGGCACCGGCCTCGCGGGCGCGGCGTGCCCGCGCGACGACCCGGTGCGCCGACTCCGCGGCGGCGCCCACGTGCAACGGCGCGCCGCCCGCGGCCGCCACGGCGATCCGGACCACGGCGTCGCGCTCGTCGTCGTCGAACGACACCCCGGAGCCGGAGGTCGCCAGCACGACGACGCCGTCCGCGCCGGCGGACACGGCCGCGCCGACGAGGGCCTCCAGGCCGTCCAGGTCCACCTCCCCGTCCTCGGCCAGCGGGGTGATCGGGTAGGCGAGGAGTCCGGTGAACGCCGAGGTCATGCCGCGCATCGTACGGACGGCGGCGTCAGGCGGTCAGCGCGTCCACGGCGTCGGGCGACAAGGCGTGGTCGGCCGCCATGGCGGCCGCTCCGAGCACGCCCGCCTGCGCGCCGGTGCGCGCGACGGCGATGCGCAGGTGCTGGGTGGCCAGCGGCAGCGACCGCCGGTAGACGACCTCGCGGATGCCGGCGAGGAGGTGCTCGCCCGCCTCGGCGAGGATGCCGCCGAGCACGATGACGGAGGGGTTGAGCAGGCTGACCGTCGCCGCGAGGACGCTGCCGATCTCGCGCCCGGCCTGGCGCACGGCACGGCCGGCGGTGACGTCGCCGCCGCGGACCAGCGCGACGACGTCCGCGGGGCCGGACACGTCCAGGCCCTCGGCGCCGAGCCGCACGGCCAGGGCCTGGGCGCTCGCGATCGCCTCGAGGCAGCCGACGTTGCCGCACCGGCACACGATGTCCTCCGCCCCGGGCACGGCGATGTGCCCGACGTCGCCGGCGGCGCCCTGGGCGCCACGCCGCAGCGCGCCGTCGGCGATGATGCCCGCGCCGATGCCGGTGGCGACCTTGACGAGGATGAGGTCGGAGACGTCGGGCCAGGCGATGCGGTGCTCGCCGAGCGCCATGATGTTCACGTCGTTGTCGACCAGCGCGGGGGCGTCGAAGTGGCCGCGGAGGATGCCGGGCACGTCGGCGTCGTCCCAGCCGGGCATGATCGGCGGGTTGTTCGGGTGCCCGGTCGCGTGCTCGACGGGGCCCGGCAGGCCGACGCCCACGCCGGCGAGGTCGCCGACGGAGCGCCCCGCGGTCTCGAGCAGCTTGCGCCCGGTGTCCGCGACCCAGCCGAGCACGGGCTCCGGTCCGTCGGCGATGGCGAGGGGCGCGTCGAGCTCGGCGAGCACGGTGGACGCGAGGTCGGTCACGGCGAGCCGGGCGTGGGTGGCACCGAGGTCGACCCCCAGCACCACCTGCGACGACGGGTTGAACGCGAAGGTGGCGGGCGGGCGCCCCCCGGTCGAGGTGGCCTCGCCGGCAGGGGCGATGAGGCCCGCCGCCATGAGCGCGTCGATCCGCCCCGCGACGGTCGACCGGGCCTGGCCGGTGAGGGTCGCGAGCTCGGCGCGGGTGCGGGCCCGGCCGTCGCGCAGGAGCTGGAACATCTCGCCGGCCCCGGGCGTGCGAGGTCCGGCCGCTGCGCCTTCCGTCATGACCGTAGTCAATCACGATCGAATAACACCCGTCTTTTGCTTGACGATCGACAGAAGTGCGTCCTAGGTTCGAGCCATGGTCGACGTGGACCGCGACGACGCGGCACCGCCGGAGGGCAGCGACGCCCCCGCCCCTCTGCTGCGCATGGAGGGCATCGTCAAGCACTTCCCGGGCGCCAAGGCGCTCGACGGGGTGGACCTCGACGTGCTGCCGGGCGAGGTGCACTGCCTGCTCGGGCAGAACGGCGCCGGGAAGTCCACGCTCATCAAGGTCCTCGCCGGGGCGCACCAGCCCACCGCGGGCCGGATCGTGCTCGACGGCGAGGAGGTCGTCGTCCCGCACCCGGTCGCGGCCCTGCAGCGCGGGGTCGCGACGATCTACCAGGAGCTCGACGTCGTCGACGGGCTCACCGTCGCGGAGAACGTGTACCTCGGGCACGAGCTCGCGCGCGGCGGCTTCACCCAGCGCCGCGAGGTCGCCACCCGCACCCGGGAGCTGCTGGCACGCCTCGGCCACCCCGAGATCTCGCCCCACCGCGAGGTCGGCCAGCTCTCCGCCGCGGGCAAGCAGGTCGTGTCCATGGCGCGGGCGCTCTCCCACGAGGCGCGCGTCATCGTCATGGACGAGCCGTCCGCCGTGCTCGACGCCGGGGAGGTGCGGAACCTGTTCCGCGTCGTCCGCGCGCTCACGGCCCAGGGCGTCGCGGTCGTGTACATCTCCCACCGCCTCGAGGAGATCCGGGAGATCGGCGACCGCATCACGGTCCTCAAGAACGGGCGCACGGTGGGCCGCAACCTCCCGGCCGCCACGACGCCCACGACCGAGCTCATCCGGCTCATGACCGGCCGCAACGTCGAGTACGCGTTCCCCGAGCGCCCCGGCGTCCCCGACGACGCGCCCGTGGTGCTCGACGTCGAGGGACTGGGCCTCGCGGGCACGTTCGAGGACGTGTCGTTCCAGGTCCGGGCCGGGGAGATCGTCGGCCTGGCCGGGCTCGTCGGCGCCGGGCGGTCGGAGATCCTCGAGACGCTCTACGGCGCGCGCCGCCGGTCGTCGGGCACCGTCATGGTCAAGGGCCGCGCCCTGCGCGCGGGCTCGGTCGACACCGCGGTCGCCGCCGGCATCGGGCTGTGCCCGGAGGAGCGCAAGAGCCAGGGCCTCGTCCTCGACGAGCCCGTCTACCGGAACGTCACCCTCTCGACGTTCGCCCGGTTCGCCCGCGGCGGCTGGCTCGACGAGCGCGCCGAGCGCACGGCGGCGCGCGAGCAGGTGGCCGCCCTCGACCTGCGGCCCACCGACGTCGACCGGGCGGCCCGCACCCTCTCCGGCGGCAACCAGCAGAAGGCCCTGCTCGGGCGATGGCTCGTGCACGGCTGCGACGTGCTGCTCCTCGACGAGCCCACCCGCGGCGTCGACGTCGGCGCGCGGTCCGAGCTGTACGCGCTCGTGCGCCGCCTCGCCGACGCCGGGACGGCGGTGGTCGTCGTCTCCAGCGAGATCCCCGAGGTCCTCGGCCTCGCCGACCACGTGCTCGTGGTCTCCGAAGGGCGCGTGGTGCACCGGGCACCCGCGCAGGACATCGACGAGCACGGCGTGCTCGACCTCGTCATGGAAGGAACCACCGCATGAGCACCCAGGTGGAGTCGCCGGCCGCCGGCACGTCGCGGCCCTCGTGGCTGTCGGGCCCGGCGGGCCGCACGATCGGGCTCGTCGTGGCCCTGGCCCTCGTCGCCGTCGTCGGCGTGATCACGGGCGGCGAGCGCTTCGCTAGCCTCGACAACGTCATGACCATCCTCCGGCTCGCGTCCGTGACCGGGGTCCTCGCCATCGGGATGACGTTCGTCATCACGGCCGGGGGGATCGACCTCTCGGTGGGCTCCCTGACGGGGCTCGCCTCGGTGTGGGCCAGCACGCTCGCCACGCAGACGATGGCCGAGGACGTGCACTGGACGGTCATGGTGCTCACGGCGCTCGTGGTCGGCACCGCGGCGGGCATCGTCAACGGCCTGATCATCGCGTACGGGAAGGTCGTGTCCTTCATCGCGACGCTGGCGATGATGATCGCCGCCCGCGGCCTCGCGGAGATGATCTCGGGCCGCCAGACGCAGGTCGTCAACGTGGACGGCTTCCTGGACTTCTTCCGCGCCGACTTCATCGGCGTGCCGGTGCTCGTGTGGATCTTCGCGGTGGTCGCCGTCGCCGGCTGGTTCCTGTTCAACCGCACCACGTTCGGCCGCCGCACGGTGGCCGTGGGCGGCAACCTCGAGGCGTCGCGGCTCGCGGGCATCAAGGTGCAGCGTCACCTGCTGTACGTCTACGCGCTGTCCGGACTGGCGGCCGGCATCGCGGGCGTGATGATGCTGGGCCGCACCACCGCGGGCACCTCCACGAACGGCCTGTACTACGAGCTCGAGGTGATCGCGGCCGTCGTCGTCGGCGGCACGCTGCTCATCGGCGGCCGCGGCACGATCGTGGGCACCGTCATCGGCGTCCTCATCTTCGCGATGCTGACCAACGTCTTCACGATCAACAACCTGTCGATCTCCGCCCAGAACGTCGCCAAGGGCGCGATCATCGTGGTCGCCGTCCTGCTCCAGCAGCGCTTCGCCCGGCGCTCCGCGTCCACCTGACGCACCGCCCTCCCGAACCTCCCCGCACCACCCCAGCACCATCCCGCACCGGGCCACCCGCCCGGGACGGCCGGACCGAATCGAGGATGATCACATGTCCGCACGCACCGCGCTGGAGCGTCCTACCCGTGGCCGTCGCGTCGTCGCGCTGGCCGCGACGGCCGCGACCGCCGTCCTGCTCGCCGCCGGCTGCACCAGCAACGAGCCGCCCGAGGACGAGGGCTCGGCCGCCCCGCAGGTCGCCGCCGAGGGCAACGACGAGCCGGGCGAGAAGGTCGTCATCGGCTTCTCCGCCCCCGCCGCCGACCACGGCTGGATGGGCGCCATCACCAAGTCGGCGGTCGACACCGCCGAGCAGTACTCCGACGTCGAGCTCCGCCAGGCCGAGGCGACGAACGACGTCAACGTGCAGATCAGCCAGATCGAGCAGTTCATCAACGACAAGGTCGACGCCATCGTGCTGCTGCCGTTCGACGGCGCCGCGCTCACCGAGGTCGCGACCAAGGCGATGGAGGCCGGCATCCCGGTCATCAACGTCGACCGCGAGTTCTCCAGCCCGTTCGCCGCGCGCGCCACGGTGCTCGGCGACAACTACGGCATGGGCGTGAGCGCCGGCACCTACATCTGCGAGCAGCTCGGCGACAACCCGGACGCGATCGTCGCCGAGATCCAGGGCATCGAGTCGCTCCCGCTCACGCAGGACCGCAGCAAGGGGTTCGAGGACGCGCTGTCCGACTGCGGGCTCGACGTCGACCGCCGGGTCGCGGCGGACTTCACGGTCCAGGGCGGGGAGACGGCGACGTCGAACCTGCTGCAGGCGGAGCCCCAGATCGACGCCATCTGGAACCACGACGACGACCAGGGCGTCGGCGTCCTCGCCGCGATCGAGAACGCCGGCCGGGACGAGTTCTTCATGGTCGGCGGAGCCGGCTCCCTCGACGTCATGGAGCACATCCAGGCGGACGACTCGGTGCTGAAGGCCACCGTCGTCTACCCGTCGACGCAGGCGGCCGACGGCATCAAGCTGGCCCGCCTGGTGGTGCACAACAAGAACATGGGAGACCTGGTCTCGGCCGGGGTCCCGCGCACCACCCAGCTGTACGCGCCGGTGGTCACGGCGGACAACGTCGACCAGTACATGTCCATCGGGTTCCGGTCCTGACGTCACGCCCGACCCGCAGAGCACGCACGGAAGCACGACAGCCGCACGAGGAAACGGAGGTCGCTCGATGAGCGAGCACGCCACGGCAGGGGGCACGCCGACGCTGGGCGTCGGGATGGTCGGATACGCGTTCATGGGGGCCGCGCACTCGCAGGCGTGGCGGACGGCGCCGCGGTTCTTCGACCTCCCGCTCGCCCCGCGGATGCGGGTCGTGGCGGGCCGCAGCGCCGCGGGGGTGCGCGCGGCGGCGGACCGGCTCGGCTGGGACGACGCCGTCACCGACTGGCGCGAGCTCGTCACCCGGGACGACGTCGACCTCGTCGACGTCTGCACGCCGGGCGACACGCACGCCGAGATCGCCGTCGCGGCGCTCGAGGCGGGCAAGCACGTGCTGTGCGAGAAGCCGCTCGCGAACTCGGTGGCCGAGGCGGAGGAGATGGTCCGCGCGGCCGACGCCGCGGCCGCGCGCGGGGTGTTCGCGGCGGTGGGGTTCACCTACCGCCGCGTCCCGGCGATCCAGCTCGCGCGACGCCTGGTCGAGCAGGGCCGGATCGGCGAGGTGCGACAGGTGCGCGCGCAGTACCTGCAGGACTGGCTGTCCGACCCGGCCACGCCACTGTCGTGGCGGCTCGACAAGGCCAAGGCCGGGTCGGGGGCGCTGGGTGACATCGGCGCGCACGTGGTCGACCTGGCCCAGTTCGTCACGGGGGAGCGGCTGGTCGGCGTGGCGGGCATGCTCGAGACGTTCGTGCGCGAGCGGCCGGTCCCGGCGTCCTTCTCCGGCCTGTCGGGGGAGGCGGGGGAGGGCACCGGCCCGGTCACCGTCGACGACGCCGCGATCTTCTTCGGCCGGCTGTCGGGCGGCGGGACGGCGACCTTCGAGGCCACGCGGTACGCGTGGGGGCGCAAGAACGCCATCCGGCTCGAGGTCAGCGGCACCCGCGGCTCGCTCGCCTTCGACTTCGAGGACATGAACCTCCTGCACTACTTCGACGCCGAGGACGACGCGGAGGTCGCGGGCTTCCGCCGCATCGTCGTCACCGAGCCGGAGCACCCGTACGGCGGGCACTGGTGGCCCGCCGGCCACGGTCTCGGCTACGAGCACGCGTTCACCCACCAGGTCGTCGACCTCGTCGAGGACCTGGCGGCGGGGAAGCAGCCGACCCCGTCGTTCGCCGACGGGCTCGCCGTGCAGCGCGTGCTCGACGCCGTCGAGCGCAGCTCGGACGCCGGCCACGCCTGGGTCGACCTGCCCGGCTGACCACGCCCCGCTCCCACGTCACCAGCTCGCCGCCACCACCCGCACCGCCGTCTCGACGAGGAGAACCGCACCATGGCACGACCGATCACCCTGTTCACGGGCCAGTGGGCCGACCTGCCCCTGGAGGAGGTGGCCCGCCTCGCCTCGGGCTGGGGCTACGACGGCCTCGAGCTCGCCTGCTGGGGCGACCACCTGGACCCGTGGCGGTGGGACGACGACGCGTACGTGCAGTCCCGTCTCGACCTGCTGGAGCGGCACGGGCTGAAGGTGTACGCCATCTCCAACCACCTCAAGGGCCAGGCCGTGTGCGACGACCCGATCGACGAGCGGCACCGCGACATCCTGCCGGACGTCGTGTGGGGCGACGGCGACCCGGAGGGCGTGCGGCAGCGCGCCGCGGAGGAGATGAAGCACACCGCCCGGCTGGCGGCGCGGCTCGGCGTCGACACCGTGGTGGGCTTCACCGGGTCGTCGATCTGGAAGTACGTGGCGATGTTCCCGCCGGCCACGGAGGCGATGGTCGAGGCGGGCTACCAGGACTTCGCCGACCGGTGGAACCCGATCCTCGACGTCTTCGACGAGGTGGGCGTGCGCTTCGCGCACGAGGTGCACCCCAGCGAGATCGCGTACGACTACTGGACCACCGTCCGCACGCTGGAGGCGATCGGGCACCGCGAGGCGTTCGGCCTCAACTGGGACCCGTCGCACATGGTGTGGCAGGACCTCGACCCGGTGAGCTTCCTGTGGGACTTCAAGGACCGGATCTACCACGTGGACTGCAAGGACACGAAGAAGCGGATGGGCAACGGCCGCAACGGGCGCCTGTCGTCCCACCTGCCGTGGGCCGACCCGCGGCGGGGGTGGGACTTCATCTCCACGGGGCACGGCGACGTGCCGTGGGAGGACGCGTTCCGGATGCTCAACACGATCGGCTACGCGGGGCCCATCTCGATCGAGTGGGAGGACGCCGGCATGGACCGCCTGGTCGGCGCGCCGGAGGCCCTGGAGCTGGTGCGCCGGCTCGCGTTCGACGCGCCCGAGGCCGCGTTCGACGCCGCGTTCTCCCAGCGCTGAGCCGCTCCTGAAGCTCGCGACAGCGTGGCGCCGGGTGGTCCGGCGTCCTGATCAAAGGGGATCAGCATGACCAGTCGTACCGAGCTCGACCGTCGGTCGTTCCTGCGCCTGGCGGGCTCCACCGTCGCGGTGGGTGCCGCGGCCGTCACGTCCGTGGGCCTGGGGGCGGCGACGGCCTCGTCGGCGCTCGCGGCCGGCGGCGGGCGCCGGCTCGTCCCGCCGGGCAAGCTGGGCATCCAGCTCTTCTCGATCCGGGACAAGGTCAACGCGCTCGGGTTCCGGGCGGTCTTCGAGCGGCTCTCCACCCTCGGGTACCGCGAGGTGGAGTTCGCCGGGTACACGCAGGGCGCGGTCGGCGCGATCACGCCGTCGGAGATCCGCACGCTCCTGGACGACAACGGCCTCGTGGCGGTCGGCGCGCACCGGGGCATCGCCGACTTCGTCCGCAACATGGAGGCCGAGCTCGACATCGCCCAGACCCTCGGGATGGCGCACGTCGGCACGGCCAACGCCCCGACCAACGACCGCACCGTCGGCGGCTACCTGGCGGCGGCGGAGCAGTTCAACGGGTTCGGCGCGGCGGCCGCGGCGCGCGGGCTGAAGTTCTACCAGCACAACCACCAGCACGAGTTCGGCTTCGCGGCCGACGACCCGGCGACGCGGCTGTACGACGTCTTCCTGGAGAACACCGACCCGGCGACGGTCTACCTGGAGATGGACGTGTTCTGGGCGTTCGTGGGCAGGCACCTCTACCCGGGGTTCGAGCCGGTGGAGTACGTCCTGGCGCACCGGAACCGCTACCCGATGTTCCACCTCAAGGACGGGCGGGTGAACCCGCAGTCGTCCAACGGCTACGACATCGTCGAGTTCGGGGTGGGCGACCTCGACTACCAGGCGTTCCTCGGCACGCTGAACGGCTCGGGGCGCCAGCACGGCATCTGGGAGCAGGACAACGCGTCGACGGTCGCCGAGCCCCCGTTCCCCGTCGACTCCTTCGGCAACGCGGAGCGCAGCGCGGACGCGATCCTCGCGCTGCGGGGCTGAGGACCTCCGAGACCCGCTGGACGACGACGGCGGGCGGGCGACACACGTCGCCCGCCCGTCGTCGTCGGCTCGCGCGGTCAGGCCGCGCGGCGGACCATCACGACGTCGTCGTGCCGCACGCCACCCACGTCGTACGTGCGCGTGCCGGCGACCACGAAGCCGTGCTTGCGGTAGAAGGCCTGTGCGCGGGTGTTCTGCGCGTTGGTGCCGAGCCACAGGGGAGCGTCCACCCCGGCGGCGGCGCCGAGCGCGCCCGCGGCCGCGGCAGCGGCCTCGAGGAGCTGAGCGGCGACGCCGCCGCCGAGCGCGTCCGGGTGCACGTAGATCTTGGACAGCTCGGAGTACGGGCCCGCACCCACGACGGCGCGCAGCACCTCTCGTTCCTCGTCACCGTCCGGCTCGCCGAACGACACGAGCGCGTAGCCCAGGGGCGTCGTCGAACCGTCGTCGGGTGCTCCGGGCCTGTCGTCGACGGCGACCAGGAGCGCGTGCCTGTCGGACGCGACCCAGGCGCGGACGGCGCCCGGGGACAGATGGGCGGCCACGTGTGCGGCCATCGTGGCCACCGGGGTCCCCGGCGGGCACGCCAGCGGGAACGTGAGTGCGGCGAGCCATGCGACGTGCGCGCTCTCGTCGGCCCGGGCGGGCCGGACGACGACGGACGCCGGGGGCTGTGGTGCGGTCTGCGGGGTGGTCACGGCACGATTCTGGACCCCGTCCCGAGCCCTCGTCGGGGCCCGGGGAGCGGTGTGCCCCGCGTCACCGCGGGCGGAGTTGGCCGGGCGCTGCGGAGCGTGTAATGTTCTACGACGTCAGCCCGACAGGGAGACGGACACCAAAGAGCATGATCCGGGAGACCGGAGCTCAGGTGGCCGCGCGGGGCTGGAACTCACATCGAGGATCAGGTCGCATTCGTGCGCCCGGAGCACCGGTGTGGGGCTTTCCGACTTGCGTCGGGCAGTTCGATCGGCTGGAAACAGGCGGTCGGAACGGCCGAGAAAGTCTGGTAAGTTTGAGGGGTTGCCCCAGCGGGGTCGGAACGGTTGGTTCTGGTTCTGCGGTGTGCGTCGGTTGTTTGAGAACTCAACAGTGTGTTTGATAGTCAATGCCAAATTTTTGAACCCTTTGTGGTTCCTTTGGATCGGACTGAGCAGTTCAGCTTGGTCTGGCCAGTATCGTTGAATGCTGCGGGCTCTTTTGGGGGTTCGTGGTGTTTCTCTTCTTTTACGGAGAGTTTGATCCTGGCTCAGGACGAACGCTGGCGGCGTGCTTAACACATGCAAGTCGAACGGTGAAGTCCCAGCTTGCTGGGATGGATCAGTGGCGAACGGGTGAGTAACACGTGAGCAACCTGCCCTCCACTTCGGGATAAGCCTTGGAAACGGGGTCTAATACCGGATATGAGCCTGCATCGCATGGTGTGGGTTGGAAAGTTTTTCGGTGGGGGATGGGCTCGCGGCCTATCAGCTTGTTGGTGGGGTGATGGCCTACCAAGGCGTCGACG
>NZ_JBHTUY010000013.1:0-113702 GCF_042793335.1 Isoptericola sp. NPDC056573
CCCAGACCTGGGCGACCGTGACGCCCGTGGGCAGCGCGAACGCGACGTCCCAGCCGTCGACGGCGGCGTCGCCGGCCGTCACGATCACCTCGCCCGCCCTGCCCGCCCTGTCCTTCGAGCCCCTCGACGCCGCCGCGCAGGACGACGTGCGCGCGCTCGCCGCGGCGGCCGCCGCCCACGACGGCGTCGCCCCGCTGTCGGAGCAGCCCCTGCTCCGCCTGGGGACCGACGCCGACTGGCTGACGCACGTCGTGGCCCGCGGCGACGACGGCGCCGTCGTCGGCTACCTCCAGGTGGACCGGGGCGGCGACGACGCGAGCGCCGAGCTGGTCGTGCACCCGGACCACCGGCGCCGGGGCGTCGGGGGCGTCCTGCTGCGCACCGCCGAGCGCGACGCACGGCTGCCGATGTTCTCGGGCGCCCCCGGCCAGCGCGGCAAGCCGCTGCGGGTGTGGGCGCACGGCGACCTGCCCGCGGCGCAGGCGTTCGCGGCCGCCCGCGGGTACGAGGTGGCGCGCGAGCTGCTCGTGCTCGCGCGGCCGCTCGGGCCCGACGACGCGGCCCGCGACGTGCCGGACCTGCCCGGCCTCGCCCTGCGCACGTTCCGCCCCGGCGCCGACGACGACGCGTGGGTGCGGCTCAACGCCCGTGCGTTCGCCGACCACCCGGAGCAGGGCCGGCTCACGGTCGCCGACCTGCATGACCGGCGGCGCGAACCCTGGTTCGACGCCGACGGGTTCTTCCTCGTCGTGCCGGCCGACGACCCGTCGGACGGCGCCGCGGGCGAGCCGCTGGGTTACCTGTGGACCAAGGTCGAGAACGACCAGCCGTCCGGCGCCCAGGACGGCGAGGGCCGCTCCGGAGAGATCTATGCCGTCGGCGTCTCCCCCGACGCGCAGGGCCGCGGCCTGGGCCGCGCGCTCACCGCCGTCGGGCTGCGCCACCTGGCGCGCACGGGGTGCGACCGCGCGGTGCTGTACGTGGACGGGGACAACGCGGCGGCGCTGGCCACGTACGCGGGCGCCGGCTTCGAGCGCGCCGCCGTCGACGTCCAGTACGCGCGGCCCGCCGGCGCCTAGCGACCGGACGGAGGACTTCGTCACCCGCCGTTCACCTATCGGTGCCACGATGGGTGCCATGACAGCGTCGCGCCCCCGTACCTCCCGGACCCGCGACGGACGCGGTCGGTACGCCCCCGTCGCACCGGACGCCGCCGTCGCGGCCGCCGAGGTGACGGACAGCCGCCCGCGCTCGACGGCCGTCGCGCCGTCGCGCCCCCTGGATCCACAGCTCGCGGCCCACATCGCCGAGCACATCGCGGAGGAACCGGGGTCGGACGGTGTCCGCGCGGTCGAGGCGGAGCCGCTGCCCGACGACCGGTTCGCGGAGCGGGAGCTGAGCTGGCTGGCGTTCAACGAGCGGGTGCTGGAGCTGGCGGAGGACCCGTCGCTGCCGCTGCTCGAGCGCACCCGGTTCCTCGCGATCTTCGCGTCCAACCTGGACGAGTTCTTCATGGTGCGGGTGGCGGGCCTGAAGCGGCGCATCGCCACGGGCATCGCCGTCACCGCGGCGTCGGGGATGAGCCCGCGGCAGGTGCTGGAGTCGATCGGCGAGGGCGCGCACCGCCTCATGACCCGGCACGCGGAGGTGTTCCGCTCCGACGTGCAGCCCGCGCTCGACGCCGAGGGCATCACGATCGTGCACTGGGACCAGCTCGAGGTCCGCGAGCAGGAGCGCCTGCACAAGTTCTTCCGCAAGCAGATCTTCCCGGTGCTCACACCGCTGGCGGTGGACCCGGCGCACCCGTTCCCCTACATCTCGGGGCTGTCGCTCAACCTGGCGGTCGTCGTCGCGAACCCGCTGACGGGCAAGGAGCACTTCGCCCGGGTCAAGGTGCCGCCGCTGCTGCCGCGGTTCATCGCGGTCGACGACCGCGGCCGCCCGTCGGCGCCCACGCCCACGCAGGGCGGCGGCACGCAGACGTCGTTCGTGCCGCTGGAGGAGGTCATCGCGCAGCACCTCGACCACCTGTTCCCCGGCATGGAGGTGCGCGAGAGCCACACGTTCCGCGTCACGCGCAACGAGGACGTGGAGGTCGAGGAGGACGACGCCGAGAACCTCCTGCAGGCGATGGAGAAGGAGCTGCTTCGCCGCCGCTTCGGGCCGCCCGTGCGGCTCGAGCTGGCGCACGGCATCTCGCCCCGCATCCGCGAGCTGCTGGTCCGCGAGCTCGGCGTGGCCGACGAGGAGGTATACGAGCTGCCGGCGCCGCTCGACCTCACGGGCCTCAACGTCATCGCCGACATCGAGCGCGCGACGCTGCACTACCCCCCGTTCGTCCCGACGACGCACCGCCAGCTCGCCGAGGTGGAGTCCGCGACGGCGCGCGACGTCTTCGCCGCGATCCGCGAGCGGGACGTCCTGCTGCACCACCCGTACGACTCCTTCTCCACGTCGGTCCAGACGTTCCTCGAGCAGGCGGCCGCCGACCCGGCCGTGCTCGCCATCAAGCAGACGCTGTACCGCACGTCGGGCGACTCCCCGATCGTCGACGCCCTGATCGACGCCGCCGAGGCCGGCAAGCAGGTGCTCGCGCTCGTCGAGATCAAGGCGCGGTTCGACGAGCAGGCCAACATCTCCTGGGCGCGCAAGCTCGAGGAGGCGGGGGTGCACGTCGTCTACGGGATCGTCGGTCTCAAGACGCACGCCAAGCTGTCCCTCGTGGTCCGCCAGGAGTCGGACGGGCTGCGCCGGTACTGCCACGTCGGCACCGGCAACTACCACCCGAAGACGGCCCGCATGTACACCGACCACGGCCTGCTCACGTGCGACCGCGACGTCGGCCAGGACCTCACGCGCCTGTTCAACCAGCTCTCCGGCTACGCCCCGCAGTCGCGCTTCCACCGGCTGCTGGTCGCACCGCGCGCCGTGCGGGCGGGCCTCATCGAGCGCATCGAGCGCGAGGCGGACGCCGCCCGCGCCGGGCACGAGGCGTGGGTACGCATCAAGGTGAACTCCGCCGTGGACGAGGCCACGATCGACGCCCTGTACCGCGCCTCGCAGGCGGGGGTGAAGGTGGACCTCGTGGTGCGCGGCATCTGCGCGCTGCGCCCGGGGGTGCCGGGCCTGAGCGAGAACGTGCGCGTGCGCTCCATCCTCGGCCGGTTCCTGGAGCACTCCCGGATCTACGCGTTCGCCAACGCGGCCGGCCCGGCCATCGGCGAGGGGCCGGAGTCCGGCCCGGAGGTGTACATCGGCTCGGCCGACCTCATGCACCGCAACCTGGACCGCCGCGTCGAGGCGCTGGTCCGCATCGCCGACGAGGGCCAGGTCGCGGAGCTCCTGGAGCTCATGGACGCGTCGATGTCGGACAAGACCTCCACGTGGCACCTGCAGCCGGACGACACCTGGGTGCGGCACGCCGTCGGGCCGGACGGCGAACCGCTCGTGGACCTCCAGGCGCAGCTCGTCGACCGGCACCGCCGTCGGCCCGAGCGGGCTCGATGAGGGCGTGGTGAGGGCGGCGCGGGTGCGTCGGGCGGCGGGCACGACGGCCTCCCCGCTCGTGGACAGGCTGGGAGCGACCTCGGTGGAGCACGCCCCGGTGATCGAGTCGGCGGGCGGGCTCGTGTGGCGCGAGCGCGACGGGCGCCTCCAGGTGCAGCTCGTGCACCGGCCCCGGTACGACGACTGGTCCTGGCCCAAGGGGAAGCTCGAGCCGGGCGAGTCGCTGAACACGGCCGCTGCGCGCGAGGTCGCGGAGGAGACCGGCAAGCCCGTGGTCCTCGGCGTCCCCCTCCCGGGCCTGCAGTACCTGACCCCCGAGGGCCGCGTGAAGCGCGTGCACTACTGGGCGGCGCAGCGGGCGTCGCGGTCGGACGACGCCGCGGCCCTCGCCGCGCGGTTCCCCGTGCAGCCCCCGTCCAAGGACGAGGTCGACAGGAAGGCGTGGCTCGACGTCGACGCCGCCGCCGCCCGCCTGACGCGCCGCGCCGACCGCGGGCCGCTCGAGGCCCTCGTGGCGGCGCACGCCCAGGGCCGGCTCGCCACGCACGCCGTCGTCATCGTGCGGCACGGCAAGGCCGTGACCCGGGCGGCCTGGCACGGCACGGAGCACGACCGGCCGCTGACGCCGGTGGGGCACGCCCAGGGCGCGGCGCTGGTCCCGGTCCTCGCCGCCTACGGCGTGACGTCGGTGGTCTCGAGCCGCTGGGAACGCTGTGCGGCGACGATCGAGCCGTACGTGCGGGCGTCGCACGCCCGGCCGGAGCTCAGCGACCAGCTGGGCGAGGCCGAGCACGAGCGCTCGCCGTCCCGCGTCGCCGCGACGGTCCGCGACCTGCTCGAGTCGGGCCGGTCGTCGGTGCTGTGCACGCACCGGCCGGTCCTGCCGACGGTGCTGGACGTGCTGGGCCAGCACTCCCGCCGCGCCGTCGCGGACGTCCTGCCCTCGCGCGACCCGTTCCTCGAGCCGGGCGACCTGCTCGTCGCCCACGTCGCCACCACCGGCAAGGGTCCGCGCGTCGTCGCCGTCGAGAAGGTCACTCCCCCGGTCTACTGAGGTCGCGCCCGGTCGTCAGGTGAGCCAGGGGTGCAGGATCCAGGTGGTGATGGCGGCCACGAGCGCCGCGGCGGGGATCGTCAGCACCCACGCGGCACCGATGTTCTTGGCGACGCCCCAGCGCACGGCGGACAGCCGGCGCGTGGCGCCGACGCCCATGATCGCCGAGGTGATGGTGTGCGTCGTCGAGACGGGCGCGTGCAGGATGAACGCGTTGGCGTAGAGCACCAGCGCCGACACCGTCTCGGCGACGAAGCCCCGTGCCGGGTCCAGCTCGATGATGCGCCGGCCGAGCGTGCGCATGATCCGCCAGCCGCCGGAGGCCGTGCCGAGCGAGATGGCGCCCGCCGCGGCGAGCTTGACCCACAGCGGGATGCCCGCGTCCGGGTCCGCCCAGCCGACCGTGAGCAGCGCCATGAAGATCACGCCCATGGTCTTCTGCGCGTCCTGCAGGCCGTGCCCGAGCGCCATCGCGGCGGCCGACGCGGTCTGCGCCAGGCGGAACCGGCGGGTGACCCGCGACGGGGACGCGTTCCGGAAGATCCACAGCACCGCGACCATGACGAAGTACGCGCCGACGAAGCCGATGAGCGGCGAGAAGACCATCGGCAGCACGACCTTGTCGATGATGGCCTGCCCGTAGATCGGCAGCCCGGCCGCGAGCCCCGCACCGACGAGACCGCCGATGAGCGAGTGCGTCGACGACGACGGCAGGCCGAACCACCAGGTGATGAGGTTCCACACGATGGCGCCCACCAGGGCGCACAGCACCACGACGAGCGCGGTGTGGTTCGACGCGTCCTGCAGGTCGACGATCGACGTCGCGATGGTCTCGGCGACCTCGGTGCCCAGCAGGGCCCCGACGAAGTTCATGACCGCGGCCATGAGGAGCGCCACCCGGGGCGTGAGCGCCCGCGTCGAGACCGAGGTGGCGATCGCGTTGGCCGCGTCGTGGAAGCCGTTGGTGTAGTCGAAGCCGAGCGCGAGCGCGACGACGAGGACGACCAGCGCCACCTCCACGGTCAGGACTCCTTGAGGGCGATGGTCTCGACCATGTTCGCGACCCGCTCGAAGGCGTCGGCGCCCTCCTCGAGCATGTCGACGATCTCCTTGAGCTTGATGAGCAGCACCGGGTCCGTGGTGTCGTCGAAGAGCTGTGCGATGAGCTCGCGGTGCAGCTTGTCGCCCTGGTTCTCGAGGCGGTTGATCTCGACCCAGTAGTCGGACAGCTGGTCCATGGAGCGCAGCCGCGGCATGGCCTCGGCGGTGAGCTCGGCACAGCGCTGCAGCACCTGCACCTGCTCGGAGACCCGCAGCGGGAGCTCGTCGACCTTGTACAGGACGATGAGGTCGCCGGCCTCCTCCATGGCGTCCATGCAGTCGTCGAGCGCGGACGCCAGGCCGTAGATGTCGTCCCGGTCGAACGGGGTGACGAACGTCTGGTTCAGCCGCCGCATGATCGAGTGGGTGGCGTCGTCGGCGATGTGCTCGGCCTCGTTGAGCCGGCGGACGATCCCTTCCCTCTCCTGCCGGGACGCCCCGAGCAGCTCCGCCAGGAGCGAGGCCCCCGTGACGTTGTGCTGCGCGAGCGTCGCCAGCATGTCGAAGTAGGTCGTGTCGCGCGGTGTGAGGCGCAGGCGCACGTGTGGCTCCCGGATCGAGGACGCTGAGACTCTCACAGACTAGAGGTGGCCATCCTGGCGCGACTAGTTGAACGCGCGCTGAACGATCCGCCTCGCGGCTGCGGGAAACTCGGGTGAGGTGCGACGCCGGACCGGGAGCGCCTCTCGGCGCGTGGCCGCTCGTAGCGGCTGAAGATGGAGCCCGGGGCTACCGCGGCCCGACGTCGCCCGAACATCGTAAGCCCGGGCGTCGGCGTGCTCCGAACACGCAGGTCAGCCCCGCCGTTCGCGGCCGCGGAGCGTCAGTCGAGGGTGCCCGTCCGCCAGCCCGCCGCCGCGCGCTCCAGCTCCTCGGCGGTGCGCACCAGGTCGGCGGCGCCGCGCGTCATCCGGGTGGCCCCGTCGGGGTCCGCGACCTCGCGGGCGTCGGCGTCGAAGGCCGCCCCGGTCGCGAGGATGCGGCAGAACGACGCGGCCCGCTCGAGCGCCACGGCCAGGTCTCCGGCGTAGACGCCGGACAGGACGTCGTCGGCGAGCGCCCGCAGGTCCTCCGGCGCGGGCGGGCGGGGCACGCCGGCCACCGCCTCGTGCACGGGGGCGGCGTCGACGCCGAGGCGGTAGCGCAGCCCCACGGTGCGGGGGTCGCGGCGCACCCACTCGCGCAGCACGTACAGCCGCCACAGCGCGCCGGGCAGCGACGCGGGCGCGGCGTCCGACCAGAGGGCGGCGACGACGTCGAGCCCCTCGCGCTCGACGAGGCGCACCAGGCGGTCCACCACCTCCGGGTCCTCGGCGGCGCGCGCCCGGTGCACGACGGCGCGCGCGGTGGTGTGCGCCACCTCGTCGCGCAGCGCGGGGTCGAGCGACCCGGGGATCTGCTCGGCGGTCTGCGGATCGAGCATGGCGGGTCGGCGGTGCCTGCGCGGCTCGGGAGCGTCGTTCACCCCTCCAGTCTCACCCCCGACGGCGCGGGCTCGTGGACCGGTCGCGCGTCCGACCTGCTCAGCGCGCCGACAGGGCGACCCCGACCTAGCATCGAGAAGGATCGAGAACAGGTCTGCCGAGCGAACCGAGGACGATCATGACAAGCCCAGCACCAGGCTCCGCAGCGCACAGCGCGCACCGGAAGGCCACCGCGCTCGCCTTCGCCGCGGCGGTCGGCGGATTCCTCTTCGGATTCGACTCGTCGGTGATCAACGGCGCCGTCGACGCGATCGAGGGCCAGTTCGACCTCAACTCCACCGTGACGGGTCTCGTCGTGGCGATCGCGCTGCTCGGCTGCGCCCTCGGCGCATGGTCGGGCGGCAAGCTCGCCGACCGGTGGGGCCGCACCCACGTGATGGTGCTGGGCGCGGTGCTGTTCTTCGTCTCGTCGATCCTGTCGGCGATCGCGTGGAGCGCCTGGGACCTGGCGATCTGGCGGTTCATGGCGGGCGTCGGCATCGGTATCGCGTCCGTGATCGCCCCCGCGTACATCGCGGAGATCGCCCCCGCCGCGATGCGCGGGCGCCTCGGCTCGCTGCAGCAGCTCGCGATCACCGTCGGTATCTTCGCGGCCCTGCTGTCGGACCAGATCCTCGCGACGGCGGCCGGCAGCGCGGCGAACGAGCTGTGGTTCGGCTGGGAGGCGTGGCGCTGGATGTTCCTCGTCGCCGTGGTCCCGGCGGCCGTGTACGGGATCCTCGCGCTACGGATGCCCGAGTCCCCGCGCTATCTGGTGACGAAGGGCCGTGACGACGAGGCGCGGTCCGTGCTGGCGTCCGTGCTCGGCCCCGACGAGCATCCCGACGACCGGATCGGCGAGATCCGCCGCTCGATCGCCGTGGACGAGGAGAACGCCGAGCTGGGGAGCCTCAGGGGCGACCGCTTCGGCCTGAAGCCCATCGTCTGGGTCGGCATCGTCATGGCGATCTTCCAGCAGTTCGTCGGGATCAACGTGATCTTCTACTACTCGACGACGCTGTGGCAGGCGGTCGGGTTCGACGAGTCGCAGGCGTTCCTCGTCTCGACGATCACGGCCGTGACGAACGTGGCCGTGACGTTCATCGCCATCGCCCTCATCGACAAGGTGGGCCGGCGCCCGCTGCTGCTCATCGGCTCGGCGGGCATGGCCGTCTCCCTGGGCCTGATGGCGGTGTGCTTCACGCAGGCCACCGGTTCGGGCGAGTCGATCAGCCTCCCGGATCCGTGGAGCATCATCGCGCTGGTCGCCGCGAACGCCTTCGTGGTCTTCTTCGGCGCCACGTGGGGCCCGCTCATGTGGGTGCTGCTGGGCGAGATGTTCCCCAACCGGATCCGCGCGGCCGCCCTCGGCGTCGGCGCGGCGGCGAACTGGATCGCGAACTTCGCGATCACGCTCACGTTCCCGCCGATGCTCGACACCTTCGGCCCCGCGATCCCCTACCTCATGTACGCCGTCTTCGCCGTGCTGTCGTTCTTCTTCGTGCTCGGCAAGATCCCGGAGACGAAGGGCGTCGAGCTCGAGGACATGGCGGGCGAGGCGTACAAGCGCGCCTGAACCGCGCCGCCGAGGGCGCCCGTCAGCACGGCGCGTCCGTACGGTCCGACCGCACGGCCCGCGACCCCCGCCCGGGGCGTCGCGGGCCGTCGTCGTGCACCGGGTGAAGTCCTCACCAGGACACTTGCTTGCTGCAAGCACCAGGCGTATGTTTGCACCCTGCAACAACTCGGCCCGCCCACCGGGCCGCTCCGCTCCGGCCGTCCGGCCCCGAGCACCCACCCCCTTCCAGCAAAGGCCCTGCCATGCCCGTTGACCGCACCGCGGCCCGTGAGCTCGTGGAGACGCTCGAGGAGCTCTCCCGCGCCCAGCGCGAGGCCGCCATGCGCGTGGCGCGCGACCTGGACCTCCCCCGGGCCGGCCTCGGGGCCCTGCACCTGCTCACGCGGTGCGGGCGCGTCCAGATCACCGACGTCGCCGCGAAGCTCCGCGTCGACGTGTCCGTCGCGAGCCGCCAGATCAGCGCCCTCGTCGACGCCGGTCTCGTCGAGCGCACGGTCGACGACGACGACCGGCGGGCCCGCTACCTCGCCCTGACGGACGCCGGCCGCGAGTTCGCGGAGGCCTCCTTCGAACGCATCGACGACCTCGTCTCCGAGTCCTTCTCCGACTGGTCGGAGAACGACCTGGCCGACGCCATCTCCCGGATCCGCAGCGTCGCGGCCGCACTCACCACGACCCACGACCGCGCCACGGCGCAGGAGGAGATCCCCGCCCGATGAGTCAGTCCCCCAGTCCGGCGCCCGCCGCGCCGGCCCTCTCCGCCACGCCTGCCCCGGCGATGACCCGCCGCGAGGTGCTCGAGGCCCTCTCGGGCATCCTCCTCGGCGTCTTCGTCTCGCTGCTGGCCACCACCATCGTCTCGACCTCGCTCCCCAAGATCGTCAGCGAGCTCGGCGGCTCCCAGCACTCCTACACCTGGGTCGTCACGGCCATGCTGCTGACGATGACGATCTCGACCCCGCTGTGGGGCAAGCTCGCCGACCTCACGAACCGCAAGGTCCTCATGCAGGTCGCCCTCGCGATCACGGTGGTCTCCGCCGCCGCGGCCGGCCTGTCGCAGAACATCGAGATGCTCATCGGCTTCCGCGCCCTGCAGGGCATCGGCGCGGGCGGCCTCACCGCCCTCGCGACCGTGCTGATGGCCGACATCATCAGCCCGCGCGAGCGCGGCAAGTACATGGGCCTCATGGGCGGCGTCATGGCCGTCGCGCAGATCGGCGGCCCGCTGCTCGGCGGCGTGCTCACCGACTCGATCGGCTGGCGCTGGACCTTCTTCGTCGGCGTCCCCTTCGCCGTCGCCGCGTTCATCGTGCTGCAGAAGACGCTGCACCTGCCCGCGCTGGCCAAGCGCGAGGTGAAGATCGACTACGCGGGTGCCGGCCTCATCGCCGTCGCCGTCGCGCTGCTGCTCCTGTGGGTCACGTTCGCCGGCGACCAGTTCGAGTGGCTCTCCTGGCAGACCGGCGCGATGGTCGGCGGCGCCCTCCTGGCGCTCGTCGTCGTCGGCTTCGTCGAGAAGAACGCCGCCGAGCCGATCATCCCGCTGCACCTGTTCAAGAACCGCACGTTCGTGCTCGCCGTGGTCGCCTCGGCGTCCGTCGGCGTCGCCATGTTCGGCACCGCGGTCTTCCTCAGCCAGTACTTCCAGCTCGCCCGCGGCAAGACGCCGACCGAGTCCGGCCTGCTCACCATCCCGATGGTGGTCGGCACCATGCTCGCGGGCATCGTGCTCGGCCGGATCATCTCGAACACCGGCCGGTACAAGGCGATCATGGTGGGCGGCGCCGTCCTCCTGACCGGGTCGCTGTTCGGCCTGTCGACCATCGAGGTGGACACGAGCTTCGTGCTCATCTCGGTCTTCCTGTTCGGTCTCGGGCTGTCGGTGGGCGCCCTGATGCAGAACCTCGTGCTCGCCACGCAGAACACCCTCGACGTGCACGAGATGGGTGCCGGTACCTCCGGCGTCGCCTTCTTCCGCTCGCTGGGCGGCGCGATCGGCGTCTCGGCGCTCGGCGCCGTGATGGCCGCGCAGATCAAGACGGACCTCTCCACCGGCCTGGCGAAGCTCGGCATCGCCTCCGACGCGATGGGTGCCGGCTCGGGCGCGGTCCCGGACCTGGCCTCGCTCCCCGCCCCCGTGCAGACGGTGGTCGAGGGCGCCTACGCCGACGGCATCACGACGATCTTCCTGTACGCCGTGCCGATGGCCGTCGTCTCGCTGATCGCGGTGCTCTTCATGAAGGAGATCCCGCTGGGCCAGCGCTCCGGCATCGAGCAGGTGCTCGACGAGGAGAAGGCCGCCGAGCAGGACGTCGCCGCTCCGGTCGCCGACCGGGCCTGACAACGGCCCAGCACCCGGACGGCGTCGATTTCACCCGCTGAGACGCCGTCCGGGTGCAAGTTCGCCTGCTAGGCCACTCCCGTTTGCCTCGGCGAAGCCTCATGATGGGCGCATGCACGACGTAGCCGCCCAGCCCCTGCCCGACCCGGCCACCGACCCGTTCGGTGCTCTCGAACGCGAGATCCGGGTCCTGATCCGGCGCGCCCAGTCGTCAGCGGCACAGACCGCCAGGCGGGTGCACCCCGAGCTCGAGGCGTCGGCGTACCCGATCCTCGCGCACATCGACTCCCACCCCGGGATCCGCGGCTCCGACCTCGCGGCCCACTTCGGTGTCGGCCGGGCCACCGTGTCGCGTCAGCTGAGCCGTCTCGTGGACCTGGGCCTCGTCCACCGCGAGGTGGACCCGGAGGACACCCGCGGCCAGCGGATCACCCTGACCGCCGACGGCGCCCAGCGCTTCGCCCGGGCCCGCGACCGTCGCATCGAGATGTACAAGGACGCCTTCGGCGAGTGGGACGAGGCGGACGTCTCGCAGCTCGCGACGCTGCTGCACCGCTACTCCGAGGACTTCGTGCGCTGGCGCGACACGCGCTCCTGAGCCGGCGTCCGCCCGAGACGTCGCCGGTCGAGCCTGTCGGGACCTGTCCCGGCAGGCTCGACGCGTGTCCGGGGCCGGGTCAGCCCTCGAGGAGGCGGGCCCGCAGCGCGTCCAGCGTCGCGGCACTGCCGCCGTGCGCGCGGAACCAGCCCGACGCGCCGTCGTCGTGCTCGGCGAACCGGTCGAGCACCGTCTCGATCGCCCAGCCCGGCGCGGTGACCAGCTCGGGCGGCAGCCTCGCCAGCACGTGCGCGTCGGGGACGGCGAGGTTCGCGGTGACGGCGGCACGCGCCAGCACCTGCGGCATGTGGGGGCCGGTCCGCTCGTAGTCCGCGACGATCGCGGACCGGTCGACGCCCAGCAGGGACAGCACCAGCGCGACCGTCACCCCCGTGCGGTCCTTGCCGGCGGTGCAGTGCACGAGCACGGGCGCGTCGTCGACGGCGATGAGGCGCACCGCCTCCACGAGGTGCCCGGCGCCCACGCCGTCGAGCATCTGCAGGTACAGCTCCCCGAGGCCCGGGACGGGAGCGGGCGCGGTGGCGCCCTGCATCGCGGTCCCGTCCAGCAGCGGCAGCGGCACCACGTGCGCGACGCCGGTCAGCGGGTGCGGCTCCCCGTTCTCCCCCGGGTCGCGCAGGTCGAGCACCGTGCGCGGCGGCCACGCCACGTCGGCCGGGGCGACGTCGCCCGAGCGGGGTGCGTCGGAACGCAGCAACGCCCCGGGCACCAGGCCCGGGGCGGCCGTCGCGACGTCGCGCAGGTTGACGAGATGGTCGGGCACGGACGCCGGCGCGGCGGTCCAGGCCGCGGCGGCGTCGGCCGCAGAGGGCGCGGAGGGCGCGGAGTCGGTCACCTGGTCGACCCTAGCGGCGCCCCGCGCCCGGGGCGCCGCGGCCGGACGCTCAGGCCTCGACGGGCTCGAACGTCAGGCTGAGCGAGTTCATGCAGAACCGGTCGCCCGTGGGCGTCTGCGGCGCGTCGTCGAAGACGTGCCCCAGGTGCGAGCCGCACCGGGCGCAGCGCACCTCGGTGCGGACCATGCCGTGCGACCGGTCCTCGAGCAGCTCGACGGCGTCGCCGGCGAGCGGCGTGTAGAACGACGGCCACCCGCAGTGCGAGTCGAACTTGGTCTCGCTCCGGAACAGCTCGTTGCCGCACGCGCGACAGCGGTACACGCCGACACGCTTCTCGTCGAGCAGCTCACCGGTCCAGGGCCGCTCGGTGCCCGCCTGCCGCAGCACGGCGAACTCCTGCGGGTTCAGCTCGACCTTCCACTGCTGGTCGGACTTCGTGACTTCGTACGTCATCTGACACCTCCGTCGTGCTCAACCCGGACCGGGGCGCGGCTGTTCCTGCCGCTGCCGCTGGTGCGGTCAGGCCGCGGGCGCCGAGCCGCCCTGTCCGCGGCCGCGGCCGCCGCGGCGGCGCCGGCGACGGGCCGGTGCGGACCCGTCCGCCCGGACCGTCTGCGGAGCGCGGCCGCCGGACGACGCGGGCTGCGCCTGCGAGCGCTGGCCCTGCTGCCCCTGCTGCACCTGGGCGCGCTGCCCCTGCCCGCGCTGCGCGTCGCCGCCCGAGCCACGTCCGCGCTGGCCGCCCTGCTGCTGGCCGCCGCCCTTGCGGCGCTGCGGCTGCTGCGGCGCCGTCGGGGCGGGCGGCGTCACGTACGGCGCGACCTCGCCGACCAGCGCGGTGACGGTCGCGTCGCCCGGGGCCACGGGCTGCGGGCGGGCGTCGATCTTCGCCTTGCGCGTGAGGTCGCGGACGTCGCCGCGCTGCTCGGGCAGCATGACGGTGACGACGTCGCCGCCGGACCCGGCGCGGGCCGTGCGGCCCGAGCGGTGCAGGTACGCCTTGTGCTCGGCGGGCGGGTCCACGTGCACGACGAGCTCGACGTCGTCGACGTGGATGCCGCGCGCGGCGATGTCGGTGGCGACGAGCACCTTGACGTCCCCGGAGGAGAACGCGGCGAGGTTGCGCTCGCGCGCGCCCTGGCCGAGGTTGCCGTGCAGGTCGACGGCGGGGACGCCCGCGCCGGTGAGCTGCTTGGCGAGCTTCTTCGCCTGGTGCTTGGTGCGGGTGAACAGCACGCGACGGCCGGTGCCGGACGCGAGCGCGTGGACCACGTGCTTCTTCGCGTCGGCGTCCGCCACGGCGAGGATGTGGTGCGTCATCTGCGGCGGCGGGGCGGCGGCCTCGTCCACGGAGTGGGTCACCGGGTTCTTGAGGTAGCGCCTCACGAGCACGTCGACGCCGTTGTCCAGCGTCGCGGAGAACAGCAGGCGCTGGCCCACGGTGGGCGTGCGGTCCATGATCCGCTTCACGCCGGGCAGGAAGCCGAGGTCGGCCATGTGGTCGGCCTCGTCGAGCACCGTGATCTCGACCTCGTCCAGCGTGAGGTGCTTCTGGCCGAGCAGGTCCTCGAGGCGGCCGGGGCACGCGATGAGCACGTCGACCCCGGCGTTCAGGGCGGTGACCTGGCGGGACTGGGCGACGCCGCCGAAGACGGTGGTCGTCACGAGGCCGAGGGCCTTCGCGAGCGGCTCCATCGTGGCGTTGATCTGGTTGGCGAGCTCGCGGGTCGGGCAGAGCACGAGCGCCCGCGGGCGGCCGGGCCGACGACGCGGGCGGCCCGCGGCGGCGGCCTTCGCCGCGGACGTCGCCAGACGCGTGACGACGGGCAGCGAGAACGCGAGCGTCTTGCCGGAGCCGGTGCGGCCGCGGCCGAGCACGTCGGTGCCGGCCAGCGTGTCCGGCAGCGACGCCGTCTGGATCGGGAAGGGGGTGGTGATGCCCTGGTCCGTCAGCTGGCGGACGACAGGGGCGGGCAGGCCGAAGTCGGCAAAGGTAGTCAAGAAAAAGGGCCTCTCGGGCAGGGACGTCTCGGACGTCGGGGTCGGGGTCCGCCGCACGCAATCCGGGGGGATCTCCACGACGCGGGGCGCGCAACGCGCAGCCACCTGCCCCCAGTCTCTCACGACAGGCGCCCGGGTCGACCACCCGACCTCTCAGGGGCGCATGGTGGAATGGCCGCCGTGGACGACTTCCTCGCGACCGTCGGCGACGTACTGACGCAGATCTGGACGGCCGCCACCACCCCCGTGCCGCCGCCGGCGCAGCCGGTGGTGCTGGCCGCGGGCCTCGCCGCGCTCGCCGTCGTGCTCGTGTCCCCCGTGTGGCGGGTGGCACGGCACGTCGTGACGATCGCGCACGAGGGCGCGCACGCCGTCGCCGCCATGCTCACCGGGCGCCGCCTGGACGCCATCCGGCTGCACTCCGACACCTCCGGGCTCACGGTGTCCGCCGGGCGTCCGCGCGGGTTCGGGATGATCGTCACGGCGTTCGCCGGGTACGTCGGCCCCGGCCTGACAGGGCTCGGCGCCGCCTGGCTGCTGCGGCACGGCTACGCGGTGGGGCTGCTGTGGCTGCTCGTGCTGCTGCTCGCCCTCCTGCTGCTGAAGATCCGCAACTGGTTCGGCCTCTGGTCGATCCTCGTCTCCGGCGCCGCGCTCGTCGCGGTCTCGTGGTGGCTCGAGCCCGCCGCGCAGGCGACGGTCGCCTACGCGGTGACGTGGTTCCTGCTGATCGGGTCGGTGCGCCCCGTGCTCGAGCTCCAGGCCCAGCGGTCCCGGGGTCGGGCGCGGCGGTCCGACGCCGACCAGCTCGCGACCCTGACCCGGACGACCGGCATCCTGTGGGTCGTGGTCTTCCTGCTCGTCACCGTCGGCTGCCTGCTGCTCGGCGCGACCTGGATCGTGGAGCCCGCGACCTGACGACGGCTCCCCGCCGACGCGTCACAGCCGCGCGTACCGGGCCCGCGCGAACGAGTACACGCCGTAGGCCGCGATGCCCAGGCCCGTCGCGACGAGCAGCACGACCCCGAACGGCTGCTCGCGGATCGTGCGCAGCGCGTCGTCCAGGCCGCCCGCCTTCTCGGGGTCGGCCGTGACGGCGGCCGCCACGAAGAGGCCGCCGAGGACGCCGAGCGCGATCCCCTTGGCCATGTAGCCGACCTGGCCGAGCCGCACGACCGCCTGCCCGACGCCGCCGCCCCCGGTCGCGCGCAGGTCGTCGCGGAACGACTTCCGCCACCCCTTGACGACGTGGAAGACGCCCACCCCGACGATCACGAGGCCGACCACCGCGGCGAGCCACCGGCCCGCGGGGGCGCGCATGAGGTCGGCGGTGAGCCCCTCCTCGGAGCCGCCGCCGGACGACCCGGTCGCGACCCGCACCGCGGTGCCGGCGAGCACCCCGTACAGCACGGCCTTCGCCGCGGCCTTGGCCCGGGCACCGACCTGCTTCGCCTTGTCCGTCCCGGGCACGCCCGCCACCGCCTCGGTGAGCTGCCACAGGGCGAGGCCGGCGAAGCCCGCCGCCGTCAGCCACAGGAGCAGCGCGCCGCCCGGGGCGTCGGCCAGCTCACGCAAGGCGCCCTGCTGGTCGGCGTTCCCTCCTGAGGACCCGAAGGCCAGGCGGACGGCCAACCAGCCGAGGAGCAGGTGCAGCACGCCGGACGCGACGTAGCCGGCCCGCGCGAGGGCCTGCAGCGCGGTGCTGTCGTTCGCGCTGCGCGAGGTGCGTCGGGCGGCGCGGGCGGGGTCGGACACAGGTCACCTCCGTCGGTGCCGCGGGGGTCGCGGCACCACACGATGGCGCAACCGGGCCTTGGACGCCACTCCCACGGCCATGCCGTTCCCGGCGCGACGACGGCCGGGCACGGAGCGATCTCCGTGCCCGGCCGTCGGAGGACCGGTCAGGCGGGGGCGGCGCGCCCTCGGGACGCGCGGTGTACCCGCCCGGACGTCACGCCTGGGGCGTGAGCACGAATCCCGGACCCTGCGCGGCAGGGTCGGTGTCGAGGGTCAGCGTGTCGAGGGCGGGCGCGGCCTGCGCCTCGACGAAGACGTGCGTGCCGCCCTCCTCGTCGACCACCTGGTCGTCGGGCTGGGGAGCCGGGACGAGCGCGAGCTCGAAGTTGCCGGGCTGGCCGGCGGACTGCGCGATCCGCAGCCCGCCCTCGTCCGGCACTCCTGCCTGCTGGGCGAGGTCCTCGACGGCGGTACGGGCGTTGTCGGTCACGGTGAGCATGGACGCTCCTCTCGTCGGTCCTTGCGAACCCGTCCACCGAAACAGCAGGAGGGGGCCCGGCGCAACGATGAGACGCGATCGGGACGAGATCTCCCGGTGGGTGAGACCCCGCGTGACAGCCGTCCCCGCGCGTCGATAGGTTGCCCTCCGTGACCGGATCGTGACTTTCCCGGTGGCGTCGCGGGTGGCATCACGGGCGGCGGCGCGGTCCGGTGCGCACGGGACGCCCGCGGCCCCGCGTACGCTGTCCCGCAGCCGCTACCGACCTCCGGGCGGACGGCGGCGGGCCTCTAGCTCAACTGGCAGAGCAGCGGACTTTTAATCCGCGGGTTCAGGGTTCGAGCCCCTGGGGGCCCACCCCTGCACGTCACCGTCGCAGGTCGTCGTCGCCCGAAGGAGCTCCGTGCCCGTCCGCGCCCAGGCCCCCGTCGTCATCGCCCATCGGGGCGCCTCCGCCGACGCCCCGCAGAACACGCTGGCGGCCTTCGACGCCGCCGGGGAGGCGGGCGCCGCGATGATCGAGATCGACGTCCACCTCAGCGCCGACGGCGTCCCGATGGTCATCCACGACGGCACGGTCGACGCGACCACCGACGGCAACGGCGAGGTCCGGGGCCGCACCCGGGACGAGCTGCAGGCCCTCGACGCCGGCTCGTGGTTCGGACCGGAGTTCGCCGGGCAGCGCATCCCCACCCTGGCCGAGGTGCTCGAGCTCGTCGCGCGGCATCCCGGCCTGGGCGTCCTGTGCGAGTACAAGGGCCGCTGGAGCGCCGAGGACGTCGCCGTGACGATGCGCGTGCTCGACGCGCCCGAGCTCGCCGGCCACCTCGTCGTCCAGGGCTTCGACCCGGTGACGGTCGCCGCCCTGCGCGACGTCGCGCCGCAGGTGCCGCGGTCGCTGCTGGTCGAGCACCCGCGCGAGGGCCTGCCCGCGCTGCTCGACGAGCTCGACGCGGCCGCCGTGAGCCCCGGGGCGGCGCTGATCGGCGACGACCCGGGCCTGGTCCCGGCCGCGCACGACGCGGGGCTGCGGGTCTTCGGCTGGACCGCGAACGACGAGGCGGCCTGGCGCCTGCTCGTGGACGCCGGCGTGGACGGCATCATCACCGACCGCCCGGCCGCCCTGCGCGAGTGGCTCGCGACGGCGCACGTCCCCGCCCGGGGCTGACGCGCCGGCCGCGGCTCAGCGCCGCGGCGCGTGCAGCCAGCCCGACAGACGCCCGGTCACCCAGGGCAGCACCCAGAACGACATGATCGGCGTGAGCACCAGCGTCGAGACGAGCACGCGCAGCACGACGTGCAGGTCGGCGAACGGCGGCACGAGCCAGCCCACCAGCACGGTGAACGCGAGGTTCACCGGGAAGAAGCCGAGCCAGATGGCCACGGACTGCTTCCACCGCGGCGGCGCGGCCAGCAGGGGCGGCCCGGTGGGCTCGTCCTGCCGCACGGGCGGGTCGAACCACCCCTCGATGCCGGTGCGCCTCTCGACGCGGCGCTCCTCGACCAGGCCCTCACCGGCGGCGAGCCAGCGCCGACGCTCCGGCGACTCCTCCCACGCCTCGAGCCGGGCGGCGTCGGCGAACCGGTAGAGCATGATCCAGTCCGCGGCACCCTCGGAGGCGCGGATCCAGCCCGAGCCGAGGAAGCCGTCCCAACGGTTCGCGAGCCGGACGCCGGACTGCACCCAGGCGGTGACCTCGGGGACGCGGTCGGGGCTGACGGCGCGGTGGATCGCGACCGTCACGGGTGCGGAAGTCATCCGAGCATCCTGGGGTGCGCGTGGCCTCCCGGGCCCGGCGGCGCGGGCGCGCGGGACGGCGCGTCCCACCATCCGGGCGCCCCGGCGCGCGGCCCGGGGTTTCGCCGGGATGTCCCGTCCTTCACATCTCGTCCTCGCGGCCCGCACCGGATTCGTGTCGTCTGGTCCCCTCGTTGGCCCGGAGCACCGGTTGAAACGGTTGAAGATGGAACGAGCTTCCGACCGGTGCGAGCTCCCGACAGGTTCGAGCTCCCGACCCCCGAGGACCTTCTCCCATGACCGAGCACACGACCGAGCACACCCCTGCGCCCCTGCCCCGGCGCCGCGACATCCACCGTCCGGCCCGGCAGCGCCGCGCCGCCGAGCCCGCCGCCCGTCCCACGACGCCGCGCCTCGGGCGCCGCGCCGTGCACGCCGGCGTCCCCGTCGCGCTCACCGTGATGGCGCTGACGACCGGGGTGGTCCTCACCGGCAACTCGTCCGCCTCCGGGGAGACCCGGACCGCGGGGTCGACCGACCAGGGCTCGTCCTCGGTGGGCACCATCGAGACCGGGACGTTCGGCATCGTGTCCCCGACCGCCTCCGCCACGACGGCGATCGTGCGGCCCGCGCTGTCGGGCGCCGCAGGCGCGACGTCGGGCGCCGTCGGCTCGGACACCGCGGGCTCGGGCGCGGCGAAGGCCGACACCGAGCAGGCCGCGTCGAAGGGCGCCGCGAAGAGCGCCGCCGCGTCCGGCGACGAGGCGCTCTCCGCCGCCCAGGAGGCGCTCGCCCGCGCGGACCAGGTGACGACCGAGTCCCTCGGCGTCCCCGCCAAGCAGCGCAAGGCCGTCGCGAAGAGCGCGGCGCACCTGCGCGACGTCGTGTCCGACCGCTCCGGCGGGGAGGCGGCGTCGCGCGCCGGCGAGCGCACCGCGCTCGACGTCCGCGGGCAGGGCGCGGCCGACGTCACCGACGCGACCGAGGACCTCACCACCCTGATCGAGAAGACCGACACGAGCGCGATCAGCATCACGCCCGCCCCCGCGACGCCGGCCGAGGTCCTGGACGCGCAGGCCGCGGCGGCCCGCAAGGCCGCCGGCTCCCTCAAGAAGTTCGCGGACGACACCGAGGGGTACGAGAACGGTCGCCTCGCGTCCGCCGACCTCAAGGGGTTGTCCTTCGCGTCGGGCGAGTCCCTGCGTCGCGACGCGGCCGAGCAGCTCGAGCGCCTCGACGCCGCCTACCGGGCACGCTTCGGCGAGCACCTGCAGATCCGCGACTCCTACCGCTCCTACGAGTCGCAGGTGTCGGTCAAGGCCAGCCGCGGCTACCTCGCCGCCGTGCCCGGCTACTCGGACCACGGCTGGGGCATCGCCGTCGACCTCAACGGCGGCGTGGAGGAGCGCTCGAGCGCGCAGCACCGGTGGTTGGTCGCGAACGCGGCGAAGTTCGGGTGGAAGAACCCCGCCTGGGCCCAGGCCGACGGCCGCAAGCCCGAGGCCTGGCACTGGGAGTACCGCCCCTGAGCCTCGACGCTCCCCCGCAGCATGTCCCCGACGGACCCGTGACGACCCGTGCGTCACGGGTCCGTCGTCGTCGGTCGGGGAGCGGCTCAGGCCCAGCCGAGCTCGTGCAACCGGTCGTCGTCGATCCCGAAGTGGTGGGCGATCTCGTGCACCACGGTGATGGCGACCTCCTCGACGACGTCGTCGCGCGTGTCGCAGATGGCGAGGGTCGGGTTGCGGTACACGGTGATCCGGTCCGGGAGCGAGCCCGCGGCCCAATGCAGCCCCCGCTCCGTCAGCGGCACCCCCTCGTACAGCCCGAGGAGCTCGGGGTCGTCGGCGGGGGCGTCGTCCTCCACGAGGACCACGACGTTGTCCATCATCGCCGCCAGGTCGGCCGGGACCTGGTCGAGGCCGTCCCGGACGGCGTCCTCGAACTCCTCGCGCGTCATCTCCACCACGGGTCCCATCCTCGCCCACGACGGGGCGAGGACCGTCCCGGACGGCTGGGTATGCTTGCCGGGTCCAGCCCCCATCGTCTAGCGGCCTAGGACCCCGCCCTTTCACGGCGGTAGCACGGGTTCGAATCCCGTTGGGGGTACGTCCGCGGGGACGCCGGCAGCGTCGGCAGCCCCGCGAAACGGCGCGTCCTTGCTGGTCAGGATCCGATTTCAAGATCCCGGCGAGCATGGGGTACGCTTCTTCTCGGCTCGAAACGAGCTTCCTCGGTGGGAGTCCACTCCCCACCATGGCCCTGTAGCGCAGTTGGTTAGCGCGCCGCCCTGTCACGGCGGAGGTCGCGGGTTCAAGTCCCGTCAGGGTCGCGCATGATGCGCCCGGTTCGTCGGAAACGGCGCCCGGGCGTTCGTGTCCAAGGCTCTGTAGCTCAGTTGGTAGAGCGTTCGACTGAAAATCGAAAGGTCACCGGATCGACGCCGGTCGGAGCCACCATCGAGACCCCCACGCCCCGGGCGTGGGGGTCTCGTCGTTTTGCGCCAGGAATTGCCTGGACCAGCGGGGACGGGTTGAGTGGGACCGCACGGACGATCACCACACGCAGGATCGGAGCAGCCGATGACGGACTGGGACGACGGACGCACGCCGCCCGCCGAGCAGCCACCCTCCATGGGTCGGCTCGTGGAGCAGCTGTCGGAACAGACCACCCGGCTCGTGCGCGCCGAGGTGGCGCTCGCCAAGGCCGAGATGACCGAGAAGGCGAAGCGGTCCGGCATCGGGATCGGGCTCGTCGCCGCGGCGCTCGTCATCGTGCTGTATGCGGTGGGCGTGCTCATCTGGGCCGGGATCCTCGGCCTGTCCGAGGTGTGGGCCCCGTGGCTGTCGGCGCTCGTCGTCGGCGTCGCCATGCTGCTCGTCGCCGGCCTGGCCGTCGCGATCGCGGTGGGCCAGCTCAAGAAGGCGGCCCGGCGGCCCGAGACGATCGACCGGGTCAAGGAAGACGTGGAGACGATCAAGAAGGGGGTGCGCCGGTGACCGAGCCCACGACGCCCGAGAACAGGACCCCGCCCCCCACCGCCCGGGAGCTCGAGGACGAGGTGGCCCGCACCCGCGCGGAGCTCGGCGCGACCCTCGACCAGCTCGCGACACGACTGTCGCCCAGGTACCAGGCGAACCAGTTCGCACGGGCGACCAGGCAGGCGGCCGGCGACGCCGGCACGTTCGTCACGGGCGGGGGTCTCCCCGCCACCGACCCGCGGCGCAAGCGCAACGCCCAGGTGCTCCTCGGCGCCGCGGCGGCGGGGCTGGCGCTGGTCGTGATCGTCGTCGTCAGGGCCCGGCGCCACTGAACGCCGCCGCGCTCGAGCAGCGCTGCGGCACCCCTGAGCACGTCCCTACTTGTCCGGCGTCGCCTCCTCGGAGGCGGCGCCGAGCAGCGCGCGCACCTCCGACTCCTTGTAGCGGCGGTGACCACCGAGCGTACGGATCGACGAGAGCTTCCCCGCCTTCGCCCAGCGGGTCACGGTCTTCGGGTCGACGCGGAACAGGCTGGCCACCTCGGCAGGCGTCAGCAGAACCTCGGAGTCTCCGTGGAGCGACATCCCCTGCACCTCCTGGTACGGACCGGCCCGGGCGGCGCCCGGTGTGCGGACACGGTCTCGCTCATCCATTGTGTGCAGAAAGCGGGATTGAGGCGACTTGGGAGCCGGATGAAATCGTCCGGATCGTCCTGGCATCGACCGAGTCGTGCTCGTGCGTCCGTTCTGCCGGTCGTCGGCCGCCACGGACCGCTCCGCGCACCGGACGGTCTCGTGACCTGAGACACCATCCGACGAGGATCACCCGCTCCCACGTCCGTCGATGCGCGCGGCACGTGTCGCGGAGTGGAGGGAATGGCGCGCGAGCATGTACCGTTGGGGTCTGAACAGACTACTTACGCACGGGGCCGCCGTCACGGACGGCGCAAGCCCCGCTCCTACGTTGAGGGGGTCTCAGCCATGGGCCGCGGCCGTCAGAAGGCAAAGCAGACTAAGGTCGCTCGCGAGCTGAAGTACTACAGCCCCGAGACGAACTACCACGCGCTCGAGCAGGAGCTCAGGAGCAGCGAGGGCAGTCGCACGGATGTCGCCACGGAGGATCGTTTCTCCGACGACGACGAGTACGACAACCGATACAACTCCTGGGGCGACGAGCGCTGAGTCCCAGCGTCGGACCCCGTGTCCCACGGGTTCCGGCGACGCGCGCGAAGGGCCGCACGGCAGCAGCCGTCCGGCCCTTCGTCGTGCGCGGGGAAGGTCCCCCTCCCCCGCGCCGGGTGGTCAGCGGTAGTCGCCGGTGAGGCGGACGGCGCCGCCCTGCACGCCCTTGGTCCCGGCGACCAGGTCCTCCGCCGGCGTGGCCGGGTCCAGGTCCTCGACCGAGCCCAGCACCCACGCCGGCACGCCGCGCGCGGCGAGCGTCGCCAGCGCCGCGTCGACGCCGTCCGCGCCGACGACGGCCACCATGCCGACGCCGAGGTTGAGCGTGTTCTCCAGGTCGCGCCGCGGCACGGAGCCGAGCTCCCGGACGGTGCGGAAGACGGCAGGCACCTCCCACGACGCGCGGTCCACGGTCGCCACGGTGCCGGCGGGCAGGACGCGCGCGAGGTTCGCCGCGAGCCCGCCGCCCGTCACGTGCGTGACGGCGTGCACCTGCGCGGCCGGGTCCTCGGCGAGCGCGAGCACGTCCCGCGCGTAGACCCGGGTGGGCTCCAGCAGCTCCTCGCCCAGGGTGCGACCGAACTCCTCGACGTGGCGGTCCAGGGACCAGCCGGCGTGCTTCACGACGGCGCGCACCAGCGAGTAGCCGTTGGAGTGCAGGCCGCTCGAGCCCATCGCGACCAGCACGTCGCCCGCGCGCACGCGCTCCGGGCCGAGCACGGCGTCCGCCTCGACGATGCCGGTGGCGGCGCCCGCCACGTCGTACTCGTCCGGCGCCAGGAGGCCCGGGTGCTCGGCCGTCTCGCCGCCCACGAGGGCCGTCCCGGCCACCTCGCACGCCTGCGCGATGCCGCGCACGATGTCGGCCACCCGCTCGGGGACGACCTTGCCGGTGGCGATGTAGTCCGTCATGAACAGCGGCTCCGCGCCGACCACGACGATGTCGTCCACGACCATGCCGACGAGGTCGAAGCCGATCGTGTCGTGCTTGTCGAGCGCCTGCGCGATCGCGACCTTGGTGCCGACGCCGTCGGTCGACGTCGCGAGCAGCGGCTTGCGGTACTCGCGGATCGCCGAGAGGTCGAAGAGCCCCGCGAAGCCGCCCACGCCGCCGAGGACGGCGGGCCCGTGCGTGCGGCGCACGGCGTCCTTCATCAGCTCGACGGCCTTGTCGCCGGCCTCGGTGTCGACGCCGGCCGCGGCGTAGGTCAGGGGTTCGTTCGTCACGTGGGGCTCACCGTTCGTCGGCTGTGTCGGTCGGCTGTCAGGCGGGGTCGGCTGTCAGTCAGGGGTGGTCGAGCGCGGTGCCGCCGCCGGCCCCCACGGAGACCGTGCGGAGACCGTCCTCCGGCGCGCCGAGCGGAAGCTCGGCCTGCTCGAGGAGATGCTTGCCGAGCTGGTCGGCGGTGGGGAGCTCGATCGGGTACTTGCCCGTGAAGCAGGCGGCGCACAGCTGGGACGCCGGCTGCTCGGTGGCCGCGATCATGCCCTCGGTCGAGATGTAGCCGAGGGAGTCGGCGCCCAGGGACTGACCGATCTCGTCCGGGCTGAGCCCGTTGGCGATGAGCTCCGCGCGCGACGCGAAGTCGATGCCATAGAAGCACGGCCACTTCACCGGCGGCGACGAGATGCGCACGTGCACCTCGGCCGCGCCCGCCTCGCGGAGCATGCGGATCAGGGCCCGCTGCGTGTTGCCCCGCACGATCGAGTCGTCGACGACGACGAGGCGCTTGCCGCGGATCACTTCCTTGAGCGGGTTGAGCTTGAGGCGGATGCCGAGCTGGCGCAGCGTGTCGGACGGCTGGATGAACGTGCGACCCACGTAGGCGTTCTTGGTGAGGCCCTGCCCGAACGGGATGCCGGACTCCGCGGCGTACCCGACGGCGGCCGGCGTGCCGGACTCGGGCGTCGGGATGACGAGGTCCGCCTCGACCGGGTGCTCCCGGGCGAGAGTGCGGCCCATCTCGACGCGCGCCGCGTGCACGGAACGCCCGTTGATCGTGTTGTCGGGGCGGGCGAGGTAGACGTACTCGAAGACGCAGCCCGCGCGCTCCGGCTCGGCGAACTTCTCGGAGCGCAGGCCGTCGGCGTCGATGGTGAGGAGCTCGCCCGGCTCGACGTCGCGCACGTACGACGCACCCACGATGTCGAGGGCCGGCGTCTCCGACGCGACCACCCAGCCGCGCTGCAGGCGGCCCAGGACCAGCGGGCGCACGCCCTGCGGGTCGCGCGCGGCGTACAGGGTGCCCTCGTCCATGAAGACGAGGGAGAACGCGCCGCGCAGCTTCGGCAGCACCTCGAGCGCCGTCTGCGCGAGGGTGTGGTCGGCGTCGCCGGCCAGCAGGGCCGTGATGAGCGCCGTGTCGGTGGTGTTGCCGCGCGCGAGCTCGCCGCGCCGCTGGGCGCCGTAGCGCTCGGCCACGAGGTTGACGAGCTCTGCGGAGTTGGTGAGGTTGCCGTTGTGCCCGAGGGCGACGGTGCCGCCCGCGGTGGCGCCGAGCGTCGGCTGGGCGTTCTCCCAGGTCACGCCACCGGTGGTGGAGTAGCGGCAGTGGCCGACCGCGAGGTGGCCGGTGAGGGCGTCGAGCGCCGTCTCGTCGAAGACCTGGGACACGAGGCCCATGTCCTTGTAGACGAGGATCTGCTCACCGTTGCTGGTGGCGATGCCCGCGGACTCCTGTCCACGGTGCTGCAGGGCGTACAGGCCGAAGTAGGCGAGCTTGGCGACCTCCTCGCCGGGGGCCCAGACCCCGAAGACGCCGCACGCGTCCTGGGGGCCCTTCTCGCCGGGCATGAGGTCATGGTTCAGGCGGCCGTCAGGGCGCAAGGGCATGCCTCGAGTATCCCACAGGGCCCCGGTGCGTCGACCTGCCCGGACGCGTCAGCGACGACGCAGGCTGCGCCGGTCGGAGATCACCGCGATCAGCCCGCCGACGCCCAGGCCGAGGGCGATCCCGCCGAAGATCATCACCGACACGTAGACGCCCGGCTTCATCAGGACGCCGGCCGAGTCGGTGGCGTCGATGAGCCACGTCGAGAAGATCAGCCCGACGACACCGCCCACCAGCGCGCCGATCCACAGGAACACCGGGTACTTGGGCGCGCGGCGTACGCGGTCCGGGTCGACGAGCAGCGTCACGTCCTGCGGCTGCTCGACGTCGTCCACGGCATCGGTCGTCGACCCCGCCTCCGACGGCGCGGTCTGCTCCGCCGCCGCCTCGCGGTCGGGCGGCGTGCCGTCGGGCGTGGCGCCGTCGGGTGCCGGGGCGTCCTGGTCGGGGGTCGAGCTGCTCACCCCTCGAGCCTAAGCCACCTGCCGGCACCCGACGGCCGCCCGTCAGGCAGCTCCCAGGTCCTTCCAGGGGCCCCACGACGTCGCGCCGGGCTCGTCGTGCCGGGAGTACCACTGCGCCTGCCAACGGTGCCCGTCGTGCACGACGACGTCGCCCTTGCCGTACACCCAGGTTCCCGTCCACGCCGGGAAGGTCCCGGCCGACGTCACGACCGGGGCCCCGACCTCGGCCCACGGCCCGTACGCCGACGCCCCGGGGCGGTCGCCGCGCGACCACCACAGCGCCTCGAAGAGCCCGCCCTCGAAGGCGACCCGGTCGCCCTTGCCGTAGGTGGCCTTCGCCTCCCACGCGTGCGCGGACGGCACCAGGTCCAGCCCGACGAGCAGCGGGTCGTGGTCCGACGACCGGAACGGCGTCTCGTCGTAGAGGATCGTCGCGTTGTAGTTGTAGCGGCTGTACTCGTTCGCCACCGGCTCGTACGCGTTGACGTTCCAGATGTCGGTGCCGGTCACCCGGTCGAGCAGGGCCGACGACGCGAGCGCGTGGTCGAGCGAGCCGACCGCGCCGTCGAACGCGTAGGTGTACTCGCCCGTGGTGGGCCCGAGGTCCGTGTAGCCGGCGTCCGTGAGGACCACGACCGGGTCCTCCTGCTCGTAGGAGTTGAGGTCGCCCACGAGCAGCACGGCGTCCGTGCCCGCGTCCGCCGCGACGTCGTCGGCGAAGGCGACCAGCGCGGTCGCCTGCCGCACGCGCGACTCGTTGGAGGCGCCCTGGCCGTCACCCGTGTCCTCGTCCCCGGGCCACGGGCCGGCGGACCCCTTCGACTTGAAGTGGTTGGTGATGACCACGACGTCGTCGCCCGGGTCCGCGTCCACACCGCCGGCCGGCTGGAACACCTGCGCCAGCGGCTGGCGCGCGTTGCCGAACGCCTCCGGGTCGTCGAGGATCCGGGAGGCCCCGACGGGCTCGGCGCCCGCGGTCCGGTAGACGAACGCCGTGCGGATCACGTCCTCGCTGTCCGGGAGGTCGGCCGGGGACGCGACGTACGCCCACGTGCCCGCGCCGTCGTGCGCGTCGAGCGCGTCCACGAGGTCGGACAGCGCCTGGTCGCGGTCCTTGCCGAACGCCGCGGAGTTCTCGATCTCCTCGAGCCCGACGACGTCCGCCCCCAGGGCGGAGATCGCGGCGACGATCTTGGTCTGCTGCCGCTCCAGGTCCTCGGCCTCCGCGGCGCCGCGGGCGTCGCAGCCGTCACGGACGGTGACCGGGTCCCCCGCGCGGTCGGTGTAGTACCGGCATCCGGTGAGCTGGTCGCCGGTCGTCGTGAAGTAGTTCAGCACGTTGAACGTGCCCACCTGCAGGGTGCCGCCCACGTCCTGCGGCGACGCCTCGCGCGTGTCCTCGAACGTGGCGGGCTGGACGTCGGCGGCGACGTCGGGCGTGAGCCGGTGCTGCGGCTGCAGCCCCCAGGCGTCGAAGCGGTAGTCGAGGACGACGGGCTTCGTGAACGTCACGGCGGCGCCGACGCGGACCGGGTCTCCGCCGGTCAGCCACGGCAGCGGCTGGGAGGAGTTCGCGGCCGAGCTGTAGTTGGTCGACGAGCCGTCGTCCAGCAGGACGGCGCGGGCCGCGTTGTCCTCGGCCTGCTGCTTCGCCTCGACGGACCCGGGGCGCCCCGCCGTGGTCGGCTGGACCAGCGGCGCGTCGCCCGCGGCCAGCCCGATGGTGCCGTAGAAGTTCGTGTCGTAGTTGTCCGTGACGGTGAAGTCGCCCTGCGGGGCGAGCAGCATGCCCTCCAGGGCCTCGCGCTCGGCGTCGGTCGCGGGCCAGGTCGTGGCGAGCGGCTCGACGGCACCAGGCTCGTCGAGCAGGGTCCACGCGTCGGCGGTGACCTCCGTCAGGCCGGAGTACTCGCTGACCTTCCCCGTGACCTCCACGTGGTCGCCGACCTCGAGCTCGGCCGCGGCGGCGCGGGAGTACACGAACACCGCGTCGGAGGCGCCGGGCGTCGCGTCGTCGGCGGGGTCGCCGCCGCTGCCCGCGGTCTGGAGGTAGAGCCCGTCGAAGCCGCCCGTGGGGTAGGTGGCGGTCACGACGCCGGTGGTCGTCACCGTCGTCCCGGCCAGCGGCGACGTCGCGCCGGTGCCCTGGATCTCGGCGATCGTCGCGTCCTCGCCCGGGCCCGGGTCGGTGCCCGGGTCGGTGCCGCTCGCGGTCGGCGTCGGCGCCCCGGCGGCGAAGTCGGCCGCGTTGTCGGCGGTGTGCGCGTGGTCGCGGCGCGCGACGGACGTCGCGTTCGTCGTCGCGGGCGCCGGTCCCGAGCCCGCGAAGGCGCTGGCGGTCGGACCCCAGCCGAGGAGGTCGACGACGGCCTCGGCCGCCGCGCAGTCGGCGCCCGCGCAGGAGAGGCGGTCGGTCGAGCGCACCAGCGCGACCTTGGCGCCGGTGCCGGACATCGCGATGGTGCCGGTGACGTCGGGGGCGGGCAGCGCGGGCAGCGCCGTGTTCCCGCCCAGCGCCTGCGCGACGAGGAACGACCCGCCCGCCGGGATCTCCCCGGAGAGGTTCGTCTGGGCCCCGTTGGCCCAGGTGCCGGCCGCGGACGCGTACTGCACGGACCAGCCCTCGAGCGACACGGCGTCGTCCGTGGGGTTGTACAGCTCGACGAAGTCCTGGTTGAACGCGGCGCCGCTGTTGCCGCCGCCCCCGTACACCTCGTCGATGACGACGGGGGCGTCGGGCGAGACGGCGGCGGACGCCGGGGCGGCGAGGGCGGCCCCCAGGGGGAGGACGAGCGCGGCCGCGGCGGCGGCCGCGAACGGTCCTCGATGACGGGCGGGACGGGTAGGGCTCACGGTGGCTCCTTCGCGGCGGACGTGGGTGACGTCACCTCAGCAGACCCGCGTGAACCGTTGTTGAACCCCACGTCACGGGACGTCGTCGTCCGGCTGTCGTGGTGCGTGCCTGCCCGGTGCCGCCGAACGTAGCGGACCGGACCGACACCCGCGCGCCATGGGGCCCGCCGACTCCCCGGCCTCGTCGGTCCGGTCAGGGGCGGGGCCGGGCGGCCTGGAGCGGCAGCAGCCCGGACAGGTCGGCCCGCTCCCCCGAGGCGCTCACCCGCCCGGACCCGACGGCGTCGTCCCACGTCAGCCGCCCGGTCGCGAGCCCGAGCCAGGTCTCGACGTCCGTCTCCACCACGTTGGGCGGCGTCCCACGCGTGTGCCGCGGCCCGGCCACGGCCTGCACGGCCCCGGCGGGCGGCACCCGCACCTCCACCGAGTTCCCGGGCGCGACGTCGGCCAGCTCCTCCAGCGTGAACCGCACCGCCGTCGTCACGACCGGCCGCGAGGTGTCGCCGCCCAGCCACGCGGCCACGGCCGCCCGTCCGGCAGCAGGTTCGGTCCGTCGTCGCGCAGGCACGCCAGCACCTTAGGCCAACCCACCGGCTGGCAGCTTCCTGACCCTGACCCGAGCGGGCCGACGAACGAGCACGGGTCGGGGATGGCGTCGCGAGGACGTATCCCTCCCGAAGTGGAGGGCGCCCTGGCGCCCGTGAACGCGTCCGCGCGACGCCATCCCCGACCCGCGCGGCCGCAACCACGGGCAGCGACCGTCAGGAAGCAGCCAGCTCCGCCCGCACCTCGTCCCGCAGCCGCCCGTGCCGCGCGGGGTCGGGGGCGGCCGCCAGCAGCGTCTTGGTGTACTCGTGCTGCGGGTCGAGGATGACGTCGTCGGAGGGCCCCCGCTCGACGACGTCCCCCCGGTACATCACGAGGATCTCGTCGCTGAAGTGGCGGGCGGTGGCGAGGTCGTGGGTGATGTACAGGACGCCGAGCTGCTCCTCGCGCTGCAGACGGGCGAGCAGGTTGAGGACGTCGAGCCGGATGGACACGTCGAGCATGGAGACGGGCTCGTCCGCGATGACGAAGCGCGCGCCAGGGGCGAGCGCCCGGGCGATGGCGACGCGCTGCCGCTGGCCGCCGGACATCTCGTGCGGCTGCTTGGCGGCGAAGACCTCCGCGGGCGTGAGGTTCACGCGCTCGAGCAGCTCGTGGACGGCCGGCGTCAGGCCGGCGCCCTTGGCCACGCCGTGGATCTTCAGCGGGCGCTCCAGGTGGTGCGCCACGGAGTGGTACGGGTTCAGGGACGCGAACGGGTCCTGGAACACCATCTGCACCTGGTGGCGGTACGCCGCCATAGCCCGGCCGCGGCGGCCGATCGGTGCGCCGTCGAGCAGGATCTCCCCGCGGGTCGGCGTCTCGAGCTGGGCGATCATGCGGGCCACGGTCGACTTGCCGGAACCGGACTCGCCCACCACGGCGATGGTCTTGCCGGGCTCGAGCGTGAACGACACGTCGTTCACGGCGCGGAGCTTGCCCTTCTTGAGCTTGAAGTCCTTGATCAGGTGACGAACCTCGAGGGTGCTCACGACTCTTCCCCTTCTGCGGCCGCCGACCGGGCGTCGCCGCGGACGAAGGAGCCCCGCTCGCCGGTGAGGCTCGGGAACGACGACAGCAGCTTCTTCGTGTACGGGTGCTGGGCCCGCAGGTAGATGGACTCGGCGGTGTCGATCTCGACGATCTCGCCCGCCCGCATGACGGCGATCCGGTCGCTGATCTCGAGCAGCATCGGCAGGTCGTGGGTGATGAAGACGACGGCGAAGTTGAACCGCTCGCGCAGGCGCATGATCTCGCGCAGGATGCCGCGCTGGACGACGACGTCGAGCGCCGTCGTCGGCTCGTCCATGATCATGACCTGCGGGCCCAGCGCCAGAGCCATGGCGATCATGACGCGCTGGCGCATGCCGCCGGACAGCTCGTGCGCGAAGCTGTCGAGCCGGACGGGGTCGACCCCCACCAGCCGGAGCAGCTCGGCGGCGCGGTCCTCCCGCTCGCCCTTCGTCATCTGGGGGCGGTGGGTGGTCATGACGTCGTGGAGCTGGCTGCGCACGCTGATCACGGGGTTGAGGGAGTTCATCGCCCCCTGGAACACCATCGAGACCTTGTCCCAGCGGAACGCCCGGAGCGAGTCGCCGGTGAGGCCCACGACGTCGATGTCCGACCCGTCGGCGTCGTGGAACGTCACGTCTCCGGTGCGGAGGATGGCCGGGGGCTTGAGCAGGCGGTTGAGGCCGTAGGCGAGGGTCGTCTTGCCGCAGCCCGACTCCCCCGCCAGGCCGAGGATCTCGCCGCGGTGCAGCGTGAGGGACGCGTGCTTGACCGCGTGCACGGGCGGCGTGACCTCGTACTCGATCGAGACGTCGCGTGCGGTGAGCACGGGCTCGAGCCCCGCGAGGTACTCGTCGTGGGCGGCGGACGTCAGGGGTGCGGTCGGCGTCGACGTGACGGTCATGCCTCGACCCTCTCCTTCTCCTCGGTCGTCTCGTCGTCCGAGCGGTCGTCACGGTCGGGGTCCGACGGCGAACCGACGGCCGGCGCCGCGGTCCCGCTGCTCGTGCCGAGCTTGTCGAGCCCGGCCTTGCGCGCCTTGCGGACGCGCTTGGCGGCGGCGGGGGCGGTGCGGAGCTTCGGGTCGATGACCTCGTCGATCGCGAAGTTGATGAGCGAGAGCCCGCACCCGAAGAGGGCGATCATGAGACCCGGGGGCACGAACCACCACCAGGCGCCGCGGGTGAGCGCCCCGCCGCCCTGGGCGTCGTTCAGCATGGTTCCCCAGGTGATCGAGCCGTTCGGGCCGAGGCCGAGGTAGGACAGGCCGGCCTCGCCGAGGATGGCCAGCAGGACGGCGAACAGGAACTGGGCCGCGAGGAGCGGCAGCAGGTTGGGCAGCACCTCGACGAGGATGACGCGGGGTGTCTTCTCCCCCGCCACCTGGGCCGCGGCGACGTAGTCCCGTACGCGCAGCGAGCGCGCCTGGGACCGGAGCACCACGGCGGGGCCGGCGAACGCGGTGATGCCGAGGATCAGCGCGACGATCCACAGGCTGCGCACCGGCAGGTAGCTGGCGATGACGATCATCAGCGGGAGCCCGGGGATCACGAGCATGATCCCGGTGACGAGCGACAGGATCTCGTCCGTCCACCCGCGCAGGTACCCGGCGACGACGCCGAAGAACAGGGCGAGCACGACCGCGATGAGGCCGGCGGTGATCCCGACGATCAGCGACCCGCGGGCCCCTTCGGCGAGCTGCGCCAGGATGTCGTAGCCGAGGCTCGAGGTGCCGAGCAGGTGGTCCGGGCCGGGCGGCAGCAGCGCCGGGTTGTCGGAGTCGCGCGGGTCCTGCGTGAAGAAGGGGCCGATCAGCGCGAACAGGAGGATCGCACCGACGATGACGACCCCGGCGATCAGCTTGCCCGACCAGTTCAGCGCGAAGCGCTTGCGTCGATCAGCCATTGTTGCTCCGCGTCCTCGGGTCGATGAAGCCGTAGATCAGGTCCATGATGAAGAGCGCCGCGAGGACGGCGAGCGTGATCACCAGGAAGACGCCCTGCATCAGGGCGTAGTCGTTGTTCCGCACCGCCTGGATCATGAGCTTGCCCACGCCGGGGTAGGTGAAGACCTGCTCCATCACGAGGGAGCCCGCGACGACGAACCCGAGCGAGACGCCGAACCCGGCGAGCGACGGCATCGCCGCGTTCCGCACCGCGTAGGTCATGAAGATCCGACGCGGCCGGAGGCCCTTGGCCTCCGCGGTGGTGATGTAGTCCTCGGAGAGGGTGGAGACCATCATGTTCCGCATCCCGAGGAGCCAGCCGCCCACCGCCGAGATGACGATCGTGAGCGCCGGCAGGAACGCGTGGTAGAGCACGGAGCCGACGAACGCCCAGCTCCACTCCGGGGCGTCGAAGGTGAACACGTCGTACGCGCCGATGATGGGGAACCAGCCCAGCGTCACGCTGAACACGAAGATCAGCAGGAGCGCCACCCAGAAGTACGGGAGCGACTGCATCATCGTGGTGCTGGGGATCAGGCTGTCCACCCAGGTGCCACGCTTCCAGCCGGCGAACGCGCCGAGCCCGATGCCCAGGACGAACGAGATCACGGTGGCGGTGCCGACCAACCCGATCGTCCAGGGCAGCGCCCCGGCGATCAGCTCGGTCACGGGGGTGGGGAACTGGGTCACCGACACCCCGAGGTCGCCGCGGAACAGGTTGCCCCAGTAGTGGACGTACTGCTCCCAGATCGTCTGGTCCTCCACGGCTCCGAGGAGGAGCCGGATGCTGTTCTCGACGGACGGCGAGATCCCACCGCTGCGCTGGAGCTTGGCCAGGAGAATCGTGAACGGGTCACCCGGCAGCAGGCGCGGGATGAGGAAGTTCAGCGAGATGGCCGCCCACAGCGTGATCGCGTAGAACGCGAGTCGTCGCAGGTAGAAGGTCACGGGGTCACGCCCCCCTTCGTCGTCGAGAGCATTCGGCTCCTCCTCGAGTCGTTCGTGCGGTGCCGGCTGGCGCGTCAGCTGCCGGCGATCTTGCCCAGCACCAGGCCGGACGACGGGTTCTCCCAGGCCGGCGGGAACGCGTACGGGTTCTCCTCCGTGGGCCAGCCCGTGTAGTCCTTCTGGTTGTAGAAGGTCTGGGTGGCATTCACGACGAGCGGGATGAACGGCAGGTCCTCGACGAGGTGCTCCTGGACGACGGCGTAGGCCTCCTTCTTGACGGCCTCGTCGTTGGTCTCGCTGGCGGTCTGGACCGCGTCGTTGACCTCGGGGTTGTCGTACCGGGAGAAGTTCCACTCGCCGGAGCCGAGCGCGGTGCCGACGTCCTGGGTGAAGTCGCCCGTGAACCAGTCGCGGTAGATCTGGTACGGGTCGGCGATCGAGGTGCCGACGACGCCGCCGACGAGCAGCTCGAACTTGCCCGAGAACCGCTGGTCGCCGTACTCCGCCTCGGAGATCGTCGTCGCGACGACCTTGAGCCCGGCCTCGCGGGCCTGCTCCTCGATGAGCTTGGCGGCGTTGTTGTAGTCGGTCCACCCGTCGGGCGAGGCCAGCGTCAGCTCGACGGCCTTGCCGTCCTTGCCGTAGAAGCCGTCGGCGTCCTTGGTGTAACCGGCGTCCTCGAGGATCTTCGCGGCGGCGGCCGGGTCGGCCGCCTGCGGGGCCTCGGCGGGCATGCCGTCGGCGATCCACTTGTCGTCGCGGCCGAGGAGCGCGTACGTCGGCGAGACCGGCTTGGCCAGGTTGACGAACGCCTTCTCGTTGATCGTGCCGCGGTCGACGGCGAGGTTGAGCGCCTGCCGCACGGCGACGTCGGTCTGCTCGCCCTCGCAGCCCCGGTCCTCGTTGGCGCAGGTGTACAGGACCGTCGGGTCCTTCGGGGTGTTGAGGTAGCCGTACACGCCCGAGGCGGTGATGCGGTCGGGATCCGGCACGAACATCGTGGCCCAGTCGATCTGGCCGGTGCTCAGCAGGTCCTCGGCCGACTGGTTCGAGTCGATGCCGATGTAGCGCAGGCTGGCGATCTTGGGCTCGCCGCCCCAGTAGCTCGGGTTCGCCTTGGCCGTGTACGCGGCGGCCGACGTCGTGTTCACCATGTACGGGCCGGTGCCGACCGGGTTCTCGGCGTTGGCCCACGCGACGAGGCCGGTGAGGGCGTTGCCGTCGCCGTCCTCGCCCGAGTCCTTCTCGTGCTCGGAGAAGACGTGCTTCGGCACGATGAGCGTGCTGCCGAGCATCGCGAACTCGTTCGTGAACGACGGGCCGTCGAACGTGAAGACGACGGTCGTGTCGTCGCTGGCCTTCGCGTCCTTGAGGTACGGCGGCTTGGCGGTCTCGTTCGTGAAGGAGTAGACGACGTCGTCGGCGGTGAACGGCTCTCCGTCGTTCCACTGGACGCCCTCGCGGAGCTTCACGGTGAGCTCCGTGCCGTCCTCGTTCCACTCCCACTCGAGGCCCAGCATCGGCGTGGGCGGCTCGTCGGCGATCTTGTTGTAGACGAACAGCGGCTCGTAGATGCCGCCGTTGGCCAGGTGCAGCACGGCCGCGGGGTTGTAGGGGTTGAAGTTCGGCGTGATCGGGGTCTGGGAACCGGCCCAGACCACGAGCTCGCGGTCGGTGGCCTGACCCTCCGCGGCAGGGGCGCTGGTGGCGTCGCCACCGTCACCGCCCTCGGCGGAACCGGAGCACCCGGCGGCCAGGAGGGTCACGCTCGTCAGGGCGGCGGCGGCTGCGAGCCACCGTCCGCGGATCTTCCCTCGGATCATCGTTGGTCCTTCCAGTCGGCAGCGCACCCTCACGCCGCGATCGCTCACGCTTAGGGAAGGAACCTTAACGAATACTCACGGGGGCAGCGCCAGACCTTGAATCGTTATAAGGCAGGAGTGTTATCAAACCGTCACCTGCGGCTCTGGCCCGGGGAGCCGGACTGCGGGAAGGACGAGGTCGGCCGCGGCAGGTCCCGGACCGTCACGTCTCCGCGCCCGCCGACGTCGGTCGGGTGAGGCCCGGTCCTCGCCTCGACCGAGACTCCCTGACCCGAGGAGCGACCATGACCGCGACCCACCACCACGAGCACGCGATCCGGCAGCTGCTGGAGTCGCTCGTCGGCGCCCTGCGCGCCAAGGACCTCGACGCGGTGCGCGAGATCTACGCGCCCGACGTCGTCTCGTTCGACGTCGAGCCCCCGCTGCAGCACGTCGGCATCGACGCGAAGCTGCGGAACTGGGTGCGGGTGTTCGACACCTTCGCCACCGTCGACTACGAGCTGCGCGACCTCGCCCTGACCGTCGACGACCACGTCGCCTTCGGGCACGCCTTCGGCCGGCTCGGCGGCACCCTCGCCGACGGCACGCCTGTGCCGGGGACCTGGGTCCGCGGGACCTTCGGCCTGCGCCGCGACGACGACCGCTGGCTGGTCGCCCACGACCAGGTGTCCGTGCCCGTGGACGTCCGCACCGGGGCCGCGGCCACGGACCTCGAGCCCTGACCGTGGGCGCCGGGCCCCAGGGGTCCGGTCAGCCCAGCGTGAAGAGCACCCGCCGGTCGGGCACCGAAGCCTCGGCCAGCGTGGCCCGGACGCGCTCGCCGAGCGGCAGCTCGGCCCCCTCGATGCGGGCCCGCACCGCCGGGTCCTCGAGCATGACCTCGCCGCGCTGCGGGCCGTCGTCCTTGCCGTCGCCGCGCACGTCGACGACGACGCCGGAGAAGGTCTTTCCCTCACGGCCGGCGAGCAGCGCCGCCTCGACGACGTCCACGCAGCCGCGCTCGAAGGCGCCCGCCGTCCGGGAGGCCGCCGCCATCGTCTCGGGCAGGTCGGGCAGCGCCTCGGTGACCCAGGCCGGCGGCTCCTTGCCCGCGGCGTGCGCGAGGCACACCTCGGCGGCATAGCGGTCGGCGAGCCGCCGCAGCGGCGCCGTCACGTGGGCGTACTCGGCCGCGATCGCCGCGTGCCGGGCGTCGGCGGGCAGCGCGACCGGCAGTGCGCCGTCGGGCCCCGGCACGCCGAACGCCAGGTAGCCGGCGCCGCGGAAGAGCGAGGTCGCCTCGGCGAGGAAGGCCGCGTGCGCGGGCCGGCGGGACTCCAGGGTCGGGACGAGCTGTGCGTACGAGACCTCGTCGGGCCAGTCGATGCCGAGGGCCGCGGCCGTGCGGCGCAGGCGCGCGACGTCCCGGTCGTCCGCCGGGGGCAACGTGCGCAGCAGGCCCACGCCCGCCTCGCGCATCATGGCCGCCGCGGCGATGCCGGTGAGCAGCGAGATCTGCGCGTTCCAGCCCTCGACCGGGAGGGTGCGGCGCAGCTCGAGCGCGAACGACCCGTCCGGCCCCGGCACGATCTCCTGCTCGGGGACCTCCAGCGACACCCCACCGCGGTCCCGCTCGCGCTCCTGCCGCAGACGACCCACGTCCGCCAGGAGCGACAACGAGTCCGACGCCGTCCCCGCGTCGAGCTGGCCCTGGACCTCGCCGTAGGTGAGGCGGGCACGCGACCGCACGGTCGCGCGGGTCACGGAGCTGCTGGTGATCTCGCCGTCCGCGTCGAGCCCGATCGTCCACAGCACCGCCGGCCGGTCCTCGTCGGGCAGCAGGCTCGCGGCACCCTCGGACAGGACGGGCGGGTGCAGCGGGGTGCGCACGTCCGGGCCGTAGACGGTGGTGCCACGACGGTGCGTCTCGGCGTCGAGCGGGCCGCCCGGGCGAACGAACGCGGCGACGTCCGCGATGGCGTACCGGACGATGTAGCCGCGCCCCGACGACGCGACGTGCACCGCCTGGTCGAGGTCCATCGAGCCCGGCGGGTCGATCGTCACGAGCTCGACGTCGCGGCGGTCCTGACGGCCCCGCCGGCTCTTGCCGCCGAGGGCGGACCCGCCCTCCGCGGCGGACTTCTCCGCCTCCTCCCGCACCTGGGCGGGGAACATGGCGGGCAGGCCGACCTCGGCGCGGAGCGCGGCGAGGGCGTCGGCGACCTCGGCAGGGCCCGCCTGGGCGAGATGGAGCTGACGCGTCGGCACGGCTCGACGGTAACGGCGCACGCCCCGGGCCGCGCGGCGAGGGTCCGGACCGTGAGGCACGGCACGGCGACGGAGTGCGCCCGCGTTTTCGACAGGCTCCGCCGCGGCCAGATATCTTGATGTCAAACAATCTCTCGTCCACCACTGCCCTGCCAAGGGAGCATCGCCGCATGACCACCGAGTCCCGGCCCGAGGCCGCCACGATCATCTACACGCACACCGACGAGGCGCCGCTGCTCGCGACGTACTCGTTCCTCCCGATCGTCGAGGCGTACGCCGCCCAGGCCGGGGTCACGCTCGAGACGCGCGACATCTCCCTCGCGGGCCGCATCCTCGCCCAGTTCCCGGAGCGGCTCACCGACGACCAGCGCATCGGCGACGCGCTCGCCGAGCTGGGTGAGCTGGCCACCACCCCCGGCGCCAACATCATCAAGCTGCCGAACATCTCGGCGTCCGTGCCGCAGCTCAAGGCCGCGGTCGCCGAGCTGCAGGCCCAGGGCTACGACGTCCCGAGCTACCCCGAGGACCCGCAGACCGACGCCGAGAAGGACGTGCGCGCCCGGTACGACAAGGTCAAGGGCTCGGCCGTGAACCCGGTGCTGCGCGAGGGCAACTCGGACCGTCGCGCCCCCGCGTCGGTGAAGAACTACGCGAAGGCGCACCCGCACCGCATGGGCGCCTGGTCGGCCGACTCGAGGACGAACGTCGCGACGATGGGCTCCGACGACTTCTTCTCCAACGAGAAGTCCTTCGTCGTCCCCGCGGACGACACCCTGACGATCCGCCTGGTCACCCCGGCCGGCACGACCGTCCTCAAGGACGGCCTGAAGGTCGAGGCCGGCGAGGTCGTCGACGCGACCTTCATGTCCGTCGCCGCGCTGAACACCTTCCTCGCCGAGCAGGTCGCCCGCGCCAAGGCCGAGGGCGTCCTGTTCTCCGCGCACCTCAAGGCCACGATGATGAAGGTCTCCGACCCGATCATCTTCGGCCACGTGGTGCAGGCCTTCTTCCCCGCCCTCTTCGAGAAGTACGGCGACCAGCTCAAGGCCGCGGGCATCTCCCCCAACGACGGCCTCGGCGGGCTCCTCGCGACCGTCGACACGCTGCCCGACGGCGCCGAGATCCGCGCCGCCGTCGAGCAGGGTCTGGCCGACGGCCCGGCGCTCGCGATGGTCGACTCCGACCGCGGCATCACCAACCTGCACGTGCCGTCCGACGTCATCATCGACGCGTCCATGCCCGCGATGATCCGCGGCGGCGGCCACATGTGGGGCCCCGACGGCAAGGAGCACGACACGCTCGCCGTCATCCCGGACTCGTCGTACGCCGGCGTCTACCAGACCGTCATCGACGACTGCCGCGCGAACGGTGCCCTCGACCCGGCCACGATGGGCTCCGTGCCCAACGTGGGCCTCATGGCCAAGAAGGCCGAGGAGTACGGCTCGCACGACAAGACGTTCGAGATCCCCGCCGACGGCACCGTCGAGGTCGTGAACGCGGCAGGCGACGTGCTGCTCTCCCACGACGTCCAGGCCGGGGACATCTGGCGCGCCTGCACCACCAAGGACGTCGCGATCCGCGACTGGGTCAAGCTCGCCGTGAACCGCGCCCGCGCCACCGGCTCCCCCGCCGTGTTCTGGCTCGACGCGCAGCGCGGCCACGACGCGCAGCTCATCGCCAAGGTCGAGGAGTACCTGGGCGACCACGACACCGACGGCCTCGACATCCACGTGATGGCGCCGGCCGAGGCGACGGCGTTCTCCCTCGCGCGCATCCGCCAGGGGCTCGACACCATCTCGGTGACCGGCAACGTGCTGCGCGACTACAACACGGACCTGTTCCCCATCCTCGAGCTGGGGACGTCGGCCAAGATGCTGTCGGTCGTGCCGCTGATGAACGGCGGCGGCCTCTTCGAGACCGGCGCCGGCGGCTCCGCCCCGAAGCACGTGCAGCAGCTCCTCGCGGAGAACTACCTGCGCTGGGACTCGCTCGGCGAGTTCTTCGCGCTGGCCGCGTCGTTCGAGCACCTCGCGACCGTCACCGGCAACGCGCGCGCCCAGGTGCTCGCCGACACCCTCGACCGCGCCACGGGCACGTTCCTCGACCAGGACAAGTCCCCGACGCGTCGCGTGGGCGGCATCGACAACCGCGGCTCGCACTTCTACCTCGCCCTGTACTGGGCGCAGGAGCTCGCCGCGCAGTCGGACGACGCCGAGCTGGCCGCCGCGTTCGGCCCGCTCGCGGCGTCGCTCGCCGAGCAGGAGCGGACGATCGTCGACGAGCTCGTCGGCGTCCAGGGCTCGCCCGCCGACATCGGCGGCTACTACCGCCCCGACGCCGCCAAGGCCGCCGCGGTGATGCGCCCGTCCGCCACCTTCAACACGGCGCTCGAGGCCCTCTGACGTCGAGGTGGTCCCGGACTCCGCGAGGTAGCTCGGCAAAGGCGAGCTACCTCGCGGGGTTCCCGACCACCTCGAGGGGTCACCAGGACCAGCCGCGGGCGCTGAGCTCCAGCTCCTCGCGGAGCCGTTCGGCGGACTCGGCGCGCTCGCCGGCGCGCATCGGCAGGTCGACGACGCTCAGCCCGGCGAGACGGCACGCCTCGCGCAGCAGGGCGTCGTACGCGCCCTGCGCGGCGCGGGCGTGGTGCGCGCGGGCGTAGACCTGCGGGTCGTCGTCGATGGCCCGCAGCTCGCGCGCCAGCTCCCCCAGCCGCACCTGGACGGTGAGCGTCAGGAGCGGGTCGGCGGCGGGGGCACGACGACGGTGCGCACGGCGGGCGACGGCGTCACGGTGGGCGTCGGAACGCAGCCACGACCGGGCGGCGACGGTCGCGACCAGCGCGAACGACGCCGTCACGAGCGCCAGCTGCCACGTCATCGGAGCACCACCTCTGCACCGATTTCAGCCTATGCCGGGCGTCGCGCGCACGCGACAATCGACGGCATGCCGGCGCACCGCCCACTCCTGGCGACCATCGTCGCGCTGGTCACGCTGCTCCTGGCGGCCTGCAGCTCCGCCACCCCACCGCAGACGGACGCGCAGCCCCTGGTGCTCGCCGCCGTCGAGCCCCTGCCGGCCGGCGCGGTCGGCGCGCTCGACGTCGCCGGCCGCCCCGTCGAGGTGCACGTGCCGGACGGGTACGACGCCGCGGACCCCGCGCCCCTGCTCGTCGTCCTGCACGGCTACGGCTCCGACGCCGCGCGCGTCGACGCCCGGCTCGGGCTGCGCGACGAGGCTCTCGCGCGGGGCGTGCTCTACGCCCTCCCCGAGGGCACCGAGGGGCCCGACGGACGCCGGTTCTGGAACGCGACCGACGCCTGCTGCGGCGTCGACCGCGCCGGCGTCGACGACTCCGCCTACCTGGCGCAGGTGATCCGCACGCTCGTGGCCACGTACGCCGTGGACCCGGACCGGGTCGCGGTGGTCGGGTACTCCAACGGCGGTTTCATGGCCTACCGCACGGCCTGCGACCACGCCGACCTCGTGTCCGTCGCCGTGTCGCTCGCGGGCGCGATGCCGGCGGACGACGGTACCTGCCGGCCGTCGCGGCCGGTGACCGTGGTGCAGGCGCACGGCGCCGACGACCCCGTGATCCGCGCGGGCGGAGGCCTGCGCGACGGTCGTGCCTATCCGTCGGCGGCGGAGTCGGCAGCCGGATGGGCACGTCTCGACGGGTGCGCGACGGCACCCGCCACCGCCCCCGCCCGGCGCGACCTCGACGGCACGGTCCCCGGTGCCGAGACCACCGTGACGGCATGGGCCGGGTGCTCGGGCGCCGCCACGGTCGAGCTGTGGTCGATCGCCGGGGCGGACCACTCCCCCGCCCTCACCCGGTCGTTCGCGACGGCGGTGCTCGACCTCGTGACCGGCACACCCTGACGACGACCAAGGCTCGCCTGCCCTTGCTGGCGGTCGCCGGGAAGGCTCCTTAACCTGGAATGGTTCAAGAGAGCGATCGTCACCGGAAGCGAGGTTCACACCCATGACCACTCCCACGATGAAGCGCAACACTCCGCGGGCCGAGGCGTCCGACAAGCTCCGCGCCCACCTGCAGCGCGTGCTCGTCGCGCTGGTCGACCTGCACGTCCAGGGCAAGCAGGCCCACTGGAACGTCACCGGCCGCGGCTTCCGCGACCTGCACCTCCAGCTCGACGAGCTGGTCGACGTCGCGCGGGAGCACAGCGACACCGTCGCCGAGCGGCTCCGCGCCCTCCAGGCCGTGCCCGACGGCCGCACCGAGACCGTCGCCACCACGACCGACCTGTCGCCCTACCCCGCCGGCCTGGTCTCCGTCGAGGACACGGTCGACGCGATCGTCGAGCGCGTCGCGCAGACCGTCGAGGTCGCCCGCGAGGTGCACGACGACGTCGACGCCGAGGACCCGACCACGGCCGACCTGCTGCACGAGATCATCACGGACCTCGAGAAGCAGGCCTGGATGATCTCGTCGGAGAACACCGAGGTCTGATCGACGGCACGGGCCGCTGCGCCCCTCCCGCTCACGACGACGGCGCGGTCCCCCACCGGGGGCCGCGCCGTCGTCGTGCGTGCTGCGGACCGTCAGATGACGCCGAAGGCGATCATCGCGTCCGCCACCTTGGTGAAGCCGGCGACGTTGGCGCCGACGACGTAGTCGCCGGGCGCCTCGTACTCCTCGGCGGTGGCGAGGCAGCTGTCGTGGATGCCGGTCATGATCTCCGCGAGGCGGGACTCGGTGTAGTCGAAGCTCCACGAGTCGCGCGAGGCGTTCTGCTGCATCTCCAGCGCCGACGTCGCGACGCCGCCCGCGTTCGCGGCCTTGCCCGGGCCGAAGAGCACGCCGGCGTCGCGCAGGAGGGCCACGGCCTCCGGGGTCGTCGGCATGTTGGCGCCCTCGGCGACGGCGAGCACACCGTTCGCGACGAGCTGCTTGGCGTCGGCCTCGGAGAGCTCGTTCTGGGTGGCGCAGGGCAGCGCGACGTCCGTCGGGACGTCCCAGATGCTGCCGTCGGACACCAGGCGGGCGCCGGGGCGCCGGTCGACGTAGTCGGACACGCGGCCGCGCTGGACCTCCTTGACCTCCTTGAGCAGGTCGAGGTCGATGCCCGCCTCGTCGACGACGTACCCGGACGAGTCGGAGAACGTGATCACGCGGCCGCCGAGCTGCTGCGCCTTCTCGGCCGCGTAGATCGCGACGTTGCCCGAGCCGGACACCGAGACGCGGCGACCGTCGAGGCTCTCGCCCTTCGTGCCGAGCATGCTCTGCGCGAACAGCACCGCGCCGTAGCCGGTGGCCTCCCGGCGCACCAGCGAGCCGCCCCAGGTGAGGCCCTTGCCGGTGAGCACGCCGGACTCGTAGCGGTTGGTGATCCGCTTGTACTGGCCGAACAGGTAGCCGACCTCGCGGGCGCCCACGCCGATGTCACCGGCGGGCACGTCCGTGTACTCGCCGATGTGGCGGTACAGCTCGGTCATGAACGACTGGCAGAACCGCATGACCTCGCCGTCGGAGCGGCCGCGCGGGTCGAAGTCGGAGCCGCCCTTGCCGCCGCCGATCGGCAGGCCGGTGAGGGCGTTCTTGAAGATCTGCTCGAAGCCGAGGAACTTCACGATCCCCAGGTACACCGAGGGGTGGAAGCGCAGGCCGCCCTTGTACGGGCCGAGGGCCGAGTTGTACTCGACGCGGAAGCCGCGGTTGATCCGCACGCGGCCCGTGTCGTCCACCCACGGCACGCGGAAGATGATCTGCCGCTCGGGCTCGCAGATGCGCTCGAGCACGGCGGCCTCGACGTACTGCGGGTTCTTGCGCAGCACCGGGCCCAGCGACTCGAAGACCTCTCGTACCGCCTGGTGGAACTCCACCTCGCCGGGGTTGCGACGCAGCACCTCGGCGAACACAGGCTGCAGACGGTCTTCCATGGGGGCTCCTCCCGAGTTCTGGGGAGCGCGCCCGCGGGGCCCCAAGGGCGGCACGGCACACGCACGACCATCGCAGCCTAGACGTTCCCGAGACGACGTCTCACGCCCCGAGACGTCGCCTGGTGCCCGCCCGACACGCCGCGAGCGGGCGTCCGGCCCTGTACCGGTCGCGCAACAGGGCGGGACGCCCGCTCGAAGCGGGTCGCGTGGTCAGCCGAAGATGCGCGGCAGGGTGCCCTCGTGCGCCTCGCGGGCCTCGGCGAGCGACACCGTGAAGGTCTCGCCGTCGAAGCCACCGGCCACGGCCAGCTCCTCGCCGCCGGTGCGACCGAGGCGCAGCACCGGCACGCCGGCGGCCTCGGCCACCGCGACGAGCTCGGACTCGTGCTCCGCGTCGACGGCCACCAGGGCGCGCGCGGTGGACTCGCTGAACAGCGCGGCGAACGGCGTCACGCCGTCGCGGCCGGTGACGCCGTCGAGCGCGACGTCGGCGCCGACGCCGTAGCGCAGCGACGCCTCGAGCAGCCCCTGCGCGAGACCACCCTCGGACAGGTCGTGCGCGGCGGCGACGAGGCCCTGCTCGCGCGCCTCGACCAGCGCCGAGGCGAGCGCGCGCTCGGCCGCCAGGTCCACGCGCGGCGGCAGGCCACCCAGGTGCCCGTGCTCGACGTCGGCCCACGCGGAGCCGTCCAGCTCGTCGGCGGTACGGCCCAGCAGCAGGATCGACAGGCCCTCGGTGCGCCAGCCCGACGGCACCGCGGTGCGCACGTCGTCGATGACGCCGAGCACGCCGACGACCGGCGTCGGGTGGATCGAGGAGTCGATCTGGCCGGGCTCGCCCGTGCCGTTGTACAGCGACACGTTGCCGCCCGTGACCGGGACGCCGAGCTCCTGGCACGCGTCCGCGAGGCCCTCGATCGCCTCGACGAGCTGCCACATCGAGTCCGGGTGCTCCGGCGAGCCGAAGTTGAGGCAGTCCGTCACGGCGAGCGGCGTGGCGCCGGCCGTCGCGACGTTCCGGTACGCCTCCGCGAGCGCGAGCTGGGCGCCCGTGCGCGGGTCGAGCTTGCCGTAGCGGCCGTTCGCGTCGGTCGCGAGGGCGACGCCGCGGCCCGTGGCCTCGTCGACGCGGACCACGCCGCCGTCGTCGGGCTGGGCGAGCGCCGTGTTGCCCTGCACGAAGCGGTCGTACTGGTTGGTGACCCACGCCTTGGAGGCGAGGTTCGGCGACGCGAGCAGGCGCAGCGCGGTGGCGCGCAGGTCGTCGGCCGAGGTGGGGCGGGCCAGACCGGCGGCCACGGTGGTGTCGGCCTGCAGGCCGTCCTGCCACGCCGGGCGGGCGTAGGGGCGCTCGTAGACCGGGCCCTCGTGCGCGACCGTCTTCGGGTCGACGTCCACGATCCGCTGGCCGTGGTGGTCGATGGTGAGGCGGCCGGAGTCGTTGACCTCGCCGATGACGGCGGTCTCGACGTCCCACTTGCCGGTGATCGCGAGGAACTGCTCGAGCTTCTCGGGCGTGACCACCGCCATCATGCGCTCCTGCGACTCCGACATGAGGATCTCGCCGGCGTTCAGGGTGGGGTCGCGCAGCAGCACGTCGTCGAGCCAGACGTGCATGCCGCCGTCGCCGTTCGAGGCGAGCTCGCTCGTGGCGCAGGAGATGCCCGCGGCCCCGAGGTCCTGGATGCCCTCGACCACCTGGGCGGCGTAGAGCTCCAGGCAGCACTCGATGAGCACCTTCTCCATGAAGGGGTCGCCCACCTGGACGCTCGGCCGCTTGGCCGGCACGCCGTCCTCGAACGTCTCCGACGCGAGGATCGACGCGCCGCCGATGCCGTCCCCGCCCGTGCGGGCGCCGAACAGCACCACCTTGTTGCCGACGCCGGACGCGTTGGCGAGGTGGATGTCCTCGTGACGCAGCACCCCGAGGCACAGCGCGTTGACGAGCGGGTTGCCCTGGTACGAGCCGTCGAAGACGAGCTCGCCGCCGATGTTCGGCAGGCCCAGGCTGTTGCCGTAGCCACCGACGCCCGACACGACGCCGTGCACGACGCGCGCCGTGTCCGGGTGGTCGACGGCGCCGAAGCGGAGCTGGTCCATGACGGCCACGGGGCGCGCGCCCATCGAGATGATGTCGCGGACGATGCCGCCGACGCCGGTCGCGGCGCCCTGGTACGGCTCCACGAACGACGGGTGGTTGTGCGACTCGACCTTGAAGGTCACCGCCCAGCCGTCGCCGACGTCGACGACGCCCGCGTTCTCGCCGATGCCGACGAGCAGGTGCTCCTTCATCTCCTCGGTGACCCGGTCGCCGAACTTCTTCAGGTGCACCTTGGACGACTTGTACGAGCAGTGCTCGGACCACATCACCGAGTACATGGCCAGCTCGGCAGCCGTGGGGCGGCGCCCGAGCAGGTCGCGGATGCGCTGGTACTCGTCCGGCTTGAGGCCGAGCTCGGCGTACGGCTGGGCCTCGTCGGGCGTGGACGCGGCGTTCTCGACGGTGTCCAGCTGGGGGCGGGGGGCGGACACGGCTTCAGCACGGTCGGCAGCGGCGGTCATCAACTTCCCTCGGGTCGCGCGAGTACTGCAGAGCTCAGGGCTCGGACCGGGTGATCACCGCACCGCGGGGTGCCGGTATCCGGCGTCGGTCCGTGCGGGGGCGCCTCGCGGCGCGCCGCCAGTCTACCGGCGCCCGCCGGCACTCCCGACGGCGCCGCTAGGGTGCGCGCATGACCGCACCCGAGGGGCACGGACCGGCGCACCCGGCGGACGCGCGGGGAGTCGGGCCCGCCGACCTCCTCGCCTTCGCCTGCGAGCTCGCGCTGCTGGCGCTCCTGGCCGTGTCCGGCTGGCGCCTCGGCTCCCAGGTGGGCGACGGCGCGACAACCGTCGTCACCGGCGTCCTGCTGGCCGTCGGGCTCCCCGCGGTCGCGGTGGCCGTCTGGGGGCGGTGGCTGGCACGGAACGCGCCGGGCCGCCTCCGCCAGCCCGCGCGGTTCGTCGTGCAGGCCGCGCTGTTCGTGGTGGCGGGAGCGCTCGCCGCGGCGTCCGGCCTGCCCGGATGGGGCCTCGGGGTCGCCGCCGTCGGCGTCCTCGCGTTCGCGCTGACCCGGAGGTCGTGACCTCCCGCGCCGGGCGGGAACCGGGCAGGATGGGTCGGTGCCGATCCTGCCCACCGACCGCGACCCCCGGCTGATCACCGTGCGCCGGGGAGGGTCCCTCTCCGACGACCACCACCGGATGCTGGCCGAGTGGGCGGTGGCCTGCGCCGACCACGTGCTGCCGCTCTTCGAGCGGGAGGCGCCCGACGACGCCCGCCCGCGCGACGCCCTCGAGGTCGCCCGCGGGTGGATCCGGGGCGAGGTGCCGATGCGGGAGGCGCACCGCACCGCCTTCGTCGCGAACGCCGCCGGCAAGGGCCGGCCCGACCCCGCACGGTTCGCGGCCCTCGCGGCCGGGCAGGCCGTCGCCGTGGCCCACGTCCCGGCGCACGACCTGGGTGCCGCCGCCTACGCCGTCCGGGCCGCGAGCGCCGCCGCCCCGGGGCCCGAGAGGGAGGTCGTCCGCCTCGCCGAGCGGGACTGGCAGCGGGAGCAGGTGCCCGCCGAGCTGCTCGACCTGGTCCTCGACGACCAGCGGGCGCGCTCCGCGATCTGCTGGGACGTCTTCGACGACTGACGCCCACCAGCCCCCGGCCGACGGGTCAGCCCTTGACCGACCCCGATGCGAGCCCCGCCACGTAGTACCGCTGCAGCGCCACGTACAGCACCACGCACGGGATCATCGCGACCACCGACCCGGCGGCCAGGAGCCCGAAGTTCACCTGGCCGTAGGCACCCTGCTGCAGGTTCACCAGCGACACCGGCAGCGTGTAGAGCGACGAGTCGGTGAGGAACGTCAGCGCCCCGAGGAACTCCGTCCACGAGGCGAGGAACGCGTACAGAGCGGCGGTCGCGGCGCCGGGCAGCACGAGGGGCCGCAGCACGGAGACGATCATGCGCACCGTCCCCGCGCCGTCGACGTGCGCCGAGTCCTCGATCTCGCCGGGCACCGACTCGAACGCGTTGCGCATGACGAAGACGCAGAACGGCAGGTTCACGGTCGTGTAGAAGAGCACGAGGCCGAACAGGCTGTCCGTGAGCCGCATGGCGTTCATCTGCAGGTACAGCGGGGTGAGGATCGCCTGGAACGGCACCATGAGCGTCACCAGCACCAGCCCGAACAGCAGGCCCCGCCCGCGGAAGCCGAACTTGGCGAACCCGTAGCCGGCGAGCGTCGCGAGGACGGCGGTGAGCACGGCCGTCGACACCGACACGACGACGGAGTTCACGATGCCGCGCCAGATCTCCGGCTGGTCGAGGATCAGCCGGAAGTTGACCCACGACAGGTCGAGGAAGCGCCCGTCGGGCGCGGCGACGACGACGTCGCCCGGCTGGCCGGAACGCACCAGCGCCAGCAGCAGCGGCACCACGAAGACGAGGGCGGCGAGGATGCCGCCGACCGCGTAGAGCGTGCGGCGCACGCGCGTGTCGCGCTCGGGGCCGGACGCCGGCCCCGCCGCGCCGGGCGAGGACCCGCGGCCCGGGCTCGTGCCGCGGGAGCTCCCGCCCGGTGCACCCAGCCCGGTCGTGCCCGGTGCGCTCGTCGTGACCGCCATGTCAGCTCCTCTCCCGCAGCAGCCAGAACTGCGCCGCGGTGACCAGTCCGGTGATGACGACCAGGACGAGCGACATCGCCGTCGCCGCCCCCAGCTGCAGCTGCACGAACGCCCGCCGGTAGATCGCCATCACCACGGTGGTGGTGTCCGATCCCGGGCCGCCCTGGGTCAGGATGTAGAACTGCGTGAACGCGAGCAGCGACCCGATGACCGACAGCACGACGGTCATGGCGATGGTGCGCCGCAGCATGGGGATCGTGATCGAGCGCTCCCGCACCCACCAGGACGCGCCGTCGAGCTCCGCGGACTCGTAGACCTCGCGCGGGATGCCCTGCATCCCGGACATGAGCAGCACCATCGTCAGGCCCGACACCGCCCAGATCACCATGACGCACAGGAGCCCGGTGGCGAGCGGCCCGTCGACGAGCCACGCCGTCGAGCCGTCGGTGATCCCGAGGGCCTTGAGCACCACGTTCACCATGCCGCTGTTCGGCTGCGCCTCGAGCAGCATGAGGAAGCTGAGCGTCGTGAGGCCGATGACGTACGGGACGAAGAAGATCGTGCGCAGCACCGTGGCGCCGCGGCGGTTGGACCGCACGACCACCGCCAGCGTGTAGCCGAGCGCGAGGATCGGCAGCGTGACGATCGCGGTGTAGAGCAGGGTGTAGCCGACGGCCCGCCAGAACGTGGGGTCCGTGAGCACGGACGCGTAGTTCTCCAGGCCGACGAACCGCCACGTCCCGATGAGCGGGAGGTTGGTGAACGAGATCCCCACGGCGGAGACGAGCGGCACCAGCACGAACACGACGACGAACGCGACCGCCGGCGCGACGAGCAGCAGGCCGGTGCGGGCGGGGTGGGTGAGGGTGCCGTGGCGTCGTGCGGGCCGGGCGACGGCCGCGGCGCTCATGCCTGGGCCTGCCGGAGGATGCGGTCGTACGTGGTCTGGGCCTCGTCCATGGCGGCATCGACCTCCCCGTCGAAGACGGCCCGGCGGAACATGCGCAGCCAGGGCCCGTCCTGCTGGTTGTAGATGAGGTTGTAGGCGAGCGTGGTGGGGGCGTAGCCCGCGTCGAGCGACTTCAGCGTCGGGGTGACGAGCGGGTGCTCGGCCTCGAACTCCGGCGTCACGACGTCGGAACGGATCGGCGAGTAGAACCCGTCGGGCATGCGCGCCTGCTGCTCGAGGGCAACGGCGAAGCGGATCAGCTCGGTCGCGCCCTCGGGGTTCTTCCCGCCCGCGGGCATGCACAGGTTGTCGCCGCCGTCGAAGAACGCGCGGCCGCCGTCGGGCCCGGGCAGCAGCACCACGCGGCTGCGCTCCAGGAGCTCGGGCGACGCGTTCGGCGCGACGACGCCGTAGCCGCCCGGGAACATCCCGAGCCGTCCGGCGACGTAGTCGGCCGACCAGCGCGAGGCATCGTCGGCGAAGCAGCCGGGCGGCACCAGCTGCTCGTCCCAGAGCGTGCGCTCGAGGTCGAGGGTGCGCCGCAGCGCCTCGTTGCCGGCGACGTTCCCCCGCTGGTCGCCGACGTCGCCGACGATGAGGTCGGTGCCCGTGGCCCACACGTGCGGCTGCACGGTGAACCCCAGCGCGCCGGACGCGTTGCCGGGGAACGACCAGGCGTAGGTGTCGTCGTCGAGCGCGGCGATCGCGCGGGCGGCCTCGAGGATCCCGTCGAAGGACGCCGTGTGCTCGTCGACGTCCAGGCCGGCGCGGTCGAACAGCTCGGTGTTGCAGAACAGCACCGAGAAGTCGCCGAGGAAGGGCACCCCGTAGTGCTTCCCGTCCTTGGTCGCGAGGGCGAGGTGGCCGGGGCTGAGGGCGTCGCCGAGGGCGAGGTCCTCCACCAGTGGCGTGAGGTCGGTGAACACGTCGCGGAACGCGAACATCGTCGAGTAGATGTCGTCGATGTCGATGACGTCGGGCACCCGGCCACCGCGGATCGCCGTGGCGACCTTGGTGACGTACTGACCGTTCTGGATCGGCGTGAGCCGCACCCGGACGCGGTCCTGCGCCGCGTGGAACGCGTCGACCACGGCCTGGACGCCGTTGACCGTGTCCGAGCGGCACCACATCTCCACCGTGCCGCGGGCACCCCCACCGAACCCCGGGGCACCGACGTCGACGGCGGTGACCGGGCTCGCGCACCCGGCCAGTCCGACCCCGGTGGCGGCCGTCGCGCCGCCCACGCCGAGCAGCGCGAGCAGCTGCCGTCTGGTGAGCTCCATCGCTCTCCTCCTCCGCGCCCGTCGGGCGCCGTGTCCTCCAGGTCCTGCCCGCGGGCGGCGCTGCCCGCGGGGGCGGGGCGCCCGTGCCCGGGCGCCCCGCGAGTGGTGCTGCCGGTCAGGCCACGGGGATCCAGACCCGCATGGCCTGCGGGCCGCGGTTGGCCCACAGGTGGTACGGGACCGCCCGCAGCATCACGGTGCCGGTGACGGCCGGGGCAGCCGTCGTCGCCGGGCGGTAGGGACCGTCGCCCGGCTCGGTCGCGGGCCGGCCCTGCACGGTGCCGGTGGCGGTGACGACGACGGCACCGCCCAGCAGGTCGGGGCGGTCCTCCTCGCCCAGGGGTCCGGCGACGTCGATCAGGACGTCGTCCACGACGGCGCCCGGCTCCTGGTCCACCTGCTCCAGCGCGTACACCAGCGGGCCGCGCTCGATCGCGACGCAGCCGCGCACGTCGTCGACCCGGGGGTCGGCGGCCGTCAGGCGGGGCGTCACGGGCAGCTCCAGCACGACGGCGTCGCCCGCCGCGAGCGGCCGGCCCACCGTGGCGTACGCGCCCGCCGCGACCGGGGCGCCGTCGAGCGTGGCGCCCTCGGCCCAGCCCGGGATCCGCAGCGCGAGACCCGCGCCCGCGGGTGCCTCCTCGACGTGCAGCGTCACGCGACCCCGGTACGGGTACTGCGTCTCGACGCGCACGCGCAGCGTGCCCCCCGCAAGCGCGGCGGCGATGGTGCCGGGCGCGTACTGGTGCAGCTGGAGCGCGTCGTCGGTGAACGTCGCGAGGTAGCCCTCGAGGCTGGACAGCGTCCGCATGATGTTCGGCGGGCAGCAGGCGCAGCCGAACCACGGCCGGCGCCCGGCGGCGGGGTTGCGCTCCTCCTCCGCGTGCGCGCCGGAGCGCACCTGCAGCGGGTTGACGTAGAAGTACTCGGTGCCGCCCAGGGAGAGCCCGGAGAGGAAGCCGTTGAGCAGCATGCGCTCGATCTGGTCCGCGTACCGCGCGTCGCCGGTCGCGAGCAGCAGGCGCCACGCCCACTGCACCCCGCCGATGGCGGCGCACGTCTCCGCGTAGGCGCGGTCGTTGGGCAGCTCGTGCGGGTCGCCGAACGACTCGCCGTCCCAGCGGGAGCCGAGCCCGCCCGTGAGGTACTGCTTGCCGTCGACCATCGCCGCGTACTGCGCCTCGAGCGCCGCGAGGAGCTCGCGGTCGCCCGTCTCGACCGCGACGTCGGTGGCGCCCGCGCCGAGGTAGACGGCGCGCACGGCGTGCCCCTCGACGGTCGTCGCCTCGCGGACGCGCACCCGGTCGGAGAAGTAGGTGGGCTGCTTGCCGTGGGCCGCGACGATCCCCGTGCCGCGGGCCTCGACGAACCACGACGCCAGGTCCAGGTACGCGCGCGTCCCCGTCTCCCGGTAGAGCTCCACGAGCGCGGTCTCGATCACGGGGTGCCCGTCGACCTCGCGCAGCTGTCCCTCGCCGTCGCCGAACGTCTCGACGAGGTGGTCGGCCAGGCGGACGGCGACGTCGAGCAGCTCGCGCCGGCCTGTCGCCCGTACCTGCGCCACCGCCGCCTGCATGAGGTGGCCCGCGCAGTAGTGCTCGTGGCTCCACGGCAGGTCGGAGTAGCGCTCGACGCCGCGCAGCTGCGGCACCGAGTCGAGGTAGCCGTCGGGGGCCTGGGCGCCCGCGACGGCGCGCGTCACCTCGAGGATGTCGGCCAGCAGCGCCTCGTCGGGCTCGCGCCCGTACTCCCAGGCCGCGGCCTCGAGCCACTTGTGCACGTCGGAGTCCGCGAAGATCGGCCCCTGCGCCTCGCCCTCGGCCAGCCCGGCGGCGATCTCGAGGTTGCGCAGGTTCCCGTACTCCCGCAGGTGCCCCAGGCCCTCGGGCACCGACGCCTCGCGGTTCACGCGGAGCCGGTGGCCCCACAGCCCGCCGTCGAGGGTCGCGCTACCCGGCGGCAGCGGTCGCAGGGTCGCCACCGCCGCAGCGGTGGGCTCGGCAGGTCCGCGGACGGTCCCGAACGTCGTGGTCGTCATGCACCTCTCCCTCGAGGAAGGAAACTAGGAATCCGTTTTCCTTACCGTAGGGAGCGTTGCCGAAGCCGTCAACCGCTGTCCCGACAGGCGAAATCGCGTACCATCGGCACGGCCGGCCGCCGGTCGGCGGAACAGCAGGAAAGCAGAGGAGGCCTGATGGCGGAGACTCCGGGCGTCGTGCGGATCACCGACGTGGCCGCACTGGCGGGGGTGTCCCCCAGCACCGTCTCCAAAGCCCTCAACGACACCGGGTCCCTGCGGCCCGCCACCCGGGCCCGCGTGCGCGAGGCGGCCGAGCGCCTGGGCTTCGTGCCCGACGCCCAGGCACGGTCGCTCTCGGCCCGGCGCAGCTTCACCGTCGGCCTGCTGAGCACGGACTCGGCGGGCCGGTTCTCGCTGCCGGTCGTGCTCGGCGCCGAGAACGCGCTCGTCGGGGGTCAGATCTCCGCGCTGCTGGCCACGGCCCGGCACGACCCGGTCCGCGAGCAGCACCACGTGCGCAGCCTCGTCGCCCGGCGGGTGGACGGCATCATCGTCACCGGCCGCACGACCGACCCGCGCCCTCCCATCCAGGTGCCGATGCCGGTGGTCTACGCCTACTCGCCGTCCTCGGACCCCGACGACGCGTCGGTCGTGCCCGACGACACCGCCGGGATGACCGCCGTCGCGGAGCACCTGCTCTCCCTCGGACGCACCCGCGTCGCCTACGTCGGCGGTCGCGGCGACCAGGCGGCCTCCGTGCAGCGGCACGCCGCCCTGGCAGCCGCCCTCGGGGCGCGCGGCGCCGCGATCGTCGGCGAGCCGCAGTTCGGCGAGTGGTCCGAGCGGTGGGGCCGCCTCGCGGTCGACGTCGTGCTCGGCGACCACCGGGCCGGCGACCCGTTGCCGGTCGACGCCGTCGTGTTCGCCTCCGACCAGCTCGCCCGGGGTGGCTGCGACCGCCTGCGCGACCGCGGCGTGCGGGTGCCCGAGGACGTGGCCGTGACCGGCTACGACGACTGGGAGGTCATGGCGCTCGCCAGCAGGCCGCCGCTGACCACCGTGGATCCGCAGCTCGACCGGCTGGGGCAGCGGGCCGCCGAGCTCCTGCTCGCCGCGATCGACGGTCGCCCCGCGCACGGCACGGAGCTCTCACCGCCACGCCTCGTCGTACGAGGGTCCACCGCCGGGGACTCCTGAGCCGGGAGCCGCGTCAGCTCGCGGGGGCCTCGTCCTCGACCGGCGGGACCATGGAGATCGACGGGTCGAGGGCGGTCGCCACGGCCGCGAGCGCCCCGAGGATCAGCCCGACCCGCGTGTGCGGCAGCCGCCGCCCCTGCGCGCGCCAGCGCTCGCCGCGCCGGTAGGCCCACTTCTCCCCCGCCACGGCGATCGTCACGGCGAGGGCGAGCGCGCCCGCCGCGGCCGCTCCCGCGACGGCCGGGCCCGGCAGCGGGTCGGCGCCGTCGAGCGCCACGTCGGCCGCCAGCACGTTGTCGTCCGGTTCGCGGTCGTCCCGCCCGTCGGCCGGCGCGATCCCCTCGTCCGGCTCCGAGGCGTTCTCGCCGGCTGCGTTCTCGTCGGCGTCGCGCAGGTCGCGCAGCTCGTCGCGCACCTCACGCATCCCGTCGACGGCGGAGCGGCCCTCGCTGGTCAGGGCCATCCCGAGCCCGAGCCCCCCGGCCAGCACGCCCACCTTGGCCAGGGCGCGTGCCCAGCGCGGTCGGACGACGTCGGGCACGGCGTACCAGGCCAGCGTCGTGAGTCCGGTGATCGCGACGCTCCGGGCGTCGACCTGCCTGCGCGCGGCGGGCGTGTCCATGGGTCCACCTCCGGGTCGGGGGCTCGTGCGAGCGGCGGCACCGAGGTCCTCGGGCCGCCCGTGGGACAACGGGCGGCACCGGGGCAGAGTTCCGCGACTCCGGTCCGGCGCGAGGCCGACCTGCACGGATGACGCTTTCTTGACCTGCGGCCCTCGATCCTTGACCAGGATCATCACCAGGTGACGATTCTTCGTGAGCGGGGCCACGCGTGGCCCCGGTGGAGCCGGGGGTTTCGTCGGTTACCACAAGGTGGTTTGATGCGCACGTGGAACTGCTCAGAACCTTCGCTCCCGGTGCGTTCGCGTACGGGCTGGCGTCCTGGTCGTGGCTGGGGGTCCACGGCAAGACGCCCCGCTTCACGACCGTCTTCGGCGACGTCTTCCTCGAGTCCCTGGAGGGCTGGTGGTTCCTCGACACGATCGAGGGGTCGCTCGAGCTCCGCTGGGCCACCGCCGTCGAGATGTACACAGAGCTCGACTCGGCGGACGGGCGTGCGGACCTCCTCCTGGAGGACCTCTGCCGAGAGGTGCTCGACGCCGGCACCCACCCCCGCCCGGACGAGGTGCTCGCCTTCTCCCCGCACCCCGCGATCGGCGGACGGCTCCACGCCGACCACGTGGCCCCGCTCCGGTTCGAGCTCGCGCTGCGGCTCACCGGGGAGATGCACCACCAGCTGCGCGCGACGCTGGACCCGTCGCCCTCGCCCCTGCTGCTCGGGCACGTCGACCCCCCGGCTCCGGCCCTCACCTGGGACACGGCGGGGCGCGACCGCCTACCGTGACCCACCTGTGACCTGCACGATCCGCCCAGCAGATGCACGACCGGCCGTCGTGTCGTCTCCTGGAAAGGCACGGATGAGGCGGACCGTGGGAGGTAGGCATGAGACGGGTGCTCGTCGTCGGGCTCGTCGTAGGGGTCGTGGACGGGGCGTTGCTGGGCGCGTCGGCGGCGCTCGGCTGGACGTGGGTGGCGTGGGCCGCCCTGCTGGCCGGGCTCGGGGGCGCGGCGGTCGTGGCGATGTCCGTCCCGCCGGCGCGCGTCGCACGACCGGCCACCGTCACGCTCGGCCTGCCGCTGCGTGACGAGCAGGCGGCCGAGGAGGCGAGCGTCGTGCCCGCCCCGGTACCCGGCACGACGCCGGGAACGGTCGAGAGCCCGCCGGCCGTCGTCGAGGACTACCCGCAGCCGGTGCGCGCGGCCCAGCCGACGCCCGCCGCCGCCTGACGGCGCGCGCAGGGAGCGGGCGAGCACGCGAGAGAGAAGCCGAGCGAGAAGCCCGGACGGGACTGCGTCGACCGCAGTCCCGTCCGGGCTTCTCTCTCGCCGTCAGGAGCGCTTCTGCTTCTTCAGCGCCTTCTCGCTGACCGGCGCGGTGCCGTCGGCCCGCTGCTGGGCGTAGTACGCCCGCGCCTCGTCCTGCCGCTCCGCCTCGATGCCGGACGCGATGACCGCCCGGAGGTGCTCCGGCCCGTAGCCCCACGCGTCGACGAGGTCGACGGCGTGCGGACGCAGGCGGTCGAGCAGGCGGTCGACGTACGACGTCACCGTGCGGGCACGCTGCGCGGACAGCCGCCCGTTGATGAGGTACCAGGCGAGGTTGCGCTCGATGAGCGTGAGCCCGAAGACGTCGCGCACCCAGGTCATCACGCGGCGCGTACCCGGGTCCTCGATCTGCTCGAGGGCGTCGGTGAACGCCGACCAGCGCAGCAGGTCCGCGTGCGCCCTGGCCGCCTCGACGAGCTGCACCTGGTTCTCGTCGAAGATCCGCGCGGCCGTGACGGGGTCGGCCTTCTGCGCGGGGCGCAGCGCCATGGCGACGTCCTCGACGATCGTCGCGACGCGGTCGGCGAGCAGCTCGCGCTGCGTCTCGGCGTCGCGCAGGTGCCCGGCCGCGCGGCGCGGGTCGCCGACGTCGGCGAGGGCCTGGCCGGCCCGGCGCAGGCCGGTGCGGTGCAGCGCGGCGTCCGCGGCGCGGTCGACGACGAACCGGGCGATGCCGGCCGGCGTCGACGTGGCGCCCTTGAGCGCCTTCGCGTAGTCGCCCACGAGGCGCTTGGCGACGAGCTGCAGCAGCACCGTGTTGTCGCCCTCGAACGTGGCGTACACGTCCATGTCGTGGTGCAGGCTCGTGATGCGGTTCTCGGTGATGAAGCCGGCGCCGCCACAGGCGACGCGGGCCTCCTGCAGCGTCTCCAGCACGAACGTGGTCGACGTCGCCTTGAGCGCCGCCGCCATCGTCTCGAGGTCCTCGCGGTTCTCGGGGGTGTCCTTCTCGCCGGAGAAGACGTCGTCGAACAGGTCGAGGAGGCGGTCGTGCGCGAAGTGCGTCGCGTAGGTCTCCGCGATGCGGGGGAACAGGCGGCGGCGGTGCGTCGCGTAGTCCAGCAGCACCGTCTCCTCGATCGGCGACGACGAGGTGAACTGCCGGCGCTCGGCGCCGTACTTCACGGCGATGGCGAGGCCCAGCTTGGACGCCGTCGACGCCGCGCCGTCCAGGGACACGCGGCCCTGCACCAACGAGCCGAGCATGGTGAAGAAGCGGCGGCCGGGGCTGTCGATCGACGACGAGTACGTGCCGTCGGCGGCGACCGCGCCGTAGCGGGCGAGCAGGTCCGTACGCGGGATGCGCACGTGGTCGAAGGCGAGCCGCCCGTTGTCGACGCCGCGCAGGCCGCCCTTGAGGCCGTCGTCGTGCCCGCTGATCCCGGGCAGGAACTCCATGGTCTCCGGGTCGCGCACCGGCACGTAGAAGCAGTGCACGCCGTGGTTGACGCCGTTCGTGATCAGCTGCGCGAAGACGGTGGCCGCCGTGGCGTGCACCGCCGCGTTGCCGAGGAACTCCTTCCACGCCGCGCGGAACGGCGTGTGGATCTCGAACTCCTCGGTCTCCGGGTCGTAGGTGGCGGTCGTGGCCACCGACGCGACGTCCGAGCCGTGCCCGATCTCCGTCATCGCGAACGCGCCCGGCACGGACAGGTCCATGGCGCCCGGCAGCAGACGGTCCTGCTGCTCCGGGGTGCCCAGGTGGAGGATCGCCGAGCCGAAGAGGCCCCACTGGACGCCCGCCTTGATCTGCAGCGACGGGTCGGCGACGGCGAGCTCCTCGAAGCCCGCCAGGTTCGCGCCCGGGGCGTCGGCCCCGCCGAGGCGCGTCGGGTACCCGAGCCAGACCTGGTGCTTCTCGTCGGTGGCGAGCAGCTTCATCTGCTCGAGCACGCGCTCGCGGTGCTCCGCCATCGAGAGCGACTCGTCCTTCCAGAAGGTCGGGTCGGTCGAGCGCGCGCGGGCGTGGCGGCGCCACTCCGGCCACCGGCCGAGCAGCTGCTCGGACAGGCCGGCCACGTCGACGCGCGGGGTCGCCTTGGGGGCGGGCACGCTGCCGGCGGCCTGCGTCGTCGCGGGACGGTCGGACGTCGTGGTCATCGGTTCTCCTGCGGGGGTGCGGGGATGGGGGTCGAAGGGTCGGGAGGCGTCATGCCCTCGTGGTGGAGGACGCCGACGGGGCCGGTCCACAGCCAGAGCGTCACCTGCTCGGTGAGCTCCTCCCGGGTGAGCCGGTCGGCTCCGTCATGGCCGAGCCACCACTCGCCGGCGCCGCGTACGAAGCCGACGGCCCCGGCGGCCCAGGCGGCGGCGAGCGCCGGGGGCACCTGGACGGCCCTGGCGAAGGGCTCGGCCACCAGTTCGATCACGGAGTCGAGGTACGCGCCGAGCGCCTCGACCTGCCCGGTCCCGACGGCGCCGGGGGCGGGCTCGTTGCCGCCGATGGCGGTACGGGTGACGAACCAGTAGACGTTGGGCGAGTGCTCGATCATCTCGAGGTACACCCGGACCATCGCGCGCAGGGCCGCGTGCGGGGTGGGCGCGGCCTCGGCCGCCTCGCGGAGGGCGTCGTGCATCGTCGCCACGACGTGCGCGGCCACGGCGAGGCGCAGCCCCGCCTTGTCCTCGAAGTACCGGTAGACGATCGACTTGGACGTGCCCGCCTCGCCCGCGATCTCGTCCATCGAGACCCCGGGGCCGCCGCGGTGCACGGCCTTGCGCGCGGCGTTGACGAGCTGCGCCCGGCGTGCGGCGCGATGATCGTCCCAGCGCGTCGAACGACCGTCGAGGGCCGCGCGGCCGTCCGGGGTCGAACGGGCGTCGAGCTGTTCCGCGGCCCTCATCGGCCGCACCTTGTGACTCGTCTCACGGGACTGAGAGTATCAGGTACTGTGAGTCCTACCTGACCGACGGAGTGAAGGATCTATCGCTGTGGCTACACGCAAGCCGTCCGACGGCTCCCCCCGGAGCACGTCCCGGAGGACCACCCCCGCCCCGTCGCCGTCCGCCCCCGCGGGCGTGCGCGACGCCGTGATCGTGGGCGGCAACCGCATCCCGTTCTCGCGCGCCGGCAAGAAGTACGCCGACGCCTCCAACCAGGAGATGTTCACCGCGGCGCTCGAAGGGCTCGTCGCCCGGTACGGGCTGCAGGGTGAGCGCCTCGGCGAGGTCGTGGGCGGCGCGGTCCTCAAGCACTCGCGCGACTTCAACCTGATCCGCGAGTCCGTGCTCGGCTCCTCGCTGTCGCCCCAGACCCCCGCGTTCGACCTGCAGCAGGCGTGCGCGACCGGCCTCGAGGCCGCGATCACCGTCGCGAACAAGATCCGCCTCGGCCAGATCGAGTCCGGCGTCGCCGGCGGCTCCGACACCGTCTCCGACGCCCCGGTCGCCGTGAGCGAGGGGCTGCGCCGAGCGCTGCTCGACGCGTCGCACGCCAAGACGCTCCAGGCCCGCCTCAAGGCCTTCGCGAAGATCCGCCCCGCCGACCTCAAGCCCCTCACCCCCGCCACCGACGAGCCGCGCACCGGCCTGTCGATGGGTGAGCACCAGGCGATCACCACCGCCCGCTGGGGCATCTCCCGCGCCGCGCAGGACGAGGTCGCGCTCGCCAGCCACCAGCACCTCGCCGCCGCGTGGGACGCCGGGTTCTTCGACGACCTGGTCACGCCGTTCCGCGGCCTGACCCGTGACGACAACCTCCGCGCGGACACCTCGCTGGAGAAGCTCGCAAAGCTCAAGCCGGTGTTCGGCCGCGGCCTCGCCGAGCCCGCCGAGCCCACGATGACGGCCGGCAACTCCACGCCGCTGACCGACGGCGCCTCCACCGTGCTGCTGTCGTCGGCCGCGTGGGCCGCCGAGCGCGACCTGCCGGTGCTCGCGCGTCTCGTCGACGCCGAGACCGCCGCCGTCGACTTCGTGCACGGCCACGACGGACTCCTCATGGCGCCCGTGCACGCGGTGCCGCGCCTGCTGGCCCGCAACGGCCTGACCCTCGACGACTTCGACTTCTTCGAGATCCACGAGGCGTTCGCGTCGACCGTCCTCACCACGCTCGCCGCGTGGGAGGACGCCGACTACTGCAAGGCGGAGCTCGGCCTCGACACGCCGCTCGGCAGCGTCGACCGGGAGAAGCTCAACGTCAACGGCTCGTCGCTCGCGGCCGGCCACCCGTTCGCCGCCACCGGCGGGCGCATCCTTGCGACGGCGGCCAAGCTGGTCGCCGCGAAGGCCGCCGAGACCGGCCGGCCGGCCCGCGCCCTGATCTCCGTCTGCGCCGCCGGCGGCCTCGGGGCCACCGCCGTCGTCGAGTCCGTCTGAGAGGGAGCCCCGTGACCGACTCCTACACCAAGGCCGTCAACTCCGGCTTCACCAAGACGCTCGCGAAGAAGCTGGGCCTGCCGCGCCCCGCGATCCTGCGGCGCTTCCGCGCGGGCGACCCGCTCACCGTCGGGCCCGTCCTCGTCGTCTCGGACGACGCGTCCACCGGCGACGCGGACACCCTCGCCAAGGAGCTCCACGGCTGGGGCCTCGACGTGCGCCGTCAGCCCACCGACGACGCGCGCTGGGGCGCCGTGCTCCTCGTGCTCACCGAGTCGGAGCGACCCACCGACGTCTCCGCGGCCGTGCTGGCCACGGGCTCGGTCCTGCGCCGGCTCGCCACGAACGGGCGCGTCGTCACCGTCTCGCGCGCGGCCGCCGACGGCGACGCCCCCGCGCTCGCCGCGGCGCGCAACGGCGTCGACGGCTTCCTGCGCTCGCTCGCCAAGGAGCTGCGCGCGGGCGCCACCGGCAACGGGATCGTGCTCACCGACGGCGCCGCCGTGAACGCCACCTCGGTGCTCGCGACGCTGCGCTTCTTCCTGTCCGCCCGCTCGGCCTACGTCGACGGCCAGCTGCTGCCGGTCGGCCCGGCGGACGCCGAGGCTCCCGCCGACTGGGACCGGCCACTGGCCGGGAAGGTCGCCGTCGTCACCGGGGCCGCCCGAGGCATCGGCGCCGCGATCGCGAAGACCCTCGCCCGCGACGGCGCCACCGTCGTGTGCGTGGACGTCCCCGCGGCCGGCGAGGGCCTGGCCCGCACCGCCAACGCGGTGGGCGGCACGGCGCTCCAGCTCGACGTGACGGCCGAGGACGCGGGCCGCCGCATCCTCGAGCACGCGCGCACCCGCCACGGCGGCCTCGACGTCGTGGTGCACAACGCGGGCATCCTGCGCGACAAGCTGCTGGCCAACATGAAGCCCGCCCAGTGGGACTCCGTCATCGCCGTCAACCTCGAGGCCCAGCTGCGCATCAACGACCAGCTGCTCGGCCTCGACGGGGGCGAGGGCGTGGACGGGCTGCGGATCGTCTCGCTCGCGTCGACCTCCGGCATCGCCGGCAACAAGGGCCAGACGAACTACGGCTTCTCCAAGGCGGGCGTCATCGGGCACACGCGCGCGACGGCCCCGCTGGTCGCCGCGCGCGGCGGCACCGCGAACGCCGTCGCCCCCGGCTTCATCGAGACCGAGATGACGGCGTCGATCCCGTTCGCCACCCGCGAGGTGGCCCGTCGGCTCAACTCGCTGCAGCAGGGCGGCAAGCCCGTCGACGTCGCCGAGGCGATCGTCTTCCTCGCGTCGCCGGCGTCCGCCGGGGTCAACGGCCAGGTGCTGCGCGTGTGCGGGCAGAACCTGGTGGGGCGGTGACGGCGAGCGCGCCGGCCACCAGCGCCGGCGAGCCGCTGCGCGTCGAGACCCTGCCCACCCTGCCGGGCCTCGGCAGCCTCTACGCGCGCGGCGCCGCCGCCTCCGGCCGCATCGCCGCGGGGCGCGCGATGCCGGGCCTGCCCGTCATCGGCCAGGGGCGGTCGGAGGGCGACGGGGAGGCTGCTCCCCTGACGCTGCCCGACGTCGCGTACCGCGTCTCCGACGTGCCGACGGCGGACCTCGCCCACCACCTGCACGACTATCAGCGGCTGCTGCACGAGCCCGTCACCGACGTGCTGCCGGCGGGGTACCTGCACGTGCTCGCGTTCCCGCTCGCGACGGCGGTCATGGTGCGTGGGGACTTCCCGCTGCCGCTGCTGGGGATGGTGCACCTGGCGAACGACGTCGAGCTCCGCGGGCCCGTCGTCCTGGGCGACGCGCTCGAGGTGCGCGCCTGGGCCGAGAACCTGCGCCCGCACAAGCGCGGCGTGCAGGTGGACCTCGTCGCCGAGGTGCGCCGCCAGGCGGACCCGGGCTCCGCCCCGGTGTGGCGGGGCGTGTCGACCTACCTCGCCAAGGGCTTCCACCTGCCGTGGACGGCGCCCGGGACGGACGCGGAGGACGACCACGACGGCGAGGACCGCGCGCCCACGGGCACGTGGACGCCCCCGCTGCCCACCGGCCGGTGGGCGCTCGGGCCGGGCACCGGCCGCGCGTACGGCGCGGTCTCGGGCGACCGGAACCCGATCCACCTGTCGGCGCTGTCCGCCAAGGCGTTCGGCTTCCCGCGCGCCATCGCGCACGGCATGTACACAGCGGCGCGCGCCCTGGCCGACGTCGGGCACGCGCGCGGCGAGGCGTACCGCTGGACGGTCGAGTTCGCCTCGCCCGTGCTGCTGCCCGGCACGGTGGACGTGGCCGTGACCCCGGACGACGGCGGCGGCTTCGCCTACGTCGGCTGGAACGGCGGCCGCGGCCGCCAGCACTTCCGCGGCACGGTCACCCCCCTCTGACCTGGTGTCCGCGAGGTAGCCCGAGAGCTGCCGAGGTCGTTCGGAGCGCCGCGAGGTAGTGCGAACTACCTCGCGGCGCCTCGAACTACCTCGCGGCGCTGGGCACTACCTCGGCGTGCGGGCCTGGGGCAGGATCGGGTGCATGACCACCCTCGGCTGCATCCTCGCGCCCTACGGCAACCCGCCCTCGCGGTTCGTCCCGTTCGCCCGCACCGCCGAGGCCGCCGGCCTCGACGAGGTCTGGCTGTGGGAGGACTGCTTCCTCGAGTCCGGCCCGTCCGCGGCCGCGGCGATGCTGAGCGCCACCGAACGCCTGCGCGTCGGGATCGGCGTCATGCCGCTGCCGCTGCGCAACGTGGCGCTCACCGCGATGGAGACGGCGACGATCGACGGCATGTTCCCCGGTCGGTTCCTGCCGGGCGTGGGGCACGGCGTGCAGGACTGGATGGGCCAGGTCGGCGCCCGGGTGGCGTCGCCGCTGACGCTCATGCGCGAGCAGGTCACCGCGCTCCGCGCGCTGCTCGCCGGGGAGCGGGTCACGACGTCCGGCCGCTACGTGACCCTCGACGGCGTCGCCCTCGACTGGCCGCCCGCCGTCGCGCCGCCCGTGGTCGCGGCGGCGAAGGGCCCGAGGACGATGCGGCTGGTCGGCGAGATCGCCGACGGCGTCGTCATCGACGGGGACGCCGGCGTCGAGGGGGCCCGCGAGGCGATCGCGCTGCTCGACGAGGGGCGTGCGGCCGCCGGGCTGCCGCCCGTCGCGGAGTCCGGGCCGGGCAGCGCGCACCCGTTCCGGGCGGTGGCGTTCGCGCAGGTCGCCACCGGCGCCGGGGCGGCCGACCGGCTGCGTGCCTCGCTCGCGAAGTGGGACGTCGACGCGACCTCCGACGAGGTCCTCGCCGACCACGCCACGTGGGGCTCAGCGGAGGAGGTCGCCGACGGGCTGCGCCGCTTCGCCGCGCTCGGCGTCACGACCGTCGTCGCGCAGCCGACGCAGGACGAGCCGGACCTCGACGGGTTCGCGGCGTTCCTCGGGCAGGAGGTCGCGCCGCTGCTGCGGTAGCCGTCAGCCCGCGGTCCGCGGGATCGACCGCGTCCACCGCCGCTCGAAGACGACCTCGTCGCCGTCGCGCGCCACCACCTCGTTCTCGGTGTGGAAGGCGTGGTCGTCGCAGGAGATCTCCGACCGGGTGACGACGCTCGCGTCCCAGCCGCCGGCCATCCCCGCGGGCAGCGGGTCGCCCGCGTCGCGGCGCAGCCGCACCGTCCAGTCCGAGCGGGTGCGCGCGCTGGTGGCGTCCCGGCCGATCCAGTACCGCTCGAGCGCGTCCTCGGTGAACTCCAGGCCGTCGGGGTAGGTGCGGGTGCCGCCGTAGCGCGGGTCCACCTCCAGCAGCCACCGGCCCTCGGCGACGTCCCGCACGACCCGCCGCTCCGGCCGCGCCTCGCCCGCCTCGCCGAAGACGACGCCCAGCGGCGGCGTCTGCTCGGGCTCCTCGAAGACGACGGGCGGGTGGGACGACGCCCGGTCGTGCACGGGCAGCTCCAGCGCACCGTCGCCGACCGCGACGGCGAGCACGGCGTCGCCGGGCTGCGGCCAGACCCACGGCCAGTACGCGGAGGACACCGCGAGGCGCAGCCGGTGCCCGGGCGCCAGCGCGTAGCCGGTGCCGGTGAGCTCGAACGACACCTCCTCCGTCGCGCCCGGCGTCCACGGCACGACGCGGTCGCGACCGTGCCGGGCCGACAGGTTGAGCACGCCGCGCGTGACGAGCGTCGACGAGCCGTCCGGGCCGACGTCGCACAGGCGCGCCACGACCTGCCCCTTCTCCCCCGAGCACGTGAGCCGCAGCCGCACGCGGGCGCGCCCCAGGATCTCCAGCGGCGCGGTGAGCGGGGCGGAGTCGAAGCAGAGCGACCGCCCGTCCTCCTCCCGCTGGTCGGGCGGCAGGTCCGCGTCGTTGCCGAACGGGAAGAACCGGCCGGCGTCCACGCCGGTGTGCGACGGCGAGTCCACCAGCCACGACGTCGGCACGGGGTGGCCGCCCGCGAGCGCCCCGACCGTCGGCGCCGTCGTCCGCAGGCCGCCCTCGGGCGGGTCGTCGGCGTCGACGGCGACGAGCGGCAGCTCGCGGGGGAAGACGTGCGGCGACGGCCACGACGGCTCGCCCACCCACCGGCCGGGCAGCTCGTCGTAGACGGTGGCGGGCGGCACGGACTCGCTGATCCACGCGCGCAGCGGCGGGTCGTCGAGGACGCCGCGGTCGGCGCCCTTGAGCCAGTGGTCCCACCAGCGCAGCGTCTCCTGCAGGAAGCCGATGGCCGGGCCCGGCGGCAGACCGCGGTCGGGGTACTGGTGCGACCACGGGCCGAGGATGCCGCGCACGGGGGCGCGCAGGGCGCCGTCGTCGCCCGCCGCGGCGAGCCGCAGCACGGTGTCGCGGTACGGGTCGTTCCAGCCGCCGACGGCGAGCACCGCCGCCGAGATCGTCGAGGAGTCCTCGATGACGCTGCCGTGCCGCCAGTAGTCGTCGCGGCTCTGGTGGTCCAGCCAGGTGTGCACGAACGGCTCGGTGCGCTCCAGCCGGTCGAGCCACTGCTCGCGCCAGCCCTCCCCCACGTACACCGGGTCCGGCGGGCGCGAGCAGAACGCGAGCATCGTGGCCGCCCACGCGTGCATGTCGACGGCCAGCACGGAGCCGCCCGTGTAGTGCACGTCGTTGTCGTAGCGGTCGTCGGTGGAGCAGACCGTGACGATCGCCTTCAACGGCTCGGGCGCGAGCGCCGCGATCTGGAGCGAGTTGAAGCCGCCCCACGAGATGCCGAACATGCCGACCGACCCGTCGCACCAGCCCTGCGCCGCCAGCCACTCCACGACGGCCACCCCGTCCGCGAGCTCGGTGGGCGAGTACTCGTCGTCCTGGAACCCGTCGGAGTTGCCGCTGCCCCGGATGTCCACCCGCACCGACGCGTACCCGTGCCCCGCGTAGTAGGGGTGGCGCTGGGCGTCGCGCGGGGCCGTCCAGTCGGACAGCCGGTAGGGCAGGTACTCGAGGATCGCCGGGACAGGCGTCGGGTCGACGGGCCTCCAGACGCGGGCCGCGAGGCGCGTGCCGTCGGCCAGGGGGATCCACAGGTCCTCGACGAGGGTCTCGTAGGGCAGGTCGGTCACGTGGCGCATGGGTCCTCCGGCGCTCGGACGATCAGTGGACGGGTGTCTCAGTGGACGGGGTGCATGGTGCGCTTCATCCACGGCGACAGGGCGAGCACGACGACGGCGACGATCACGGGCACGGCGCCGTTGACGGCGAAGTAGACGCCGTCGGGCACCTCGCCGTAGAAGCGGACGGTCTGCGCCTGGATGCCGTTGGCCAGCGCGATCGACAGGAACCACACCGCCATCGACTGGCTGGAGAACGCGAGCGGGGCGAGCTTCGTGGTGGCCGACAGGCCGGTGGTCTGCAGCAGGACGTCACCCAGGCCGAGCAGCGTCAGGGAGACCAGCAGCCACCAGACGGCGATCCGCCAGTCGCCGGACTGCCCGCTCACGGCCGGCACGAGGACGAGGTAGGACAGGCCGCCGAGCAGGGCACCGAAGGCGACCTTCTTGGACGCGTGCGGCTGGCGCGGCCCCAGCCACGTCCAGAGGGCCGCGACGAGCGGGGCGACGAGCACCTCGGCGGCGCCCAGGTAGGAGCTGAACCAGGCCGACGGCACGTCCCAGCCGAAGATGGTCCGCTGCACGTGGTCCTCGGCCAGCAGGATCAGCACCGAGTACGCCTGGAACAGCACGAAGTTGAACGCCACCGACGCGATCCACAGCACGAGGAACGGGCGCAGGCGGCCGCGCTCCTCGGTCGTCACGCGCGGGCTGCGGAACATCACCGTGAAGTAGACGATCGGCGCCACCATCGCGATCACGGTGAGGGCGTCCACGACCCCGGCGATGCTGAGCCGCCCGACCAGGGCGAGCACCACGAGGACGACGACCACGGCCGCCGCCGCGCCGAGCAGGAGCAGGCGGGTCCGGCGCGCGGCGTCGGGCGGCAGGGGCGCCTCGGCCGGCCGGCCGTAGCCCGGGATCCGCCGGCGCCCCACGACGTACTGGATCAGCCCCGCCGTCATGCCGATCGCGGCGGCGGAGAAGCCCCAGTGCCAGCCGACCTCGGCGCCCAGCCAGCCGGTGACCAGCGGACCGACGAACGCGCCCACGTTGATGCCCATGTAGTACAGGGCGAACCCGGCGTCGCGGCGGTCGTCGTCGGTGGAGTAGAGCTTGCCCACGAGCGTCGACACGTTGGGCTTGAGCAGCCCGGTGCCGAGGCTGATGAGCACGAGCCCGATCCACGTGGAGATCTCCGCCGGTACCGCCATCGTGTAGTGGCCGGCGGCGATGAGGATGCCGCCCCACAGCACCGCGCGGTAGGAGCCGAGGACGCGGTCGGCGATCCAGCCGCCGCCCACGGACACGAGGTAGACCATCGTGCCGTAGCCGGCGGCGATGGACGCCGCGTTGCCGGGCTCCATCGCGAGGCCGTCGTCGGCGACCGAGGCGGTGAAGTAGAGGACGAGGATCGCCTGCATCCCCAGGAACGAGAACCGCTCCCAGACCTCCAGGCTGAAGAGCGTCGCGAGGCCGCGGGGGTGGCCGAAGAACGCCCGGTCGTCGTGGGCGTCGGAGCCGGGGGCCGGGTCGACGGCGGGAGCGTCCTCGGTGGTCACCCGTCCAGACTCCCACCGCCCGCGCCCGCCGACCTGCCGAGCACGGGGGTGCGGACGTCAGCGACCGGCGAGCCGGGCCTCGAGGCCGGCGCGGACGCCGGGCCACTCGTCGTCGACGATCGAGAAGTAGGCGGTGTCCCCCACCGTGCCGTCGGCGGCGACGCGGTGCTTGCGCAGCACGCCCTCCGGCGTGGCGCCGAGGCGCCGGATGGCCGCGCACGAGCGCGTGTTGCGGGAGTCGGCGCGCAGCGCGACGCGGCGCATGCCCCACTCGTCGAACGCGTGCCGCAGCAGCAGGAGCTTGCACGCCGGGTTGGTCGTGCCGCCCCACCAGTCGCGACCGTAGAAGGTGGTGCCGATCTCCACGCGGCGCGGGCCCGGCGCCAGCTCGTAGAACCGGGTGGACCCGCGCACCGCGCCGTCGTCGCCCACGACGGCGAACGCCGTCGTGCCGGGCGTCGCGACGCCCGCCTCGATCCACGCCTCGAGGTCCGCGACCCCGGACGGGACCGGCGACGTCATGCCGAACCAGAGGTCGGCGTCGATCAGGGGGAGCAGCGCCTCGGCGTGCTGCGGGCCGAGCGGCTCCAGGCGCACGCCGTGGCCGGCGAGGACGAGGTCGTGGATCACCGGCCCATCCTCGCCGACCATGCCCGTGCGCACGTTCTCGCGCCGCATTCCGAGCACCACCCCATGCTCGGCGCAGGATGGGGGCATGGACGACGCCCTGCACGAGATGACCGCCACCCGGTTGCGCGACCTGCTGCGCGCGGGAGAGCTCACGCCGACCGAGGTGGCCGACCACTTCCTCGCCCGGATCGAGCGCGCCAACCCCGACCTGGGGGCGTTCGCCACCGTCGCCCCCGAGGCGGCGCGCGCGCGGACGGCGGCCCTCGAGCGCGACGGCGCGCACGGCCGGGCGACCCTGTGGGGGCTGCCCGGCGGGGACAAGGACCTGTGGATGCGGGCCGGTGTGCCCGCCCGGTTCGGCTCCCGCGCCTTCGCCGGCGACGACGCCGTCGTGCCGCCGGTGAGCGACGAGATCGTCGACGTCCTCGACGCCGCCGGCATGGTGAGCCTCGGCCGCACGACCGCCCCCGAGCTCGGCTTCCCCGCGTACACCGAGCCGCTGGCGGGGCCGGTGGCACGCAACCCGTGGGACCCGGGCCTCGGGGCGGGCGGGTCGAGCGGCGGCGCCGCCGTCGCCGTCGCGGCGGGCCTGCTCCCGTGCGCACCGGGGTCGGACGGCGGCGGGTCGGTCCGCATCCCCGCCGCCGCGTGCGGCGTGGTCGGGCTCAAGCCGAGCCGCGGCCTCGTGCCGGCGGGGTCGGGCCAGGAGTCGCTGGGCGGGCTGGTCGTCAACGGGCCGCTCGCCCGCACCACCGAGGACACCGCGCTGCTGCTGGAGGGCATGCTCACCTGGACCCCGGACGGCCGCGTGGCGCACCCGCTCACGCTGCGCGCGCCGTCGGCCCGCGCCGGGGAGTACCTGGCCGCGGCGCGCCGCGGAGAGGTGGCGGGCGTCGGGGGCGAGGACGTGCGGGGCCGGTTCCGGATCGGTGTCACGACCGACTCCGCCTGGGACGACTTCTACACGATCACGACGTCGGACGAGGCACGCGCCGCGCTCGACACCGGCGTGGCGACGCTCGCCGGCCTGGGGCACGAGGTCGACGACCTGTCCCTCGAGCCCGACCCGACGTACGGCCCCGCCTTCCGCACCCTGTGGATGGCGGGCGCCTCCGCGGTCCCGCTGGACGACCCCGCACGGCTCGACCGGCTCGAGCCGCTCACCCGGTGGCTCATCGGCCGCGGCCGCCAGGTGCCCGCCCGCGAGCTCGCCGAGGCGCTGCGTGCGCTCACGGCGTTCGAGCGCAGGCTGGTCGCGCAGGTGTCACGGTTCGACGCCGTCGTCACCCCCGCGCTCGCGACGACGCCCCGCCCGCTCGGCTGGTTCGACCCCGAGGACCCCGAGCGCAACTTCGAGCAGCAGTGCCAGTACACGCCGTGGACGTCGATGCTCAACGTGGCGGGGCTGCCGGCGATCACGCTGCCGACCCGCTGGACCGACGACGGGCTGCCGATGGGCGTCCAGCTGATCGGGCGGCCGGGCGGCGAGACGACGCTCCTCGCTCTCGCCGCCCAGCTCGAGGACCGGCTGCGCTGGGCGGACCGGCACCCTCCGGCCTGGTGATCAGGCGGGAACCCTCTCCGCCGTCGCGCCCTCGAGCGGCGGGTAGGTCTCGCCACCCACCCGCTCCGCCGCCGCGATGTACCCGGCCAGGGCCGAGCGCGAGCGGGCGAGCCTCGCCATCTGGTCCTCCAGACGCCGCAGGCGGGAGCGCATCGCGGTCAGGAGCTCGACACAACCGGGCAGCTGCGGCTCCTCGCCGACCGCGCACGGCAGGACGTAGGCGATGTCCTCGGACGACAGGCCCGCGTCGAGCAGGTGCCGGATCTGGCGCACCCGCAGCACGGCCCCCTCGTCGAACTCGCGGTAGCCGTTCGAGCGTCGGGCGACGTCCAGCAGGCCCTGGGCCTCGTAGTAGCGCAGCTGGTGCGTCCGCACGCCCGTGCGGCGGCTCAGCTCACCGATCCGCATCCCGCTCCCCCTTGACCTTCACACCGGTATGAACGTCGACGATGCTGCCATGGTCACCAGAACCCACAAGCCGTCGTCCCCCGCCCCCGTCTCCGTCGTCGGACTCGGCCTCATGGGTCGCGCGCTCGCCGGCGCGTTCCTGCGGGCCGGGCACCCCACCACCGTGTGGAACCGCACCCCCGCCAGGGCCGACGCGTTGGTGGCGGACGGCGCGCACCTGGCGCCCACGGCGGCCGCGGCGGTCCGTCCCGGCGGCCTGACGATCGTCTGCCTCACCGACGACGCCGCCGTGCGCGAGCTGCTCGGCCACGACGACGTCGACCTCGCCGGCGCCACGCTGGTCAACCTCACGTCCAGCAGCTCCTCGCAGGCCAGGGAGACCGCCCGGTGGGCCGCCCGCCGCGGCGCGCGATACCTCGACGGCGCGATCATGGCCGTGCCGCCCGCGATCGGGACGGCGGACGCGGTCGTCCTGCACAGCGGGCCCCGGACGGACTTCGACGCGCACGCCGCCACCCTCGCCGCGCTCGGCACCGTCACCCACCTCGGCGAGGACCCCGGGCTGGCGTCCCTCTACGACGCGGCCGGCCTCACGATGATGTGGAGCGTCCTCGACGCGTGGCTGCACGGCACCGCCATGCTCCGCACGGCCGGGGTGGACGCCGCCGCCTTCGCCCCGTTCGCCCGGCAGATCGCGGAGGGCGTGGCCGCCTGGCTGCCCGGCTACGCGGAGCAGGTCGACAGCGGCAGGTTCCCGGCGGAGGCCTCGGCCCTCGAGACGGACGCGCGCGCGATGGCGCACCTCGTCGAGGAGAGCGCGGCGCTGGGCGTGAGCACCGAGCTGCCGAGACTGCTCAAGGCCGTGGCCGACCGTGGCGTCGCCGCGGGCCACGGTCACGAGCAGTACCCGGTGCTGATCGAGGAGTTCGGCCGCCCGACGCCCTGACCTGCCGGTCGCCACCCGGAGGACCACGACCTGAGACGTCGGCGTGCGAGCCGGCGAGCACGCGCCTACGGTCGGTCCTCGAGGTCGTTCGTCCGACGGAAGGAGCCCCGATGGGACTGGGAGACAAGGCCAAGCACCTGGCGGAAGAGGCCGAAGGCAAGGCCAAGGAAGCCACGGGCAAGCTCACCGACGACGAGAGCAAAGAGGCCGAGGGCAAGGCCCAGCAGGCCAGCGCGAACCTCAAGCAGGCGGGCGACGACGTCAAGGACGCGTTCAAGGGCTGACCCGCTGACACGACGGGGCGCCACCGCACGGTGGCGCCCCGTCGTCATGTCCGCCCGGGGCGGGGCCGACGGCTCAGAGGTCGTCGGGCAGGCAGCCGAACGCCTCGTCGGCGCCCAGCGCGGCGGTGGCGAGCAGCCCCTCGAGGCCGGAGCCCTCGGGCACGGGGCGCGGGTCGTCGACGACGACCCACAGCCCGTCCACGACGTCGTACTGCGCCTGCGGCCCCTCGGTCACGAGCGAGCGGACGGCGGCGACGAGCCGCTCGACCTCCTCGCCCGCGGTGCCGAGGCCCACCGACGCGCGGACGGCGCCGGCGTCGAAGCCGAGGCGGCCGAGCAGCGGGTGGGCGCAGAACCGGCCGTCGCGCACGCCGATGCCGTGCTCGGCGGACAGGTACGCGGCGACGAGGCCGGGGTCGTACCCGGTGACCGTGAACGTCACGACGCCCACCGGGTCGACGGCGTCGTCCCAGACGTGGACGACCTCGACGCGCTCGATCTCGCCGAGCCCGTCCACGAGCCGGCGTCGCAGGGCGTCCTCGTGCCCGGCCGCGACCCACGGGTCGAGGGCGGCGAGCTCGTCGCACGCGGCCGCGAGCGCCACCGCGCCCACGACGTTGGGCGAGCCGGCCTCGTGCCGGGCGGGGCCCTCGTGCCAGTCGGTCGTGGTGGTGCGCACCCGGCGCACGGCGCCGCCGCCGGCCAGGTACGGGGTGCCGGCGTCGAGCCAGTCGCGCCGGCCGACCAGGGCACCGGCCCCGAACGGCGCGTACGTCTTGTGGCCCGAGAACGCGACGTAGTCGACGCCCGTCTCCGCGAGCGAGAAGCGGCGGTGCGGCACCAGCTGGGCGCCGTCGAGCACGACGCGCGCGCCGGCGCCGTGCGCGGCAGCGACGACGTCGGCCACGGGCAGCGCCTCGCCGGTCACGTTGGACGCGCCGGTGAGCGCCAGGAGGGCGTAGGGGCGGCCCGCGGCAGCGGCCGACCCCAGCTCTTCCTCGATCTCCGCGAGGGTGGCGGCCACGGACGGGCCGCCCGCGACGACGGTCGCGTCGGTGACGCGCTGCCAGGGCAGCAGGTTGGCGTGGTGCTCGATGTCGAGCACGAGGACGCGGCCGGGCTCGCCGGTGGCCGGGTCGGCGGGCACGCAGCCCGCGAGCAGGTTGAGCGAGTCCGTCGTGTTGCGGGTGACGATCGTGAGGTCGTCCTCGCGGGCTCCGACGAACGCGCCGATCGTGCGGCGGGCCGTCTCGTACAGGGCCGTCGAGACCTGCGACAGGTAGCCGGCGCCGCGATGGACGCTGGCGTACAGCGGCAGCACGCGCGCGACCCGGTCGGCCACGGCCTGCAGGGCGGGCGCCGACGCCGCGACGTCGAGGTTGGCGTACGGCAGCTGACGGCCGTCGACGAGCGGCACGAGCGTGTCGCCGCCGACGACGGGCAGCACGGGTGCGACGTCCTGCACGGCGCCGACGCGCACGGCGGGCACCGCAGGCGCGGGGGTGAGCGTGGTCATGCGTGGTCCTCCTCGGTCGTGCCGGGGAGGTGGCTCCCCGCGCTTGCCCGCGCGCCGGACGGCGCAGGGCCAGGTCGTCACCCGGGGCACCCCGCCGCGAGAGGAGGGTTGCCGGCCAGCGAGCCGGGGCTTCGCGCTGGCGCTCTTGACCTGCCGCCCATCGTGCGTGCGCAGCACCACACGGTCAAGCGGAGCCCGCCCCCTTCTCACGATGCGGTCGCGTGAGACGCTGGATGCATGCCCGATCGCACCGTTCCGGCCTCCGGCGCGCCTCCGGGAGGCCCCGTCGGAAGCCCCGTCGGAACCCCGGCCGAGCTGGTCGCCCGCGCCCTCGCCGGCGGCGACCTCCACGCCGCAGGGCTCGCCGCCCGCGCGGCGACCGGGGACGACGCCGCCGACGTCCTCGACCTCGTCGGCGGGCGGGCCGCCGCGGGCTCCGCGCCCGCGACCGAGCTGCTGGTGGAGCTGCTGGACGCGTCCGGCGTCGTCCGGCGCTTCGTGCGCGGCGCCCTGCTCGACGAGGCCGCCGTGGACGACGTCTCCCAGGACGTGCTGGTCTCCGTGGCGACGTCGGTCCGGTCGTTCGCGGGCGGGTCGCGGGTCACCACGTGGGTGCACGGGATCGTGCGCCACCGGGTGGTCGACCACCTGCGTCGGCAGCGCGCCACCGCTCCCCTGCCCGACGACGACGTCGGGCCGTCGGAACGGATGAGCTCCCTCATCGCCACGCGCGCCACCGTGCGTGACGCGCTCGCCGCCCTGCCCGAGCTCTACCGCGAGCCCGTGACGCTGCGCGACATCGAGGGCCTGCCCTACGCGGAGGTGGCCGACCGTCTGGGTCGCAGCGTCGGCACCGTGAAGTCACAGGTCTCGCGCGGCCGCGCGCTCGTGGCCGCGGCCCTCGGGAGCCTGTCCTGATGGCCGCGCCGGCCGCGCCCGAGCCGTTGCTCGGGCGGTACCGGGTGGGCGACGTGATCGGCGTCGGGTCGTTCGCCACCGTGCACCGCGCCGTGGACGAGCGCCTGGACGACGTCGTCGTGGTGAAGGTGCTGGCCGAGAACCACAGCCTCAACCCGGAGGTCCGCGAGCGGTTCATCGCGGAGGGCCGGGCGCTGCGGCGGGTGGCGAGCCCGCACGTCGTCGCCGTGCACGACATCGGCGAGAGCGACCGCCAGCAGCCCTACCTCGTCCTCGAGCTCGCCGACCGCGGCACCCTTGCGGCCCGCGTCGCGGCCCTGCGGGCCGACGGGTGGACGGCGACGCCCGCCGACGTGCTCGCCGTCGCCCGGGGGCTCGCCGCCGCGGTCGAGGCCGTGCACGCCGCGCGCCTCGTGCACCGGGACCTCAGCCCCGGCAACGTGCTGCTGCGCACCGGCCCGGAGGGCGCGGTCGAGGGCGTTCCCGCCGCCGTCGTCCGGCCGGACGAGCGCCTCGTCCTGGCCGACCTCGGCATGAGCAAGGACCTGGCCCGCAGCTCCGGGCTGACCGTCGCGGGCGGCACCGAGGGGTTCCGGCCGCCGGAGCAGGACGGCCCCGGCACGGTCGACACCCGCGCCGACCTGTGGGCGATGTCCGCGCTGCTGTCCTGGCTCGTCGACGGCGCCGACCTCCCGCGCTCCCTCGACGCCGCGCTGCGCCGCAGCCTCGCCGACGCCCCCGCCCGGCGGCACCCCGACGCCGCAGCCTGGCTGGCCGACGTCGAGGGGGCGCTCGGCCCGGGCACGACCGGCGGCCCGGACCGCGCGCGACGCCGCCCGGCCGCCGTCGTCGTCGCCGCGGTCACCGCCGCCGTCCTCGGCCTGGGCGCGGGCGCCGGCGTCACGGCCTGGCTCGACCGGCCTCGCTCGGCCGCGGGCGGCGCGAGCGTCGCGATCTCCGGGCCCGGGGCGGCGACCGTCGGCGAGCCGGTCACCCTCACGGCCGACGTCGCGGGCGCGGAGCACTGGGTGTGGACGCTGCCCACGGGCACCTACGTGGCCGACGACGAGCGCGTGCGGCTCACCGCCAGCAGCGCCGGCGCCGCCGAGGTGGTGCTCGAGGCCCGCGCCCCGGACGGGACCGCCCTCACGGCCGTGCACCGGCTGCGGGTCGGCGCCGGGTCCTGACCCGGACGAAGAAATCTCGGTCCGCGTGCAACCTTTCCGCCGCCGCGGACGACTCACGGGGGTCAGCACCGCACGGGGCTGGCCCCATCGACCAGGAGAGACCATGCGACACCTTCCCCGCCGACTGACGCCGATCGCCCTCGCGAGCCTCCTCGCCCTGAGCGCGTGCGCGTCCCCGACCCCCGACGCCGAGTTCGACGACCCGGGCACCTCGGCGTCGGACACGACGGCGACGCAGCCCGCCGACGACGCCGCGGGCGCCGACGAGCAGGCCGACGGGACCGAGGAGACCGCCGACGCGCCGGCGGCGAAGGATCCCTCGGCGTACACCGTCCGCTACGCCGACAGCGACAAGACCGTCATCACCCTCGACCGGGCCCAGGTGGAGCAGCTCACCGGCACCGACCTGGCCGCCGGCACCGCCGACGCCCAGGCCGTGCTCGCGGAACCCGGCACCTGGTCGGGTGCGGACACGAAGGAGCACGCCGACGTCATCGTCGACGCCGCGACCCGCGAGTCCGACCGGATCGACCGCGTGCTCACGCAGCAGGCGGACGGCCGCGACGTCGAGCTGCGGCTGTTCGTCAAGCACCACCAGGACGCCCACGTGGCGCACTTCGGCGAGGACGACGACGACTGACCCCCAGGTGTGCCGCGGGTCAGACGCCAGGGCCGTCCCGCCAGCCGAGCACGTTGTCCGCGCCCTGGGGGTAGGGGGCCTCGTGCGGGCGACCGCCCTCGGGACGCGGCGGCGGCAGGTCGCGCGGACGCTCCAACGGCTCCCTGCGCTCGCGCCGGAACCACCCCTTGATCGTGGCGAGGATTGCCATCGTCCGTCTCCTTCGAGGTGCGGCCAAGCCCGAGTCCTGCCGGAGACTTTACCTTCGGCCGCGCCTGGGCACACCGGGGACGCGCGGCGTTCGCGTCCCGAGACGGGGTGACCAGCACGCGGACGGCTGTCGTACGATCGCCAGGACCATCCCGAGCGGCCGAGTGACGTGGCACGTCGACGCCGCAGCAACCCGCGGGCCGGCCGCCGGCGACGGCGGCCCGTCCGGACGAGGGTGCTACCGCCACGACCGATGGGAGGACTGCGATGAGCACCCAGATCGATCCCCGCCCCGCCGAGGGCTACGCCGGCGACCTCACCCCGCAGCAGGCGTGGGACCTGCTCGCCGGCGATCCGGACGCCGTCCTCGTCGACGTGCGCACCGAGGGCGAGTGGCGCGCCATCGGCGTGCCGGACACCGCGACCGCCGGGAAGACCCCGGTCTTCGTCGAGTGGGTGCAGGCGGGCGGGCGCCCGAACGCCGGCTTCCTCGCCGAGCTCGCCGCCGCGGGCGTGACCGCGGACCGCCCCGTCGTCTTCCTGTGCCGCTCCGGCCAGCGCTCGATCGGCGCGGCGCGCCTCGCGACGTCGTCGGGCCTCGGCCCGGCGTACAACGTGCTCGAGGGCTTCGAGGGCGGCCCCGGCTTCGACGGCGTCCGCGACCGCGAGGGCTGGAAGGTGCGCGGCCTGCCGTGGGGCGCGTACGACGCCGCCCGGCAGCAGGACCCGGAGCAGGCCCGATGAGCGGCGTGCAGGTCCCGACCGGCCCTGGCGCCGACCCCACGACCTTCGGCGGCTCGCGCCCGCTGCCCGCCACGGCCCGGCCCGCGACCCTGGCCGTGCGCGGCGGGCACCGTCGGTCGGACTTCCAGGAGATGTCCGAGGGCCTGTTCCTCACCCAGGGGTACACCTACGCCTCGGCGGCGGACGCCGAGGCGGCGTTCGCCGGCGAGCGCTCGCAGTTCCTGTACTCGCGGTACGGCAACCCGACGGTGCACACGTTCGAGGAGCGGCTGCGCCTCATCGAGGGTGCCGAGGCCTGCTACGCCACGGCGTCGGGCATGTCGGCGGTGTTCAACGCCCTCGCCGCGCTGGTCTCCAGCGGTTCGCGCATCGTCTCGGCGCGGGCCCTGTTCGGGTCCACCAACGTCATCTACGACGAGATCTTCGCCAAGTGGGGGGTGCGCGTCGACCTGGTCGACGGGCACGTGACCTCGCAGTGGGAGGAGGCCCTCGCCACGCCGGCAGACGTCGTGTTCTTCGAGTCGCCGTCCAACCCCATGCAGGACCTCGTGGACGTGCGGCGGGTGGCCGAGCTCGCGCACGCCGCCGGCGCCGTCGTCGTGGTGGACAACGTGTTCGCGACGCCGGTGCTGCAGAAGCCGCTCGAGCTCGGTGCCGACGTCGTCGTGTACTCGGCCACCAAGCACATCGACGGGCAGGGGCGCGTGCTCGGCGGCGCGATCCTCGGCACGGAGGAGTTCCTCACCGGGCCGGTGCAGACGTTCGTGCGCAACACCGGCCCGTCGCTGAGCCCGTTCAACGCGTGGGTGCTGCTCAAGGGCCTGGAGACGCTCGACGTGCGCGTGCGAGCCCAGAACGCGGCGGCGCTGCAGGTCGCGACCGCGCTCGAGGAGCTCGACGGAGTGACCGGGGTGCGCTACCCGTTCCTCCCGTCGCACCCGCAGCACGAGCTCGCCAAGGCGCAGCAGTCGGGCGGCGGCACGGTCGTGACGTTCGACCTGGCCGTGCCCGAGGGCACGGAGGCGGCCGAGGCGAAGAAGCGCACGTTCGCGTTCCTCGACGCCCTCCAGGTCGTCGACATCTCCAACAACCTCGGCGACGCGAAGTCGATCATCACGCACCCCGCCACGACGACGCACCGCAAGCTCGGCCCCGAGGGCCGCGCCAAGGTCGGCATCGCCGAGACCACCGTGCGGCTGTCGATCGGCCTCGAGGACCCGCGGGACATCGTCGAGGACGTCGAGCAGGCGCTGCACGCCTGACCTCCTGCGACGTGTCGGAGGCCCCTGCCATGCTCGGGGCCCGGCACGTTCGACGAGGAGGACCCGTGGGGACGCAGCACGACTTCGACTTCCTGTTCGGCGCGTGGCACGTCCGTCATCGCCGTTGGACCGAGCCCCTGGCCATGGGGTCGACGACGGGCACCTGGGCCGAGTTCGACACCGAGGCCGTCGCCGGGCCGATCCTCGACGGCCTCGGCAACGCCGACGACACGTCCGGCACGCTGCCCGACGGGTCCCGGTTCAGCGGTCACAGCCTCCGCCTGTACGACCCGTCACGTGACGTGTGGCGGATCTGGTGGGCATCCACGAGCCAGCCCGGTCGGCTGGACCCCCCGGTCGAGGGCACGTTCACGGACGGCGTCGGCACCTTCGTCGGCCCCTTCGAGCACGAGGGCAGGACGATCCTCGCCCGGTTCCGGTGGCTCGACACAGACTCTCCGCGTCCCCGGTGGGAGCAGGACTTCTCCTTCGACGAAGGCCGTACCTGGGAGCCGGTGAACTGGGTCATGACCCACACCCGGATCCGCTGAGACGTCCCGGACGTCCCGCACCCCGCGGAATTCCCTGTGACCGCGCGGCACGGCCCGGCCTACGGTCGATGGGTGCCCGACGCCGTCTTCGCCGACCCCACGCTCGCCCGGCTGTACGACCCGCTCGACCCGGACCGCGGCGACCTCGTCCCGTACCTGACGCTCGCCCACGAGCTGGGCGCGCGCCGCGTGCTCGACGTCGGCTGCGGGACGGGCACGTTGGCGTGCCTGCTCGCGGCGGAGGGGTTCGAGGTCGTCGGGGTGGACCCGGCGGGCGCCTCGCTCGAGGTAGCACGCGGCAAGCCCGGCGCCGAGCGCGTGCGGTGGCTGCACGGCGACGCCACCACGCTGCCGCCGCTGCAGACGGACCTCGCGACGATGACCGGCAACGTCGCGCAGGTCTTCGGCACCGACGACGCGTGGTCGGCGACACTGCGGGGCGCCCACGCCGCCCTCGTCCCCGGCGGGCACCTGGTGTTCGAGACCCGCGACCCGGCCCAGCGGTTCTGGGAGCGCTGGACGCGCGAGCGCACGCACCGCCGCGACGACGTGCCGGGGTTCGGCGTCGTCGAGACGTGGACCGACCTGGTCGACGTCTCGTTGCCGTTCGTGACGTTCCGCGGCACGTTCGTCCTGGCCGACGGGCGCGTGCTGCGCTCGGACTCGACGCTCCGGTTCCGGGAGCACGGCGAGCTGGTGGCGTCGCTCGAGGACGCCGGTTACGTCGTCGAGCAGGTGCGCGACGCCCCCGACCGCCCGGGTCTGGAGTGGGTCTTCGTCGCCCGGGCGGCCGAGCCCGGCTGACGCGGCTGACGCGAGCTCAGCGCGCGGTGCGGACGACCATCTTCCCGGTGTTGGCGCCGCGCATCATGTCGAGGAACGCCTGCGGGGCGTTCTCGATGCCGTCGACGACGGTCTCGTCGTAGGCGATCTTCCCGTCGGCGAACCAGCCCGCCATGTGCTCGCGGAACGCGGGCGCGTGGTGCAGGTACCCGCCGAGCGTGAAGCCCTCGAGCCGGAGCCCGCGGGTGACGAGGTTCGCCATGTTGTCCGGGCCGGGCAGGCGGTCGGTGGAGTTGTAGCCGGCGATGGCGCCGCAGAGCGCGACCCGTCCGCCGTCGTTCATGACGTCGAGGGCCGCGGTGAGGTGGTCGCCGCCGACGTTGTCGAAGAAGACGTCGACGCCGCCCGGCACGAGCGCGGGGAGCTGCTCTCGCACGGGCGCGTCCTTGTAGTCGAGGGCCGCGTCGTAGCCGTACTTCGAGGTGAGCAGCTCGACCTTCTCGGCCGACCCTGCCGACCCGACCACCCGCTCGGCGCCGAGCAGCCGCGCGATCTGGCCGGCGGCGGTGCCGACGGCCCCCGCGGCACCCGAGACGAACACCGTGTCGCCCGGCTTCATGCCCGCGATCGCGGTGAGGCCGACGTAGGCCGTGAGACCCGTCATGCCGAGGATGCCGAGGTGCAGCGACAGGGGCGCGCCCGGGATCTCGGGCACGACCCGGAAGCCGCGCGCGTCCTCCTGCGCGACGTCGCGCCAGCCGTGCTGGTGCAGCACGACCGCACCCACGGGGACGTCGTCGGACGTGGACTCGACGACGCGGCCGACCGCGCCACCCGTCATGGTCTCCCCCAGCGCGTAGGGCGGGGTGTAGCTCTTCACGTCGTTCATGCGACCGCGCATGTAGGGGTCGACGGAGACGAACTCGTTGACGACGCGGACCTGACCGGGCTCGAGGTCGCCGTACGTGACCTGGACGGTGCGGAAGTCGTCCGGCGCCGGCCACCCGGTGGGGCGGGCGGCGAGCTGGACCTGGGTGCTGACGATCGAGGACATGCGGGGTGGTGCCTTCTTCCGGTGACGGGGGGTCAGGACGCGAGGCCGACGACCAGCGCGAGGACGGCGAGCAGAGGCACGGCGCCCTGCTTGACGGCGGCAGCGCGCTTGCCGGGGGACGACAGGAACAGGACGAGGGCGGCCGCGAGCATGCTGCCCGTGCCGGCCAGGACGAGGGCCGCGCCGGCGCCCGTGCTGCCGGCGGCGACGAGCACGATGCCGACCGTCGTCACGACGGCGAGGAACAGGTTGTAGAACCCCTGGTTGAAGGCCAGCTCGCGCGTGGCGGCGGCCTCCTGCTCCGTCGTGCCGAACGTGGCGCGCGCCCGCGGCGTGGTCCACGCGAGGGACTCGAGCCAGAAGATGTACACGTGGAGCGCGGCGGCGATCCCTGCCAGGACGAGCCCTGCGACGACCATCGGTCCCCCTGCTGCCTGCCCGGCACGGTCGGCCGGTTCGATTCTGTAACGGTCGGTCCACTGTATATACTGCAACGAGCGTTGCACAACTTGGAGGCACGATGGGCAGGGCGCAGGGGTTCGAGACCGAGCAGGCGGTCCGGGCGGCCCGCGAGGTGTTCTGGCGCGACGGTTACGCGGAGGCGTCCGTCCCCGCTCTGGAGCGCGCCACGGGACTGAACCGGTCGAGCATCTACCACGCCTTCGGCTCCAAGCGCGGGCTCTTCGACGCCGCCGTGCAGAGCTACCTGGACGAGGTCGTGCGGCCGCGCCTGCGCCCGCTCGTGGCCGACGACGTCGCCCCCGGCGCGCTCGTCGAGTACCTCACCGGGCTGCGCGCGGCACTCGCCCGCGCGGACGAGGTCCAGGGGACCTCGGGCTGCCTGCTCGTCAACACGTCCAGCTCGCCCATCGCGGCCGACGACGCCGTGCGGCGGACCGTCGCCGACTACCGCGCCGAGCTGCGCGCCGCCCTCCGGCGCGGGGTGGTCGCGAGGCGCCCGGACGCCGCGGACGCCGACGTCGACCGGCTCGCCGACGTCTGCACGGCCCTCGTCATCAGCGCGTTCACCCTGGTGCGCGTGGATCCGCCGAGCGCGCTGCACTGCCTGGACACCGCCGTCGAGGTCCTCGAGCACTGACCGCACCCGGCAGGTCCTCGCAGGCGCGACGGGCGGGCGGCCGCGACCGCCCGCCCGCCGTGCCGGGGAGCTCAGCCGTCGGCGCCTGCCGGCAGCAGCGCGACCGCGCTGTTGGCGGGGACGGTCGCGGTGAAGGTCCCGTCCGCGGCGACGGTGTACGTCGCAGCCGCACCCTCCCCGGCCGCGACGTTCGTGTACTCGCCCGCGGGCAACGAGGTCGTGTAGGTGTGCTCCGCCTCGCCGTCACCGTTGTTGAGGGCGACGAAACCGGCGTCGCCGCGGCCGAAGGCGATCCGGTCGCCACCGTCGTCCCACCAGTCGGTGAGGTCGGTGCCCTGGACGGCGTGGTGGAACCTCACCATCCCCGCGACGGCCGGGTCGCGCTGGATGCAGCTCCAGGCTCCGCCGTCGCAGTCGGCGTCGGGCACGCTCGTCGCGGTGGCACCGGGCGCGCCGGCGTCCTTGTCGTCGAACGTGTAGCCCGTGTACAGCGACGGCGAGCCGTACGGGAACGCGAGCATGAACACGGTGGCGAGCCGGTAGGCGTCGCCGTCCTTGTACGTCAACGTCTCGCCGTTGCGCTCGGTGTCGTGGTTGGTCACGAAGACGCCGGCCTGGTCCGACGGCAGCTTGCCGTCGGCGACGCCCCGCAGGCCGGCCAGCTGGCCGCCGAACGCGTTCTTGAGCTGGCGGGCGTAGTCGAACTCGTGCACGTCGCCGCTGCCCACGTACTCGGACGGCTGGATCGGCTCGCCGCCCGCGCCGATGACCTCCTGCACCCAGTAGACGTCCGGGTCGCTCAGCTTCGCCTTGATGGCGGCGAGGTCCTCCGCAGGCATGTGCTTCGCGGCGTCGATGCGGAAGCCCTGCACGCCCAGGTCGAGCAGGTCGTTCAGGTAGCCCGCGATCTTGTCCTGCACGTCGGGCGAGCCCGTGCGCAGATCCTGGAGCGAGACGAGGCGGCAGTTCTGCACCTCGTCCCGGTCGCCGTAGTTCGCGATGTTCTCGCGGCAGTCGCTGAAGTCCGCGGCGGTGTACGGGACGCCGGGGAAGTCGTCGACGGCGAACGACGTGCCCGCCACCCCGGTCCCGGCTCCCTGGTCCGCGCCGGTGGTGTGGTTGATGACGGCGTCCGCGACGACGCCGACACCGGCCTCGCCGCAGGCGTCGACCATCGCCTCGAACTCCTCGCGCGTGCCGAGCTTGGACTCGATCCGGTAGCTCACCGGCTGGTACGACGTCCACCATGCGGCGCCCTGGATGTGCTCCTGCGGCGGCGACACCTGGACGGCGTCGATCCCGGCCGGGCCGATCGTGCTGGCGCACTCCTCGGCGACGGACGTCCATGTCCACTGGAACATGGTGAGGATGACGTCCCCGTGCGCGACGTCGGCCGCGGCGGCGGGCTCCTCGGCGGCCGACGACGGCTCGGAGCTGGCAGGGGTCGCGGTCGCGACCAGGCCTGCGGCGGTGAGTCCTGCTGCCGCCATGGCGGCGACCGCTCGCCCGGCCTGTCGACGTCGGGAGCGCGTGGTGCGTGCGTGCGTCATTGCTGTCTCCTTCGGGTCGGACGGACCCCCGTGAGGGCCCGCCGGCTCTCCCCCGGCGGCGGTGCCGGGGTGTCGTGCACGGCGGGTGGCCGCGGTGGCGACAAGCGGGAGTGCGCATTGTCGCCTTGCAGCAACATTGCAGAGAATTGCGGAACTGTCTACCCGGGCGACGGCAGAGCGCACGGTGAGGTGCGCGGCTAGCCTCCGAGCATGTCGGCCGAGACCGTCCCCGCCACCGTGGGACGACGACGTCGCGTCGGACGATGGCTACCCCTGGCGTTCGTCGTCGTGGTCGTCGGGTTCGGGGTGGCGCAGATCCTCCCTCTCCCCCGGACCGCCGAGGTCGCGGCGCCGCCCGCGGACGCCACGGCCGAAGACGTCGTGCGCGCCTACCTGGACGCGATCGACGCGCACGACTGCGGCACCGCGCAGGACCTCACCGCGCCGTCGTTCGCCACGACCACGGAGTCCATGTGCCACGACGCCGCGAGCCTGACGGTCACCGGCCTGGAGACCGTCGGCACCGGCCAGGTCAACGCCGGGTTCGACGTCGACTGGCGACTCTTCGCCGAGGACGGCTCCATCCCCGAGGGCGGGTTCGGTTGGACGTACTACCTCACGCAGGGTGACGACGGGTGGCTCATCGAGGACGCCGGGAACGGTTGACCGGGCAGATCAGGCGCCCGGGACGACCAGCCCGGAGTCGTAGGCCCACACGACGAGCTGCACGCGGTCGCGCGCGCCCGTCTTGGTCATGATCCGGCTGAGGTGCGACTTCACCGTGCTGGGCTCGAGGAACAGGGCCGCGGCGATCTCCGCGTTGGACGACCCGCGGCACAGCAGCGCGACGATCTCCTGCTCGCGCGCCGTGAGCAGACCGGTCGCGCGCGGGTCGGCCACGACCGGGCCCCGGCGGCGCGCGAACTCGTCGATGACGCGGCGCGTGAGGGTCTGGTCCACCAGGCCGTCGCCCGCCGCGACGCGGCGCACGGCGTCGACGAGCACCTCGGGCTCGGCGTCCTTGAGCAGGAAGCCGGAGGCGCCGGCCTCGAGGGCACCGAACACGTAGTCGTCGAGGTCGAAGGTGCTCACCACCAGCACGGGCACCGGGTCGGTGACGCCCGGACCGGCGAGCTCGCGCGTCGCGGTGATGCCGTCGCCTCCGGGCATCCGCACGTCCATGCACACGACGTCGGGCCGCTCGCGGCGGGCCACGCGCACGGCGTCCGCTCCGTTCGACGCCTCCCCGACCACCTCGAGGCCTTCGCTCTGCAGGATCACGGTGAACCCGGCGCGCACCACCGCCTGGTCGTCCACGAGCACGACGCGCGTCATCGGGCGCCCTGCCCGACAGGCACCCGCGGGTCCTCGGCGTCCGCGGGGCGCGGCACGACCAGCCGTACCAGCCAGCCGCCGCCGGACGTGCGCCGAGCGGTGAGCCGTCCGCCGACGAGCTCCGCGCGCTCGGTCATGCCGATGACGCCGTGCCCCGGGCCCGCCTCCTGCGGCGGGGCGGTCGCCGCCGACCGGTCGGCGGGCCCGTTGCGCACGGTGATCGCCAGCTCGTCCTCGTCGTACACGGTCTCGACGTCGACGGCGCTGCCCGGTGCGTGCCGGCGGGCGTTGGCGAGCGACTCCTGGAGCACCCGGTACACCGTGAGCTGCACCGTGGGCGGCAGGTCGTAGGGCTCGCCACGTCGCGTCTCCTGGACGCGCGTACCCGTGCTGCGGGCGAGGTCGAGCAGCGGGGGCACGTCCGCGAGCGTCGGCTGCGGGGCGGAGGGCGCGTCGTCGCCCTCGCCGGTGTCGCGGAGGATCCCGACGACGAGCCGCAGGTTGTCGAGCGTCTCCCGTCCCTGCCCGCGGATCCAGCGCAGCGACTCCTTCGCCCGCTCGGGGTCGCCCGTGACGAGCCGCTCGGCGGCGGCCGCCTGCACGACGATCCCGGACAGGTGGTGGGCCGCGACGTCGTGCAGCTCACGGGCCATGCGGCCGCGCTCCGCGAGGACGGCCTGGGCCGCGAGCGCCTCGCGCTCCCGCTCCGCCTGGGCGACGCGCGCCCGCAGCTGCGCCAGCAGCTCGCGCCGGGTGCCGATGTACGCGCCGACGAGGACGGCGCCGAGGTAGACCACCAGCGCGGACACCAGGCCGCCCCACAGCTGGGTGCCGACGGGCACGCCGAGCTCCGCCGACGACGCCGGGCCGCCCAGGACGTACCCGAGCAGCACCTGCACGACGGCGGCGCCCGCCGCGGCGCCGAGGGCCGGCCGTCGCGGGGCGTGCACCCCCACCGAGTAGGCGGCGATCAGCGTGGCCGGCGCCTGGAAGTTCATGTACGGGGGCAGCAAGGGCGCCAGGGCGAGCTGCCCGAGCAGCACCAGCGCGAGGCACAGCATCGGGAACCGGCGGCGCAGCGTGAGCGCCATCGCCTGCCCGACGAGGACGACGCACGCCGCCACCAGCGCACCGGTGCTCATCCCGTCGACCGAGGCCTGGGCGCCGAACGACTCGCCGAGGCTCGACGACACGACCTCCAGCAGCACCAGGAGCAGCGCGACGGACAGCGTCGCGACCACGCCGCCGAGCAGCGCGTCGCGGCCCGTGGGGGTCCGGACGCCGAGGGCGTCGAGCCGCCGGCGCAGCACGTCGAGCACGGGTCCTCCGTCGGTGTCGGATGGCTGTCTGGATGGCTGTCTGGATGGATCTCGGATGGCTGTCGAGCCCGGCCCACGGTACGCCGTCCCGGGGCCGGGCGAGACACGTCTCCGCTGGTCAGGCGGGTATCGATCTGATATCAGGCGAGGTCACGGCGACGAAACACCGCTCCCGCCGTGACGAGCAGCACGGCCGCCCAGGCGAGCAGCCCCGTCAGCGCCGCGGCGACCCCGACCGCCGGGCCGGCGTCCGTCGTCGCGCCGAAGAGCTGCGCGGCGCCCTGCCCTGCGGACGCGAGGGAGCCGAGGGTGATCGGCAGCCACGACGTCGCCGCCGTCGCGCCGCCGGTGAGGACGAGCGCGGCGGCCTGGATCATCGGTTCCACGAGGGCGAGCGCCACGACCACGACGATCGCCGCGACCTGCCCCCGCACGAGGGTACCGACGGCCAGCCCCAGCCACGAGAGCAGGACCATCACCGCGAGGCCCCGCGCCCAGACGCCGAACGCCTCGCCGGGCCCGATCGCCAGGCTCGCGCCGGGCGTCGTCGCGACCGCGAGGACCAGCCCGACCGCGGTGACCAGCGCGAGCGCCACCCCGATCGCGAGCGCCGCCGTCGCCGTCGCGCCCGCCTTGCCGGCGAGGATCCGCAGCCGGTCCGGCACGGCGAGCGCCGTGGGCACGATGCCGCCGGTGCGGAAGTCGGTGGTGGCCGCCAGCGCGCCGAGCAGCAGCAGGCAGAGGGCGGTGACGCCGCTGGAGGCCGACCCGCCGGGGCCGGTGCCCATGAGGTCGAGCAGCGAGCGCTGGGCCGCGGCGGACCCGAGGTCGGTGGCGGCGGCCAGCCCGGACAGGAGCTCGCTCGTGTCCGCCGGGGACATCTGCGGCCCGACGTGGAACCCGGCGTCCGCCCCGCCCAGCGACTCCAGGGTGCGCAGGGTGCGCGGCAGCACGAGGGTGAGGACCTGCACCAGGGCCATGCCCGCGAGGGCGACGACCCCGATGACCCAGGGCGTCCGGGTGCTGCGCAGCTTGAGCAGCTCGGCCCTGAACACGGCAGACATCAGCGGACTCCTTCGGTGGCGGCGGTGAGATCGAGGTACACGTCCTCGAGGCTCCGGTCGGTGGTGACGAGCTCGCCCAGCGTGCCCGCGGCGACGACGCGGCCCTGGCCGATGACGACCAGGTCGTCCGCGACCTGCGCCACCTCGCCGAGCACGTGGCTGGCCAGCAGCACCGTGCCGCCGTCGTCGGCGAAGGTGCGCAGCAGCTCGCGCAGCCACCGCATGCCGGCGGGGTCGAGGCCGTTGGCGGGCTCGTCGAGCACCAGGACCTCGGGGCGGCCGAGCAGCGCGGTGGCGATGCCGAGGCGCTGCTTCATCCCCAGCGAGTAGGTGCGCACACGGCGGTCCGCGGCGGGGATCATGCCGACGGCCGCCAGCACCTCGTCGACCCTGCGGGCGGGGAGCCGCGACGCCGCGGCGAGCACCCGCAGGTGGTCGCGGCCGGTACGCCCGGGGTGCAGCCCGCCCGCGTCCAGCAGGGCCCCGACCACCTGCGCCGGGTGCTCCAGGTCGGCGTACGGTCGGCCGTCGAACGTCGCCGTGCCGGCGTCCGCGCGGGCCAGTCCGAGCAGCACGTGCAGCGTCGTGCTCTTGCCGGCGCCGTTCGGGCCCAGCAGGCCCACGACCCGGCCCGGCTCGGCCGTGAAGCCGACGTCGTGCACGGCCTCGAAGCCGCCGTAGGACTTGTGCAGCCCTTCGATCCGGATGGTGGTCATCCGTCCCCTCCCTCGTCGTCCGGCGCTCCCGTCGTCTCACCGGCGCCGGTACCCCGAGCCTCCCCGGCGGCAGGGGGCCGGGTCTTGAGGCGGAGGGGGGAACCCGGGTTGCGCCTTTCGGGGGAGGACGCGCGGGTCAGGACCCGGTCGGACGTCGCGCCGTCCGGGTCACGACGACGCGGCGAAGAGGCGGTCGAGGTGCTGGTCGATCGCCGCCAGCACGGCCCGGGGCTCGATGACGTCGAGCTCGAGCAGGGGCGTGAACCCGGTCAGCGCCAGGAGGAGGTCGGTCTCGACGTCGGGGTCCCGGTCCGGGGAGATCTGGCCCTGCGTCGCCGCCTCGCGGACGAGCCGCCCGACCAGTGCGCGCCCCTCGCGGAGCCCCAGGGCCGCCTGCCTGCGCAGCGCCGGGTCGTGCAGCGCCTCCAGGACGTACGCGGCGCTCATGCGGCTCGACGCACGCGCGTCGGGGTGCAGGGGCAGCATCTCCGTGAGCACCACGCGCAGCACGTCCCGGGGGTGCGGCGGCCGGTCGAGGTCGGCCAGTCCCCGGGCGACCCGGTCCGAGGTCTGCTCGGCGGCGAACTCCATCGCGAAGGTCAGCATCGCCGCGCGGGACGCGAAGTAGTGCTGCAGCTGCCCCAGCGAGACCCCGGCCTCGCGGGCGACGTCGCGCAGGGTCGCCCGGGTCCAGCCGTCCCGGTCCACGACCCGCCACAGCGCGTGCGCGATCGCCTCGCGTCGTTCCTGGTGGTCCACCAGCTTCGGCAACCGGCTCCCCTTCCCCGTGTGTGTCGTACCGTGGAAATAATACAGTTGACCGAAAACAATGGCCGACGGGAGGGACGATGACCGAGCCGAGCGTGCCCCCCGCGTTCTTCAACCCGTACGCGGTGGCCATCGACGACGAGGTGGCGATCGCGCTGCTCGCCGAGATGCACATCCGCAGGGCGATCGAACGCGGGGAGTTCGACGACCTGCCCGGCAGCGGCAAGCCGCTCGACCTGCAGGACCTCCACGACCCGGACTGGTGGCTGAAGGCCTTCATGCGGCGCGAGAAGCTCGTGGTGCTGCCGCCCTCGATCCAGCTGCGCAAGGACGACGCCGCGCTGGACGGGCGCCTCGACGAGCTGTGGAGCGAGGAGGACGTGCGCGAGGAGGTCGAGGAGTTCAACAAGAGCGTCCTGCGCGCCCGCTACCAGCCCGCGGCCGGGCCGCCCCTGGTCACCATGCCGCGCGACGTCGAGGCGACGGTGGCCGCCTGGGCGGAGCGACGCGCCGCCCGGGCCGCGGAGACGCGCGCGCAGGCACGGGCCGAGGCGGCGGCCGAGGAGGACCGTCCTCGCCGGAGGGTTGGCCGGGCTCGTCGCCGGGCACGCTGACGGGGACGCTGACGGAAGCCCTCCGCCGGTGGTCCCTGTGGAGGACCGACTGCCCCTGTCGGCGCGGACCCGTAACCTGGCCGACGTGCTGCACGTCCACCGGTCCGAGCGCTCCGACGCGCTGGTCGCTCCCCTCGCCGACGTGCTCGCCGAGCCTCCGGACGACCCGTTCACCCCGGACGTCGTCGCGGTGCCCACGCGTGGCATCGAGCGGTGGCTGGCGCAGCGGCTGTCGCACCGGCTCGGGGTGGACGGCGCGTCGGGCGCCGGCGTGTGCGCCAACGTGGACTTCTCCTCGCCGTCGCGGCTGGTCGCGTCGGCGGTGACGGCGGTGACCGGCGTCGAGCCCGACGACGACCCGTGGCGCCGTGCGCGCCTCGTGTGGCCGGTGCTGGAGACCGTCGACGCGTCCCTCGACGAGGGCTGGGCCGCGCCGCTCGCGCGGTACGTCGGCGAGGCGGGCGACGGCGTGCGCCGGTCGCGCCGCGTCGCGCTCGCGCAGCGTGTGGCGGAGCTGTTCGCCGCGTACGCGCAGCAGCGGCCCGGCCTGCTCTCCGGCTGGCTCGAGGGGCGCGACGACGGCGTCCCCGACGACCTCGCGTGGCAGCCCCGGCTGTGGCGGCGGGTCCGCGAGCGCGTGGACGCGCCCGGCCCCGCGGAGGTGCTGGCGGAGGCGGTCGGCGTGCTGCGCACCGACCCGGGCGCCGTGGACCTGCCCGCCCGGCTCTCCGTCTTCGGCCCCACCCGGCTGCCGGAGGACCAGCGGCAGGTGCTCGCCGCCCTCGCGCGCCACCGCGACGTCCACCTGTGGCTGCCGCACCCGTCGCCCGCGCTGTGGGCCTCGGTCGAGGGCCTTGGCGCCCGGGGCGCCGCCGCCGGGGCGCGTCGTGACGCCCTGCCCCCGGCCGCCCGCCACCCCCTGCTGGCCTCCACGGCGCGCGACTCCGTCGAGCTGCAGCTGCGCCTCTCGGGGGTCCTCGACCCACCCGCCGACGACGCCCCCGACGTGCGGGTCGCGCACCATCCGGCGCCGCCGCCCCCGGGCACGCTGCTGGGCGCGCTCCAGTCGGCCCTGCGCGCGGACGACCCGGACGTCGCGCCCGCGCCGGTGGGTCCCGACGACCGCAGCGTGCAGGTGCACGCCTGCCACGGCCGGGCGCGCCAGGTCGAGGTGCTGCGCGAGGTGCTCACCGGTCTGTTCGCCGCCGACCCGACCCTGGAGCCGCGCGACGTCATCGTCCTGTGCCCCGACGTCGAGGCATTCGCCCCGCTCGTGACGGCCACGTTCGGCGCCGCTCCCGACGGCGTCACGCAGATCCACCCCGGGCAGCGGCTGCGCGTCAGCCTGGCCGACCGCGGTCCCGGCGTCGTCAACCCCGTGCTCGGTGTGCTGGCGACCCTGCTGCGCCTGGCCGACGGCCGCGTCACGGCGTCCGAGGTCCTCGACCTCGCCACCAGCGAGCCCGTGCGCCGCCGCTTCCGCCTCTCCGACGACGACCTGGACCGCTGGCGCGACTGGGCCGTCGAGGTCGGGGTGCGCTGGGGCGAGGACGGGTCGCGGCGCGAGCGCTTCGGCATCGACCCGCGGGTGCGGCAGGGCACGTGGGACGCGGCGCTCGACCGGGTGCTGCTGGGCGTCGCGATGGCCGAGGAGGACTCGCGCTTCGTGGGCCCGGCGCTGCCACTGGACGACGTCGGGTCCACCGACGTGGACGTCGCGGGCCGGTTCGCGGAGCTGGTGTCCCGGCTCACGGGGCTGCTCGCCGACCTCGAGGGCACGCACCCGCTGGAGCACTGGCTCGACGCCCTGGACCGGGCCGTCACGCTGCTCGCCGACCCGGCGCCGGACGACGCGTGGCAGTCGGTGCAGGCGCGCCGCGTGCTGGGCGACGTCCGGGCCGCGGGCGCGGGGCGCGCCACCGCGGGCGACGGGCTGCGGCTGGAGGACGTGCGCGCCCTGCTCGCCGACCGCCTGGCGGGCCGCCCCACGCGCGCGGGCTTCCGCACCGGCGCGCTCACCGTGTGCTCGCTGGAGCCGATGCGCGCCGTCCCGCACCGCGTGGTGTGCCTGCTGGGCATGGAGGACGGCGCGTTCCCCCGGTCCGCGACGCCGGACGGCGACGACCTCCTCGCGCGCGACGCCCTGCTGGGCGAGCGGGACAGGCGCAGCGAGGACCGGCAGATCTTCCTCGACGCGCTCACGGCGGCGCGCGAGCACCTGGTGGTGCTGCACTCGGGCGCCGACGAGCGCACCGGCGCCGCCCGGCCGCCGGCCGTCCCCGTCGCGGAGCTGCTGGACGCGCTCGACCGCGTCGGCGCGGCGGCGGACGGCGGGCCCGTCCGACGGCAGGTCGTCGTGCGGCACCCGCTGCAGGTCGTGGGAGAGCGCAACTTCGAGTCCGGCGCGCTCGGCACCTCCGGCCCGTTCAGCTTCGACACGGCGGCGTTCCGCGGCGCGGAGGCAGGTCGAGGAGACCGCGTCGATCCCGGGCTGCTCGTGCCCGCGCCGCTGGTCCTCGACGCCGCCGCCCCGACGGAGGTCGACCTCGACGACCTCGTCGCGATGCTCGAGCACCCGGTCCGCTGGTTCCTGCGGACCACCCTCGACGTGCGCGTCGCGCAGGACGAGGACGAGGTGGACGACCGCCTGCCGCTGACGATGGCGCCGCTGGCCGCGTGGGGGGCGGGCGACCGGATCCTCACCGCCGTGCTCGGGGGCACCGACCCGGGGCGCGCGTTCCAGGCGGAGTGGCGCCGCGGCCAGGCGCCGCCGCGCGAGCTGGGCCGCACCGCGCTGCGGGACGTCGTCGAGCGCGTGCAGCCGGTCGAGACGATGGCGCGACAGGTCCGCGCCGAGCACGCGGCCCGCGCCGTCGACGTGTCCGCCGCGCTGCCCTCCGGCGTCCTCGTCACCGGCACCGTCCCCGGCGTGCACGGCGGCCGCGTCGTGCGCGCGGAGTACTCGAAGCTCGGCCCGAAGCACCGCCTGCGCGCCTGGGTGCAGACCCTCGCCCTCGCGGCGTCGGGCGGCGGCGGCGGGCTGCCCGACGGGCAGCAGTGGCACGCCGGCACCGTGGGCCGGGCCCCCGGCCGGGGCGCCAAGGCGGCGTGGAGCCTGATCCAGGCGCCCGACCCGGCCGACGCGGCGCGCCTCCTCGACGACCTCGTCGCCCTGCGCGCCCAGGCCGCCCGCGCTCCTCTCCCCCTGCCCCCGGACGCGTCGCACGCGTACGCCGTCTCCCGCGGAGGCGGCACGGGCGACCCCGGCCAGGCGACGAGCGAGGCCCGCTTCACCTGGAACGGCGGCTTCGAGAAGTCCGACGCGTATCACCTGATGGTCTGGGGTGACCCGAGCGGACCTGGGTCGTTCGACGCGATGGCTGGTGTGCCGGACGACGACGACCGGCGCAGGTTCCCCGACGAGCCCTCGCGGCTGGGGGCGCTCGCCCGCCGCGTCTGGGACCCGTTGCTGGCGCACGAGCAGAAGGGCACCAAATGACGGCCGGGGCGGGCTTCGACACCGACGCGACCGGCGGTCTGGCGGGCGTCCCGGACCGTCCGGTCTTCGACGTCTGCGGCCCGCTGCCGGAGGGCACCACGGTGCTCGAGGCCAGCGCCGGTACGGGCAAGACGTTCACCATCGCTGCGCTCGCCACACGGTTCGTCGCCGAGGGCCGCGCCGAGCTGCGCGAGCTCATGCTCGTGACGTTCGGCCGGGCGGCCACGTCCGAGCTGCGTGACCGCGTGCGCGAGCGGCTGGTGAGCGCCGAGCGCGCGCTGCGCGGCCCGGACCCTGCCTCCAGCGACGACCCGGTCGTGGCGCTGCTCGCCGACGTCGACGGCGAGGAGCTGGACCGCCGGCGCGCCCGGCTCGCCGCCGCCCTGTCGCAGCTCGACGCCGCGACCATCACGACGACGCACGGCTTCTGCCAGCAGATGCTCACGTCGCTCGGCATCGCGGCCGACGTCGACCCCGCGGCGACGTTCGTCGCCGACGTCGCCGACCTCGTGCGGGAGGTGTCCGACGACCTGTACGTGCGCCGCTTCTCCGGCGAGGCGCACCCCGCACTCACCCCGACGATGGCCGCCGACCTGGGCCGGGCCGCCGTCAGCGACCACCAGGCCTGTGTCGAACCCGCCGAGCCGGGCGGGGGCGCGCCGTCCACGCCACCCCCGTCCACACCGGGCGCGCTGCGGCGGGCCGTGGCCCAGGAGACGCGCGACGAGACGCTGCGCCGCAAGCGCGCGCAGCACCTCCTGGACTACGACGACCTGCTCGTCATGCTGCGCGACGCGCTCGCCGACCCGGTGCACGGCCCCGTCGCCGCCGAGCGGGTGCGCTCCCGGTTCCGTGTGGTCATGGTCGACGAGTTCCAGGACACCGACCCCGTGCAGTGGGAGATCCTGCGCACCGCGTTCCACGGGCACCGCACCCTGGTGCTCATCGGCGACCCCAAGCAGGCGATCTACGCCTTCCGCGGCGCCGACGTCGTCGCGTACCTCGACGCACAGCAGGACGCGACCGCCGTCGCCACGCTCGGCACCAGCTGGCGCAGCGACGAGCCGCTGCTGCGGGCCCTCGACACCCTGCTGGGCGGGGCGGCGCTGGGCGACGAGCGCATCGTCGTGCGGCCGGTGGACGCCGCGCACCGCGGGTCGCGCTTCGACGGCGGCGCGCCGCTGCGGCTGCGGCAGGTGACGCGTGCCGCGCTCGGGATGTCGCCCGGCGAGACGCCGCCGGTCGGTCCGCCGCGCCAGCTCGTCGCCGCGGACGTCGCGGCCGACATCGCCGCGCGCCTGGGCCGCGACCGGCTGGTGGACCCGGACGACACGAGCGGCGACGGCAGCGACACCGGCGCGTGGCGACCGCTCGAGCCGCGCGACGTCGCCGTGCTCACCCGCACCAACGCGCAGGCCGAGGCGGTCCGGTCGGAGCTGACGAAGCGCGGGGTGCCCGCCGTCGTCTCGGGGTTGTCGAGCGTGTTCGCGACGCCGTCGGCCCGCGACTGGCTCACCCTGCTCGCCGCGCTGGAGCAGCCGGGCGCTCACGGGCGGGCCGCGGCCCTGGCGCTGACGCCGTTCGTCGGCTGGGACGCCGAGCGGCTCGCCACGGCGGACGACGCCGCGCACGACGCGCTCGCCGACACGGTGCGGCGCTGGTCGCGGCTGCTGTGGTCGCGGGGGATCGCCGCGCTGCAGGAGGCGGTGACCCGCGACGGCCTGGCGGAGCGGCTGATGCGCACCAGCACCGGCGAGCGCCACCTCACCGACCTGCGGCACGTGGGCGAGGTGCTGCACGCCGCAGCGGTCACGGAGGGGTTGGGCGCCTCCGCGCTCACTGCATGGCTGCGGCGGCGCATCCGCGAAGCCGCCCAGGACTACGACGAGGAGCGCAGCCGCCGCCTGGAGACGGACGCCGCGGCGGTGCAGGTCGTCACGGTGCACGCCAGCAAGGGCCTGGAGTTCGGCGTCGTGTACGTGCCGTTCGCGTGGGACCGGTTCGAGCCGCGCCAGCCCGAGGTGCTGCGTTTCCACGCCGGCGACGGGCGCCGCATCCTCCACGTGGGCGGCCCGGGCTCGTTCGGGTACGACGCCGCCCTGGAGCGCCACCGCCGCGAGGAGGGCGGCGAGGACCTGCGGCTGCTGTACGTGGCGCTGACCCGCGCCCGGCACCAGGTGGTGGCGCACTGGGCGCCGTCGAAAGCGAACTCCGCGAAGGCGGGCCTGACGCGCGTCGTCCTGGGCGACCGCACGCTCGGCGGCGAGCCCGCGCCGCACGCGCCCCAGCAGGCCATGCGCGACGACGCGGTACGGACGGCGCTCGGTGCCCTCGCCCAGGGCTCGGGCGGCACGATCGCCGTCGAGGAGGCGCCCGCCACGCCGTCCACCGAGCGTTGGCGCCCGCCCGTGGACGACGTGCCCACGCTCGGCGTCGCGCACCTCGACCGGGTACCCGACCCGACGTGGCGGCGCGCGTCGTACTCCGCGCTCACCGCCGCGGCGCACGTCGGTCGCCCGGGCGGCCTCTCGCCCGCGCCAGGCCCGGCCGAACCCGCGACGGGGGGAGTCGAGTCCGAGCCGGAGGGCGGCGGCCTGCAGGACGAGCCGGCCGAGGCCGCGCCGACGGCGGTCCGTCCCGTCGGCGCCGTCGGCGAACCCGGGGAGGCGCCCGGCGCCGATCTGCCGTCCCCGATGTCGGGCCTGCCGGCCGGCACGGGCTTCGGCACCCTCGTGCACGAGGTGCTGGAGTACGCCGATACGGCGGCCCCCGACCTCGACGCGGAGCTGCTCGCGCGGTGCGCCGCGGCGGCGACCACGCGGGTGCCGGGCACGGACCCTGCCGAGCTCGCCGCCGCGCTGGGCGTCGTCGCACGCACGCCGCTCGGGCCCCTCGCGGGCGGACGCACGCTCGCCGACCTCACGCCGCGCGACCGCCTGGCGGAGCTGGAGTTCGAGCTCCCGCTCGCCGGGGGCGACGGCGACGTGGGCGGTCCCCCGGCCGAGGGCGCCACCCTGGCCGGGATCGCGGCGCTGCTGGGCCGCTACCTGGGTGCGGACGACGCGTTCGCCGCGTACCCCGCCGTGCTCGCCGAGCTGGCGGCGGCCGACCCCACGGCCCGCCCCCTGCGCGGCTACCTGACCGGGTCGATCGACGCGGTGCTGCGGGTGCCCGCGGACGACGGTGCGCCACGCTTCCTCGTCGTCGACTACAAGACGAACCGCCTCGGCGCGTTCGACGCCCCGCTCACGGCGCACGACTACCGGCCCGAGGCCACCGTCGACGCGATGCTGCACGCCCACTACCCGCTGCAGCTCGTGCTCTACCTCGTGGCGCTGCACCGCTACCTGGCGTGGCGGCTGCCGGGCTACGACCCGGACGTGCACCTCGGCGGCGGGCTCTACCTGTTCGTGCGCGGCATGTGCGGCCCGGCCACGCCCACGGGGCCCGACGGCGCGCCGCACGGCGTGGTGTCGTGGGTGCCGCCGCGGGGCCTGGTGCCCGCGCTGTCCGCGCTGCTGGACGGAGACGACGCATGACCGACACCTCCACGCTCCCGGGCGGCCCGGTCGAGGCCTCCGGCGACGTCCGCCTCGCCGCCGCGGCGCCCGGGCTGCTGCGGGAGTTCAACGCGGCCGGACTCGTCGCCGCGACGGACGTGCACGTCGCGACGCGGCTCGGGCGGCTGACGGGCGAGGACGACGCGACGGTGCTGCTCGCCGTCGCGCTCGCCGTCCGGGCGCTGCGGGGCGGGTCGGTGTGCGTGCGGCTCGACGACCCGGACGAGCTCGCGGCGCTCGCGCTGCCCGAGGACGCCGACCGGGGCGACGCCGCCGACGGTCCCGACGCCGCCGCTCCCCCGCCCTGGCCGGAGCACGAGGCCTGGGTGCGGGCGATCGAGGCCAGCCCGCTCGTGACGGTCGGCGCGGACGGCCCCGAGGACCGGCCGGCCCGCTGGGTCGGCGGGCGGCTGTACCTCGACCGGTACTGGAGGGACGAGCTCACGGTGCGACGGCTGGTCGACGCCCGGCTCCAGGCCCCGCCGCTCGTGCCCACCGGCGCCGACCGGCTGGACGCGGCGCTCGCCCGGCTGTTCCCCGAGGCCGGCGACGTACGGCAACGGCTCGCGGCCGCGCACGCCGCCGGCCGCAGGCTCACGGTGCTCACGGGCGGGCCGGGCACGGGCAAGACGACGACGGTCGCGCGGCTGCTCGCCGTGCTGCAGGACGTCGCCGGGGAGCCCGCCCTGCGGGTCGCGCTCGCCGCGCCGACGGGCAAGGCGGCCGCCCGGCTGCAGGAGGCGGTCCGCGACGTCGTCGGCGCCCTGCCGCCCGAGGACCGCGAGCGCACCGGCCGACCGGAGGCCACGACCGTCCACCGGCTGCTCGGCTACCGCAGCGCGACCCGCTTCCGGCACCACGCCGGCCACCACCTGCCGCACGACGTCGTCGTGGTGGACGAGACCTCGATGGTGCCGCTGTCGCTCATGGCGCGGCTGCTCGAGGCGCTGCGCCCGGACGCGCGGCTGGTGCTGGTCGGCGACCCGGACCAGCTCGCGTCGGTCGAGGCCGGGGCGGTGCTGGGCGACCTCGTCGCCAGGCCGCCGGTGGTCGGGAGCCTCGCCGCGCACGTCACCACCACGCCGCCCGACGAGCCCGCGGGGGACGACGACACGGCCCTGGCCAACGGCGTCGTGCGGCTCGTCACGGTGCACCGACAGGGCGAGGACTCCGCGATCCTGCCGCTCGCGGCCGCCATCCGCGACGGGGACGCGGACGCCGTGCTCGACGTCCTGCGTGCCGGGGTCGGTGGCGTCGAGCTCGTCGAGGCGGACACCGAGCGCCTCGACGAGCACGCCGTGCAGGGACTGCACGACGACGCGGTCGACGCCGGCCGACGGCTCGTGGCCGCGGCGCGGGAGGGCGACGCGGCCGGCGCCCTCGAGGCGCTCAACGCGCACCGCGTCATGGTGGCGCACCGGCGGGGCCCGGTCGGCGTGGCCCGCTGGGCCGCACAGGTCGAGGCCTGGGTGGAGGAGGCGACCGCCGACGGCACCCTCGCCCCGGCCGTCCCCGGGTCGCCGTGGGTCGTGGGCCGTCCGCTGCTGGTCACGAGCAACGACGCCGACGTCGGCCTGTACAACGGCGACACCGGCGTGCTCGTCGCGGAGGGCGACCCGGCACACGCTCAGGACGAGGCGGTCGCGGTCGTCGCGGTGTTCGGCGACCCGCGCGCCCCGCTGCGGGTGCGCACCCACCGGCTGCCCCCGGTCGAGACCGTGCACGCGATGACCGTGCACCGCGCGCAGGGCAGCCAGTTCCGCCGCGTCTCGCTCGTGCTGCCCCCGCCGACGTCGCCCCTGCTCACCCGCGAGCTGCTGTACACGGCCGTCACCCGCGCGCAGGAGTTCGTGCGCGTGGTGGGCACCGCCGACGCCGTGCGCGCCGCCGTCGCACATCCCGTCCGCCGGGCGAGCGGCCTCCGCGAGCCGCTCCCCTGACGCCCGCCCACCACGGAATAGGAGTCGCGCTCCTGCGGGTTGTCCCAGGCGATGAATGCCGACGCCCCCACCCCCGCGCCCACGTCCCCCCGCCTGTCCGTGCTGGACCTCGTCCCGGTCCGCACGGGCCAGTCCAGCCCCCAGGCGCTGGCCGCCTCGCTCGCGCTGGTGCGCCGGGCGGACGAGCTGGGCTTCGAGCGGTACTGGTTCGCCGAGCACCACAACATGCCCGCGGTCGCGGCGTCGACGCCTCCGGTGATGATCGCGGCGGCCGCCGCCGTCACGGAACGCATCCGCGTCGGCTCGGGCGGGGTCATGCTGCCCAACCACGCGCCGCTCGTGGTGGCGGAGCAGTTCGCCGCGCTGGAGGCGCTCGCGCCCGGGCGGGTGGACCTCGGCCTCGGTCGCGCGCCCGGCTCCGACCCGGTCGTCACGGCGCTGCTGCGGCAGTCCGGCCCGACGTCGGACGTCGAGCGGTTCCCGCAGCACGTGCGCGACATCCTGTCGCTCATGAGCCCCGACGGCGCGGCCCTGCGCCTCGGCGACGGCAACCTCTACGACGTGCACGCCACCCCCGCCGCCGACGGCACCCCGACCGTGTGGCTGCTCGGCTCCAGCGACTACTCGGCCCGCCTCGCCGCGGAGCTGGGCCTGCCGTACGTGTTCGCCAACCACTTCTCCGGCGCGGGTGTCGACCAGGTGCTCGCGCTGTACCGCGACGGCTACCGCCCGAGCCCCGACCACCCGGAGCCGCGGACGTTCCTCACCGCGAACGTCGTCGTCGCGCCGACCGCGGTCGAGGCGCACGAGCGTGCGCTGCCGCAGCTGCGGTCGATGGCGCGGCTGCGCACCGGCAAGCCGATGGGCCGCGCGGAGACGGTCGAGCAGGCCGCCGCCGAGCCGCTGGACCCGATGGCCGAGCAGATCGTCGCGGACATGCGGTCGCGCTGGGTGGTCGGCGAGCCGCACCAGGCCGCCGCCCAGCTGCGCGACCTCGCCACCCGGCACGGCGTGGACGAGGTCATGGTGGTACCGGTGGCCGGGTCCTACGAGTCCGAGCCGCTGGACGCCACGCCCGGCCGGGTCCGCACCCTCGAGCTCCTCGCCGAGGCGCTCGCCGCCTGACACCGGGAGACGGCCACGGAACCACCGAGCCGCCGTTGCCACCGAGGGCACGTCGGACTAGCCTCGACTTAGTCCAGCCTGGTCCAGGAGGCCCCCCGTGAAGACCGTCAACGTGCACGAGGCCAAGACCCATCTCTCCCGCCTCCTCGCGGAGGCCGAGGCGGGAGAGGACGTCGTGATCGCGCGTGCGGGCCGCCCGGTCGCTCGCCTGGTCGGGATCGACCCCGCCGCCCGGCCGCGGCGAGAGCTCGGCCCGCTGCGCGGCCGGTTCACGATGCCCGACGACTTCGACCACTGGGCGCAGGACGAGGTGGCCTCCCTGTTCGAGAACGACGAGCCGGCGGACGCCCGGTGAGGTATCTCCTCGACACGAACGTCCTCGTGTGGACGCTCGGGTTCCCCGAGCGACTGCCCGACGACGTCGCAGAGATCCTTGCCGACCCCGAACCCGAGATCTGGTTCAGCGCCGTCAACATCTGGGAGATCGGCATCAAGTCCGCTCTGGGCCGCGCCGACTTCGACCTCGACCCCCACGTCGCCCGCGCGACCACCCTGGCCCTCGGCTTCGTGGAGCTGGCCGTCGACGGCGCCCACGCCGTGACGGCGACACGCCTGCCCCCCGTCCACCGAGACCCGTTCGACAGGATGCTGGTGGCGCAGGCGATCATGACGGGCTCGACCCTGCTCACCAGCGACGCCACCGTCGCCGCGTATCAGGGCCCCATCCGCCACGTCGGTCGCCGCGGCTGATGCACGACCGAGAGAGGACCTGCACGATGCCCCACGTCACCGTCGTCCGTGCGGACAACCCCGGCCCGATGACGCTGGACGGGACGCGCTCGTACGTGCTGCGCGCGCCGGGCTCGTCGTCGTGCGTGGTCGTGGACCCGGGCCCCGACGACGAACGGCACCTGGCGACCCTGGCCGAGGCGGGTCCCGTGGAGCTCGTGCTGGTCACGCACCGGCACGCGGACCACACCGCCGGCTCGGCGCGCCTGCACGCGCTCACGGGCGCCCCGGTCCGCGCCGCCGACCCGGAGCACTGCCACGGCGGCGAGCCGCTGCGCGGCGGCGAGACGATCGACGCCAGCGGCCTCCGGGTCGACGTCCTCGCGACGCCGGGGCACACCGCCGACTCGGTGTCGTTCGTCGTGACCGTGCCCGACGGCGCCGGGTCCGGCGAGCCGGTCGTGCTCACGGGCGACACGGTGCTCGGGCAGGGCACCACCGTCATCGCCGAGCCGGACGGTTCGCTGCGCGACTACCTCGCCAGCCTCGACCTGCTGGAACGCGTGGGCGCCGGGCGGGTCGGGCTGCCGGGTCACGGCCCCGCGCTGGACGACCTCGGCACGGCGGTCCGCGCCTACCGGGCCCACCGTCTGGAGCGTCTCGACCAGGTGCGGTCGGTGCTCGCGACGCTCGGCCCGGCGGCGGACGCCGACGCCGTCGTCGCGCACGTCTACGCCGACGTGGACCCGTCGGTGCGGCGCGCGGCGCGGCAGTCCGTCGTCGCGCAGCTCGCCTACCTGCGCGACGAGACCGCCTGACCGGCCGCCGCGGCCCACGGCCGGCTCCCGGGCAGGTGTCGGTGTCCCGCGGCACGATGGCGTGATGACCGTCACCCCCGCTCCGGAAGTCCGCCCTGCCGTGCACCTCGGCGTCGCCTTCGTCCCGACGATGCCGCCGGAGTCCCTGCGGTCGCTCGCCACCGCCGTCGAGGCCGCTGGCCTCGACGACCTGTGGGTGTGGGAGGACTGCTTCAAGCAGAGCGGTGTCGCGTCGGCCGCCGCCGCGCTGGCCTGGACCGAGCGAGTGCGCGTCGGGATCGGCCTCATGCCCGCGCCGCTGCGCAGCACGGCGGTGACGGCGATGGAGGTCGCCACGCTCGGCCGCATGTTCCCGGGCCGGTTCGTGCCGGCGGTCGGCCACGGCGTGCAGGCCTGGATGGACCAGGCCGGGGTGCGCGCGAAGTCGCCCCTCACCCTGCTGCGCGAGCACACCGAGGCGCTGCGCGCCCTGCTCGCCGGCGACGAGGTGACCGTCTCGGGCCGCTACGTCACCCTCGACCACGTCCGCCTCGACTGGCCCGCGCCGCAGGTGCCGCTGCTGCTCGGCGGCGTCGGCCCCCGCTCTCTCGCGCTGGCGGGCGAGCTGGGCGACGGCGTCATCCTCGCCAACGCGCTCACCCCCGACGACGTGCGTGCCGCCGCGGAGACGGCCGGGACGGCCGCGCAGGCCGCGGGCCGGCCCGCACCGGGCGTGTACGCCACCCTCATCGCAGCGACCGGCGACGGCGCGCAGCAGCGGCTCGACGCCGAGCTCCCGCTGTGGGGTGCGGAGGCCGGGAGCGGCATCGGTGCGGCCGGCGACGCCCGCGCCATCGCCGACGCCGTGCTCCGCCTGGCGGCCGCCGGTGCTTCCGCCGTCGCGGTGCAGCCCACCGCCGACGAGCCCGACCTCGCCGGGTTCGTCGAGCTGCTCGGCCGCGAGGTACGGCCCCTGCTCGACCAGGCGTGACCACCCGGGTCCCGCCGCACAGCACCGAGGAGCACACGATGGACTGGAAGATCGAGCTGATCCACGTGCCCGTGAGCGACGTGGACCGGGCGAAGGAGTTCTACGAGCGCGTCGGCTTCCACCCCGACCACGACCAGCAGGTGAACGACGACCTGCGGTTCGTCCAGATGACACCGCCGGGCTCGGCCTGCTCGATCGCGTTCGGGACGGGCCTGGGCGGCACGCTGCAGCCGGGGCAGCTGGACGCGATCCAGGTGGTGGTGCCCGACGCGGACGAGGCGCTGGCGCACCTGCGCGGCGTGGGCGTCGAGGCCGACGGGGTGGACGACCAGGCGTGGGGCCGGTTCGTCACGTTCGCCGACCCCGACGGCAACGCCTGGACCCTGCAGCAGCTGCCCGCGTGGTCCGCGGGCGCCGGGGGCTGAGCCCGCGAGGACGAAGCCCTCGACGTCAGAGCCGCTTGCCGTAGCAGCGCTGCTGCTCCAACCCGGCGTGGTCGCCGAACGACTCGATCGGCTCGTAGCCGATGGCCTCGTACAGCGCGATCGCCTCGGGCTGCGCGGTGCCGGTCTCGAGCACGAACCGGCGGAAGCCGACCTGGCGGGCGGCACGCTCGAGCTCGGCCATCAGCCGCCGTGCGACGCCGCGCCCGCGCACGTCGCCGTCCACGTACAGGCGCTTGACCTCGCCGGTCGCGGCCGGGTGGGTGGTGCCGCGGCCGCGCCGGTCGTCGGTGCCGGAGACGTCGCGCACGGCGGCGGTGCCGACGGGGCGGCCGTCCAGGCGCGCGACGAGCGTGACGACGATCGTCCGCGGGTCGATCGTGGGTGCCTCGTCGTCCCCGCCGTACCGCACGGCCATCTCGGCCTCCTGGGCGGCACGCAGGGTCGCCGCGACGGGGTCGTCCCACGCCACGACGTCGACCGCCAGGCCCTCGGGCCCGACGGTCGACGGGAGGACGGTGGTGGCGGTCATGCCGAGACGAGCGACGCCAGCACCGACGTGAAGAATCCGAGGCCGTCCGTGCCGGTGCGCGGGCCGTCCTCGCCGTCCGGGCCGAAGCCCGCCTCGACGGCGTGCTCCGGGTGCGGCATGAGGCCGACCACGTTGCCGCGCGCGTTGCTGATGCCCGCGATGTCGCGACGGGAGCCGTTCGGGTTCCAGCCCTGGTAGCGGAACACGACGCGGCCCTCGCCCTCGAGCTCGTCGAGGGTGCGGTCGTCGGCCACGAACTGGCCGTCCTGGTTCTTCAGCGGGATGGTGATGTGCTGGCCGGGCCGGTACCGGTTGGTCCACGCCGTCGACGCGTTCTCGACCGACAGCACCTGCTCGCGGCACACGAAGTGCAGGTGGTCGTTCTTCACCATCGAGCCGGGCAGCAGGTGCGCCTCGGTCAGCACCTGGAAACCGTTGCAGATGCCGAGCACGGGCATGCCGCCCTTCGCCGCGTCCACCAGGGCGTCCATGGCGGGCGCGAAGCGCGAGATGGCGCCGGCGCGCAGGTAGTCGCCGTACGAGAACCCGCCCGGCAGGACGACGGCGTCGACGCCCTGGAGGTCGCCGTCGGCGTGCCACAGCGACACGGGCTCCCCGCCCGCGAGCCGGACCGCGCGAGCCGCGTCCCGGTCGTCGAGGGTGCCGGGGAACGTGACGACGCCGATCCGCGCCGACGCGAGGGTGCCGGCGGTCATCAGGCCACGCCCTCGGAGGTGATCGTCCCGGCGGCGTCGGTCGCGGCGTCCGCGACGCGCACGACGTCCTCGATGACGGGGTTGGACAGCAGCGTCTCCGCGGCCTGCTGCGCGGCGGCGAGCACCTCGGGCGTGACGTCGCCGTCCACCTCGAGCTCGAACCGCTTGCCCTGGCGCACCCCGCTGAACTGGGTGAAGCCGAGGCGGGGCAGCGCCCCGACGACGGCCTTGCCCTGGGGGTCCAGGATCTCGGGCTTGGGCATGACCTCGACGACGACGCGTCCCACGGGTGCTCCTTGGATCGTGACCGGTAGCTGGCCGGGTGGTCCAGCGGCCGCGGCTCCGAGGTCCCGGCACGGGCGGCGCAACGGAGGCGCGCGCGTGGGGGCGGGAGCACGACGGCGGGATTCCGCGACGAGTCTACCGCCCGCGCGCTAGCCTTCTGACGCCGCGGAGCGCAGCCGGTCGACGGCGCCGCCGACGCCGCGTCGTCCACCATCGCACCGACCCCGAGGAAGCATGTCCGCACCCACCTCTCCGCCCTCCGGCGGCACGCCCGACCCGTACGCCACGCCCGAGGCGGGCGCGACGCCCCCGACCGGGACCGCACCGAACAGGACCGCACCGAACGGGACCGCACCGAACGGACCGCCCGCGCCGTACACCGCGCCCGGCACCCCGTCCCCCGCGACGCCGTACGACCAGCAGGCCCCGTACGGGGGCCGGCCGACGCCGTACGACCAGCCCGCGCCGTACGGCGCGCCGTCCCCGTACGGGCAGCCGGCGCCCGGGACGGACGGGTTCTCGATCGCCGCGCTGATCACGGGCATCCTCGGCATCAGCCCCGTGGCGCTCGGGCTCGGCATCGCGGGGATGCGGCGCACCCGGCGCACGGGACAGAGCGGCCGCGGCATGGCGATCGCCGGCGTCGTGCTCGGTGCCCTGGGGATCCTCGGCTGGCTCCTGGTGGTCGGGCTGCTCGCCCTGCTCGCGACGAACGACGAGGTCCAGGAGGGGTTCAGCCAGGGCTTCGAGGAGTCCTACGCCGACCGCACGGGCGCGAACCTCGACCTGGGCGACTGCTTCGAGCTGCCGGACGACGCCACCGACCTCACCGGCATCGTCGCGACCGACTGCGCGTCGGCGCACGGGGCGGAGATGGTGGGCGTCGACGAGCTCACGGACGCCGAGTACCCGGGCGAGTCCTCCGTGGTCGCCACCACGGAGGACTTCTGCTTCGAGGAGTTCGCCGCGTACGTCGGCACGGACTACGACGCGTCCAGCCTCGACATGATGTACCTCTACCCCACCCAGGCGTCGTGGGCGTTCGGCGACCGGCGCCTCATGTGCTGGGCGCAGAACCCGGACGGCTCGCCGCTCGAGGCCAGCGTCCAGGGCTCCGGCCTCTGACCTGCCGGCCCGCCGGCACGCGGGGGCGCCCTCAGCGCAGGGGCGCCCCCGTCAGCCGCTCGTACGCCTCGAGGTACCGGTCGCGGGTGCGCTCGACCACCTCGGGCGGCAGCACGGGCGGCGGCACGTCGGACGCCCGGTCCCAGCCGGAGGCCGGCGACGTCAGCCAGTCGCGCACGATCTGCTTGTCGAAGCTCGGCTGGGCACGGCCCGGCTCCCACTCGTCCGCGGGCCAGAACCGCGACGAGTCGGGCGTGAGCACCTCGTCGCCGAGCACCGTGGCCCCGGTCGCCGGGTCGACGCCGAACTCCAGCTTGGTGTCCGCGAGGATCACGCCGCGCTCGCGCGCGATCTCCTCGGCGCGGGCGTAGACGGCGAGGGTGAGGTCCCGCAGGCGCGTGGCGGCGTCGTCGCCGATCCGGCGCGCCACCTCCTCGAACGGCACGTTCTCGTCGTGCTCCCCCACCTCGGCCTTCGTCGCGGGGGTGAAGATCGGCTCCGGCAGGCGCGACCCGTCGACCAGGCCGGCCGGCAGCGGGATGCCCGTGACCTCGCCGGACGCACGGTACTCGGCCAGGCCGGAGCCGGTGAGGTAGCCGCGGGCCACGCACTCGACGGGGAACATCTCCAGCCGGCGGCAGATCATCGCGCGGCCCGCGACGACGTCGGGCACCAGGCCGTCGCCCGGCTCGGCGCTCGCCTCGGTGGACACGACGTGGTTGTCCACCACGTCGGCGAGCTGCTCGAACCACCACAGGCTCAGCTGGGTGAGCACCACGCCCTTGTCGGGGATGCCGGGGGTGAGCACGTGGTCGTGCGCCGAGAGGCGGTCCGAGGCGACCACGAGGACGACGTCGCCCAGCGGGTGCACGCCGCCCAGGGCGGGCAGGTCCGGCGCGTACAGGTCGCGCACCTTGCCGGAGTAGACGTGGCGCCACCCCGGCAGGTCGAGCGGTCCCCCGGCGAAGGCGTCGTCCTGGTCGGCACCGGGCTGGTCGACATCGTGCGTCTCGGTCACGATGCTCAGTCTCGCATCCGGCGTCGGGCCGGGCCGCACGCGTCCGCGGTCCCGCCGCGCGGAGTTCATCGGGTCCCCTACCGGACAGCCCCGTCCGTTCACCGCCCGTTCGCCGGCGGCGTCCACCGTGCAGCCCATGAGACTCCGCACCCGGCACACCGCCGCCCTGCTCGTCGCGGCCCTCGTCGCCGCTCCCGCCGCCGCGTCCGTCGCGGCCCCGCGCCCGCCCCACGCGGCGGCCGGACACCCGTCCGCCCCTCAGCACGGCGCCGCCACGGGGCACATCCCCTTCACCGCGGCGACGGTGACGACCCACGACGACGGTTCGTTCACCGTCACCTGGTCGGCGCCGCGCGGAGCCGGCGACGTGCGCCTCTACGCGGGCACCGACCGGGACCGCATCGACACGCGCCACGTCGTGGCGCGCGGCGGGTCCTCCGGGACGGTGACGGTCACCGACCTGTCCGACGCCGACCGCCGCTGGTTCCGGCTCGTCCCCGACCGCGGCGCGGGCCTGACGATCGCCGACCGCCTGGTGCGGCTCGACGGCACGGTGAACCTCCGCGACCTGGGCGGCTACCGCACCACCGACGGCGACTGGGTCGCCATGGGCGAGGCCTACCGGTCCGACGCCCTCGACCGGCTGAGCGAGGCGGACCTCGACACCCTCGAGGGACTCGACGTGCGCACCGTCGTCGACCTGCGCACGAGGTCGGAGCGCGCCACCGCACCCGACCGCGTGCCCGACGGCGCCCGGTACGAGGTGGCTGACGTGCTCGGCGGCGGCACCGCGACGATCCCGGACCTGTCGTCACCGGCCGCGGCCGCGCAGATGATGGTCGACGGGGAGCGCTCCATGGTCTCCAGCGACACGGGCCGGGCCGCGTACGCGACGTTGTTCGACGCGGTCGCGGACGACGGCGCGGTGCTGTTCCACTGCACCGCGGGCAAGGACCGCACGGGCTGGGCGGCGGCCGCCCTGCTCACCACGGCGGGCGTGCCGCGCGACGTCGTCGAGGACGACTACCTGCTGAGCAACGACTACCGCGCCGAGGCGAACGCCGCCGCGCTCGCATCGATGCCAGCCGAGCAGGCCGCGATCTACCGGCCGCTGCTCGACGTGCGGCCGGAGTACCTGGCCGCCGGGTTCGACGAGGTGCACGACGAGTACCGCTCGTTCGACCGGTACCTCCGCCAGGGCCTCGGCCTCAGCGCTCGCGAGGTGCGCGACGTGCGGGACGAGCTGCTCGTCGGCTGACCGGCTGACCCACCACACCCGTCCGATCTGTTCGGTATGAGGTCGATCTCTTCGGCATGGGTCGGTGCCGAAGAGATCGACCTCCTGCCGAACAGACCAGCGTCAGGGGACGGCGACCTCGCCCCGCTCGGCCTTCAGCGCGATGTCGCTGCGGTGGTGGGAGCCGTCCAGCGCGATCTTCTCGACCCCGGCATAGGACGCCGCCCGTGCGGCGGCGAGGTCCGCGCCACGGCCGACGACGGACAGCACGCGCCCGCCGGCGGACACCAGCGCGCCGTCGACGACGGCGGTGCCGGCGTGCAGCACGTGCACGTCGTCCAGCGCCTCGGCGTCGGCGATGCCGGTGATCGGGTCGCCCTTGCGCGGCGACTCGGGGTAGCCCTGGGAGGCGACGACGACGTTGACCACGGCGTCGTCCGACCAGCGCAGCGGCTCGATGGCGTCGAGGCGGCCGGTGGCGGCGGCGAGCAGCACGCCGGACAGCGGGGTGCGCAGTCGCGCGAGGACGGCCTGGATCTCCGGGTCGCCGAAGCGGGCGTTGAACTCCACGACGCGAGTGCCGCGGCTGGTCAGCGCCAGCCCCACGTAGAGGACGCCGGAGAACGGGGTGCCGCGGCGGGCCATCTCGTCCACGGTGGGCTGCGCGATGCGGTCCACCACCTCGGCGACCAGGCCGGACGGCACCCAGTCGAGCGGCGTGTACGCGCCCATGCCACCGGTGTTCGGGCCGGCGTCGTCGTCGCCGACGCGCTTGAAGTCCTGCGCGGGCACCATCGGCACCACGCTGGCGCCGTCGCACAGGCAGAACAGCGACACCTCGGGCCCGTCGAGGTACTCCTCGATCACCACGCGGCCCTCGTCGCCGCGCGTATCGAGCGCCTCGCGGGCGTGCGCGAGGGCGGCGTCGCGGTCGGAGGTCACGACCACGCCCTTGCCGGCGGCGAGACCGTCGTCCTTGACGACGTAGGGGGCGCCGAAGGCGTCGAGCGCGTCGGCGACCTGCTCCACCGTGGTGCACACGTGGGCCATCGCCGTCGGGACGGCCGCGGCGGCCATGACGTCCTTCGCGAACGCCTTCGACCCCTCGAGCCGGGCGGCCTCGGCCGACGGCCCGAAGACGGGGATCCCGGCCTCCCGGACGGCGTCGGCGACCCCTGCCACCAGGGGTGCCTCGGGCCCGACGACGACCAGGTCGACGCCGAGCGTGCGGGCGAGGGCGGCGACGGCACGGCCGTCGTTCGCGTCCACCGGGTGGAGGTCGGCCTGCGCGGCCATGCCCGGGTTGCCGGGGGCGGCGTGCAGCTCGTGCGCCGGCTGCGCGCCCTCGGCGGCCTCGGACGCGAGGGCGTGGACGATGGCGTGCTCGCGGGCACCGGTCCCGACGACGAGGATCTTCACGGGCGACCATGCTAACGACCCTCGCGGCGGGAGGGTCGCGGCGTCCGCGGCGGCCGCCCCGGGGCCCGCGACCGCGCCGGTCCGCTCAGGGCTGCGGCAGGCGAGCCATCCCGTAGACGCGGTCGACGCGCAGGCGCAGCACCTGGCGCCGGTCGGCCACCATCGCCCGCCGGAACTCCTCCCAGTCGGGGTGCTCCTGCCGGGCCGCGACGCGGAAGGTCTCGACGAGCTCGTCGGCGGCGGCGTCGTGGACGTCGGTCGCCACGTCGCTCAGCTCCGCCGTGCCGTCGAGGACGGCGTAGCTCCAGAAGTCCGGGGCGCTCACGTGCAGCGACACGCGGGGGTCGCGCGCCGCGTTGCGGGTCTTGGCGCGGTCCGCGGTGACGGACACGCGCGCCGTCCGCGTCTCCTCGTCCCACGCGTAGAGCACGTTGGACAGCTGGGGCCGGCCGGCCCTCCGCAGGGTCGTGAGGACCCCCTTGTTGCCCTCCGCCACCAGGGCGAGCAGGGCCCGCTGGTCGTCCGTCTCGGTCGTCCCCGTCGTCGTCATGACGGGACAACCCGCCAGGTCAGGCCGTTGTTCCCCCGGGCACGGTGGCGTCCTGCCCCGACCGGGCGAGCGCCTCCGCCACGAAGCCGTCGGCCGTGAGCTCGGCGACGGCGTCGCGCAGCCAGGTCACGGCGACGGGGTCGCGGTCGCGACCGGTGGCGACGGCCTGCCGGATCTCGGTGAACCGCGGCTCGACGACGCGCAGGCCGGGGTGCTCGGCGACGTACCGGGTCAGCGGCTGCCGGATGCCGGCCGCCACCTCCAGGCCGTGCTCCTCGAACGCGACCGTGCCGTCGGCGCCGCGCACCACCTCGGCCCGGGTCAGGGTGCGGCTGAGGAACAGGTCGTACGCGGAGCCCTCCTTCACCCCGACGCGCACGCCCGGCCGGTCGACGTCGTCGGCCGTGCGGACGGGCGAGCCCTCGGGAACGGCGAACACGCCCTCGATCAGCACGTACGGCGTGGTGAACGCGACCTGCTCGGCCCGCTCCGGCTCCACGGCGAGGAAGCCGACGTCGGCCCGCCCGTCGGCCACGGCCGCGAACGAGTGCCGCGCGGCGTCGACGCACTCCAGCACGCCCTCGACGCCGAGGCGCCGGGCCAGCTCGCGGGCGAGGTCGACGGTCACCCCGGACGGGTCGTGCCGGGTGCCCTGCGCGAGCACCGGGTTGCCGAGGTTGACCACCGCACGCAGCACCCCCGTGGGGGCGAGCGCGTCGACGACCTGGCCCGTCGCCGTCATGCCCGCGCGTGGATCAGGTCGTGCACCGGGATGATCTCGTCGCGCCGCGGGCCGACGCCCACCGCGGAGATGCGGCAGCCGGACAGCTCCTCCAGGCGCGCGAGGTACGCCTGCGCGTTGGCGGGCAGGTCCTCGATGGTGCGGGCACCGGAGATGTCCTCCCACCAGCCCGGCATCTCCTCGTAGATCGGCTTCGCGTGGTGGAACGCCGACTGGTCGTCGGGCATCTCGTCGTACCGGGTGCCGTCCACGTCGTAGGCCACGCAGACCGGCACCTTCTCCAGGCCCGTGAGCACGTCCAGCTTGGTCACCACGAGGTCCGTGAGGCCGTTGATGCGCGACGCGTAGCGCGCGATGACGGAGTCGTACCAGCCGCAGCGGCGCGCACGGCCGGTCGTGACGCCGTACTCGCCGCCCGTCTTGAGCAGGTACTCGCCCATGTCGTCGAACAGCTCGGTGGGGAACGGGCCCTCGCCGACCCGCGTCGTGTACGCCTTGATGACGCCGATGACGGAGTCCACCCGGGTGGGCCCGATGCCGGAGCCGGTCACCGCGCCGCCGGCCGTGGCGCTCGACGACGTGACGAACGGGTACGTGCCGTGGTCGATGTCGAGCATGGTGGCCTGGCCGGCCTCGAACAGCACGTTCTTGCCCTGGTCGAGCGCCTCGTTGAGCACGAGCGGCGTGTTCGCGACCATCGGGCGCAGGCGCTCGGCGTGCGCGAGCAGCTCGTCGACCGTCTCGTCGATGTCGACGGCACGGCGGTTGTAGACCTTCACCAGCAGGTGGTTCTTCTGGTCGAGGGAGCCCTCGACCTTCTCCCGCAGGATCTTGGGGTCGAACAGGTCGGCGATGCGGATGCCGACGCGGTTGATCTTGTCGGCGTACGCCGGCCCGATGCCGCGGCCCGTGGTCCCGATGCGGCGCTTGCCGAGGAAGCGCTCGGTGACCTTGTCGAGCGTGCGGTGGTAGCCGGCGATGACGTGCGCCTGGCTCGAGACCAGCAGGCGGGAGACGTCCACGCCCCGCGCGATCAGGTCGTCGAGCTCCTCGAACAGCACGTCGATGTCGACGACCACGCCGTTGCCGATGACGGGGACGACGCCGGGCGACAGGATGCCGGAGGGCAGCAGGTGCAGCGCGTACTTCTCGTCGCCGATGACGACGGTGTGACCCGCGTTGTTGCCGCCGTTGAACTTCACGACGTAGTCGACCCGGGACCCGAGCAGGTCCGTGGCCTTCCCCTTGCCCTCATCGCCCCACTGGGCACCGACGAGCACCACGGCTGGCATGAAATCTCCTCGCGTCGACGAGGCCCGGCGTGTTCACCCACGTCACCTGAGGAGGCGGGCCTCCTGGTCCGGGCCGCGCCCGAGTTTACCCGCCCGTGACCTGCCCGTCGGTCCGGCGCGCTCAGCCCGCGGGGTGATGCGTCGCGGGGGTCGACGGCGCGGGAGCCGACTCGCAGCGGTGGTCGCGGTCGATGCGGAACAGGTCGAGGGCCCCGCACACCTCCAGCACGAACAGGTCGCGCTCGTCCGCGCCGCGCAGCACCGTGGCGCCGCCACGCTTGCGCCCGGCGTCGGCGAGGGAGATGAGGAACGCTGCCCCGGTCGAGTCCATGAACGTGACGCGGCACATGTCGATCACCAGCAGCTGCCGCCGCAGCCCGACCACGCGGGTGGCGATCTCCGGGAACTGGTCGCGCTCCGCGAGGTCGAGGTCACCGGCGATCACGAGCGTCGTCGTCGTCGAAGACGTCGCGATCTCGATCATGGAGCGAGCGTACCCGCGACCGGCCGCGCGCGACGCCCGAGGCGCCGATCTGTGAACCGGGCCGCGGCCGGGCCAGAATGGGGCTCATGACCTCCTCCGCGCGTGACCTGCTCGCCGGCCCGCCCCCGACCCTCCTGCCCGACGAACACCCCCAGGTGCGCGACGGCCTCGATGCCGGGGAGGACCCGGCCCGGCTCGCCGCCGACCACCCCGCGTCGTCGCTCGCCTGGGCGGTGCTGGCCGAGGCCACGCTCGACGCCGCGGGCGACGCGCCCACCGCCGCCCGGTCCGTGACGGCGTACGCGTACGCGCGCACCGGCTACCACCGCGGCCTCGACGCGCTGCGTCGCGCCGGCTGGCGCGGCCAGGGCCCGATCCCCGCCGACCACGAGCCCAACCAGGGGTTCCTCCGCGCGCTCGCCGCGCTGTCCGAGGCGGCCGCGCAGATCGGCGAGTCCGACGAGGCGGAGCGCTGCGCGCAGTTCCTGCGCGACTCCGGCAGCTCGCCCGAGGAGGTCCGCGCCCTCGTCGGGTGAGCTCGTCGGGTGAGCTCGCCGGGGCTTCCGGACGTGGTCAGCCGACGGCGGTCGCGTGCAGCTTGGCCCACACGAGCTTGCCGGAGCCGGCGGGCCGCCAGCCCCAGTCGGCGAGCCGCTCGACGATCTGCATCCCGAAGCCGCCGACGCGGTTGGGGTGGCCGTCGGTCGTGACGGGCGGCGCGGGGTTGGAGTCCTCGACCTCGATGCGCAGCCCGTCGCCGGTGTCGAAGAGGCGCAGCGCGATGTTGCCCCAGCCGTGCAGCACGCCGTTGGCGACCAGCTCGGAGACGACGAGCTCGGCCGACGCCGACTCCGGCAGCCCCCACGCCTGGCAGGTGCGCAGCACGGCGTGCCGGGCCCGGCCGATGGACGCGGGCTCGCTGGGCAGCAGCCACCGCCGCGAGCGCGGGCTGAGCGGCTGGACCTGCGCGTCGGCCACCGGGTCGGGCACGCGCACGACGACGAGCGCGACGTCGTCCTCGGGAGCGTCGGCGAGGCGCGAGAGCAGCTCCTCCCCCACCCCCGCGGCGTCGCGGGCGGTGATGCGCCCCGACGTCTCGACGAGCGCGTCGAGACCGACCTTGAGCGACCGGTCCCGGCGCTCGATGAGGCCGTCCGTGTAGAAGAGGAGCACGTCGCCGCGCCGCAGCTCGGCCTGCCCGGTGGTGCGCGGCTTCGACCCGAAGCCCACGAGGGAGCCGGCCCCGCCCGCGAGCTGGGTGACCGTGCCGTCGCGCAGCAGCAGCGGCGGCAGGTGGCCGGCGCGCGTGTACTGCACGGTCCAGACGTCGCCGTCCTGCTGGTGCTTGAGGGTGGCGTAGACCATCGACGCCGACCGCGGGATGCGCATCCCCGTGACGAGCTGGTCCACCCGGTCGACGACGATCCCCGGCGTGGCGAGCTCGAACGCGTACGAGCGCACCACGGACCGCAGCTGCCCCATCGCCGCCGCGGCCTCGACGTCGTGCCCGACGACGTCGCCGACCACGAGCCCGACGGTGCCCTCGTTGATCTGCAGCACGTCGTACCAGTCGCCACCCACCTGGGCGTGCTCGGCGTTGGGCGCGTAGTAGGTCCACACGTCGAGCCCGGACACGTCGGCCTGCTCGGGCAGCATCGCGCGCTGCAGCGCCTCGGCGAGCCGGTGCTCGCGCGCGTACAGGCGCGCGTTGTCGATGGCGGTGCCGGCCCGGCGCGCCACCACCTCGATCACGGTGTGCACGTGCTGCGGCTCGCCCGGACCGGGCCGGACCTCCTCGGTGACGGTGCCGTCGGGCGCCACCCCCACGCCGTGCCACGTCGCCAGCAGCCCCAGCACGCGGCGGCGCCCCGCCACCGCGTGCACGACGACCGCGCGCGGCAGCGCCCCGGTCTCCTCCACGACACGCCGCAGCAGGTCGCGGCGCAGCCACCCCGACGCGGAGTGCGCCGGGAAGCCCGCGCCCAGGCGGAGCATCACGGGCCCCTCGACGACGCCCTCGAGCAGGTCCTGCACCTCGTCCCGGACCGGCTCGCGGGCGGCACCGCCGTCGGTGGGCGGGTCCGGCCGCTCCCCGGAGACGTCGTCGGGCAGCTCGGGCACGTACCGCGCGTGCCGTCGGCCGCGGCCGCTCGGCGGCGACGCGACGTCGACGCCGTCAGCGAAGACGAGCCCGTCGTCGTTCACGTAGAAGCCGGCCCAGGGCACGAGCGCGCGCAGCAGGTCGGCGATGTCGCGCAGCGCGTAGGGGTACTCCAGGTCGCCCAGCAGCTCCGTGGTCTGCGCGATGAGGTCGAGGTCGGCCCGCTCGCGGCGCTCCACCTCGAGCGAGGCGAGCTGGGCGGCCTGACGCTCCACGTGCGTCGACACGTCGGTGGCGGTGCCGAGCCAGCGCCGCACCACCCCGTCGGCGTCCGGCACGGGGGACATCGTCACCTGCCACCACGTGGCGCGGCTGTCGAGCAGCCGGCCGCTGACCATCCGCGTCGTGGGACGCCCGGCGCGCAGGTCGCCCTGGCTGCGCTCGCGCTCGGCGTCGTCGTCCACGAGCTCCAGCAGGGGGTGCTTGCCGAGCACGGCGAGGTCGTTGACGCCGATCCCGGACTCCCGCGCGAAGGCGTCGTTGATCCACAGGACCGGCATCCCGGCCTCCCAGGCACCGGTGACGAACGCCGGGATGACGGCAGCCGCGATGGCAGCGTCGAGGAATCCCTCCGGGAGGGGCGGCACAGGACCGGATGATTCGGTCATAATGCCTCCACTGCCGAGATTCCCCGCCCTGGTTGGTGTTCTTGCTGGTCATTCAACCGTAGATTGGTGTCCGCCGAGACTCGAGGTGAACGCCCCGGCGCGTGGAAGGAGCACCGTGCACGACGGATCGAACACGACCCCACGTGACCTGCGGCGTGCAGACGTGAAGGAGGCAGACGCGGTGCCTGAGCTGGGAGACCCCGCGAGCGTGCACGTCATCGTGGGTGCGTCCCGCGCCCGTGTCGTGCTGTCCGGCGAGATCGACGCCGACATCGGAGCCGAGCTGGGCGAGGCCATCTCCGACGCCGAGGGCTCCGGCCTCCCCGTCGAGATCGACGCCCACCACGTCACCTTCATGGATTCCTCGGGTGTGGCGTTCCTCGCACGCCTCGCGTCGCGCAGCCCGCACCGCGTCCGGGTGCTGCGCGCGCCGCCCACCGTCCGGTTCCTCCTCGAGGTCACCCGCATCGGCGAGCTGCTGGAGATCGTCGACGTCGACCCCGGCTTCGACCTCGAGACCCCGACGCCGAGGTAGCTCGAGACTCGCCGAGGTAGTTCGAAGGGCGGCCCCCCCCCAGGGGGGGGCGGC